>JAKOVW010000068.1 GCA_029781865.1 Bacteroidota bacterium
CTGACACTCCGGACATACATCTTCCCATTGCCCGTTCCATTTCTGGCTTTTCCAGCCGTTGTCCTTTTTGTATTGCACTACGTCATAAAAATCATCAAAGGTTTCCGGCGCATCCTCGCCGCATATGTCGCATGTTAGGGTGTATATTCCGCTGAATTTATCAATCATCCTTACTCCTCCAATCCAGCTTTTGACCACACACTGTACAGTAGAAGTACATCCCTTTGACCTCACTTTTGCAGTGTTGTTTTACCCAAAAAATATTACTTTGTTTTATCTGAACTCCTTTCTTGTTTTCTTATCCCTGATTTCAATTCTGCTAATAAGTTCAAATCCAGCCCAATCAATGATGGACCTCAGAACACTTATCAGGTCACGAACCTTTTTATCTAGTTCTTTTTCTTCTTTGATTACATTACTAATTGCTTCATAAGCTGTGGGGTCGACATACCCGCTTTGATTATACTTTAGATCTCTCTTATCCCCCATCAAACAGCACCTTCAATATCATCAAATACAACTGGAATTTTTGCCTTCAATTCTTTCAGAAGCAAACCGGCAACTTCTTTCATTTTAATCTCTCCTTTCCATATCCTCTCCATTTTCTTTACCATTGTTGAAATCGCCCTTTGCCAAAGTAATTTCATCGCTTTATCATTCGATCACCTGCCTTCTTTTTTTCTTCCGCTTACTCAATGATGATTGGTAATCCACGTTTTATCTGAATTCCTTTCTTGTTTTCTTATCCCTGATTTTGATTCTGCCGATAAGTTCAAATCCAGCCCAATCAATGATGGACCTCAGAACACTTATCAGGTCACGAACCCTTTTATCTAGTTCTTTTTCTTCTTTGATTACATTACTAATTGCTTCATAAGCTGTGGGGTCGACATACCCGCTTTGATTATACTTTAGATCTCTCTTATCCCCCATCAAACCACACCTTCAATATCATCAAATACAACTGGAATTTTTACCTTCAATTCTTTCAGAAGCAAACCAGCAACTTCCCGCATTTGTGGGTGAGCTGCTGGTGATGTTCTCAACTTCAAGAAATGTCGCCACTCTCTAATATTGGCAGTCATCACAAGTTCAGTTTTCAAACTATTTGGCAGAACCGCCCTTGCTTCTTCTGGTGTGCATCCCCAATCTAACATTTTGAAATACATTTGTTCAGCAACTAAACAAGCCCTTTCCCAAAGTTTATATCCTTTTGTGCCTGGTACTAAAAAGCAAGGTTCAATTACTGTTATTTCACTGCCAAAATCATCTTTGCTATAATTACAATACCTGGTGGATTCCTGTGAATAACTTGCTATTCTATGGCGAACTATTTCATGGGAAACACCTCTGTCACAAATAAATTTTACAGTGAAGCTAAAGTGTTCCAATGCTGATTCATGACCACGTTTAATGATGTTTTCAACGAATTTATAAGCCGAGTCATCAGTAATTTTATCTTCTGACTTATAACAAACCCGTCCACATAATTCAAGTTTTCTGATTACATCCATTCCATCAAACACATCCATAATTTCAACACTTGGCTTGATTACTTTCATTTATATCACCTTCCAATCTTGTTGGTATGTCCTGCATTTCAGGCTTATTCTTTTCCATCCAAATAGCAAAAGCAATATTCCACATGGCAGCCCTTAAATGAGGTTCATCTTTCATTCCCCGCATATAGCAGGAAAGGTGTCTAATTGCCGAAT
>JAKOVW010000048.1 GCA_029781865.1 Bacteroidota bacterium
TGACGGCTCTTCTTCTACAAATCCACCATTCTGATACCCTACAAATCCGCCTTGTTTATATCCTTTACGTTGTCTTTCAAGATATGCAATTATTCCTTTGTTTTGTTCCACAAGCCAAGCAGGTATCACATACTCTCCACCATGCACTACACCAGCAATTTGATTTATACCACCTTGTGTAAACCCTCCAGCCGCAAATCCCCAAATGCTGGTTGGTACAGGTTCAACAGTCAAATCTAGTAAAAGATTTTCGAGCGGCTCTAATTTTAAGTTTAATTTTTCTGGCATTTTATTTAACGACTCTATATCAATATTCATTTCTTTAAAAGTTTCATCTAACTCTTGAACTTTTTGATTAAGTTCCTCCAATTCTTTTACATATTCTGTCGTTTCTGAAGCAGTTAATCCAGGATACATAATTGACATCGGTGTAGGCTCTTCTTGTTTTTTAAATCTTCCAAACCCCAAGAAATTCGCAACCGCATCAAATACAACTCCAACTCCTTCCACAAATCTTGTAGTAGCACTTTTCAAATTCTCCCAAATCACCGATACAACGTTTGCCACAACATCGATTGTGAAAGTGGTTCCCGATTTTATCCATTCAATAACAGCTGTAAACCCATTTATAGTCTTTTCTCCTATCCATTCGAAGAAATTGATAATAGCTTTAAATCCGTCCACAACTTTGTCTACAACCCATTCAACCGCAGTGACTACAGCATTTACAGTCACCTTAATCGGTTCGGGTGCTTCAGTTGTAAGATAATCTGCAATCTGCTCTAAGATTGATTTCGGATATATTTCAAGTCCAGGATATAATCCTTGCATAGCTGCACGTTTTTGCAAATCTTCGATAGTTTCTTTTGGACGAAAAATAATATCAACAAGAAAAGTTATTCCCTCTTCAATCCATTTTTTGATATTTTGATACCAATCCCACATTGTGCCTTTTATCTCTATTGCGAGTTCTGCAGCCGCTTCTGCATCCATTCCGAAAAGTCTAAAAAGCCACTCAAGAATAT
>JAKOVW010000071.1 GCA_029781865.1 Bacteroidota bacterium
TTGAATTCGGATAATACATTTGTTTTAGCAGGTTACATTGAATATTGTGATGTAAATGATATACGCAGCCCAGATCTTGCTATTATTGGAATTGATACAAGTGGATCCATACTTTGGAATGAGCTTTATAATTTTGAAAATGCAATTGGTACGAAGGGCCCGGGTGGATATAATACAGATTTTGGTGGATTTGCCATTGCTCGGGCAAATGATGGTAGTATGATAATAAATGGCATGTCGAGATATAGCGGATTAAGGCCAGGAGGCATCATACATGATGATGCAATATTGGTTAAAACTCTTCCAATTGTTGAATCAAATTTGGATATTCAAAATAAGTATCAAAATCCTGAATATTATTTGAAGTCAACTTTATTAGACAAAACTCTTGATATTTTCGGCCCAGTTGAAAAAATAGTGAATTGGATGATTTTTTCTATTCAAGGTAAAGTATTATTAACTGGTCACAGTTGGGAAAACCAATTAACTATAAATGAAATAAAATCGGGAATCTATATCATTAAATTAATGGATATGAAAAAGACACAATATTATTTAAAGTTTGTAAAAATGTAATGTTATTAGCTCTCACATAAATCATGTTTCACAAGCAAGTTCAATGGTGTAGGATATTATTAATTGTTTTATTAAATGATACTATAATTGTTTTGTGTCATCTTGATGCTCAATGCCCTGGAGCAGATCATTGTCAAGATTCGTATGTCTTTTGTTCACTAGACGAAATGAATGGTTTTGCATGTAACACTCCAGGAATGACTCCCAGTACATGTGATCCTGGTTGTGCTTCTGGCCAGCCAAGTGCAGGTAGAACCTGGTGGGCGTTTGTTTGTCAAGGTGGAAATGTTACTATAACAATTAATGTTGGGCAATGTATAGTTGGGGACACTTTTGCAGGTATTTGTGTAGGATTTTTTGGAGCCTGTGATTGTCAGGATGAAATCTTATGTCTTGGACACTATACAATTTCAAATTTATCATATACTTATCAACTTCCTAATCTAAAACCCTGTAAGGTTTACTACATGTTTTTTGATCATGGCGATGACAACTGCGATTTTACTATAAACACTTCTGGAGGAGGTCCCCCTAATTTATCAATTAGCGATATAAATAATATTCCAGGTGGAGTAATTGAACCGGTATGCGCAGGGTATTGTCATTACAAATTGTTTGTAAAACCACAAACCGGAGGTTGCCCGGAGCCAACCTATGTATGGACACTGGATGGTAATCCATTACCAGGGAAGACAAATGAACTATTTTTAGATTTTCCGGATGAAGGTGATTTC
>JAKOVW010000079.1 GCA_029781865.1 Bacteroidota bacterium
AGCAAAATCTTTATGGGTAGAACCTTTTTCAAGGTATCAGGATTGCCTCCTGTTTTTAACTTATGAATCCAGCAATCTGGATTTTAAATCCTATGCTTACTATACACCTTAAGGCTTAAAAAAGTTGCCTGTGAAATATAAATTTATTTCTTAAATGTTCATTAATGTTCACATTTGATATGATTATTCTAATTTATCAAAAGCCAACATAGCCTTTTTCTTCTGTAAATCAATGACTTGCAGATACTCTTGAGTTACTTTAACATCAGAATGGCCTCCAATCTCTTTTAGAGACATCACATCAATTCCTAGCTGTAACCCAAGGCAAAAAAATGAATGCCTGCTCTCATGCCAAGAGAATGATCTTTCAAGACCTGCTTCTTTACAAGCCTCCTTCAATAACCTGTTCATATATGAATTCATGGATTCTATTCTTTTAGCGATATGATCTTTGTCTTTAGCTAGGTCCTCCTTAGATATCACTCCAAACACGGTTTCATCTTTTGCTTTTATAGGTAGCTCTAATTGAGCTAATGCCTTATTGTTGATCACCACATCAATTTCATTGTTTGTTTTTCTCATCGTGTATTTCAATCTATACTGATGATCCTGACCATCAAATTCATGGGTAATTTTTCCCCATGTTAGGCAAGTCATGTCTCCAAATCTCATCCCAGTAAAGCAACACCAAAGGAAGGGTTTTACAGTGTTAGCATATTTTGGAGATGCTTTACAGAATTGCTCAAGCTTTTTAACTTCTTCAGGGGTAAGGAATTTCTTAGAGGCTTTGCCTTTTTCGCATTTAAAGCCAATAAGTTTGTATTCTTTTATTAATTTTTTTTGAAAAGCATGATTCACTAATCGCTTTATACATTTGATTTTTGAATGTACTGTCCATTTTTTAGGTGTATGTTTCTTTACAAACCATTGTTTAAATGATTCCAGCCATTCAGTATCTATATTTTCAATTAGAATTTTAGGGTCATATTCCTGTATTAAATAGGAAATGGATTTATAGTTTTTTCTGGTGCCATAAGCAAGATTCATATTGTTTGAAAAAGCACTTATAGCATAATCACTGGCCAATATTTTTTTGGAGTTAATTTTTATGGTTTTTCCAGCCAGGAAATCAATTATAACTTTTGGATCCACCGTGGTTTCTTCCAATAGCATTTGATGTATTTTATTTTCCGCCTTCAAACGAAGACCTTCCAGCCTAAGATTTACAAGCTGATTTTTAAAGGTTTTCTGTTTTTTAGAATCCCATTCTGCAGATTTAACCTTCAATCCTGGGATAGTCCATTCAGCCCTGATTTTATGATTTGATATAACCATTCTTACTGGGTATGCCCCTAGATTATCCTTTTTATTTAACCTTAAAATAAACCTTACCTTATTCATAAACTAATACGTTACTATTAAAAAAGGTCTCATTAGGGTCTCAATTTTTGAGATCAATAATGAAACTCATTGTACAGCCATAAACATGGAGTATTTGTAATTAGTTTATTATCAAATACTTACATGTTTATTACTGTTTGTATTAGTTCATACAAGTTTTATAAAATAGGGATTCTTACACCGTGTCGGGATCACTTGTTTTACTTTTATTTGCAATCCAAGGCAAATCTAACCCTTTAAACGCCTGAAATAGGGCTTAATAAATCTACCCAATTCTTTTAAAAACGCGATTTTGCCTTTCCGCTATTTAAAATAGCATTCTCTGTATTAAGTGATTTCTATTGGCTCAAATCTTCTATAGTAGCATTAGCCGCGTTGCTTTTTACGGATTCAACGCCGTTGTTTCTGCCGGATTCATCATTGTACATCTGACTGGTTCCAACAATTTGGCCATTTGAGGATTTCAGATTAAAATAAAATTTACCGTTTGCGGAAGACTTAAGCTCAAACCTGGAATCGACCTGAGCATTGGTTTTGACAGATTCTATTCCATTGGTGCAACCGGATTTTGAAGAATATCCTTCACTGGTTAAAATGACCTGCCCATTACCGGCTTTGAGGTTGAACTGGAATTCTCCATTGTTTCTTTTAGTGATTTCAAATTTACCCATGATTGATTTTTATTTCAAAGTTAATAATGATTTTAAAACAAAATGAATTAGTCAGGATAAATATAAATAAATTAATTATGAAACTTTTATTTGCTTCTGATTCTAAAATCTCAATTTTAAAGACGTTTTTTGTATTTTCGTTAAATAAAATGCAAGTGCTGCTTTTTTACTCCCACTTTTATGGTTAATTATGATTGTAAATCTAGTCTTTTATGAGGATTTACAAACTTCATAACAGATGTCTTCCTAGGCAAATGCTTATTGCCATATTATGCATATTGTTTTTGAAAACCAGTCAGGGTCAATTCAGATGCATAGATTGTAGTGAAGATTCCATAAATCACATTTTTACCAAAATGATAACCAGGGATGATTCTCTGAATTATTATGTACTGATTCTGGATAATATTGGAGTGCTGGTCAATCAAAAAAAAATAATTGCGGATTTAAATGCATTGATACGCATTAACAAAGAATTGAACCGCATTAATTCAAGGCCTTATGAATGGTATCGCGATGGAATGATTTTATGGGAAAATCATGAAAAAGAAAATGGCATTGAGAAATTAAAGAAAGCGATTGAGCTTTTTGACCAGCAGCGCAAAATATTCGGGCATTTGAGTTTGCTCAATTTGTTGCGCGAATATTTTAATTATGCAAATAAGCAGGAAGAAAGGCTGGCCTATTATCAAGGCAAACTGGATTCTTATCAAAAGAATGGCCCAATTGAAAATACAGCTGCCTGCTACCATTCCATAGCCGGATATTTTGCATATAAGGCTAAATACAATATGGCGATTAGTTATTATTTGAGGGCAGCAGAAGTGTATAAAACGTTTTCTCTTTATGGGTATTACTATGAGTTTTCAGCAATTGGTACTTATTATTACCTCTGGGGTAATTACGATAAATCAAAAGAATATTTGCAGGCTTCCTATGACTGGTTTCTGAAAGCAGGTAGCAGGGAAAATGTCATGGGTATTAATGTTGGTCTTGCTTTGGTGGCAAAGAAAAAAAAGAATTATCAAGAAGCACTTTTTAATATTGATGAAGCACTGCATATTCTGGATAAACATCCGATACCTGCATTTCGTGCAATTTGTCTTGCGGAAAAAGGTGGGATTTTACTTGAAATGAATCAAATTCAGGATGCCTTTCCTCTTCTATCGGAAGCTAAGGTTCTTGGAGATTCAATGTCTTTGCCTATGGTTAGTATTCAGGGCGATTTTGAAGCGGATTATTATCTCTATCTCTATTACCAGGCAACAGGAGACACGGACAATGCAGAAAAAATGTTGTTGACGGCATATCGCAAAGCAACAGAAGCAAAGTTGGATGGGCTGATACAAAAATACAGAAAGGCATTATTTATGTTTTACTCGGCAATTCAAAAGTCCGACGCTGCAAATTCATTTGCTTTTAATTATATCCGATTTAATGATTCGCTTTTTTCAGTGCAAAATGCAACTAACATTTCGGACTTTGAAAAGCAACAGCAAGAGAAAGAAAGCCAGGAAGAATTGCACGTATTGCAGTTGCAAAAAGTACAACAGCGCAATTATTTTATTATAGCCGGAGTTTTTTTATTGCTCGTAACTTTTGCAGCAGTGAATCGATTGCAGTTTATGCGGAAGACCAAAAAGCAGCTGGAAGAAAAAAACGTTCTGATTGAAAATGAAAAATTAAGGGCAGAGCAAAGTGAGCGTTTTAAACAGCAATTCCTGGCCAATATGAGTCATGAAATCCGCACACCCATGAACGCTGTAATGGGTATGACCGGATTGCTCATAGATAAAAACCCCAGGGATGACCAAATGCACTATCTGGACGGAATCCGGAAATCTTCTGAAACACTTTTACATATAATCAATGATATACTTGATCTTTCCAAGGTCGAAGCCGGTAAAATTGAATTGGAGCAAATTGACTTTTCATTACACGAAGTAGTTGCTCAGGTAGAGCAGATGCTGCTTCAGAAAGCTGAGGAAAGTGGTATCAAATTAATTGTGGAAATGGATAAGAATATTCCAATTCTAATGGGGGACCCTGTCCGGATATTTCAAGTGCTCATGAATTTGGTTGGCAATTCGCTGAAATTTACGGAAGAGGGATATGTAAAAATCAGCGTAAAGAAATTGCAGGAATCAGATAATTCTAATGTCGCCATCCGGTTTTCGATTATAGATACGGGTATCGGAATTCCAAAAGATAAGATAGATAGTATTTTTGAAAAATTCAGTCAGGCACATGCATCGGATACACGCAAATATGGAGGTACAGGCTTAGGCCTGAGTATAAGCAAACAATTGATTGAATTATTAGGCGGCACTTTGAATGTAGAAAGTGAAGACGGAACGGGTTCAATTTTTTCATTTCAACTAAAGTTTAAAGAGGGTAGTGCGGAAGGCTTGCAATTGCGTTTGCTTCAGGACGAAAATGTAGATGGAAGTATTTTGAACGGGCTGAATATTCTTCTTGTTGATGATAATGATTACAATTTGATTGTGGCATCGGATAGTTTACAATTGAAGGCAAGCGTTCAAATTACAAAAGCAAGAAACGGGCGGGAAGCAATTGAGCAATTGCGTCAGAATGATTTTGATGTTATATTGATGGATGTGCAGATGCCCGAAATGAATGGGTTGGATGCCACCCGCTTTATCCGTAAGCATTTTGATTCACCTAAATGCAATATTCCAATTATTGCTTTGACGGCGAGTGTCTTGCGCACTGATTTGGATAGATGCAATCAGGCGGGTATGAATGCATACATATCAAAACCATTTAAATCTGCCCAGTTGATTAAAGGAATTGCAAAAACCTTGAATATTCAAATCCGCACAACTTCCGATGATTTGAGAAGGCAACAGGTTTATGTAAAACCCTTGAGTCAAAAATCCGGAATAACTAATTTGAATTATTTAAGTACCTTTTGTGAGGGAGATAAAGAGCGAATGAAAAAGTATATTCGGATGTTTATAGAATCAGCGGACGGGTTCATACACAAAACGGAAATGGCATTGTTAAAAAAGGATTATATAGAGTTGGCTGATTTAGTGCACTCTTATAAAACAAAATGGATTATGATGGGAATGAATGAAACTAAAGAAATGGCTAATCAAATTGAGAAGCAATGCCGTGAGCAATCATTGGGTTTAACATTTAATGAAGATATTGCAATATTAATTGAGCATATTCGGTTAGCTACCTGGGAATTAAGTCTTTTTTGCGAAGCAGAAAACAATTAATTACTTTTGCGATATAAATGATTAAAAATGGAATTGGATAAACCGCTGAAAATATTCATTGTAGATGACGATACCATGCTGACAGAAGCCTTGTCGGACTATCTGACCAGACGAGTTCCTCATGAAGTACGCGTTTTTTATACCGGTGAGGACTGTTTGCGAAACCTGGTTGAACGCCCGGATGTAATCATTCTAGACTATTATTTGAATTCTGTTCACAGGGAAGCCGCCAATGGCATGGAAATTCTTCAGGTAATTAAACGGGATTGTCCGACGGCACATGTTATAATGCTTTCCAATCAGGAACATTATGGAGTCGCCATGCAAACTATAATTAAAGGAGCGGAAGAATATGTGATAAAGGACGAAAGTTCATTCGAAAAAATAGCAAAGATGATTTTGGATATTCAGCAAAAGAATAGATGAGTTGAATGATTATTTGCATTATAATTGAATCGATTGAAAATACGTTCAATGTTGCCTTTATGACCTAAGCCATAACTTACCAGGTAAAATTTGTAATGTAAGATTACCATAAGGCAAATTAAATTTAGCCATGATTATTTAGATCCAATGTTCACATTAAGTTTATAAATTATGAAATATTTAAAAAGTGCATTTTGTTTGTTGTTGTGTTCTGTTTCCATTGCCGCCTTTTCCCAATTAAGTAAGGGGATGTTAAAAATGGAGGTGAATGGCATTAAAATGAATGGAGAAGATGCACCACCTGAAATGTCTTCTATGCTGGGTAGTATGGATATCAGTATTTTCTCTGATGGAGTCATACAGAAATCAGTCTTAAATATGATGATGATGAAAACGATAAGTATCATCGATACCAAATCTGATTCTACCCATATTTATATGGACATGATGGGAAAAAAATACCGGATTTCCGAAAGTCGCAAATCAAAAAGTGATTATCTCAATGACCGTTTACCGGTTAAGCAGGATAATTCTGAAGTGAAGGAGTTTCCCGAAGATACCAAAGAAATTTTAGGCTTCAAATGCGAGCGCGTGGAAGTTAAAATGAAATTAGCTGATCCCAAATCCAAGAATGAGGAAGGGCAGGATTTGACTTTGAAAATGTACGTAACCAAAGATCTCAGGTTCGATCCGTCCTATGTTACTCAAACCGGTAAAAAGCTGGCTATCAATGGTACCCCATTAGAATATAATATGACAATGGGAGCAGGAACTTTTCAGATGGAAATTACCATGCTTGCCAAGGAATTTAAACGAGATGTAGACCCAAAGGATTTACTGGCTCCAACCGGAAATTTTAAAGAATACACCATGGAGCAATTTCAGGCTGAAATGTCAAAAATGGCAGGTAAGAATTGATTTTAAATCATGAATAAATTAATACACTGATTTAGAATAATTCATTTCTAATGAAGCACAATTTCATGTGCCTGTAGCATTACAATTCCAGAAAATATTTGTCCTTTAAGGCATCGGAACCTTCTTTGGATATCATGGATTTTAAAACTTTAATAAATGTTTTAGAATCAATCTGAAGTTCAACAACAAGTTCATCGATTTTTGTAATTCTTCCGATGATACCTGATTGTGTGACTACCTGATCGCCTTTCTTTATTTCAGTAATAAATTTGTTTTGCGCTTTTTGTTGTTTGGATTTTGGTAAAATGAAAAACACATACATGATACCAAATAAAATGACATAAAGAATAATTATACTCATATGATATAGAACTTATTGACGTACATAGCCGGACAAAGAAACTTCAGTTTCAGATGGAAAAGTATTCGCAAAAATAGTGATCTTCTTTTCCTGATAACTCACTTTATCCTTGGTGTTGAAAACAACTTTTAAAATAGACGAATCTCCCGGTTCTAGTTTGTCTTTATATACCTTTGGTATGGTGCAACCACAGGAACTGCTGACATTGGTTATCAGCAAAGTGGCTTTACCTCTATTGTAAAAAGGAAATTCATGAACTATAGAATCGCCTTGTGTGACAAAGCCAAAATCAAATTTGGATTCCGGAAAGTAGAGCTTAGCAATATTTATGGTATCCATTGCTTTTTCTGCTGACATTGGATTTCTGACCAATGCATCATACTGATTGATGTCCAGTTTAGATGTATTTTTACAGGCCAGACAAAAAAGAAATAAAATAAACAGGATGGGATACTTCCAATTCATAGTGCAAAAGTAGAAATCTTTCAGGAATCTCATGTATGAATTAAAATCAACGATATGCATAATCGGGATGCCGGGTGTTGGTAAATCTACTTTAGCCCATGCCTTAGCTGCCAGATTTGACTTAAAATACATTGATCTTGATGGATTAATTGAGTTAGATCAGGGTAAATCGATTTCCGCAATATGGAAATCAGAAGGCGAATCCTTTTTTAGAGCTTTGGAGCGGTTCTACTTATGCAAGGTTTTAGGCAAAACTCCGGTGATATTGGCATCGGGAGGAGGAACACCTTGTTATTTCAATAATATGGATCTGATTAGAACCTACAGCATTCCCCTCTATTTGAAATCTACTATCCCAGCGCTGACAAATACGATGCGTGCAGGAAATCATCCTGTATTTAAACCGGATTTCGATTTGAATGACCAATGGCATGAAATACTAAGCCGGAGGGCATTTTATTATAACCAGTCTGACTGGACCGAGAACGCTTATATGTTTGAACCAAACCTCCTGGAGTCTGTTAGTAAAATTTGCCTAGCTGAAGAAATTATCATACATAGAAATCTATAAGAATGGAACAAAAAATTCATCATACCATCATTATTGGCTCAGGCCCTGCGGGATATACAGCAGCGATTTACGCCGCACGCGCAAATATGCATCCTTTGCTTTTTACAGGAGTCGAACCGGGAGGTCAATTGATGATTACCACAGAAGTTGAAAATTATCCGGGTTATCCGGAAGGTGTTCAGGGTCCAAAGATGATGGATGATTTGCAAAAACAAGCCGAACGGTTTCAAACTGAAATAAAATTCGAGGTCATAACTAAAGTGGATTTTACAGGACCGGTTCATAAAATCTGGACAGAATCCGGAGAAGAATTTCAGGCGCATACGATCATTATCTCAACCGGAGCCAGTGCAAAATGGTTAGGTCTGGAATCTGAAAACAAGTTAAAAAACAGGGGAGTGTCGGCCTGTGCGGTTTGTGATGGTTTTTTCTTTAAAGGCCTGCCCGTAGGTATTGTTGGAGCAGGAGATACTGCTGCTGAGGAAGCTTCCTATCTGGCAAAATTGTCACCTGAAGTTCATTTGCTGGTGAGACGTGATGTCATGAGAGCTTCAAAAATTATGCAGGAGCGAGTACTCAATAATCCTAAAATTAAAGTACATTGGAATACAGAAGCAATAGAAATCATCGGTGAAGAGGAAGTGGAGGCTGTCAGGATAATCAACAATAAGACAAATGAAGAGTCTACTATTGCGGTTAAAGGGTTTTTCATCGCCATTGGGCATCAACCCAATTCAGCTCCCTTTGTAAATTGGCTGGATATGGATGATCAGGGTTACATCAGGACGGTTCCGGGAACTTCCAAAACAAACGTACCCGGAGTTTTTGCTTCAGGCGATGTTCAGGATAGAATTTACAGACAGGCAGTAACTGCTGCAGGCTCGGGATGTATGGCTGCTTTGGATGCAGAACGCTATCTTGTAGCAAATGGAATACTTTAGATGTAATCAGGAGCGCAGGTACACTATAGAATATTCATTGATTATTTAATCAGATCATCGGCACATTATAAATCAAATTACTACTGTTTTTAACAGGGTTGCAATATAATTTCGTTCTTTGACGATATGCTGATGTGATTTTAATTCGATTTCAAGTTCAATATCACTTATAGAACTGCTTTTAATTTTCTTTTCGAATTCGAGAATCGCTTTATTGTATTTCTTGAGTTTAAATCTCAAAATGGAATTGGTAATATCTGATCTGAAATTTTCTTCAGGTATCTTTTGGGTACTCAAAAAGATATTCCAGCGATCAGACCAGTTTTGACTGAATTCATATTTTGACATGGTGAACTCCAGTGCTAAATTTGCAATCGCCTTGTTTTCATGGGAAATATAATAAGGTACGCCGGGTACAATACCATTGCTTAATTGCTGTGCCACATCCAGAATGATTGACTTAATCAAATCATTTTCGAAAAAGGGTATTGTATCAGAAATGTTTTCGATGATGTATTGAGCAAAAGAAATTTGTTCTGTCTCGTCATACCATTGCTGTCCCCAAAGCATGAGAACTCTGCAGATATCTTTCTCCTGAATTTCATCACTTGTTACACTGATGTCCTGAATATGCATTGGTAACGACTCATCATCGTTTAAATCTTTTAGAATCTGTTGATCTCTGTCTAAGGCCCGCCTTCGCTCACTAAACATTTTGTTCTTTAGTTCTTCCTTAATGAGCTTATTGCAGCTTTCGATGACGTGGATTTCATCCAGTTGCAATATGGATGCTGTTTGTTTTAGATAGATAGAACGTTTAATCGGGTCATCTACTTTTGCAATAGTCTGGACAATATCTTTGGCGGCAACGGAACGTTTAAGCGGATTGTTTTCTGATTCCTGATTGTGAAGATTAATTTTAAATAAAATAAAGTCTGTGGCTTCCTTATTGATAAATAATTCGAAAGCTTCTGAGCCAATTTTGCGAATAAAGCTATCCGGATCTTCTTTGCCGGGAATCAATGCGATTTTTACATCCAGGCCTTCCTGGATGAGCAAGTCAATTCCCCGGGTTGCTGCTTTGATTCCTGCAGGATCACCATCATATAAAATGGTTACATTTGAAGTGATCCGTTTGATGATCTGAATTTGTTCTTCTGTCAGAGAAGTACCAGAGGAGGCCACCGCGTTTTCTATGCCAGCCTGATGCAACGACATCACATCGGTATATCCTTCGACAAGAATCGCATAGTTTTTATCCCGCATGCTTTTCTTGGCAAGGTGGAGCCCATATAGAGTCTTGCTTTTGTTGTATAGTTCTGTTTCCGGTGAATTAATGTATTTCGGCGATTTGGCATTTGTGGTCAATGTACGTCCTGCAAATGCAATGGGTTTGCCGGTTAAATTGTGTATCGGAAAGATAACCCGGTTTCTGAAAAAATCTTTTTGATGCGTATTGACCAGTCCAAGCTTCTGTAAAAATTCAATTTTGTATCCTTGTTTGAGTGCTGATTGCATAAGGGCATCCGGTTCATCAGGCGCAAAACCCAGATCAAATTTTTGTATCGTACTTTCCAGAAAACCGCGTTGCTTAAAATAAGAAAGTCCGACGGATTGACCAATTGGATTTTCCCACAAATAATTTTTGTAGAAGTCAACGGTGAATTGATTGATGATGTATAAACTTTCACGTTCCTGTTTGTCTTCGAAAGACGTTTCACTCTGATTTGTTTCTTCTAAGGTGATTTGATATTTTTTAGCCAGTTGACGTATCGCCTCAGGAAAAGTAAGCTGTTCCGCTTCCATAATAAAATGAACCGGAGTGCCACCTTTGCCGCATCCGAAACACTTAAAGATATTTTTGGAAGGAGAAACAGAAAACGATGGAGTCTTTTCTTTATGAAAAGGACACAGTCCAATCAGATTTGCTCCTCGTTGTTTTAAGTCGACAAAGTCGCGCACCACATCTTCAATTCGTGCAGCTTCTATCACATTCTCTATGGAACGAGGGCTAATCATGAATGCTTATAATTTTGTTTTCGATATTTATTGTTTACTATTTATCACTCATCACTCATCACTCATCACTCATCACTCATCACTCATCACTCATCACTCATCACTTAATTCCTAACTCCTAACTCCTAACTCCTAACTTCTAACTGGTTTCTCCTTAACCAATCCCCAGTACTTCACTCATGGTAAAGTTGCCTTTTTTGCCAACAATCCATTCTGCAGCTATGACTGCGCCAAGTGCAAATCCTGTCCTGCTGAATGCTTCATGTTTTATTTCAATTACATCTATGGGTGATGTATACGAAACAAAATGTGTTCCTACAACATCTTCGGCTCTTTCTGCAAGTATATTTAAGTCTTCAGGAGCCTGTCGGGTGTTGAGTGACCATTTTTTATAATGAGAATTGAGTTGAATGATGTCTTTCGCCAGGGAGATAGCAGTACCGCTTGGAGCATCCTTTTTATGCGTGTGATGTATTTCTTTAATTTGACAATGGTAATCTGGTTGATTTGACATCATACCGGCCAATTTTTTATTAAGGGCAAAAAATAGTTGCACACCGACGCTAAAATTGGAGGCATAAATCATTGAAGCATTCTTTAAAGCAAGGTGTTCCATAATTTCATTCCATTGATTTAGCCAACCTGTTGTGCCACAAATAACAGGAACGCCATAATCAAAACAAAGTTTTAAATGGTCTACTGCGCTTTCAGGCCGGGTAAATTCGATAGCTACGTCAGAAGCTTTTAGCAATTCCGGGAGCATCGTTTCGCTGAAATGATCTATTCTTCCGGTAATCACATGAGATCGCCTGAGAAGAATCTCCTCAATTGCTTTGCCCATCTTGCCATAACCTATGAGACAAACCTTCATAATAATTTGATTAACAGGGGTGTATAAATTTATAAAATTTAGCCTGTCCAAAAGTAAGGATAATTCCAAAATAAAGAACTCAAGTAAAGAATTAAGTATAATTTTGCTTCTATCCCGTGGACAATATTATTTGTCATTAAAACTATTTTATATGGGTTGGTTTAGACGACTCAAGCAAGGTATTTCTACAAAAACAAAGGGCAAGAAAGAAACTCCGGATGGCATTTGGTTCAAATGTCCGGAGTGTTCTGAAATGATCACAACCAAACAGTTGAAAGATTTCTTGTATAAATGTCCAAAATGCAATTACCATTCAAGAATCAGTTCAGATAAATATTTTGACATCATTTATGATGGCGATTATCATATTCTGTTTGATAATTTATTGTCGACTGACTTTTTACATTTTACGGATCTGCAATCCTATGCCAAAAGATTGGAGGACGCTGCGAAAAATTCTGAACACAGAGATTCTATTACCGTGGCTGTTGGGAATGTAAATGAAAAGGAATTGGTCATTGCTGCAATGGATTTTACATTTATCGGTGGATCAATGGGTTCTGTTATGGGCGAAAAAATAAGTCGGGCCATTGATTATTGTATTGAATATCATGTTCCTTTTATGATTATTTCCAAGTCCGGCGGAGCACGAATGATGGAGTCTGCTTTTTCTTTAATGCAAATGGCAAAGACTTCTGCAAAGCTAACCTTGCTGGCAAAACATAAAATACCGTATTTTTCATTTCTGACTGACCCGACCACAGGTGGCGTGACCGCTTCTTTTGCAATGCTTGGGGATATTAATTTTTCAGAGCCTAATGCTTTAATTGGATTTGCAGGCCCGCGCGTTGTTAAGGAAACCATTAAACGCGATCTTCCGGAAGGATTTCAGCGTTCCGAATTTTTACTGGAAAATGGATTTCTCGATTTTATTATCGATAGAAAAGATTTGAAGCAGACTCTTTCTGATCTGATCGAAATGTTTGCTCCTGTGAAAATGCATTGATAAGCAACAAGGGATTTTAAATCGATATAGAATTGTTTATTTAATGTTGGCTGGGTACGCATGAGATCAAATAGAAAGAAAAGAGGAATTCTATCTGCTAAGGAAGACCAATAAATTCAAATTTTATTTTCCATAAACAAACAAACCCTGGAAAGAGAAGGATTATAGTTGTCCATAATCGTTTCAAAAAATGAATTTCCAAAAATAAAATAATACGGAAGAAAGTTCTGAATTCTTTCCTGGATGGAATTCGCTGGAAAAAGCACGTCTTTTATTTTGCGAATATTCATTAGATCCTGTTCATACTTTTGTTTGATGACTTTGTTTCGCTTTGAAGAAATATGCTCTAATGATTTACTGATTTTTTGTATCTCACTTTCTATACTGCTTCTGCTCGATGCATCCAGTTTTTCGCAATTAACCCTGATTTTTTCCAATAGCATATGAATTGAATTTACATCTTCATCCGGAATGTTTTCCGGGATTTGCGATTTGATAAACTCTTTTTCAAGATCTTGTAGAGGATTCAAAAATGCTTCAGGCGGGAATGGTGTTTTTGTAATTTTAGATAGTAAACTCTGATCATACAAAAAGGCAGACAGGCGCCGGAATAACAAGGGGTAGGGGATTGAAACGCTCTGAAAGCATTGTTTTAACTGCATCCAATAAGCTATTTCTCCTCCACCTCCTACGAATGCGACATTCGGAAATAAAAATTCCTGATACAAGGGTCGTAATAATACATTTGGACTGAAGTTAACCGGATTGTCTTTCAGATCATTTAATAATTCAGACTCGGTCCAACGCACATTCGTATCAACCAATTGAAATAAGCCATCATTTTTTGTCAATCGCTTTCTGCCTGTGGTATGATGATAAAACAAATTCAATTCTCTTGGATTAACCTGTAACGGATAATGCATTTTTTGAATTTGATCATTTGCAGGCAGGGTGTTGTGATAAATAAACTGGCTGCTTATCTCATTTTTAATAATTGGAGCAAACAACGATTTTGCTTCTGCATCATCCGGATTGAAATAAATCAAGCCAAGATCGCCGAATAAATGATTGACGAAATGCCTGAAATATTCACCATAATTATTGGATTGCTGCAACCAGCTTGTATTGGATTGAATGAAATTCAAAGCGTTTTGATTTCGTTCAAAAATCATTTGTAGATTTGATAACACATCCTGCAGGCCGTTGACTGGCATTCTTCCGGTAGCAGGACCGGCGTTTTCATTCCAGGTAATTCTTTTCTGAAAAATTTGAAATGCATTAATTTCTTCGAAGTCATGATCTTCATTGCCTGAAAAATAGACTGGAATAAAATGATAATCCGGATATTGACTTTTGAATTCCTGGCATAACTTAATGGTGGATAAAATTTTATAAACCCAATACATCGGTCCACCCATCAGACAGGGTTGATGTGCGCAAATTACGGTATAAGAATTTTTAAGTTCTAATTTTTTAATTTGTTCAAATACCAGGGAGTCTTGATCAAAATTCTGGTATTGTTTCCTGAGTATCGAAGCAATTTCTGTTCTAAGCACAAAAGAAGATCTGCGTTCAATCTGCTTCAGGACAGATTCTGATTTAGGCAAACCGCTCAGGAGTTCTGAAAATTGCTGAGGTGTTTTCCAGTAATCCAGGTCAAAACGGCTGAAGCCCATGGATTCGTTAGGTTCGGTAAATTGGCAATGGAAAGGAATTGCTTGCATAGAGAATAATTGGGCAAAGGTATTTACTTTTGTTCACAATGAGTTTCGGGAAATTACAAGGCTTTATAGTAAAAAAATTGGGAATTGCTATTCTGTCAATTATTGCAGTTATTGCACTAATTACGTTAATCATTTACAGTGCTCCGATAGATGCTACCCGGATACAATTTGGACAGCACGCAGATCCCAAATCTATTGAAATAATGAGAAAGAAGCTGTATCTGGATAAGTCGTATGGAGAACAAATATTCAGATATTTTGAAGACTTAAGTCCTTTGCAGTTAGTGGCAGGTTCAGACAGAAGACTGGATGATTATCAATATCTGAAATTGGTAAGCTTTGGAAATAAATCATTTATTCTGAAAAAGCCCTATTTAAGGCGATCTTATGCAAATGGAGAGAAAGTCATTGATCTCATTGCAAGTGCTATGCCTTCAACATTTATTCTGGCTTTTAGTGCGATGTTTATTTCTATGTTATTGGGATTGAGTCTGGGTTGTGTTTCCGCCATTAAATACGGCACGTATATAGATCACATTATTTCGGCGCTGACTACATTTTTTTATGCTGTACCAAGTTATATCTCAGCGATTTTATTTGCCTTGTTGTTTGGATATTATTTGCATGACTGGACCGGGCTACCGGTGCAGGGTTCCTTATATAATCTTGATGATTATGGAAATGAATATTTTGATATCAGCAAGTTGATTCTGCCCTCCATTGCATTGGGAATTCGGCCAATTGCAATGATTAGTCAAATGACCCGGGCCTCGTTACTTGAAATATTTACCAGGGAGTATGTTCGCACTGCCAGTGCAATGGGATTACTTTATAGTCGTGTATTCTTTAAGCATATTTTCCCTAATGCATTAAATCCGATCATTACTACCATAAGTGGTTGGTTCGCTTCGTTGTTAACCGGTGCTTTTTTTGTTGAGTATGTTTTTAATTATCGCGGATTAGGGGATCTGACCATTCAGGCACTCAGTCAGTTTGATTTACCGGTAATTCTGGGCTCATGTATTGTGACCATAAGCGTTTTTATAGTGGTCAATATTCTGGCAGATGTGTGTTATGCGATTGTTGATCCCAGGATCAGATTCTGATCGTTAAAGTGCCAATCAGACGGGAAGCATTGTTATCGAAGTTTAATTTGCTGCCAAAGAAGTTAATGTGATCACCATAATCACTGAAATTACCTTCATGGCGTATATCCAGGCTGAGAAATTTTAAATCAAATCCGATTCCTGCCTGATATCCGAACGTGGTGGTTTTGAATTTGTCCTTGTATCCGGATATATTTATTAGTTCAGAAGAATTATTGATAAACACATGAGCAACCGGTCCGGCCAGAATCCGCAGTACGCTGAATTTTAAACCGATAATGAAGGGGATATCCAGGTATTGGTACTTTTCCGTTCTTATCGAATCGTAAGCTTTAGAATTATTATAATCTGTAAATTTAAAATTTGCTTTATTGGAGTTAAAAATCAACTCGGGTTGCAAATAAAAATTCCGGAAATTAAAACGAAATCCACCTCCGATATGAAAGCCGTATGAAGCATTTTCAAATTTAAGACCAAAAGAGTCGGCGGTGCTTTTATTTGTAATTAGAAAATCTTTTGCTCCAACATCTACGGTATGAAGGCCTCCGGAGATGAGTATGTCGTTTTGTGAAAATGCAGCTAAGGCAGTTAGTATTCCGACCGTTATTGATAAATACTTTACCAAAATATTGAATTTAAAACAAAAATACGAATTATTTTATATTTATATTATTTGCAATACGAAAATTAGGATAAACTTAACGAACTTTGCTGATTGATGAAGTACACTATACAGCAGGTTGAGTATATAGGATCTTATCCTAAACCCGGGGACTTGCCGGAGTCAAATATGCCGGAATTTTGTTTCTGGGGGCGCTCCAATGTTGGCAAAAGCAGTTTGATAAATTCTATCTGTGATCGAAAAGAAGTTGCAAGAATTTCATCAACCCCAGGAAAGACCCAATGTTTTAATTTGTTTAAAATTGACCATCGTTTTTTTCTAATGGATCTGCCCGGGTATGGTTATGCCCGAGTTTCAAAAAAGAAAAAGGAATTCTGGAACATACAAATTGAAAAGTATTTGGACGAACGCAAAAATTTATGTTTGTTGTTTTTATTGATTGATATTTCCATTGAGCCTCAAAAAATTGACATTGATAAAATTAATAGTTTAGGTAAACGAGGTGTGCCATTCTATATTCTGTTTACTAAATTAGACAAATGCAAGAAAGTGCAGAAGAATCATCACCGGAAAATGCTCGAAGACCATTTAGCGGAATACTGGGAGACATTACCACCTGCTATAGAAACCAGTTCAATTAAAAATGAGGGCAGAGACGAGATAATAAAATTAATTGATAAAATTGTGGTTTCAAATTGAGCTGTTTTAATATTGCATTGAAATGAAAAATAACGATATTACGGATTATCAGAAGTATGAGCATATTGAGCAGGATCCTGAGAAATGGCCGATTGCAGTATTCGCTAATTTGCGAAAAAAGTTTCTTGGAGAATTGGTAAAAGATGTAGTAGCTTATTTTGATTCCATACCAAAGGAAGATGTTGATCAGGCTATTGCAAGAACTATTTATCTTGAAAAGCAAAGGGTTAAATCAAATCCTTGGAAAGCTGATCCGCCGAATGAAATGCAGTATTACCGGAAAATTCAAAATGAATACAACGAAAATCAATTAGCACCTGATAAATACAAAGCAAATAAAGAAACCTTACTTCGTCTCATTAAACGATATGGTCAGGAAATCATCGGACATTTTAATACCAAAACATTTTATACCGCGAGGAAACTAAGCGATTTTATGTTTCATTTTTTCTTGTATCCTTTTGGTTGGCAGTCTTTGTTCAACCGGAAAAGGATGAGACAAAAAAACATGAATGCAATTAAGATAAACGGACATTGTGATCAGGTCAGACGACTGTTTAAAGATCATGTCATCGTTCTGGTTCCAACGCATTCCAGTAATCTGGATTCTATTCTGATTGGTTATACCATTGATTTGTCCTTAGGTTTGCCTGCTTTTGCATATGGCGCGGGTTTGAATTTATTCGATTCCGAATTTTTCGCATTTTTTATGAATCGACTAGGCGCGTATAAGGTTGATCGCAGAAAAAAGAATCTCATTTACTTGCAGACATTAAACAGCTATTCCAAATTATCCATTTTGGATGGATTAAATACCATCTTCTTTCCCGGAGGAACGCGATCCAGATCAGGAGAAGTTGAAACTAAAGTCAAACTAGGTCTGTTGGGATCACTGGTACAGGCGCAACGCAATTTTTTGGAGAAGGATAGTGCCAGGAAAGTCATTGTGGTTCCGGTTGTATTGACGTATGAAACTGTACTGGAAGCCAGATCCCTGATCATTCAACATTTACGAACCACAGGGCAGGAAAAATATACAGCAAGAGTTAAAAATGTCGGTCTTCGCTCTTATTTTCAGTTTACGAAGAGATTGCTTAAAAAGGGAACTTCCATTGTGCTGACATTCGGTAAGCCACTGGATGTTTTTGGTAATGAAATAAATGATGATGGACAAAGTCTCGATCACAAAGGGAAAGTCATTCAGATTAAAGATTATTTTTTAACAGATGGAAAACTTGCTGCAGACAATCAGCGGGAAATGATTTATACCAGGGAGTTGGGTGATCAGATTGCCAAATCTTATCAAAAGTATAATTATATTTTACCGGCGCATTTGGTTGCATTTGCTGCATTCAAATTGCTTTGTAAAATCAATTCGAATATGGATGTTTACAGTGTAGTGCAAATACCGGAAGAGGAGTTCGTATTTCCTAAACGTGCCTTTGAAATGCTTTGTTTACAAATTCGAGCGATCTTATTTGAAAGGGCAAATCAGAATTTGCTGATTTATCCAAAAGAATTGGATGGAGATATCGCTGAAATTATCCGGAAAGGTATTGAGACATTAGGTGTATTTCATATTAAACGCGTGTTGCATATCGATGAATTCGGTAGATTATTCAGCCAGGATTTTCTTGCTTTAATGTATTATTCAAACAAACTGACCAATCTCGAATTGGATGATGAATTAAATTGGTCATCAATCGACTGGGATGCGGAGCGATTTTAAAAGCAGGGCTCCAGGGAAATAGCCTGTAGGTTTATAGATTATAATCAATTGATAATTATTATGTTGAAAATGCGGATTTAATTTTTTTTAAACCCTAAAGCCTAATAGCCTAAATACCTACAACCTAAACTGCTATCTTCCATGAATTACATCATCCTAGATTTAGAAGCCACGTGTTGGAATCCGGATAGTTATCAATATCAACCGGAGATTATTGAGATTGGGGCTTGTTGGATAAATTCATATATGGAAATGAAGAAAACATTTTCTAAATTAGTCAGGCCGGTGTTCCAGCCTAATTTGTCATTGTACTGTAAACAGCTTACGGGAATTTCGCAGGAAGATTTAGATAAGTCAAAGTCATTTGATGTTGTTATCGAGCAGTTCATTGATTGGTGTGATATTTCAGATAGCGATACAACCATGTTTGCCTGGGGTGCCAAAGACTATCAGATGCTTACTACCGATTGTATAGCGCATAAGATAGAATTGGATTGGCTTAATGCACTTGTAGATTTGAAATCTCAATTTGCAAAAATAAAAGGGTTGCCCAAACCAATTGGTTTAGATAAGGCATTGCTCCTTGAAGGCATTGAATTTGAGGGAAGCCGTCACAGAGCATTACCTGATGCGATCAATTTGTCTAAGTTGTTTGTCAAGTATTTTGAAGAATGGGAGAAAGTATGAGCTTTTAGAGTTATTAATAGATGCTGAATATCAATTTTATTTTAATTTGCGTGATATACTGAACCATTCTGAATTCTGTCTTTTTTGAATACTGAATTCTATTGATAGGTTTCAGCTTTTCATTATTCCACAAACTATGACTTATAAAGAAATTAATACGGCCGAGCTACTTTCAATCCCCAATATTCCGGTTATTGATGTTCGGTCTCCTTCTGAGTTTAAAGCAGGTCATATACCGGATGCGATGAATATGCCTCTTTTTACGGATCAGGAAAGAGAGCAGGTAGGAATCACCTATAAACAGAAGGGTAAACAAATTGCCACATTGCTGGGGCTTGAAATCGTTGGGCCCCGGTTGCGGAAAATGGTGGAACAAGCGAATCAATATGCCATTGATAATAAGCTTATTTTACACTGCTGGAGAGGAGGGCAGCGAAGCCGGAGTGTTGCCTGGTTGTTGCAAACCTCAGGCCTGGAAGTATTTGTACTGGCTAATGGATACAAAGCATTCAGACAATATATACACGATTATTTTGCCACGAAAGAATTCCGGTTTTTGGTTTTGGGAGGAAGGACCGGTTCTGCAAAAACCATCATATTGCGCACTATGATGAATTTGAATGAACAGTTGTTGGATCTTGAAGGACTAGCACATCATAAAGGTTCTGCATTTGGTTGGATAGGGGAGCAGGAACAAGAAACCAATGAACAATTTGAGAATAATTTATTTCACGCTTTGTATAATCTGAATCCTCAAAAGATAATTTGGGTTGAAAATGAAAGCCGTATGATCGGCAGAAATTATATTCCGGAGACCCTTTGGCAGAAAATGAAATTATCTCCCTTGATAAATATTGAGTTAAATATTCAGGACAGGTTAGATCATCTGGTAAGTTGTTATGATCTAAATGATCAGTTTGCCTTGATCCAATCCTTTGAAAAAATCAGCAAGCGACTGGGTCATGAAAACACAAAAAATGCTATTGATTTAATTAAGGAAAATAAATTTAAAGAAGCGGCATTAATTGCACTGAAGTATTACGATAAATGTTATGATTACAATCTGGAAGAAAACATCAGTCCGAAAATTTATACGATTCAGTTTGAAAACAAAAGTGTGTCTGAAATAGCAAGTGAATTAATCGAATTTAAAACAAAACATTTTGGAGAATAAAATAGAAAACATCCGGTTGACACAATTTAGTCATGGGGCTGGATGTGGTTGTAAAATAGCCCCTGGAGTATTAGAGGAAATTCTCAAATCAACCAGTCAACAAAATTTTCCGGGATTGCTGGTTGGTTATGAACACAAGGATGATGCAGCAGTATTGGATCTTGGTGACGGGACGGCAATAATAAGTACAACTGATTTTTTTATGCCAATCGTAGATGATGCCTTCGATTTTGGAAGGATTGCATCTGTTAATGCCATTAGTGACATTTATGCAATGGGAGGTAAACCGTTGCTGGCGATTGGCATTTTGGGATGGCCTATTGATAAAATTTCGCCGGTATGGGCAGCAAAGATAATAGAAGGAGCCAAATTCGTTTGTGCAGAAGCCAAAATTCCTTTGGCCGGTGGTCATTCTATTGATAGTCCTGAACCGATCTTTGGATTGGCAGTGACTGGCCGGGTGGATGTAATTCACTTAAAGAAAAATGCTGGCGCCCGGGCAGGAGATCTGATCTATTTGACCAAAGGTCTAGGTGTCGGAATTCTAACTACAGCAGAAAAGAAAAGCATCCTCCAGTCAAATCACAGTGAACTTGCCAAAAATTCGATGCTTCGGTTGAATGAGATTGGAATGCATCTATCCAAATTTGACGAAGTCCATGCTATGACGGATGTTACCGGCTTTGGACTTACCGGGCACTTGCTTGAAATCTGCGAAGCCTCTGAAGTTGACGCTCAAATTAATTATGTTAACTTACCGGTTCTGGATCCCTGTGTTTACGACTATATTGAGAAAGGGGCCATTCCCGGAGGGACGAACAGAAACTGGAAAAGCTACGGACAGAAGATAGCTCTCAGAGATCCGTCCTGGTTTTCTCTGGTAGCTGATCCTCAAACCAGCGGTGGATTGTTGATTGCAATTGATCCTGAATTTAAACACGAGATGGAGCGGATTCTGACTGACCATAATTTAAATTCTAAACCAATAGGGACATTTGTTGAACGGACCGGAAAAGCAGAAAGAATTGTAATTAATTAGGGCTGCAGGGATACTAAAACAACAGCTTAACATAATATATATTATGGGAAAAAACCATTTTAAAAAGGCCGGATGGATTCTTTGAAAACGTCATGGGTCTTGGATGACATTAAGCTTCCGGCTTACGATGTCTATCAGGTAATACATTTTAAATGATAAAAGATATCGTAATCAATTATTGCCCAAACTATTCTTCTTGGATTTGCATCAAATTTACTATTTGGAGTGTCTACTAACTAGACTACTTTGTATTCATTAATTATTGCCTTAATTTTTTAAAATATCAAGGAATTATCCAAACCTGATTCCTAAACCATAAAACATCGAAATGAAATTTATTTACTTATATCTTTTATTATTGTTAAGTAATACTTCCAAAACCCAGGTTATTGATTTTCCAGATTCTAATTTCAAAGCAAGGTTATTATCTTCTCATTTTTCGTTTATTGCAATGGATATTAACGGAAATTATATGACCATTGATGCGAATGGTAATGGGAAAATTGAGCAATCTGAAGCAAGTCAAGTTTACATGCTAGACGTTTCAAGTTCGACAATAAGTGATTTATCGGGAATTGAATATTTTTATAATCTTACTAACCTAAATTGCCAGGAGAACAACTTAACAAGCATTGATCTCTCCGCATTAACTAATCTCACGAGATTAGTTTGCAATTTTAATAAATTAACTAGTTTAGACCTTAATGCATTGACAAATCTTACCGACCTGTATTGTTCTTCTAATAGTTTGACAAGTTTAGACCTTAAGGGGTTATTGAAACTTTCTTACTTTGAATGTGCGGAAAATAAATTGACCACATTGGATCTTAGTGGATTGACCAACCTCAAAAAGGTGTTTTGTACGTTTAATAGTTTGACTACTTTGAATCTGACTGGATTAACGAGTCTTTGGTTCATACATTGTGCTGATAATTTACTAACTACTATTGACCTTAACGGATTAATAAATCTACAATATCTAATTTGTTATAGTAACCGGATCAATTCCCTTCCGCTGAGCGACTTACCAAGCCTTCAGGTTCTTGAATGCTCTGGAAACAATTTGATCAATCTTAATTTTACCGGAGTAACAAGTCTTAGAAAACTTGAGTGCGCAGTAAATAAAATGGTAAGTTTAGATGTCTCAGGATTAACAAATCTTGTCACTTTGATTTGTGGTAGCAATAGTTTAACCAGCTTAAATATTCAAGGAGTAATCAATCTTAAGGAATTGGATTGCAGAAATAGCCAATTAATAGGAATAGACTTTTTTGGACTAAAATACCTTACACATTTAACGTGTGACAATTGCAAATTAACAAGCTTAAATATTTCTGGTTTGAATAATCTTGTCTCATTGGTTTGTGATAAGAATAGTTTAATAAACTTAGACTTGTCAGGATTAAAAAATCTAACTAGGCTGAGTTGCTCTAAGAATAAATTGACCAGTTTAGATTTAAATGATGATACTCTTCTTAATACTTTAGATTGTAGCTATAATGACCTGAAATATCTGTTTATTAAAAACGGAATCAATGAAGTCGCTATTGATTTTTCTTCAAATCCAAATTTATCTTACATATGTGCTGATGATATTCAATTAAAAAGTATTAATGATCTGATAAAAACCTATGGCTATATCAATTGCCATGTCAATACATATTGTTCTTTTAATCCTGGTGGATCCTTTTATACAATTCAAGGCAATATAAAGTACGATTATAATTCCAACAGTTGTGATACATTAGATCGTGATGTATCCAATCTTATTTTCAACATTACAAATGGTACTAATAATGGTAAATTCATTTCTAATCAAATAGGTTTTTATTCCATACCATTAAGTGCGGACTTTTATTCTATAACTCCAGTTCTTGAAAATCCTAACTATTTTAAAATAACTCCACCCAATCTCAATGTTTCATTTCCGACTCAACCTAGTCCATATATTCAGGATTTCTGTTTAGCTGCTACTGGAATACATCCTGATGTGCAGGTTAAAATAATACCAATCTCTGCAGCTCGTCCAGGTTTTGATGCCATTTACCATATTATTTATTCTAATTATGGCACAGAGGTTGAAAAAGGTTCAATTGTATTTAATTTTCAAGATGATATTTTGGATTATATTTCTTCAAGCCCGAATTTAGATAATCAAACATTCGGCACACTTTCTTGGAATTTTACAAATTTGATACCATTTGAAACCAGAAAAATAGAATTAAAATTAAATATTAATACACCAATGGAAATCCCTCCAGTTAATGTTGGTGATATTTTGAAATTTGACGCATTAATAGCTTCTTCTAATATTGATGAAAAGCCAAATGATAATTTATTTTCATTAAGACAAAGTGTTGTTGGAGCTGTAGATCCAAATGACAAGACTTGTCTTGAAGGTGAAACATTCTCAACCAACTTGATTGGAGAATATATTCACTATATGATAAGATTTGAAAATATCGGTACTTATGCAGCAACGAATATTGTAGTAAAAGATATTATTGATACTAGCAAATTTGAAATTTCGACACTTTCAATTGTTTATGGAAGCCATACTTTTTATACACGCATCAAAAGCAATATCGTTGAATTTATTTTCGAAGAAATTAACTTGCCTTTTGACATAGATTCTAAAGATGGCTTTGTGATTTTCAAAATAAAGACAAAACCGAATTTAAAAGCTGGGGACACAATTAGTAATCTTGCTCAAATCTATTTTGATTATAATCGCCCTATTGCAACAAATAATTTTTCTTCAAGTTTTCAAACCGCAACTTCGATTAGTGATTTCGATATTGAAAATGAATTTTCAATTTACCCAAACCCTGTCAAGAATGAATTGAATTTCAAATTAAATGCAAGGTTACAAGTGAAATCGATTAAAATTTACAACACTTTGGGTCAAGTGGTACTAGTAAAATCGAATGTCGTGAATGTGATTGATGTTACCAGCTTACAAAGAGGTAATTATTATCTTCAGATCAATACAGAAAAAGCCAGCTTCGGATCTCATTTTACAAAAAAGTAATTTGTTTGGTGTCACTTTGAAAATAAAAATCGATTTCAAAAAAAACCGACCACCACCTGCATGATGGCCGTCAATCCGAAAGGATCTAAGAAAACCATCTCATGAACATGTATGAACCTAAGTTGCTATTCCTTTTTATCAGTCTTTAAAAATTTTTCATCTCCGTAGGATTGGCTTGTAGCAAAGCGTAAAACTTTTGTGATCTCCCCTATCACCATAGTGATAGCACCCCAAGTTGCATTTCCGGCGAGGCAGATATGCACAATGTTGCAAAGATTTTGAATCATCTCTGCATTGACCACGATATTCCATGCACCAAATGCAGTTAACAGCCATCCAAGGATGAGTGTTTTTTGACCACATAATATTTTATTGAGTAAAAGTTGAGCGGCCCAGGAGTATAATTTATTCATAATAAAAAGTTTTTTATTTTATACTGGTAAATTGTATTGATCCCAAAAGTTGGTGTCCATGTAGTCCGGTACATTTGTTTTATAAAAAATTCCTCCCGGTTCCCAAAGTGTTTTTGCAAATCCATATGCACCTATTGCATACTGGACCCATTGTTGCCATTCGGGAGAATTTCTGTTTGGTATGAAGTTGGTTCCGTTTTGCTGTTGGAATTGTCTAAGAAGGCGGGCGTATTCTTCCTTTCGTTTTTTATCCTGGTAATTAATCCAGAAGAAAATTCCTAAGTAAGTGCCACATTGCCTGAATTATTTTGATGAAAATAAATCTACTTGTCTTGTTTTATTCAGTATATATTCAAATATTGCATTAATATTGCTACCCGTTAAACAGAGGATGCCGAAAATCTGAATCAAGAGTAGGCAAAACCATAAATAATTATAAATGAAAAATTTTATGTATCTTTTTGCTGTAGCAGCATTTTTACTTTGCACGATTCAATCTGCAAATGCTCAAAACAATTCAGGCCATGTGTTTCATGTGAATACCTCTTATATGGTGACTGGTCAGGATAGCGCGTCCAGAGCGGAAAGAGATGCCATGCTTCAGGAGTATTTTACTAAAGTTACGATGAAAAATGAATTTGTGATTCATCAGGATAACCTGGTTCACTTTTATACGGATGATAGCCGCGAATTTGTAACGGTTACGGAGTATGCCAGCTGGGGTGATATCATGAAAGCCGCTGACCGCGATGAGGAATTAGAAAAACAAGCATGGCCTGATACCAAAAAACGGGAGGCTTTTCTTAAAAAAATGAATGCAAATTTTACGTATCATAAAGATGCCATTTATCATGGCTTGAAGGGACAATCGAAATAGTTTATAAGTAATATCAACTTATTAGAAGCCGGAGAATCATATTCTTCGGCTTTTTGATTTTTATAACGCATGTAATTACCAATAACTGAGTTGCATTCCATCTTGATATTCTTATTGGAAAAATCATCTTTACCAATGAATTGATCAATATCATTTCTTATTCTGATTGCAATCAGCTCATTTAAAATTTCTGAATATTAATTTTCTAGATTAAAATTTAGTACAATTTTGTTGATATATGGAAACCTTAATTGCAGTGCATTCCGATTCTTCCAAAATGTTGTTGTTAAAGAAAATCTTACTTACTTGTGGGATTATTTCCTCTGTTTACTATATTGCTTTAAATATTATTATACCGCTGCAGGATCCTGAGTATAATGTTGTTTCTCAAACGGTAAGCGAGTTATCGGCAATTGATGCTCCCACGAGATCCATGTGGGTTTTTCTTTGTACGTTTTATTCTTTTTTTATTCTCGCGTTTGGATGGGGAGTCTGGATGGTATCGGATGCTAACAAATGGTTGGGATATATTGCAAAATTGCTATTTGTTTATGGAGTGAGTGGATTTTTCTGGCCACCAATGCACTTAAGGTCGATACTGGCTTCAGGAGGAGGTACGATATCTGATACCCTGCATATAGCTTTCGCAATGGGAACCGTATTCCTTATGATATTGATGATTGGTTTTGGTGCTGCCGCATTGGGAAAAGTCTTTCGCTACTTCTCTATCACTACCCTATTACTGCTCTTTACTTTTGGCATACTTACCGGTTTAGAAAGTCCGGGAGTGCCTAAAGATTTACCTACTCCAATGATCGGGGTTTGGGAAAGAATCAACATTGGGGTTTTCCTGATCTGGGTTATTGTACTGGCTCTTATTTTGTTGCGAACAAGAACCAAACAAAATGGAATAACGCACAAATAATAACAGTCTATCAATTGAAGCATCAATTAAATATATAAACTAAACGATGAATACACTCATTATTTCCTATTCTCTCACAGGAAACAATCAAGCTCTTGCCAAACGTTTGGCTGCGGAGTTACATGCACAACATATCGTCATTACCGAACCCAAACCAAGAACTATACTTGCTATATTTCTGGATGTTCTATTTAATCGAACTCCTAAAATCGATCCGATCCCCACAAGCGTAAATCCCAATGATATGGTGATATTTATAGGGCCAGTATGGATGGGTCAGATTGCCACTCCTTTGCGAGCCTGCTTTAAGCAATTTAAGCATAAAGTCCTGAAATATGCATTCATTTCAATAAGCGGAGGAGCTGATGGTGACAATACTAAATTAGGTGATGAGTTGATTAAAAGAACTGGCGTTCAACCTGCAGCTATGATTGATCTTCATATTGCGGATCTATTGCCGTCAAATCCAAGGCCTCAACGAAAAGAAACTTCTGCGTATCGTTTAAATGGCAAAGATCTGGATAAACTTATGGAAACGATCAAGCTTAAATTAAGTCAGCTCGACTTGAACAAATAAATGCGCATTGCATAAATTGTTCACACCTATTTGTATTTTGCTTTATCATTCATATTGAAAATAATTGTTGTGTTATTCAAAGTATATTTTTCCACATAAGTGTTCTTATGCTTTCCGTGTCAGCATTATATAGACTTTAATACAAAAACTATTGAATTTATAGGAAAATGACTGGTCCGTTTTTCAGGGATTTTTGACAGAAGACAATGATTGTTTATATTTATGACTGATTCTGATGTTGCAATTTACCGGAATATTTAGGCGTGCCATTATGACAAATATAGCTAGGATTGATTTGACCAATTTTTTTCTGATTTGGATCACCCTTATTCTATCCTTTCTTTTTCCATTTGAACTATTTCTTTTTTCATATGCTGTGTTGGGACCTTTGCATTACATGACAGAAATCAACTGGCTGGAAAAGAAGAATTATTTTTTGGGTAGCAGAGAAGATAAAGTGAGTTATCTGATTATGTCGATATTGATCATTAGTTTACTGGCATTTGGCTTTTTATTTAAAGAATTTTCTAATACAGATCATTTAACTGCCCTGAATCAGCAATTCAATTCAAATTTTGGTTCAGAACCGGTAAGCAATATTGTTCAGTGGACTTATTCAATACTTTTTATTGGTTTGTTTGTTTCTGTGATTTATTTTCTGACGGATCGATGGTTAATCAGAATACTATTGATTGCACTTAGCATCCTGATTACATTATTCTTTTTTACGTATCCGTTATTTTCAATCTGGTTTGGACTTTTTCTGCCAACTATAGTTCATGTATTTCTTTTTACGTTATTGTTTATGTTTTTTGGTGCCATGCGGGCGAAATCACTTTGGGGTTATTTGAATGTAGCTTCAATGCTTGCTGTAATTATCTTAATTATTATGCTTAAGGTGTCTCCGGTTTCCGGCAGTATAGGTCAGGAAACATTTAACACATACACAAGTAGTCATTTTCAAAATCTACTCCTCGCAATCAATAAATCGCTGGGGCTTGTTCAAAGTCAGACCTTAGATATTTATTTGCCGGTCATCTGGAAAATACAAATTTTCATTGCATTTGCGTATACTTATCATTACCTTAATTGGTTTTCTAAAACAACTGTAATTAATTGGCATCAAACGGGCAAACAAAAGATGTTTGTGATTTTATGTTTGTGGCTGGCATCTGTGGGGCTCTATTTTCTGAATTACCATATCGGGTTTGTCGCTTTGTATGTGTTAAGTATGTTGCACGTGATATTAGAATTTCCACTTAATGTTTCTTCCATTAAGGGAATTTTCCAGGGCATTTCTTCGTCAATGCGAAATTTAGTTGCTTCCAAACAACCTGGATGGGCTAATAAATAATTGCATGTAGATCTGCTTTCATTTAATTTCACATTAGCAAATATTTTTAGAGTTTTTTGTTTTGTAAAATGAGAATAAACTGAATTCTTCTTTACTTTGCAATTCTAATTAACACAGTCAAATGAAACTATATATAACACTTATACTACTTACATTGACGATATCATCTACATATGGACAGGATCGCGTATTCGCAAGAACCTACCAGTCCAATGTATTGGCTAAGGGCGGTTTTGATTTTGAATATTGGACGACCTTAAGGACCGGAAAAGTTGGTAAGTACAGCCCTTTTGCGTTTGGAAGGCGTTTGGACAACACGATTGAATTCGAATTTGGTTTAGGGAAAAGTGTACAAACTGCATTCTATTTGAATACTTCAAATTTTAAGTATGCTCTCAAAGATAGCACCGCAACAGAATTTCCGACTCAAACTGAATTTGAAACTTCTTTTAGCAATGAATGGAAATTCAAGCTTTCGGATCCGGTAGCCAATAGTATTGGTTCCGCATTATATCTGGAGTTTACGGCTGGAGGTGACGAATACGAAATGGAAGGTAAAGTTATTTTAGATAAACGGTATACGAACGATTTATTTGCGCTGAATTTGGTTGGAGAATTGGAATTGGAGACAGTTGTTGAGAAAGCAGGCTCTACTACAAAACGAGTGACCAATTGGGAAGCTCCTGTTGAACTTGATCTAGCCTGGATGCATTTTCTTACTCCTAGTTTAGGTATTGGTTTGGAAATTGTAAATAGAAACGAAATAGCAAAAGGTGAAGGTTGGGAAAACAGCATTTTATTTGCAGGTCCATCATTCTATTTCAATCAGGGACGTTTCTTTGGCGTGCTCAATTTGTTGCCACAGCTTGCAAATCTGCATAAAACGGATGCAACACCCGGCAATTTGGATTATGACGGACATGAAGCTTTTGAAGGACGGTTGCTAATTGGCTATAGTTTTTAATGAAAAAGTTGATCATTTTTACATTGATTTCGGTTTACATTCTGCTGAGTTGCAGTCCGTCACTTTACATACCGGCTTCTTCAGATCCGGTTTTACAGCAAAAATTACTCGAAGGGAGAAAATTGTATGTTCGAATCTGTAGTAGCTGCCATAACTTGCATTTACCAAGGCAATACAATGCTGAAAGTTGGCGGAAAAACCTGAATCTAATGCAAGAGCGTGCTAAAATCACTGATGAAGAAAAGGAAATTATTTTTTTATATTTGAATTCGCAACCTTAATGTATGTTTTGAAAGATAATATATTTAAAATTCACGGATAATTTTAAAAGTAAGCTGTAATTTTTCACCAGATTCTCAGTTGGCCGTTTATAATCGGACTAAATAAGTCTTTTCTTAATTCCGTTTTTGTAGAATTTGTAAAATATTTAGAGTGTGCAAGTTTGAATTGCTGCTTGATAATATCCGCTACATTCCCTCTCCCTTTCATACGCAAACCAAAGCGGGAATCATTTAATTGACCATCGTGACAAGATTTTATTGCCTGAAGTACTTTGTCTTTCCGATCCGGTAATTGCTTGGTCAGGAAGTTTTCAAAAATCGCCTGAAGATCTCCATTCAAGCGGACAATCTGATAGGAAGTTGAATTGGCGCCATGTTCGGCTGCAGTTTGCACCATTTTAAATAGTTCTGAGTCATTAATGCCGGGAATAATTGGTGCAAGCATTGCATGTACCGGAATTTTGTGTTCTGATAATGTTCTGATTATTTTCCAACGCGAATCAATAGTCGATGCACGTGGCTCCATAATTCTTCTGGTTTGATCTGTGGATGCAGTAATAGAAACCGCAACTGCACATAAATGAAGCTTACTGAGCTCTTTCAACAGATCGAGATCTCTGAGTATTAAGGCATTTTTAGTAATCAATTGAACCGGATGTTTCCAACTTAACAATAATTGAAGAATTTTCCGGGTAATTTGATATTTGTGCTCTGCTGGCTGATAACAGTCCGTGTTTCCCGAAAGCATTATTGGTTTTACGTCGTAGTTTTTATTACTTAATTCCTTTTTAAGTATATCTAGAGCATTTGTTTTTACTAAGATTGTATTTTCAAACTCATCTGCCGCACTATATCCCCAGTAATTATGTGTGGGTCGTGCATAGCAATAAGTACAACCATGTTCACATCCCTGATATGGGTTTAAAGAATAATCCATAAATAAGTCAGGGCTGGTTACTTTGTTTATCATGCTTTTGGCTAAGACTTCTATGTATTTGGTCTTTCGCATCTTTTCATCCGATTCATCATTTGAGTTTTGGTGTAAATCACGAGATTCTACGTGATTAAGCGCGAAATACTTGTTACTTAGATGCAATTCGGTGCCCCTGGAAGGCTTTTTTGTATTATCAGACGGCATATTAGGCTAAATATAGACGGATAATACGGCAAATTTATATTGTAAATTTGATTTCTTATACTTAAATTTGCATAAATCTAAAATATGGGATTGTTCGATAAGATTAAAGATCTGTTGTCGTCCGACAAAAAAGAACAGAATACAGCAGACCATACTTTACCTTCGGATTCCAATGCGGGATCAATGATAAATGAAAATCGGAATGTTGATGAAAATTCATTGGTTGATAAGGCCTCGGATTTTATTGCATCAACTGTGGACGAAGTCAAAGAACAGGGTTCACAGCTATGGGATCAGGTTAAGGAAAAGGCAGCAGACCTGAATGAATCTACCCGGGAATATCGTGAGAAGCTTGCGGAAAAGGCAAAGGATACATTGGAAAAGATTGATGATTTTGTTGATCAAACAGTTGAAAAGGCAAACAAGCTTGCAGAAGAGGAAAAGCGACTCGATGCGGATAAAGATGGTTTGGCTGATCAACCTATCAATTTTGGAAAATCAGTAAATGAAAGCAGGGAAGATTTTTTTACGAAGGCGGAAGACTGGTTGAAAAAGAATGAGACTAATGAAGTTCATTCTTCAACAAGCAATCCTTCTTCTGATGTATCGTCAAATCATAAAATCATTAAACCGCTTGAATTACCCAAAGACACAGAGTAAATATGGAAATATTTTCTGTAATTAATCAATTTTAACCAAGCATTCACTAGTTATCAATGCACATTTTTATTTTATCATCCAAAATATATTATCATGGCACTAAGTGATTTTTTTTCTAAACTATTTGGGACATCAAAAGAGAAAACCCAGGAAACATTGGATAAGGTGGACGCACTAACTCAGAAAACGCTGGAGGACTTACATAAGAAAAGTGACGAAGCTATGGAGAAAGCCAAAGCCTGGTCTAAAGAAGCTATGCAGGAAGTTAAAGAAACTACCCATGAGACAATGACAAAGGTGCAGGAATCTGAAATTTTTAAGAAGGCAGAAGAAGCAACAGAAACGGCATGGAATAAAGCTAAAGAAATGAGTCATGATGTTGTTGAGTCTGCCCAGCATTTTGCAGAAAAAACTGCGGAATCATTGGAAGAGTTAGCTAATAAAATGAAAGCGGAAGCTTCCGGTAAAACAGCTGACGCTCCAGGTGAACAACCTACTGATAAGAATACAGACACAAATCCTTCTGCAAATACCAATACAACAGAAAATAAGTCGGTTTAAAAATTCCCGTATGAAATTCTTTAAGGTATACTTCCTTTTGGGGGTTGTCATGTCCGCGTGTCAGACCAAGCAAGATGATTCAATGTTTTATGTCGATCAAAGTTGGATTGAAGTTCATTTTAAAAGAACCATGTCCACCAAAGATTTGGTTGATATCAGGGACCGGCTGGCTCCCATGGGGGTTTCTGTAAATTATTCAATCATACAAAGAGACAGCAGTAGTAAAAAAATTACCCTCTTGCAAATGGAAGTTGCCGATGGAAAAGGAAAGTTTGCAAGATCAAGAACGGAGTTCCTCGATGAAATTCCTTATGGTATTCGAATTCACAGAGGAGATTTATCTGATGAAGGTTTTAAGGTCGGTCCGCTGTATTCCAAGAGACCACAGTAATTTTCATAGTCTGGAGGTAGGAAGTTTGTGGGGAATAAGTCTATAGTCTATAGAGAAGAAGTCTAAAGTCTATAGGGAGGAAGTTTATGGGGAGGAATTCAGTGGGGTATTTCAAAGGATAATGATTGCAGAAAGTTTGTTTCTACCTTCAAAGAAATAATTGAAAAATGTTTATTCGGTACAAATTATTGAGGTCTCGTGAAAGTAAATATGAAAGGGTCCAAAGTCTAAAGCCTTCTTCCCTATAGACTTCTTCCCTACAGTCTTCTTCCCATTCAATTAAAGAAATTTTGCAAGATCAGCAGGACTGTAATTGACTGATTTTAATACTTTGCCATCTTCTCGCCGATAAACGAGATAAACATCTTCTTTCTGTTTAATTTCAGATTCGACATTCTTTTCCTGAAAATACTTTTGTTGTGTTTGTTCTGCTTCAGAATAGGTCAGACAGGCTTTACTCATGTTGGAGCGTTGTACCTCTTCAAACAATGAATGGAAACGGGAGCCCAGACCAAATTCATGTATGGCTCCGGATAAGACATATTGTAAATCGCAAAAAGCATCAGCTGCTTCATGAATGTCATTTTTTTCTATAGCCTCTTTGAGCTCGTTTAATTCCTCTTCCAGTAATGCAATTCTCAATTTACATCTGTCCATAGACGGAATTTGGGGTTCATCTAAAATAGGTAACTCAAATAATCGATGAAATGCCCCCACCCCGTTAAGTGCTTTAGCTTCTTCAAATAGTTTGGACATAGAATTAGTATTGCTTATTAAAATTGAATGTATATTATGAAGTTAACCGATATTTAAAAATATGATTATGGTATAAAGATAAAATGGACTTTTATGTATTCTGTTTATCTATTTTCCGGCTGCTTCAATTTTGGCTTTGTATTCATTGGATTTGTCAAAAAGAGATTTTTTTGCATAAATCTCTTTTAAAGCAATTAATGTATTTTTATCCCTGGGTTCCAGCTTTTCAGCCTTTTCAAAATGAGGTAAGGCTTTATCAAAGTAAGTTTCCATTTCTGCTTTTTTGTCATTGTATTTTTTTGTACCCGCCTTGCTGTAATCAGCGCTAAGTTTATTGGCTTCTTTAGATATTAATGCCGCTTTATTGTAATACAAAGCGCCAAGGCTATATAGGGTATTGAAATCATTAGGAGATTTTGCAAGGGCATCCTTGTAATATTTTTCAGCATTTAGGTAATACTCTTCACCTTTCGCAATACTATCTCGTTCCCATTCTTTCTGGCAAAGATTGTCATAGACATTGCCAAGTGTTGTGTATACAGATACATTATCTGGTTCTTTCTGAATGGCCACTTTAAGTTTCTCTACGAGTTCATTTAATTTTCCCTTCTTAAGAAAATGATTAATTTCTGTGAATAACAAGGACGTTTCATTCGGAAATTTTTGTCTGCCTTCCGCTAATACCTCTTCTGCTTTTTGATCGTCTTTCGGTGCATAGTATTTATAGAGTCCTTCATAAATAAAGGATTCGGGGTAATTCGCTTTTCTTAGTTCTTCAAGATATGGAAAAGCCTCATTTAACATGTCCGCATTCACTGCGCATGCGGCAACTAAATATTTTTGCTTTTTGAGATCTTCCGGACTTGGTAGTATGCTTTTCATTCCTGCCGCTGTAACCATTTGTTCAATTTTAACCACGGCATCAAAATGCGTATATGCCGATTTATAATCTCCTGCTTCATAAGCCTGAATGCCATAATTATTGAGGTATCTCGAAGTTTCTGTTAAAGCATTCAATGCGTCTTTTGTTTCATAGGATTTTACGGCGAGATCTTTCGCTTTAATCCAGGAATTATAGGCTACTAAAGCGGCATCTTTATATTTAACCTGGTATTTTTTCTTAAACTGTTGCGCAACTAAAATCGAATCACTTTCGAATGAACAAACTGCATTGTAAATTTTACCTTTTGCACTCCAGGTGCGATACATGGATTTAACTGTTTCATTTTCACTGGCTGCATCAATTAAAGACTTTGCCTCCCAAAGTTTGGATAAATTTGCTGTAGGATCGAGATAATAATTTGCAACTTTACTTTCGGATTTTTTGACATCTTTCTCGGGCTCCTGACTCCAGCCAATACATGCTACAAGAGTAAATAGAAATAATAAATAGTTTTTCATTTGATCAGAATTTAGTGGATATAACAGAAAGCGATAAAATATAATTTTTTTTAAAGATACAGTTTTAGTTAAGTTTTCTTTAAATCTATTCTTCAGAGTCGTCTGCATCAGTAATGGAATCTGAGATTACGGGTTCTGATAATTTCTCATCCTCCTGTTCGATTACAGCAACATCGGCTATTTGGTCTCCTTCATCCAGTCGTATTAATCGGACACCCTGAGTTGCACGACCCATGACTCTAAGATCCGAAACAGACATCCGGATAATCACTCCCTGTGTTGTTGTGATCATCAGGTCCTGTGATTCAGTAACATTTTTAATTGCAATTAGATCTCCGGTTTTCTCAGTTAGTTTTAGCGTTTTGACTCCTTTGCCACCGCGATTGGTTACACTGTAATCATCAATGTCTGTGCGCTTGCCGTTTCCTTTTTCCGATACCACCAGAATGGTTACCCGGGGATCTTTGGGATCAACACAAACCATTCCGACTACCTGATCGCCATTCTCTTCGTCTAATTTAATAGCGCGTACACCTGCAGCACTTCTGCCCATAGGACGAACTTTGCTTTCTGAAAAACGAATAGCTCTACCTTTTTTATTTGCGATTACAATTTCAGATTCGCCATTTGTCAGTTTAGCTTCGATTAAATGATCGCCTTCATGTACACTGATTGCAATAATACCGTTAGCCCTTGGACGACTGAAATCTTCCAGACTGCTTTTCTTTATCGTGCCGTTTTTAGTGCACAGCATAATGAAATGTGAATCCAGGAATGATTGATTTTCCAGATCTTCGATATTAATATAAGCTCTGACTTTATCTTCTTTGGGCAGGTTGATGATATTTTGAATTGCACGTCCCAATGATGTTTTTGTTGCTTCAGGGATTTCATAAACTCTTAACCAATAGCATTTGCCAAGTTCTGTAAATAAGAGTAAATAATTGTGATTGCTGGCCACAAACATGTGTTCAATAAAATCTTCTTCTCTGGTTTTGCTTCCGGTTGAACCTCTTCCTCCCCTGCTTTGTGTTCTGTATTCTGAAGATTTTGTTCTTTTAATATAACCCTGATGTGAAATTGTAACGACGACTTGATCGTTGGCGATCATATCTTCCATGTTGATTTCACCCTCTACCTGAGTAATATCCGTACGTCTTTCATCGCCGAATTTATCTTTGATAAGCAGAAGTTCGTCTTTAATAATTTTGCGTTGCAGGGTTTCGTCCTGAAGGATATTTTGGAGTCTTGCAATTTCTTTGATCAGTTCGTCATATTCTTCTTTTATTTTTTCGCGTTCCAATCCGGTTAATCGCTGCAGCCTCATTTCAAGTATGGCCTTCGCCTGTAACTCGGTCAGATTGAATTGAGAAATTAAGCCTTGTTTTGCATCATCTACAGTTCTTGATCCCCTTATAAGTGCAATCACTTCATCTAAATGATCAATTGCAATTAACAGACCTTCGAGTATGTGCGCTTTTTCCTGTGCAATGCGCAATTCATATTTGGTTCTTCTTATGATGACCTCCAGTCTGAATTTAATAAAATGTTGAATCAGATCAATCAGACCGAGACTCATTGGTCGTCCCTGAACTAAGGCGATGTTATTAATTCCAAAACTGGTTTGAAGGGGTGAGAATTTATACAGATTGCTCAATACCACATTTGAAATGGCATCTTTTTTTAATTCAATGATTACACGCACACCATCGCGGTCAGATTCATCGCGAACGTCACTGATACCGGTAATCTTTTCTTCATTGACGAGGTCAGCAATTTTTTGAATCATCAAAGCCTTGTTAACCTGATATGGAATTTCAGAAATCAGAATAATTTCTTTTCCATCTTGAGTTTGTATTTCTGCTTTACCCCGAAGCAATATCTTTCCTTTGCCGGTTTCATAGGCATCCCTGATTCCGGATATGCCATAGATCGTTCCACCTGTCGGCAGATCAGGTCCCGGTATATAAGTCATCAATTCATCCAGACTGATTTGCGGATTATCGATCATTCCTATGACGCCATTACAGACTTCAGTTAGATTATGAGGCAACATATTGGTTGCCATTCCAACTGCAATCCCTGAAGAGCCATTGATCAACAAATTGGGTACCCTGGCAGGCAATACCGTTGGTTCTTCGAGACTATCGTCAAAGTTTAATCTGAAGTCGACAGTTTCCTTATCAATATCATCCAATAATTCGTCTGCAATTCTGGATAATCGGGCTTCAGTATACCTCATTGCTGCCGGGCTGTCTCCGTCCAGGGAGCCGAAGTTTCCCTGGCCATCGACCAATGGATATCTCATCGACCATTCCTGAGCCATTCGCACCATAGCATCGTAAACGGAGCTGTCTCCATGAGGGTGATATTTTCCGAGGACCTCTCCTACGATTCTTGCGGACTTCTTATAGGATTTTGTATAATTCAAACCCAATTCCCTCATCCCATACATGACCCTGCGATGTACTGGTTTTAAGCCATCTCTAACATCGGGTAATGCCCTGGCCACAATGACCGACATCGAATAGTCGATATATGAGGTTTGAAGTTGTTTTTCAATACTAACTGGTATAATTCTATCTTGATCAGACATAGGTTTAAAGCACTTTATTAAGGGCAGGCAAAGATAACAAATCAAACCCGAAAGTCATAGGAACAGGGCAACTTTTTTGTTATGTAAGATATTGTATTTTAGGTTGTTATAAATATATATAATAATCATTTGAATGGCGGTTCGTTTCCTTTTTATTCCCTTAGTACCTTTGCGGAAATTAAACCTATTGGCGCAGATAAGTCCTTATAAATCAGGAGATTCAAAAAAGTCGCAGGTAACCCGGATGTTTGACAATATTTCCGGTAGCTACGATTTTTTGAATAGGTTCCTATCTCTCGGTATAGACAAAGGCTGGAGGCACAAAGCGCTTAAGTCCCTCAATATAACCAATTCATCTGATTGTGAAATTTTAGATGTGGCAAGTGGTACTTGTGATCTGGCTATTGAGGCGATACATCAATATCCGGATATTAAAGTTATAGCTATTGATATTTCTGAGCAAATGCTTCAGAAGGGCCTGGAAAAAATTAAATCCGGAAAACTGGATCAACAAATTTCCATTGCTGTACAGGATGCAGAAAACATAAGTTATGCAGACAACCGGTTTGATGCGGTCATGATTGCTTTTGGCGTGCGTAATTTTGAGAATTTGAATAAAGGCTTATCTGAAATGCGTCGCGTTTTGAAACCCGGAGGGAAGATGGTTATTCTCGAGTTTTCACAACCCAGACATTTTCCGGTAAAACAGGTTTTTAAAATTTACTTCAAATATGTACTTCCATTCATAGGCAATTTACTGTCAAAAGATTCGCGCGCGTATACTTACCTCTTTGAATCTGTGCAACATTTTCCGGATTATGAACGTTTTACAGCCATTTTAGAACAGGAAGGACTTAGAGAGTGCTCTTTTAAACCCTTGACTTTTGGGATATGTACAATTTACTTAGGAACCAAATAGCATTTGGTTTTATCTTGTTTTTATTGAGTCCTTTTTTGTTGCATGCACAAGGAAGTAGTAAAAGTTATAATTATTTAAATTTCAAAAACAAAGCACATTACTTTGGTCTGACCATAGGTTACAATACTTCCGGTTTTAAAATTGAACATTCCAAGCGATTTATTAATAATGGTGTTTACCGTTGGAACGAAGGTGAAAGCAAACCAGGTTTAACCTTGTCGATGATTGCTAATTTTAAAATTGGCGAATTTTTTGATTTCAGGGTATTGCCCAGTATCGCCCTATCCTATCGCAGTTTAGCCTATATCAATGTAAATTCGAATGTAGAGCGCACGGATAAAATTGAGTCCGTATTTGGTGAAGTACCGATGTTAGTGCGATTTACATCGGCACCTTACAAAGACAAAAGAGTCTTCGTACTTGCAGGTGTAAAATATTCATATGATTTTGCATCAAACAGCAGAGCGGATAAAAATCAATTCAATATTGTCCGGATTTCTCCTCATGATTTTCAATTTGAAATTGGTGCAGGTTTGCAATTCTACCTGCCTTTTTTCATCTTTTCACCGGAAATTAAATTTTCACATGGATTAAATAACATTTTGATCTATGACAGCAAATTGCCCGAATCCACGATTATTGAAAAATTATTTTCCAAGTCATTTACGTTTTCACTTCATTTTGAAGGATAAGCCAATCTGCAATTTCAAATTTGCATTTGGAGTAAAATGAATTAAATAGTTCGATGAATAATTCTGGTTTGGATTTAAAAACAGGAAGTACCGCAGTGAGATCTACATCAAAGCTTGTTTTTTGATTTGTGCGTTTCAATACTTCTTCCAGACCTTCCAGTGATTGATATTGTAATAACCACCGGTGTTGTACCATTTTCAGGCAAATCGTTGAAATGCGCTCAGGCATAATGCCTGAATATTCTTCCAGAATTTTATAATTAAGTTCTGAAAATTCTGAAATAGAGATATCAAAATACTTATCCCAGCTCAAAAAAAGCAAATAATCACATAATATATCTGTTGCAACCGGAGCGTATTTATGAATAACCGGATGAAATTCCTTATTGATTTGTAAAAGGTACTCGTCATTATTTGAATACGTATCAATCCATCGATGCATCTTAAGCCCCTGTTTTAATAGTGGGTGCAGCGATGCTTCTTCATAGCGCGTCAACAGGTCGGCAATATAATTGCCTGCTATGGAAGCCGGATCAGGAAAGGCAAGCGAAAGATGGGCTAAATAATTCATATTATAATTCTATTGACTTTCACGCGGTAGTTTAATAATGTATAATTGGTAATAAAGTTGCTACAGATATCAACTCGCCATTGGTGAAAACCAGAATTAATTTAATATAATTGCATTTTTATTAAATTGTTTAAATTAATTAAACCAATATCTGGTTAAATGCCTTTGACCTGATTTCCCATTTTTTCCTAATTTTGCGGCTTAATTAAAAATATGGGATTACAATGTGGAATTGTTGGGTTGCCGAATGTAGGTAAATCAACTTTATTTAATGCTTTGACATCCGCGGGGGCATTAGCCGCAAATTATCCATTTGCCACCAAGGACCCAAATCTTGGCGTTATTACCGTAGCAGATAACAGACTGGATGAGCTTGCACGCATTGTCAATCCTGTTCGAATTGTACCCACTACTGTTGATATATTGGATATCGCTGGTTTGATAAAAGGTGCATCACAGGGAGAAGGATTAGGGAATCAATTTCTGGCGAATATCCGGGAAGTTGATGCAATCATCCATGTCATTCGCGCTTTTGATAATGACAATGTTGTACATGTCGATGGCTCGGTTGATCCTGTCCGTGATAAAGAAATTGTGGATACTGAACTCATATTGAAAGATATAGAAACCATCGAAAAGCGAATTGACAGAATCAGAAAGCAATCTAAAAGTGGGGATAAAGAAATTTTGCGCGATCTGGGAATGACAGAAGATTTGCTTAAGCATCTCGAAGCTGGTAAACCGGCACGGTCATTTATAAGCGATGAGACTACTGCCGCTTTCGTAAAGGCTAGTCAGATATTGACAGGGAAACCTGTTCTGTATGTATGCAATGTAGATGAGTTCTCTATACACACCGGTAATAAACATACGGAAGCTTTTATACAATCTGTTGCAGCTGAATCAGCAAAGGTCCTGTTTATTTCTGCTGAGATAGAAGCACAGATATCTGAATTGCCTGTTGAAGACCGCGCTGAATTCTTTAAAGAAATGGAATTGGAAGAACCAGGCATTCACAAAATCACCAGAGCAGCTTACGAATTGCTCAATCTGATTACTTATTTTACAGCAGGAGAAAAGGAAGTAAGAGCGTGGACGGTGATTAAAGGGAGTAAAGCACCACAGGCCGCAGGCGTCATACATACTGATTTTGAAAAAGGATTCATCCGCGCAGAAGTCATAAAATACAATGATTACATATATTATAAATCTGAAGCAGCCGTAAAAGCAGCCGGTAAAATGGCCATCGAAGGTAAGGAATACATCGTGCAGGATGGTGATATTATGCATTTCTTGTTTAATGTTTAACCAGTAAAATGCTCACGTTTTTTTGTAAAATAGAATGTAGAGTCGAATTGTTTCGCTATAAAAATCCAGTTTAAATCTTACATTTACTATATTGATGCTTCAGCCATACGCAAGCAATGGCTGTTTTAAAATTCATTTACTTGTTTTCCGAAGCAAATAAATTTGACTGGAATAGCTGTTGTTTTGTTTCAATGTGGCACGTAGATTTGAAATCAACCCTATGAACATTCCTTTAATAAATGCAAGTGTAGATTTTTTATACTTCTCACTCAACATACTTACATAGTAGGAATCAAAATGCATAGGTAATGTCTTAAAGACAGTGAGTCCATGTTTAAATCCAAGATCGCGTATTGTTTGAGGAGTGAAATGCCACAAATGCCTTGGAACATCATAACCGGCCCAAAAGGATTGATAATGCCGCGCATCAAATGATGAGCAATTAGGTAATGCAATGATTACAATACCTTCGGAATCCAATAATCTGCATATTTGACTCATACGGTTATTTAAATTTTCAACATGTTCCAATACATGCCATAACGTAATTATATCAAAACTGGATGAATTCAGCTTATCCAGTTCAGATTCTTCGTGTACATCGATACCAAATTGTTGTATGGAGCGCATCCTGGATGGTGTATCTGGTTCAATCCCTATTGCTGCAAAACCGGATTGTTTGCAACTATTGAGGAAATAGCCTGCGCCACTGCCAATATCCAGCAACCGTGGGTTATTGGAATACTTTTTTATAAGCGATATTTTACCGCGCAATGTTATTTTGCGAATGAAATGATAAAGCTTGTTGATAAGGCCTTGTGCAGTGTCGCTGTGTGAAATATAATTATCGGAAGCATAATATCTTCCAAGTTCACCGGATGTGGGTCTTGGAGACGTGATGACGAAATTGCAATATTCGCATTGGATCAAAGTAAAATCTTCACGGCTAATAGAATAATCTTTGCAAATAAATAAAGATTTAAATGCAGTTGAATTGCATACTGGGCATTCTGTCACATGAATCATGTAATAATTGACCTGCTTATTTAATTATACTAATATTACCTTTCTTCGCGATTTTCCGTCCATCAGGGCAGGTAATTTGTAATCCGTAGCCATATACATCAGGCGTTAAACTTTCGTTTTTAAATTTTCCATCCCAGCCATCATTCACATTGTTGGAAGTAAATACTTTTGTTCCCCAACGGTTATAAATGATCAGTTCCATATCAAGAAACGCATTCGGTAAGGATCTGACGTATAAGATATCATTTACTTTGTCATTGTTAGGACTAAATGCGTTTGGAATAAAAAATGATTCTTCACAAGTTTTTACTACGACTCTGATAGTTGCTGTTGCGGTACATCCATTTTCATCCGTAACAGTGACTGTATACACCGTGGTGCGGATCGGTTTAGCAATCGGATTATAGATACTACTATCATTTAAAGTGCCATCCTGTGGTTTCCATATGTATTTCCAATTGTCGTGTTTCGTTGCCATTAACTGACTGGTTTGTCCTGCAACAATGGTATCCGGTTCGGCATCCACACTCAATCCGGATTTTGGGTTATTAACATTTATCGTTTTGGAAAGTTCCCAGTCACAATGATGATCGTTACTGATCTTGACTGTAAATTGAGTTGTTTGGTCCGGTTTTACATAAACAATGGAGCTCGTATCACTTCCAAGTATAAAATCTTTGGGCGACCATTTATAATGATAATTGGTTCCCGGTCCCGGATTCACCTGAATAAAAGTACTGTCGCCAATACAAATGAAATCTGGTCCGCTAAGCGTAGCATTCAATTCAAATAATTCTACGTAAACGGTATCGCGCGAGCCACAACCATAAGGATCAAATGCCTTAACAATATAGAAAGTAGTACTGTCAGGGGTAACTTCTATTTCAGGACCTTTTCCAATTGGATGATTAAAGCGGTCGCACCATTCATATTCTGTTCCATTTTGATTGGAAGAAACTTTTAATGTTATTTTTGCTTTTTCGCATAAAATCGTATCCGGCACTGCATGGAGCAGAAGCTTTGCAGGAACAAATACACAAATGGTATCGCTCAAAGAACACGAGTCCGGAAAATCGGGATCTGTAATTTTTACATAATATTTTGTACTTACAGATACTGTCGCGGTAGGATTAGGGCTGGTCGGATTGTCGAGCCCTGTTGCAGGGGTCCATTCATAATGATATTTAGGATCGCCTCCGGGATTTAATTGAACAGATTCTCCATTACAGGAAATGACTGTATCCCGAAGATTAATTTTTAATTCTACAATGGTTATTTCTTTTTGCAACATTCTTGTACAAATAGAATCGACAGTAAGTCGGACGATATATTTACCATGTCTTTTGTATTCATAGCTTGTGGATCTTTCATGCGAACTGCCCATTCCGTCTCCAAAATCCCAATTAATGCTGCCGTGACTCGTTGCATTTACTTTGATGCGTAAAGAACCGCATTCATTTTCAATAGTAAAGTCAGGATCAGGAGGAGTTACAGCGTTGATAACGATGCTGTCGGAATATTCACATGCAAATTGATTTTTAATCGTAAAGTACAATACATATCTGCCAGGTGAAGGACACAAGATTTTTGGATTCAGAACATTTAAAGGACTTAGAATAATAGAATTCGGTAACCAATTGATCACCAGCTGATCTGCAGGATTCAAATTAGCAATTTGAATAGTGACCGTATCCTCGACACATACGGTATAAATACTATCATAACGCAATTTGACAGAATGATCTGAAATGGTTATAGAAGTACTATCCTGACATTGATCTCCGGTGCCACCTTTTACATAAAATGTTTTGCTTCCATTGATATGATCAATATAATGATTACCAGTAAATAATACTGGAATGAAATTAGGGTTCAATGACCAGATAAAGGTTGTTGCACTATCCGATTTTGCGGTTAGATCTATCAAGCCATCGCAGATGGAAGTATCACCCATGACCGAGATATTAATTTTATCCCGAACAGATACGGTAACCTGTTTGATAACAGAACAGGGTCCGTCTGTAATCGTAACTGTATAAGTTGTTTTGGTAGTCGGTTTGGCAAATGGATCGCTTGGATTGTTTAAATTCAATGTGCTTTTGGGCTCCCAATTATAACTTAAATGTGGGTCCGGGTTTTTAACTAATTTAGCGGAGTCTCCTCTGCAAATGGTTAAATCAGGTAGTAAATCGACGTTTACAATTTTAACTTCCAGCATTTTTGTTATGCTGGCTGTGCAACCGTTTTCATCGGTAATCGTCAATTTAATTGAAATTTTACCATCTCCTTTCAAACTAAAAACAGGATCGGGCAGATTGGATACTATGGTATCTTTTGGTCCTGACAACATCCATTGCCGGTTTGTAATATTGTAATTTGAGGAAGATTTATCTTTGATTTGCAGTCCGACTTTGGTATCACAGCTTAAAGTGTAATCAAAGTCCGCAAGTAGTTTAGGATCTATCACTTTAATGATTAAATGACTGGTATCATCACAATCACCATTTTTTGCAATTAAAACAACTTCGTACTCCCCTTCTTTTGAATAAGTGAACATTGGATTAAAATCCTTTGAGATTAAATTCTTGTTGGATTTCCAATCAAAGTACCAGGTAAATTCAATACCATCTGTGCTTAAGTTCCTGAAGTTAACTTTAAGGCCATCACACAAACCGGATGATCTTTCAAAAGCTGCTGTTGGTTTTTGTCCGCATGGTACAATGTTCAACTCAAAATCTCTGCGGGAATATCCTATTAATTCACCCTTACGATATTCGTATGCACAAATTCCTACCACAAACTGGCCAACTATATTCGGCGTGGCAGTGATCATTCCTGTTTTAGAATCAATGGCAAATGGACTACCGATGACATTTGTAATGCTAAATGGCGATTTCCAGATAACTGTATCATAGGGTGGAAAATCAGGTCTGCCTCCCGGAAATGCTTTTGTTTTGCCTTTATATGGAGTACATAGATTGTATACTAGTGAATCGCCATCATAATCAATGGCACTATGATTAAATATAAATGGTTTGTTTGCGCAAATGTAAATAGGTGGAAACTTCTCTCCAAAATAGGGATTTGAATTACCTTGTTTTAAATTTAATGGGGTAATGGTTGCTGTATAAGTGCTTCCGGTTTCCAGTGGATCTATGATATTCAGTAAGGTTGAATTTCTGCAACAGCGCTGATAGACCAGAATATATCCTCTGTTGTAATCATCTTCAGGTAAATACAGGGTGTCTTTGTATATGGTTTGCTGAACGCAAACTTCCTGGTACTTGCCAATGCAAACATTGGGTATAGTATCTTGTAAGGTTTCAACCGAAGTTAATTTGATTTGAATAACACCATCATGACCAATGTTATACGCTTTTTGATTGTCAGTATAAAATATGCCCAGTTGTGCAATGGGATCGAAAGGTTCTGTATCCGGTTTGCAATCTCTTCGGAAAACTATGGTCACTTCATAATAGTTATGACCAAGATTTCTATAGCTAAGTTGACCGCCAACAATGTGGGTAGCATGTATTGGGTTTAATAAAACAATTCCGATCAATACGGTATATATACATTTCAAAAGACTTTGAATGTTTTTCCGGTGTTTTATCGAATTTATAGTAGAGGTCATAATGTTCAATTTTATTATTCCTTAATTTCGATAATTTCAACTCTTCTTTCCCTGGATGCTTCAACCGTAAAAATGGATCGAAGATCTTGCCTGTTGTCACTGATTCCCGGAGGTGCTGTAGTTTCACCAAAGGGTTTTTGACTAAGTTTTAGCTGTCCGTTCTTGATGTATTTCTTCAATATTCCATTGTGGTATTTATAAAACTCATTATAGATTGCCACAATCCTGCGCTGGGATAGATTGAAATTATAATTGCTTTTAGCTAAAGGCGATGCATATCCTTTAACAAATATTTCATATACTTTTCCCCGTTTCAGATCCTTTTCAAGTACGACTAGGAATTGATTGAATCTTTCGTGTCCGTATTTTATTTGTTCTTCAAAAAATACATCCATAGCATTTTTAACAGAATCCGGTTGTTCCCCAACAATTTTGGAGTAATTATTCATGAACAAATCTTTTTTCTTATAATAGGTATAGTAGGTACTTGAATAGGCCAGATTTGTTGTTAACCGGAGTGTGCTCGGATCCGGTCTGTCGTTATCAAAATAGAGACTTACAGGTAAAAAACTGAATAACATAGTGGGCAGGTAAAGCTTTTGCGTCATGGTACCATCTAATCCGCAATCGACTGCAAAATTCACGCCTGTCGTTGCAAAATCTTCCTTAGCTCCTGTAAGCTTATATCTGTGACAAGGTATTACGGAAAAAAAGTATTGATTTGAGCTATCGCTTTGATAGGTTACTGGAGGCTTTGTGGGATCATCCAAATCAAGTAAAACCACTGTAACTCCATTTAAGGGTACTCCGGAATTTCTGTTGAATGTCAGCACTTCCAGTTGCGCATAGGCCGGTTTTAAAAATAATTTTTTCGAAATCACAGGAAACTCACCCGGTTGTCCGGTATATAAGCTTATTGTATCAGACGTATATCCTTGTTTGGAACCAATGAGTTTATAATTTTTATCACATAACACCGAATAATTGAATTGATTGGTTTTGTCATTAGTGATAACAACCGGTGGTGCGTTCGGATGATCCATGTCGTATAATTTTACGGTTGCACCTAATAGATCAGCTTTTGTATAAAAATTGTAAACCAAGGCATCGAGCTTGATATCACAGGATTTCATTTTTATCTTGAATAAATCAAGACAACATGCTTCAGTGGCATCATCCAGAAATTGCGTTCCGGTCCTGTTGGAGGCAAAGTATGAAAGGGTGTCTTTGTCCGTAATCACGAAGTATACATCATCAAAACTACTGTTTATGGGTACGCCGAGATTTTTTGGTGTACTCCAGTGTTCATTCATTTCTTTCGAACTATAGACATCATAACCACCCATACCCAGGTGGCCCTTTGAAGAGTAATATAAAGTCTTGGTTCGCTCATAATAAAAAGGAGTTATATCATCCAAATTGGTATTGATATCAAAAAAATTAATGGGTTCTGAATAATTGCCGAGACTATCTATGTAGGAATAATAAATATCCAATCCGCCTTTGCCACCGGGTCTGTTCGATACAAAATAAAGTACTTCCGAATTTTTATCTTCGATGTAAGCCAGATTGGGTTGGGTAGTTGTAAATGAACTGCCATTTATATTTCCGGGAAGTTTGGTGCCTTTGGACCATTTATTATTTGCATCAACATTACTTACATATAAATCGCATCTTTTATCATAATCATTAATGTCTTCGCAAATCGTATAGTATACCTTGTTATGTTTTTTATTAAAAGCGGCATGTGCGAGGTTAAGGCCGGGTTCTACAAATGTATCAGATACCAATTTTTCCGGGGCACCTTCCTTTTCAGAAACCAAGACAGAAGATACATATCGTTTAGGAATGTAAACAGATTTCTTGTTTTCAAAGCGCAATGAGGAATACAGTAGCTGTTCTTTCCACAAGACCGGAGCAAAATCGGAATAAGGTGAATTGATTACATCACTCAATCGCTTAATTTCAACTCCCTGTACCGGATTTGCTAGTTGTTGAATGGCCCAGTCACAGGCAAGGACTTCTTTATTTGCAATAGCAAGTAAGTGAGGATCTTCACCGGAATGCTCCGTTTGATATGCCTTATAAGCAATTATTGCATTTTTGTAATCGCCTTGTATCTGCCTGGTCTGTCCCAGCCAGAAAGAAGTGTTAGGGTATAAATTGTTCTGTTCGTGTTTTAAAACTTTTTCAAAATACCCAGCTGATAATTTATAAGATCCCAGCAGGCGGGCTGCATCTGCTGTTTTATAAAGAACATGTACATCAAGTGTATCGAATTCAAGAGCTTCTTTAAATTTGGTATATGCGTCGTAATAATTTTTAGAAGCCATTGATTTTTCTCCGGCAGCCATTAGCGCTGAGAAACTCTGACCTTCCAATCGAAGAAAACAAAGAATACTTAGAACACCGATATAAAATGATTTCATAAAAACTATTCTTGGAATTAGAAGATTGGGCATGATTTCAATACGGTCAGTGGGTGTGCTTTGGTAATAATATGAATCAATGAAAATTCAGGACCGCTTCTTTGATCAGTATATGGTTTGAATCCTGAGGTCGTAATATCATAACTAAATCCAAAATACCAATTGGTCCATTCCACCGCAATCTTCGGAATTAAAGCATCGTCAATGCGATCGCTGATTCCAAGCAGAAAATTTAATTCTTTTCCTCGTTGTTGATTCAGGTAAAATTTTGCATAACCGCCAACCACTGTTTCTTTGAATGGATTTTGATTTTGATATTGCAAATGCAGTAATAAGTCCACAAAGTCGGTAATTTTAAAGCTTGGGGTTACATTTATATTAAACCGGATAGGAAGTTTAATAGATAAAGATTGATTAAAAAATTTTTGATCCGGTTGATTTAAGTGAAATGCAGAAACACCAAAATCAATTTTGGTTCTCCTTGATTTTTGCCAACGGTAATTTAATCCACCGGATAAATCCATAAAACTTGTAGATGTTTTAGCGAAATCTTCGCCGGTTGCACGTGCTGGATCAAAATGATCTTTGTCCCATTGAGAATCCCAGGTTAATTCATCGGGATTAAACCTTCTTTGCGAATACCCTATCATTCCACCTAAAGTCACTATGTTATTGATATTTATAGGATAGGAATAAGATAAACTGAGATCCAGATTGGCCAGACCCAGTCGGGAATCTCCGGCTCTGTCGTAATTAAATAAAATTCCGGCATTCCAGTTTCCTTTTGATTTCCATTTTTTAGGATAAAACTTCATGTCATAGGATCCGGTAATTGTCATATACCGCACAATATCTTCGACAAACCATTGACGTCTGTAGTTGACTGTTATCCGTTGATCTCCGTTAAAAACTCCGGTTAAAGCAGGATTGACATTTAAAGGACTGGTATAAAACTGGGAATGATGGATGTCCTGTCCTACTAAAGGGATTTTACTCAGATAGAATAAAATCAGAAGGGAAAGTAGAATTCGATTCATATTCACACGGTTATTATTATTAAGTTGTTTAATATGTAAATATTTTATTATTAATTATTTACATACAAAACAACCAATTTTCCAACTAACCGGTCATTGGGATTGAGCCTTAAATATAGGCTAAAGTCTTAACTTACAATGAGAAAAATATCAAATAATTACGATGTAGTAATTTTCATTATTTAATCAGGGTTACGTTGCCTTTTTTTGCATATTTCTGACCGTCTACACAAATTACTTTGAAGTAATAAGCATATACATCCGGAGCCAGATCAGCCCCATTATATCTACCGTCCCACCAATGGTGTATGTCCTTTGTTTCAAATACTTTTTGTCCCCAGCGGTCATAAACATATAATTCAACGGATTCCAGAAAATTACTTCTGATCTCAAGTATATCATTTTCACCATCTCCGTTCGGGCTGAAAATATTGGGAAAGAAAATATCCGATTCATTGCATTTGGGTCTGATGACAATGACTCTGACATCAGCCTGATCCATGCATCCATCATCATTCTTGGCCTGCACAGTGTATAAAATAGAATTGGTTGGTTTCGCAATTGGATCCGTACAGGTGTCGCAGCTGAGATTATAAGGAATAATCCATTTGTAATTTGAGTAATCCCTGTTTACATGCAATGTGGTTGAGTCGCCAAGATAGATGGTGTCCTGGTCTGCATAGGCTTCCAATGGAGGTACAAAGCGGCTGATATTCACCTGAAAACTATCATTGAATTCACAACCATATTCATTGATCAAATTCAGATAAAAAACTGTAGTGTCTGTTGGTTTAATAATAATAGACGCTTTATTGGTATCGTTAATAATAAATCGTCTTGGTGACCAATCCAGTTTGTACTGATGTCCATCCAGGTTATTAAATTTAATAGAACCATCGGCACCAGGACATAAATTTTTAGTGCCGGTTAATTTGTAATTGACTTTAATAGGCACAATACGGAAGGAATCTTTTTCACCACATCCATACTGATCAGTGGCATAAGCATAAATGAACATAGAGTCTTTAAATTCCTTTTGCAATTGATAGCCGCTGCCCAAGAGAATTCCGATTTCATCTGTCCACTCAATAGTTGCGAATGAATCCGTTTTAGCTTGTAATAATAATTTTCCCGTGTAGCATAATACGGTATCATTATTTACATTGAGGTTAATTGGTGGCGGTACAAAGACAGTCACTTTTCTATTGATAAAACAATCTGGTATATTTTTATCTACAATTTGAACTTCATAGGTAGTTGTCTCTGTTACACTTGCTTTTGGATTAGGGCTATTGGGATCATTTAATCCTTTAGCCGGTGTCCATATATAATGGTAATTGGTATCTGGATTTGCATTCAATTCAACAGGTAGACCATGACAACTAACAACGCGATCTTTTAGCGGGACTCTGATAAATCCTACATCAATTACTTTAGTTATTGAATTAGCACATTCTGCTTCTACTTTCAAACTTACTGTGTACGTACCTGGCAAATTATACATGTGAATAGGTCCATTTTCAACGGATTCTGTACCATCACCGAAATCCCATTTGTAACGACCTGGCGAACTTAAATTGCTAAAACTTACCAAGGTGTTGTCACAGTTTTTATCCACTTTGAAATCAACCGATGGTTTGCAAATTGTTCTGATTTCGACAGAATCCAATGCTTTGCATTTGTATTGATTCTCTAAAGTTGCATAAAGTTTATAAGGTCCGCAGTCTGTTGTTCGTAAAACGATACTATCAGTTCCCTGTCCTGAGATTATTTTATCAGAAGGATACCAATTTATGATGGCTTGTTGCTCGGGTCTGAGATTATTTATCTTCAAATGAAAGGTATCATCCTGACAAATGGTAATGGAATCAATTGAAGTTTGTATAATTACCTTCTCATTGTCCACATGAATGCTGTCAGATCCGGGACAATTCGAGGCACTTCTTGCTCTCACATAAAATGTTTGCTTTCCATTTAGCGTAGTGTTGAATTGGAAGCTACCCGACTTCAGGATGTTTGAAAAATCCGATTTGTCTGACCATTGAACGGTGGTATCAACTCCACCTATGGCCAGGAGGTTTACGGCATCGTTGCATATTACAGTATCACCGGTGATATCAATATCCAACAAGGTTGAAACTTTTACCAGTACGGAATCTTCTTCCGTACAATTCCCATCTGTAATGGTTACTTTGTATAAGATATCATTTTTAGGATTAGCTGTTGGATTAGGACAATTATTACAACTTAAATCTGTTGAAGGATTCCAGGTGTAATTAAATCTTCCATCCGGATTGGTAATTAATTTGGTTGTTTCTCCGATACAAATGGGAATTTTTTCGGAAAGAAAATTCGGCTTCAATCTGTTTAAAATAAAATCCTTTTCGATAGTATCTCTGCATCCGCCTGACGAGGTAACAATTAAATTGACGGTTAAATTTCCGGTATCACTAAATAAAAACTTTGGGTTTTGCTTGGTAGATGTATAAATATTACTTCTTAATTGTGCAAACCAGTTCCAGTTGGAAATATGGAGCAAAGAATCAAATGATTTATCTATAAGTGAGATCTCAATACTGTCCCTGCATGAGCCGTAGACGGCATCAAAATCGCTACCTAATTCATTGTCGCCATATAAATTGATTTCCTTGTAAGTGGTATCAATGCAATCTTTGGCGCGGATGGCAATCAGGGCTACTTTGTACTTACCCGGTTTAGGAAAAGTAAAGGTAGGGTTTGTATCTTTTGAAATATATTTCTGGTTTGGATAATCAAATATCCAGGTGTAGTCTCGTGAATTAATACTGTGATTGGTAAAATGCACCGTACTGTCCCCTTTACATAAAACGGAATTATCTGCATCAAAATTGGAAACCGGGTTCGTAGTACAAAAACGAACATTGTATTCAAAGTCTCTCCGGATTCTGGACAATAATCGTCCGTTCCGGTATTCATCTACACATATAGCAACGAGATATTGACCGATAGCATTTGGTTTGCCGGTAATTAATCCTGTTTTCCGGTCAATGGTTAGTGGCGGACTGGCTCCAAGTAAATCATTGAGACTAAAAGGAGCTTTATATGTAACCATGGGAAATGGCGGTTTACTGGGTCTGGTCGGCTTGGCATTTGCTGTATCGGCACCTGCATAAGGGACGCATAGTGAATATACAATAGAATCACCTTCTTCGTCTTTTACAGAATTATCAAAAACGATGGAACGGTCTCCGCAGATATAAATGGGAGGAAACGGTCCAAACTTTGGGGCCTTATTGCAATATCGCAAAGCATCTTCGGAGATAATAACACTATAGGTTGCGCCAATTAATTCCGGGTTTTCAATATTGGAAATCGTTTTATTTCTGCAACATCTCTGGTAGGCCAAAATATAACCCCCTAACCGAAATGGCAATTCAACTTTGCCACGATAAGTCGTTGTGTGAACGCATACGTCACCTCCGATTACTTCACATTCTGTTTTAAGAATTTCGTTCAAGGTGTCATCCTTACGAAAGTCAAGTAAAAGAATACCAAAGTTTGGCAATGTGCGTATCTGAGAACCTTCACCATCAAAAATTCCAATATGTGCCGGATCATCAAATTCTGCTTCAGGGCTTCCATTAAAACAGTCCCGGCGAAGCGTTAGGGTAATTTCATACGATTGACCTCCGAGACAGCGATAGGTCATTTCTCCTCCAACGATATGACTCGATTTTGCTAAAGGTAATCCGAGATTGTAGCAAACCAGAATGAGAATTGCTTTTGGTAAATTTTGATTTATATAATGAATTATGGTCTTCATATGTTCATTTTATTGCTCTTCAACGCCTTTTAAAATTTCTAGAATTTCAACTCTTCGTTCGAAAGCAGCTTTTAAGTTATAAATTGAATTTCTGGTATCTTCCAAACTGTCACTGACATCACTCGATGAAAATACTTCTCCATATGGAATTTCCTTGATTTTGAAGTTGCGGTTTACAATGTAGTTATGAAACACGTCATTATTGTATCTGTCAAACTCATTTCGCACACTGGAGACTCTTCGGGAGGATAATTTTTGATTATACTCTGATTTTGCACGAGGAGAAGCATATCCTTTTAAAAATATATCAATCTCATGACCTTCTTCCAGAATGATGATTAATTTATCCATGAATAGTTTCAACTTTTCTGCATTTTTCTTGACGCTTTCTTCAAAGAAGGTATCAATTTCAAGTATGGATTGTTCTTTTTTGTAGCCTTTAAGTTTACTGGTAAACTCTTTGATATAAGTAGCTTTGCGATGGTAGTAATCTGTATATATATCCAGAAATCCTACTTTAGTGCTATCCGATTCTGATCTTGGATCAGGCATGTCATTTTCAAAAAATAAACGAATAGGAAGCAATTTGCGAAGATCAGCGATAGCCTTTAATTCCAAATATAATTTGCGTTGCAACACGGGTTCAAGTGCCGTTTCTTTAGGAGAAATGAATATGGTTGCCGGTTCGTATTTGTTTTTTGTTGCTACTAGTTTGTAATTTTTGCCTTTTAGCAATTTAAAATCAAAGAAATTACTATCTGCATTGGTGGTGGATTTCAGAAGACGGTTATCATCTAAATCCCATAATTCCACAGTAGCGCCTTTTAGATTAACATTAGTAGTTCGTTCAAAAGTCAGTGCATTTAAGTATTTGATTTCAGTTAAAAATAAATTTTTAACGATGTCGTCAAAATTTTCCAGGTCAACCGCGTTGCATTTTACCGTATCACTTACCCATCCATCTTTGCTGCCAATGACCAGGTATTTTTTATCTTCAGTAATCTTCAATTTGTAGTTAGCACTATCGGGCGTGGCGTTCGCAAAAGCCAGGGAGTCCTTTTGAGTTATATCAATAACCTGAATCTTTACCCGGTTTAATGCAGAAGAATCATATTTGTCAAACGTATTTACAATTAATCCTATGCTGGCGGGAATGTAGTTGATTTTATAAATATCGAAACAACAGGCCTGCACTTCTTCATCCAGGAAAGCAGAGCTTGGTTTATTGGAAACCATAAATGCTTTGCGCTTTGCAGTGTTTTCTATATAATATAAGTCATCATAACTGCTGTTGATGGAAGCGCCCAGGTTGATTACCTTATTCGCTTCTTTGCCTTTGTAAGCATATTTAAAGATGTCCAGTCCTCCAAAACCGGGATAACCACGGCTACTGAAATACAAGATGTTTTGAGCACTATTAAAATAGGGGCTATATTCGTTTTCTTCTGTATTGATGTTTTCAAGATTTTCCGGAATGGTTGAAGAATTGTCTTCTCTTAAAAGAACGGAATAAATGTCAAATCCACCTTTCCCTCCTGGTCTGTTGCTTGCAAAAAACAATTTTTCCAATTTGGTGTCAGGATCGATTCCAATACTTGGCTGGGTGGTGGAATAATTCGCTTTATTTACTGGTTCGGGCATTTTGATTTTCTCTCCCCAGCCTTTGGCATTTTTAATTTTCACATAAATGTCGCAGATAAGCGTTGTTTTGTTGGGCTCATAGTTACAAACAGTAAAAAACAATTTGGTGCCATCGTGATTAAAACAGGGATGAGCCATGTGTATGTTTTTTTCGAATATTCCCGTGTCAAGATCTTCCTGTTTTAAGGAATTCAAATTATACTTCAATATTCGTCCTGAATTTTTTGGCACCTCCCCTCTTTTTGCTTTCTCAAAATAATTTTGTGAACTAATGTAAAGCGAACTATCTGTAAAAAAGGGACTGAATTCATTTTCACGTGTATTGATTTGATCGTCCAGCTTTTTAACAGAAATAAGTGAACTTTTCGATTTCTGGTTTTCTCGGGCCCAGATAACGGATTCCATTCTTTTGGAAACCAGCTGACTCATTTTATCATCATTCAGGGCATTGGCTAGATAGGATTTGTAGTAAATAAGTGCTTCTCCGTAATACCCCTGATAATATTGGGATTCAGCAAGATAAAATTCGATTTCAGGATGTCTTTCGACTATGGGATGGCCAATAATATTTTTAAAATGCTTTGTAGCTTTTGAAAATGCATTCAGATGAAAAGACGATATACCTGCGAGATATTGAAAAGAATCCAACTCGGTTTCAAATTTCATGGCTTCCAGAATTTCCTTATATGCTGCGTAATGATCTTCTTCTGCCAGGTATTTGGTGATTAAGTCCTTGTATTTGTTTAATGATTGCCCGGACGCCCGAAAACAGAACAACATGATGAATGAAACTATAACGATATTGACTTTCATTGCCTTTGCACTTGATTAATAAATCGGACATTTCCTATAAATGCCAATTGGTTCCGGACTTCTGAATACATACTGAATGGCTATTTCCGGTCCACCTCTTTTGTTTGTCGCTGTTTTCAGATCTGACGTATTGATATCGTATGATCCTGAAACCATCCAGTCCTTATACTCAAAACCAATCATTGGTATTAATGCGTCGTCTATCCGTATCCCACAACCCATCAGTAAATTTAATTTGACACCGGGATTTTTATTTAAATAAAGTCGAAAAATACTGCTTCCCAATTTCTCATTGTATTCTTCCTGTTTCTGATATTGGCCATTTACGATAAAGTCAAGATACTCGCCAACAGCCAGATCAATCGTTGCATGCAGGACCTGACGTTTAGGAAGCTTGACCTTGTTTTGACTAATTCCGTAAAATGTTTGATTGGGTTCTGGCAAATGAAATAAAGCGGCTCCTAATAATACTTTGGTTCGCTGCGATTTGGAATATTGATACGCAAATCCACCGGCAAGGTCAAAAAATACAGAACCAGAAAGTTTAAAATTTTCTTTAGCAGATAGATTAGGATCGTATTTGTCTCCATTCCATTGATTATTCCATTTTAATTTGTCATCTGAAAGTCTTCTTTGGCCAAGATTTGGACTCAGACCAAAGATGAGCATGTTAGATTTGTCGATATGGAAGGCATAATTCAATGAAACATTTAACGATGCCAGGCTTAATTCTGAGTCACCTGCCCTGTCATAATCAAATCCGATTCCTATTCCAAGATAATCTTTGCTGCCTTTCATTTTTATTTTACTGTCATAAAACATGCTCAGACTGAGATAAGGCACCGGAACGGATTGCCATTGATTTCTGTAATTTGCTGTGATTCTGTGATTACCGTTAAACAATCCCGTTTGAATTGGACTCTGGCTTGGATAGTTATAAAAATATTGTGAATAATGGATGTCCTGTCCATTGGTATTCAATGAATATATCACACAAATAACTGTAAAAATAATAGTATGCCTTATCAGCATAATTAATTGATTATTAGTAAGTTAATAAAACGTAGTGTTTGAATTATGAATAAAGCGGAAATGCTTATGGGGATATCCCTTAGGACAAGCAATATTAGATAATATAATGCATATATTCAAATATATTCTCAATTATTTTCAAGATTTGATTCCGATGGAATTTATAGCTTTCTTTATACAAGCCTGAAAGTATAAGAGATTTATATTAGGTTTGGGTTGTTGGAAATTTTGATCTATGCTGCCTGTATACAATTCCAGTGAATTAAAATCGTGGGATCAATTCACTATCGAGCATCAAAAGATAAGGTCTATCGATTTAATGGAGCGTGCAGCTGTGCAATTCGCAAATTGGTTTACCGGTAAATTTACCAAAGAGCAAACTGTAATCGTGTTTTGCGGTAATGGGAATAATGGCGGTGATGGACTCGCAATTTCCAGGTTGCTTAAATTAAAAAACTATAACGTACATCTCGTTTTAATCAAAGTTGCACAAAAAAATTCAACGGACTTCGATATCAATCTGGGTGAAACTGAGAAACTGGATATTGAACAATTCGGGACGACTCAGCAAGTTCAGGATTTTCTTGCGCAAACTGATCATGCGATCATTGTCGATGCCATATTGGGTTACGGCCTGAACCGCGAAACAAGCCTTGAATTAATGGAATGGTTTCGGATTATTAATGAATCAGGATGTTTGGTAACTTCTGTGGATATACCCTCTGGTTTGTTCGCTGATAAGCCTACCCCATCAATTTGTGTACATGCAAAATATACCTACACTTTTCAAAATCCTAAACTTTGCCATTTAATTCCGGATTCAGGGATGTATTGCGGTTTTCTTGAAATCGGAAGTATCGGACTTGCATCAGAATTTATCTCTCAATATCCACCTGCACTTATTTATACGGAGCAAATTGATATTAAAAGGATGTATAAAGCAAGAAATCCATTTGATCATAAAAATAAATTCGGGCATTTACTAATGGTTGGAGGCAGCCGCGGGATGGCAGGGGCTATAATACTTGCAGCAAAAGCCGGACTTATGACCGGATCCGGATTATGTAGTATTTATTCGGAAGAGTGCAACAGGGAAATTATTCAGCTCAGTTTACCTGAAGCCATTTACATGGAACATTATATGGAAGACCCGCGATATTCTTGCATCGTTATTGGTCCAGGCTTAGGTACGTCGATAACAAGTAAAGAAAGATTGTCTTTATTACTCTTAAGTGCCGGTAGTCCTATCGTGTTGGATGCTGATGCTTTAAATATCATAGCGAAAGAAATGTGGCTTCATCGTATAAGTAAAAATTGTATCCTAACGCCTCATGTAGGTGAATTCGATAGATTATTCGGCAAATGCACTAATGGGTTTGAGCGGCTCGAGAAAGCAATTCAAAAAAGTGCGGAACTCGGTATTTATATAATCCTGAAAGGAAAGTATACTGCAATTGTATGTCCTGATAAAAAAGTGTATTTCAACAGTACCGGTAATCCAGGCCTGGCAAAAGGTGGAAGCGGTGATGTGTTAAGCGGTATGCTTGGTTCTTTTTTGGCACAGGGATATACCCGGACCGAAGCCTGCATAATGGCGGTTTATATGCATGGACTTGCAGCTGATATTGCAACGGAACATATCGCTATGGAGAGTTTGATGGCTACAGAAATTATTCATAACATTTCAAATGCATTTCATAAAATTACAATGTGAAGAAAAATTTAATCGTATTAACCGGAGCCGGAATTAGTGCGGAAAGCGGAATTAAAACATTCAGGGATTCCGATGGATTATGGGAGGGTTATGATGTCATGGAAGTTGCAACGCCGATGGGATGGGAAAAAAATCCGTCCCTGGTTTTGGATTTCTATAACCAGCGAAGGCAGCAACTTTTGCAATGCAAACCGAATAGCGCACATCTTTCATTGGCTTCGTTGGAGAAAACATTCCGGGTAAGAATTATAACACAAAATGTAGATGACTTACATGAGCGGGCCGGAAGTTCGGATGTGTTGCATTTGCATGGCGAATTATTGAAAGCCAGAAGTACTGCAAATGAGAAATTAATTTATGAAAGAAGACAGGATATTCATTTAGGAGATCTTTGTGAATCTGGATCGCAGTTAAGACCACATATAGTGTGGTTTGGTGAAGCTGTTCCCAACCTCGAGAAAGCAATTGATTGGATACTGCAGGCAGATTTGTTATTGGTTATTGGTACATCGCTTCAGGTTTATCCTGCTGCCGGTTTAATGGCTTATGCGCCGGATGAATGTCCGGTTTACTATATTGATCCAAAACCAAGCCTGAATCCGGAGATGCGAAGTTTGAATAATCTGATCGTGATTCCCAAAACAGCAAGTGAAGGAATGGACGATTGGCTGAAGCAATACAATTAATACAACTATTACAGTTTGATCAATCCCTCCAGCGTCTCATATGTTCAGCATCCGGATTGTTATTGCTGGTCGTTTTTTTACCCGAGTTATAGTTTCGTATATTGTAGGTAAAGGAGAGCATGAAAAAACGTTGTAAGGTATTGCTTTTAGAATCTTCAATGTAATATTCAGAAATAGACCTTTGTATGCTTTGGTTCTGATTCAAAAGATCATTTACACCAATGGCTATTTCGCCACGTTCATTTTTAAATAATTTTCTCCCGATTGCAAGGTTTAGCAGATAAATGTTCTGATTATATTGTCTGCTCAAATCCTGGTTGATTTTTGAGTTGAATTCGATACGCAGGATGTTTTTACTTATAAATTGCCAATTAAATTTTACACGTTGATCCAGAATAAAGTAATTGCTTTTTGTATCAATACTCTTTGCTGTATTATAGGAAGGCCGAAATTGTATATTGAAATCAATTGCCTGGCTGATATTGCTGGTTAAAGCTATACCGAACGAGGTATTGTTTTGAAATGATCTGAATTGTAACGTGTCGAGTAATCCAGGTGTTTCCGAATATACATAAGAAGCGTCAAACGATATATTGCATTTGATTTTTGTAATAGGTATTGTATAGGATATAAACGATCTGAATTGATACGATGTTTGTGCATTTTCCGGAATACTCAATTGAACACCATCAGCAATATGGTACAAATTAAAAACAGGATTGTTGCGACTGTTTATGTATAGATGATTGGCAATGTAATCGTTGGTCATTGTGAAGCCGAGCATTCCAAAAAATATCGATGCTGCCGGACTGGTATTGGAATATCTGATATTGGCGTTCTGATTTACAGATTGTTTCAATGCAGGGTTTCCTATGCTGAGTTGAATGGGATTCGAGTTATTGAGTATGTTTTGTAATTGGCTAATTGACGGTATTTGAGTGCTTGCCCTGTATTGAATAAATAACGATTTTGTTTTACTGGGAGAATATCTTAAGAAGAGTGATGGCAAGAAATTATAATATTTTTTTTCAATCGAATTCGTTAGCGGAAAATACTCCTGGTTTTCCACTTTAGCATATTGCCAATTCGTTCTTATACTGACATTCCATCTCTGTTCTTTATTGAATTGATAGCCCAATCCGGTCTGGTGTGTTGCAGAGCGGGATTGAAAATTGTTGCTCAGTGATAAATTCAAGGTATCCGTTCCGGTGCTTTCATTAATGATGTCATGCGTATTCAATTCTGTTTTGTCGAGTCCATAATTATACCTGTAATTTAATGATATGGAATGCAATGAGTTTATAGGTTCTGTGTATTCCATACTGGTGTTGTAACCCCATTTGTGATAGGAATTGGATTGGCTTTGTAAGATGGTGTCCAGGGTTGTTGCATTGCTGACGACATAGCTTGCAAATGAAGAATGCCGGTTGTCGTCATCTTTTGGTGCATAATTTGAATTTAAATCCAGAGATATGGTTCGGCCGAATTTTTTAAATTTATGACGGAACAATAGATAATTGCTGAGATTAATTCCATCCGACTTTAAATTATTTTGACTGTTAGATGAATTTGCAGTAACCAAATTAAATGTTGTCTTATTGTCTGAATTGTTGTTGTTAGAATTGGATTGTAGCGTTAGCCTGGGTCTGAAAACAATAGAGTTGAAACTATCCAGTTTATATTCCAGTCTGGCATTAAGCCTGTGATTGGTGTTTGTGCCGGTAGAATTATTTGTTTCTGTATAATTTTGATTCAACGTGTCAGTTTGAAAATATTGCCGCGATAATTCTGATGTAACCTGGGTATTAGTGCGGTTAAAAAAATAGGAAACTGAATAGTCGAGTTTACTCCCTACTTTATCGCTAAAATTAATTCCAAATGCATGTGTTTTGCTGATTCCATTATTTTGTGAAACAAGAAAATCACCAGGTCCTGAAGAGTTTCCTCGATTGTCTCTGCGCGGATCGTTTCCTCCACGGGGTTGGTTTCCAAAGTTGTTTCTGGGTCTTTGGCTGTTACCCGAACCAATGACCCCTAATATATCATCAATGGAAAAATTCTGAATGTTAATATTATTTGACATTCCAATCAAACTAATCCTGCGGTCTCCATCAAAATAATTAAAATTGCCACCTGCCTGGTATTTGTCATTATTTCCATAACCGGCATATAATTTTCCAAACTGACCATTGTTTAATCCTGACTTGGTTACAATGTTTATGGTTTTGACGGTATTGCCATCATTTATTCCAGTGAATTGGGACTGCTCGCTTAACTGATCAAAAATCTGAATCTTATCTATTATTTCAGCCGGCAGGCTTTTTAATGAAAGATTAGGATCATTTCCGAAGAATGGTTTCCCATCAACTAAAACCTGCTTGACGTCTTCACCCTGTGCCTTGATAGTGCCTTGATCTTTTGTAACTGTTGGCATTTTTTCGATCAATTCATCCGCGCTTGCATCTTTCATGACTTTAAATGATGATGCATTAAATTTAAGGGTATCATTGGCAACAGAACCTATTGGCTTTTTTTCACGTATAACTACTTCTTTTAAATTCTTGTTGGTGATTCTTAATGAAACTGGATTCAAAATGAGGTTGGTATTTTTGAGAGAAATGGGAATAGTATCATTTTCATATCCCAGGAACTGGATAACCAGAAAATACTCTCCTGAAATTAAATTGGTAAATGTGAATTTACCTTCCTGGTCTGCCCTGTCTGATTGCATGATCACGTTTGATTGATGCAAATCAACTTGTACGCCGGGGAATGTTTTTGAATTTTCATCTAAAATGGATCCTGATATAGTGAGCATCTGTGCATTCAATTCATTAGGACTAATGGAAAACAGAATGCAGCTAAAAAGAAGTATTAACGGAAGGATTGATTTAAAAGTTAATTGATAACAGGGCATTTGTGCTAATTATTCAGTAAAAAGACTATTGTCATTCATAGTCGATTGGATGTAAATAGTTTAATTTAAGTAATGATATCTGGATTAATTGCTTTGCAAATATGGCTTATAGTTTATTGTCTGTCTAAATTAATATATTAATCATTAGTTAATTTTTGAAATGGGAAACTCAAATAGTAAAGTTCAGGTTCACGATAGAAGTGGCCGGTCAGATATAGGAAGTCGATGAATAAATTAATTGCTTCCATGTGCAATTCGTGCATTTGCTGGTGCATCTTGTTTTCCTGTAATTTGATTTCAATCAATAACTCTGCATTGGTATATCCAAGAGTGAGTAAACTATCGGTGTTATATACAGTATTTACATGTTGAATCTGTTTTTGCAGAAATTCAAATGAATTGAATAGCAGCGTTATTTTGTTTTTAATGCTTGCCAATCGGAGCATTTTCTTTTCTTTTAGTTCTTCCTCTTCAATTTTTAATTTAAGACTTTTGATCCGATGATCTTCAGTTAAATATTTTTGAGAAATAAGATAGGGAATTCTTAATCCAATACCAAGTGATAACTTTTTATTTAATAGATCCTTGGGATCCGATTGATATTCAAACTGAAAATACTGCAGTAAGCGATTATTGCCGGATGACTTTTGTTTCATCTCAATTTCAGATTTGCTGATTTCGGTTTTTAGTCTTTCATCTTCAATGTATTCGCGTGGCTCTTTAAATTCAGTGATATATCCCTTTATAGTAGCGATATCAGGGATCTTTAACTTGGATTCGAAACCGGAGTTCGCGTTGAGTAATTCAGATTTTAGCTGACTCAATTCATATTCTGTATCGGCAAATTCCAATTGAGCCTTGTTTAGTTTAATATTCGCTTCATAATATTTTTCCAGGTTATCTTTGGTTTGTCGCACAAGTGGATCTTTGTGAAATTGTACGAGGTTTTCCAAAAGACTTTTTTGCTCTTTTAGTTGTTGCAATTTTACCCTTAAGACTTCATACTTCCCGATTGACTTGTATTTTATATAGAGCATATTTGATAATTGCTCTTTTTTTTCTAATTCAGTACTGTATTGCTCAAGTCTATTGATTTTTGTTTGAAAATGATTGTATAAAAAATCTGATGTGCTGATTCTTAAAGTGTATTGCTGTTGATCCAATCGAAATTCATTGGTTTTTGTGCGTAATTCAATTCGATTGAATATCGGTTTATGCAAGGGATCTTGATGGTAAATCACAAGTAAACTGTCAAACAAATGCTGGGTTCCGGTTCTTGTTGAGGAGAGTAAATATTCTTTATAGGTAATTTGAGCATTGGATTGAAGCATGCAACCTGAAACGAGGAAAACCAGGAAGAAAAATCCGGAGTTTTTAAAATGACTGCGACCCGTAAAATGCCACTTCATTATTTATGAATTCTGACTAAAACTTTTTCTCCTTGCATGAATTCGTTCTTTGCGGGTATTCGTATAGTCACTTCTCTACCCCACGCTCTTAGATCCGGAATTTTTTTTAAGCGTTCAGGCAAAGGGGTTATTCTGGTGCCAAGTGCAGTCACAGCGCCAAGTAAGAAGTAATTTTTAGAGTTGATCGAATTCACTCTAACTGAATCGCCTAATTTTAATGTACTTAACTGATTGTCGCCAATATATATGGTTACGGTATTTGGATGTGTTGCATACATTTTTATCAATGTGTTGTAGGCCTGTATTTTGTCACCGGGAGATAATTCCATAAAGCCAATCACCCCTTCTTCCGGAGAGAGCAAATCCAGGCTTTGATCTGATTTGGTTAAAAATTTAATTTCATTATCAAGCTTGTTGATTTTTACTTTTGTTTCCGCTTGTAGTGCATCATATTCTTTCTTCCGGTTTTTGAATTTTAGATCTAATTCTGCTAACTCCAGCGTTTCCTTGTCCTTTAAATCATTTAACTGGTAGACGCTGGCTTTGATAACTGCGTTTTGTTCTTTTGACTCGATAACTTTTGAAATCAAATCAGATTGTAGCCGTGCGTTGCGCTCTATTTCAGCATATTTGATTTGATATTGTTTTTTAATGTCATTTCTGGTGTTGTCCAGGATTTTCAAATCTCCATTAAATTCTTCTTTGTCTGAAACTGCTTTCTTTTCCAGTTGTAATTTGTCAAATTCAAAATTTTGAATTTTTATTTCAAGATCAACCCTTCTCAACTTAAGAATAGTATCACCCGGGTGAACAGCTTCGCCTTGCAGCTTATTGAGCTTTAATATTTCGACAGGATATTCCAGATTGATGTTTCTGATTTGATTTTCTGCAATTCCGAAATACTCATCTGAATACGTGAGTTTCTCTTTAATAAAAGGTACACAGATGACTAATAAAATCAACGCCAGAATATATATGAAATTATACTTTCCCAAAAGCGATCGTGTTAATTGATTGCGTGATAAACGTTTTTAAATAAAGTAATTCAGCGAATATAAAGGGTGTTAATTTCATAAAAAGTTTATTTATTAGATGTTTTCTTCTTCAGATCGCATATTGAATCGTATTGATTTAATATCTTCTATGGTCATTAATGAATCCATTAGATTTTGTTCATCCAATTTCACTTTTGATTTAAGTTCCCAGAAATATTCTTTCTCCAATTTGCCCTGAGCAGAATTAATTTCGATGCGTATCAATTCTGCTTGTATATTCAATTTATTGAAACAAGCTATAAAAGCATTTTCCTGAATACGATTGTTGTTGGCAAATGTAACCCGGAGTGAATGTATTTTTTTAGGATACATGCTAAGGGGTGAAAGATCCATCAGGAATGCAATTAAGCAAAACAATAAGGTGCCGTACAAGGCGATGTTGAAAGCAAAAACGCCGCAGGCAATTCCTATGGCCAGGGAAGCAAATATGAAGATCATATTTCTTGGTTGATTCAGGTTGGTACGAAACCGGATCATGGCAAGAATTCCGAGCATTCCAAGGCCTCTGCCTATGCTGTCTCCTATAGCCTGAGCGACAATGGCTGCGATTATAGCCCCAAGTATCATGGATTGTATGAAGTGCCCTGGCGACTTGTTGTGTCCTGTTGTCTTTTCGTACGTGAAAGAGATACACGCTGAAAGGATAAAACTCAACAGCAAGGCATACAAAATCGTAAGCGGTGAAGGAATGTCCGTATTGATGTTGGATAAGGAGAAATCAAACATGGGGAAAGTTAGACTATTTTTATTAAAGTTAAAATTACGTCTAAATCCTGTTTTAGCAAGTTTCATCAAAACAGACCCAATCACAACGCATAGGTTTAAACCTCTGGTTGATTAAATCCATAAACCTAAGACAAAAGATTGTGTCTTACTGCTAACCCTGGCAAAAAACGCAACCATCTTCCATGGAGCAACTTTGTCCTTCTGGAATTGGAGTCGGTGTATTAGAAGCTGCAAACATTTCTTGTAATTCACTGGGTATCAGCTCAGCATTTGTTTCAGTTGTTTCTACAATACTAAAACTTTCCGTTTCTGTGATTTCAATCTGATCGATGAATTTTCGCTGATGTTTTTCGCTGAGTGTGAATTTAATCGGATCAACTGCAGATTTTGTTCTCAGGTAATACATTCCCGTTTTTAAGCCTTTCTTCCAGGCATAAAAATGCATTGAACCCAATTTGTTAACTGTCGCACTTTCAAGGAACAGGTTCAGACTTTGACTTTGACAGATATACGCTCCCCGGTCTGCAGCCATATCAATAATCGCTTTCTGGCTGATTTCCCAAACTGTTTTATATAGATTTTTTAAGTCCTGTGGTATTCCTGGAATATTTTGAATTGATCCGTTATTCAACATTAACATCTCCTTCATTTCCTGATTCCACAAACCCAGCCGTACTAAATCTTCGAGCAAATGTTTATTGATAACTATATATTCTCCGGAAAGTGTCCGTCTGGTATAAAAGTTTGAGGTATATGGTTCAAAACATTCATTATTACCAAGTATCTGTGACGTACTAGCTGTAGGCATTGGGGCAACAAGAAGACTGTTTCTCATTCCATGTTTCATTACTTCAGCTCTCAACGCTTCCCAATCCCATCTTTTCGAATTAGGTTCTACGCCCCACAAGTCAAATTGAAATAATCCCTGACTCATTGGAGATCCTTTATAACTTTCGTAGGTGCCGTGAATCTTCGCGAGTTCGCAACTTTCACTGACGGATGCGTAATAAATGGTTTCGAAAATTTCTATGTTCAATTGTTTAGCCTCAGGACTGTCAAAAGGCATCCTCATTAGAATGAAAGCATCTGCAAGTCCCTGCACACCAATTCCAATAGGACGATGTCTGAAGTTGGATGTTTTAGCTTCCGGAATCGGATAATAATTAATGTCAATGATTCTGTTGAGGTTGCGGGTTATTACTTTGGTTACCTCTGCAAGTTTATTGAAATTGAATTTTCTATTTTCAACAAACTTAGTAAGCGATATAGAGGCTAGATTGCAAACCGCCACTTCATCAGGAGATGTATATTCTAAAATTTCTGTACAAAGATTTGAAGACCGGATTGTACCCAGATTTTTTTGATTGGATTTTTTGTTACAGGCATCTTTGTACAATAAGTAAGGCGTTCCGGTCTCAATCTGACTTTGGCAAATTTGAAACCATAGCTCCTGTGCGCGAACTTTTTTACGTGCTAATCCTTCAGCTTCATATTTGTGATAGAGTGTTTCGAATTCCTCTCCATAACTATCGTATAATCCAGGTGCTTCATTCGGACAGAACAGCGACCATTCGCGATCAGCGAGTACGCGTTCCATAAACAAATCCGGAATCCACAAAGCAAAAAACAAATCACGAGCACGCAATTCTTCTTTACCGTGATTTTTCTTTAACTCAAGAAAATCTTCGATATCGGCATGCCACGGTTCGATATAAACGGCAAATGCACCTTTGCGCTTACCCCCACCCTGATCAACATAACGGGCGGTATCATTGAATACGCGAAGCATTGGGATGATACCATTTGATGTACCGCCAGTGCCTTTGATATAACTTCCTTTTGCGCGTATGTTGTGAATGCTTAATCCGATTCCGCCTGCAGATTGCGAAATTTTAGCACACCGGCTTAAAGTTTCAAATATCCCGGAGATGGAGTCATCCACCATACTTAACAAGAAGCAGGAAGATAGTTGAGGTTTAGGAGTGCCGGCATTAAATAATGTTGGCGTTGCGTGAATGAACCACTTTTCAGACATCAGGTTATACGTCTCAATGGCTGCATCTACATTCGAGCCATGAATGCCTACTGCAGTTCGCATCAACAAATGTTGTGGTCTTTCAACCACCTTTTTGTTGGCTTTGAGCAAATAGGATTTTTCGAGTGTTTTAAATCCGAAATAATCAAAGCTATAATCGCGATCATAAATTATTGCTGAATCGAGTTTATCTGCATTTTCCTGAATGACCTGAATGGTTTCATCGCTGATTAATCCTGCTTTTTGTCCGGTCAATGGATCGATGTAGTTATACAATACGTCCATAGTCTCGGAAAAAGACTTATTGGTGTTTTTATGAAGATTAGATACGGCTATTCTTGCAGCGAGGATTGCATAATCCGGATGTATAGTTGCCAAAGATGCGGCAGTTTCTGCTGCCAGATTATCCAATTCTGAGGTAGTGACTCCATTGTAGAGGCCAAGAATAACTTTTTTAGCGATTTCAATGGGATCTACAAAATGGCTATCCAGACTGTAGCATAATTTTTTTACACGGGCTGTTATTTTGTCAAAGCTAACATCTTCACGTTTACCGTTGCGTTTGATTACTTGCATAATAAGAAAGACTTAATTCGTTAAAAAAAGGTGGTTAAAAAAAATGCTTTAAAACTCTTCATCGATCGTGAATACTTTTGGAACGTGCCCTGTTGAGACACCGGACTTTTGGTATTCAGATACCCTTTTTTCAAAGAAATTGGTTTTGCCTTGCACGGAAATCATTTCCATGAAGGGAAACGGATTGGTTGCATGGTAGACTTTGGGATTGCCAAGAGCTACCAATAACCGGTCAGCAACAAACTCAATGTATTGACACATCAATTCTGCGTTCATACCGATCAGTGCAACAGGAATTGCATCGGTAACGAAATATTTTTCAATTTCAACAGCATCTTTGATGATTGCTTCTATCGTTTCAATTGGAAGTTTGTTGATTAAATGTTTGTTATATAAAAGACAAGCGAAATCACAATGCATACCTTCATCCCTTGAAATGAGTTCATTGGAAAAAGTCAATCCTGGCATAAGTCCGCGTTTCTTTAACCAGAAAATACTGCAGAATGATCCGCTAAAAAAAATTCCTTCTACGGCTGCGAATGCAATTAACTGTTCATGAAAATTGCCGTTTTTAATCCATCGCAATGCCCAATCTGCTTTGCGTTTAACACAATCGAGATTTTCAACAGCGTGAAACAAATAGTGTTTTTCCTGAGGGTCTTTGATGTATGTGTCAATTAACAAGGAATACGTTTCAGAATGAATGTTCTCCATCATGATCTGAAAACCGTAGAAAAATTTGGCTTCGGTGTACTGAACCATCCGAACCATGTTCTCTGCCAGATTTTCATTGACGATACCGTCACTGGCGGCAAAAAAGGCAAGAACGTGTTTGATGAAATGCTTTTCGTCGTCCGTAAGCTTTTTATCCCAATCCTCCTGGTCCTGAACGAGGTCAATTTCCTCAGCAGTCCAAAATGAGGCTTCCGAATTTTTATAAAATTGCCAGATGTCATCGTGTTGTATGGGAAAAATCACAAAACGATCTGGATTTTCGGTTAAAATAGGTTCTGAACGGTTATTCATTGGTTCTTGTAAGTTTGAGTTTTATAAGCAAGGAGGGAATCCGGGTTCAAAAGTATTTAAATTCATATGTTATATGATAAAAAATTTGATATATTTTTTAATTTAATTTTTAAATTACTTATAATCAAAGATTTAATTAAATATTTGCCATTTACCTGTTCCTTCAATCATATTAGTTAAAAACATTATATCTGCCACAAAAGTACATTATACACTTCCCACAGCCTATTCGATTTATTAACATATTGTGGAAAACTTTAATAAGTCCATAGCCAGCTGTTACTTACAAATTGTTAAATATAAACACCATGTGTTCATAAAATATGAAAAAAAATTGTCAATTTCAAAATTTTGAAATTGAATTTTTTATATATGATACTTAATTTTAATTTGTAAAGTGTTCAAAATCCAAAAATCGAACCATTGGTAAACATCAAAATCAAAGCCTGAGTTCTTAAGTGTTCTTCATTTATTCTGCTTTTGTTTTCTTTATAAATGATTTGATTAATACTAATATGTAACTCGTTTTTAGAATGCACTATTCATATTACGTCAAAAAGTAAATCATTCGACAAAATGATTTTAATCAGATACAAAATTAAATTTCAGACTATGTGAACTTACGACTGATTGCTTAAACGAAAGGAAGAATTTCATTGTGCAAGGAGAAAATCATTTCTTTGTCTTTCTGCCTCTGTGGCAATAAAAACATTATCGCTACGAAAAGAACTGAATATGAATTTGATTCTAATAATTAAAAATTTGGACCAAAATTTAAGTTAGCGAAATTTTTATTTAGCCACAGAGCTTCGATAGCTCTGCCTATTGCATCAAGAGAAAATTAAATCAATGTTCCCCATATATCCTTAAATAATTGCGAAGCAATTACTACACATTAAACCATTTTGAAATCCAGGTAACTCTTTATATGATAATAAAGATTATTTGACAGTGAGTTAAATGTGCAGCTGTATAGATATTGTTTTAAAATAAATAATCTGTATTCAATAAATTGATCCATTAACTAAGATGATCAAAAAATAAATTCGTTAACTTCTGCAATCACACACTATTGGATAATAAAAAAAAACTTATTACGATTTCGAACTTATCTTTTAATATACATGACCTCTTTAACTGCTCTAATCACTTTTTCCGGATTAGGCATGAATTCCTGCACCAGCGTTGGCGCATAACCCAATGAAGTGTCAGCAGTGTTAATACGCGTCACAGGAGCATCCAGGTAATCAAAAGCATTTTTCTGAATGACATAAGCAATTTCTGATGAAACACTGGCAAACGGCCAGCTTTCGTCTACAACCACCAGCCTATTGGTCTTTTTGATTGAATTAACGATGGTTTGATAATCCAAAGGTCTTATTGTTCTCAAATCAATTAGTTCAGCATGGATCCCTTCTTTTTCAAGTTCTGTGGCAGCTACTTTGCAGACTTCCATCATTTTGTTGTAGGAAACAATCGTTACATCTTCTCCTGGTTTTCTGACGATAGCTTTGCCTATTTCCACCAGATATTCCTCCTCCGGTACTTCTCCCTGTAAACCATATAAAAGCTCAGACTCCATGAAACAGACAGGGTCTTCATCGCGTATGGCCGCCTTAAGCAAACCTTTTGAATCATATGGATCGACGCAAGAAATTACCTTGAGACCAGGACAATTAGCCAGCCAGCTCTCAAAGGATTGACTATGTTGTTGTGCAAGTTGGCCCGCTGCTCCACTGGGGCCTCTGAAAACAATAGGACAATTAAACTGACCTGCTGATTGGGATAAGGTCTTGGCAGCATTATTCACAATCTGATCAAAAGCCAGAACAGCAAAATTCCAGGTCATGAATTCGATAATAGGCCTCAGACCATTCATCGCCGCTCCTACCCCGATGCCTGCAAATCCCAACTCCGCGATGGGCGTATCGATGACTCGTTTGGGGCCAAATTCATCCAGCATACCTTTGCTGACTTTATAGGCTCCGTTGTAAGCAGCCACTTCTTCTCCCATTAAAAACACATTGGGATCTCTTCTCATTTCTTCACTCATGGCCTCCCTGAGTGCATCTCTTAATGTAATTATTCTAGCCATAGATTACCAAAATAGCCTGCAAAAATAGAACAAATCCGGTCTATTCAAGCCCATAAAAATGGAAAGAGATGAAAGAATTACAGATTGTAATTTCTGCATTTGAATTATAAAAAATGAAGTTGATGCCTTTTACCTTGTTTGATCCACTACTTTAATGATATTCCACCAAATTGTCCCGAACCCATAAATAAAATGACCTCAAAGTGGCTTTCCAATTTGTCAATGGTGTTTTTCAAATCTTCTGTATTATCAGTTATAATTATGGAGTGGTTATTGAATGCAGATTGAATATATTCAGGACTCAGTGCTTCCATTCTTTTTATTTCAAGTGCTCGTTGATCAAAATAAATGATCACTTTGTCTGCGGGATTTACGCTGTCTTTGTATTGAGGTAGAAACGCCTTGTTTAAACTACTGTATGTATGTAATTCAAGAATGATTAAGATACGCTTATCAGGGTATCGCTCTCTGATGGCTTCAACGGTTGCTTTAACCTTTGAAGGAGCGTGGGCAAAGTCTCTGTACCGGATTTGATTATCAGTTGCAGAAATTTTTTCCATTCGCTTTGCAGCGCCTTTAAAACCGGATAATGCAATAGCCACCTGATTTAAATCCAATCCCATTATTTTGCATGTTTCTATCACTGCTTGTATATTTTGCATGTTGTGTTTTCCGAAAATCTGCAAGGGATAATTGCGTTGATTTAGAATCAAATTAACGCTGTTGTTTTCTATTTGATATTGTGCTTCCCGGTATGGGTGTTTGATCAGATGCTCGCCATGGGTAGTAACGATTCGCTGTAAGTCCGGATCGTTTTGATAATAGACGATATGTTGCTTCTCTGGTATTGCATGAATGCCGTCTTCGAATGCTTGTCTATAAGATTCTATGGTAGGAAAAACATTATAATGATCCCATGCGATTCCGGTTATAATGTTAATGTAAGGTCGGTAATGTAAAAATTTTGGTTTCAGATCCAGGCAGGAACTCAGATACTCATCGCCTTCAATGATTGCATATGGAGCATCTGTCAATGTGACCATGTTATCAAAACCTTCTAATTGTGCGCCTACTAAAAAGTCAAAGGAAACGCCCAATTCTTTAAAAACATGGATCAGCATGGCTGAAGTAGTTGTTTTTCCATGACTTCCGGTTACAACAATTTGTTTCTTCCCGCTGTATTGTTGTCCGATAAATTCAGGAAATGATTGAATGGGAATACCCAACTGCATTGCTTTAATCAGTTCAGGATTGTCTTTTTTGGCATGCATTCCCAATATAATCAAATCGATGCTTTTGTCAATCAATTCAGGATGCCAGCCTTCCTGTTTGGGCATTAGACCGTATCCGGAGAGCCGGCTTTTTGCCGGTTCATAGATCTGATCATCGCTACCACTAACTTGGTCTCCCCGAAGATGAAGGGCAATGGCCAGATTATGCATAATACTGCCTCCTATTGCTATGAGATGGATTTTAGACATTGTGATTATTTAAATATTTAGATTCTTGGCTGCTGCTGCCGGATTGTTCAAGTCAGGCATTTTTAATCAAAATCACATTTAACAGAGCGGAAATATAGCGATTTGGTCGCAAAGGAAATTTCAGATTTCCCCGTAAAATCAGAAATATGAATTGAATATGTAATATCTGCCAAACTTAGTTTAATTTTGAGAAATAATTTATCTTTGCACTCCGTTTTGAAAATATTCGATCATTTCTAAACTGGTTCACATGAAAAATCTAAAATTATCCGGCTTTTTGAAAACCATGGGTTTTCTGGCTTTAATAACACTTACTTCCTGCAGCAGGGGTTATGGATGTCCCTATGACTTTTCACTTACTAGAAGTGTTTTAAAATTATTGGCCATTTGCTTTGAGGCTTTGACAAGTCTCTTTTAAGTAGTAGTAATTAAGAAATGCCAAGAGGCCAGTCTGACATTTGTAAGACTGGTCTTTTAATTTATGCACGAACGCAAAATAGTTATCACAAATGATGGTTCTCATACCATTTTTGATCCTGTACTTAAGTCTCATTTTCATTCCATACATGGAGCTATCACTGAAAGCAAACATGTATTCATTAAACATGGACTGGAAACCCTGATTCACACTAAACCGGTGCTCAGGATTTTTGAATTTGGTTTTGGAACAGGCCTCAATGCTTATCTAAGCTTTCTGAAATCTCTGGATTGCACAACCGAATTATTTTATCAGGCCATTGATTCTAATCCATTGGAACTGGAGCTTGCACAAAAATTAAATTATTCAAATTGGGCAGCAAGTGAATTAGCTACCAAAAGTTTTATGGACTTCCATTCTTGTCCATGGAATCAATGGAATACATTTCACAATCGCTTTTCATTATATAAAATGCAAATTGAATGGGAAAGCCTGAATACCGCAGAATTATTTGACCTGGTTTATTTTGATGCATTTGATCCGGTATGCCAGCCTGAATTATGGGATCTGCATTCATTTGAACGAATCTATAATATGATGAGTATTGATTCGGTTTTGTGTACGTATTGTGCAAAAGGCGTGGTGCGTAGAAACCTTAAAGAAGTTGGCTTTAGAATTGAATCATTGCCCGGACCTCCAGGTAAAAGAGAAATGACGCGTGCAATTAAAACAAGCGGATGACCTGTTTATATATGAAGCTACATTTTAAGGCTGGTTAAATCCCAAAGAAAATGAAGAAATCGATCGGTTTTCTGCCTACACACTACACGCGATCCAATTATCTTTGTAAAAAATTAATGATATGAGTTTAGATAAAATTTTAGGTGTTGGCTCAAGAGTGAAGCACCCTGCGTTTGGGGATGGAGTGGTCATCACAATTGATGTAGCCGCATATCAGGTTTGCTTTATGCAGTTTGGGATTAAACTCGTTGGAAAGGATTATCATCAGTGGGAAATTATAGACCGGATAGAACCTTCCGAAGCCATATCGTTTTCTGATGCCGAAAAGTCCTTAGCCAGGATATTGAGAGCCTGGTCTGATATAACTGAAGTTGTACCTCTCGGAGATAAATGGAAAGATGGTTTGTTGATCCTCAAACCGGGTGAATCCGGTTTGAAAGAAAAGGAAATTCCTATTGATGCATTCTTTCATAAAATTGTCATGCTCAGAGACAGGTTGCGTGTTATGGAACAACGGATCAACAGTAGTAAACTGAGTGAAGAAGAAAAAATTAATTTGCAGCAATACGTCACCCGGATTTATGGAAGTCTGACCACATTCAATGTATTGTTTAAACATAAGGAACATCAGTTTGTTGGCGAAAAAGGTGGTTCTGATTAAATTCTTACCGGAGATTTCGTTTATCCCTGCAACTTCTAGGCTGAAGCTGAAACAATCGTTTACCTGCTATTTTATAAATATCTGAAATTGTATACTAACAGAAAATATCTATCATTCGGAATAAGCTGCATCATACTTATTGTAAGTATGTGTTACTTACAATCTTGCATCACTATCCCCAATCAGTACAAAGGATTTCCTCCGGGTATTTGGAGAGGATTACTGTATATATACGAAAACAATGAAATCATAGTCACTGAAAGCCGTAAAGAGGTAATTTCAAGAGACGTTCATTATGAAAACAAATCAAAGTTTATACCATTCAATTTTGAAATTCAATATGACTCCTTAAAGAAACCCAGGATGATTATCAGAAATGCCGGCGAACGAATCGTTTTTGATGATATTTCCTATGGGCGAGACATCAGAACGGGAGATGATACTTTTAGAATCAATCTTTCTCCTTATGATGCCTGTATTAAAGGCGTATTTGAGGAGAATAAAATGCGTGGATATTTTGTCGTGCAGGATAAGAAGAATTACTATATGGTATTCGAGGCTAAATATGGTCAGGACCATCGTTTTAATAAGTTACCTGAGGTTTCAAAAGAAAGAGTAGACGGAGAGTACCAGGCTATATTTTCGGATACTTCTTTAGTGGACCGTTTTGATGCCGTAGGTGAATTTAAACAGGAAAATCAAAAGGTGACCGGTACTTTTCGAACTGAAACAGGAGATTTTCGTTTCCTGGAAGGAGAAGTGAATGGAAATAAATTATTGTTGTCTTGTTTTGACGGATCGCACGCATATCTTTTTGAAGCAGATATTAGTGGCGACTCACTATCTGGTGTGTATTACTCTGGCAATCATTATAAAACCAGATGGCGGGCTTCTAAAGTTTCCCATGGAACATTAAAGAGTCCTGATTCATTAACAACGGTTAAAAACAAGTCAGAACCGTTTAAATTTTCATTTGAGACTCCGGATCAAAAGCGTATTGATTTTGAAGATCCTCAATTGAAAGGCAAAGTTAAAGTCGTGCAAATTATGGGGAGCTGGTGCCCCAACTGTAGAGATGAATCCGCTTTTTTAAATGAATATTTAAGTCACAATTCAAATCCGGATTTATTTGTCGTAGGACTTTCTTTTGAAAGATATGTGGAAAGACAAAAAGCGATGGATCAAATCAGAAGAATGAAATCTAGTCTAAAAATTACTTACGATGTCGCTTATGGTGGCAAATCAAATAAGGATTCTTCTTCTTTAGTTCTGCCTCAATTGTCACATGTAATGGCATACCCTACCCTTTTGTTTATAAATAAAAATAACCAGATTGTAAAAATACACACGGGATTTGATGGCCCTGCAACTTCGCAATACGCGAAATTCAAAGAGGAATTTAATAACACATTACAAGCTTTATTAAACGAAAAATGAAAACTGTATTTATAACAGGTGCAACTTCCGGAATTGGAATGGCTACTGCAAAATTATTTGCTGCAAATCGCGATTTCAGATTAGTGTTATGTGGCAGGCGTCACGAGCGTTTGGTTGATTTAAGTAAACACTTACAATTGAATCACTCAGAGGAAATCAAATTGTTATCATTTGATGTAAGATCTTATGAAGAATGTAAAAAAGCAATTGAATCTTTAGAAGGTCCTTACAGGGATGTTGATGTTTTAATAAACAATGCAGGACTTGCAAAAGGCCTGGACTTCATACATGAAGGAGATTTAGAAGATTGGGAAACAATGATTGACACAAATCTGAAGGGACTTTTATACGTAACCAGATTATTGTCTCCAGGCATGGTGAAGCGAAAATCAGGTCACATCATAAATATTTGTTCAACCGCAGGCAAAGAAGTTTATCCAAAGGGTAATGTATATTGTGCCAGTAAATTTGCAGTAGACGCTTTGACTAAATCCATGCGACAAGATTTGTACTCCCACAACATTCGTGTCAGTCAGGTAGCGCCTGGACATGTGGAAGAAACTGAATTTGCATTAAACCGTTTTGATGGCGATGCGGAGAAAGCAAAAATATATCAGGATTTTAATCCATTGAAATCAAGTGATGTGGCAGAAGCTATTTATTGGATTGCAACCCGGCCAGCGCATGTAAATATTCAGGATATTTTATTGATGGGTACACAACAAGCGTTATCCGGACTGATTGATAGAACGGGAAGAAGATTTGATTAAATAATACTGTTTTGGGTAACATAACTCAAAACAATCGTATAATTTCAGGAGCAACAAGTGAAATCAATTTCCAAAGTTTCTTTGAATAATTAAAATAAAGTACAGCGATATGGGCTTATCTAATGTTTCGAAAATGTTATTGTGGGGGGCAAATATTTGGTTTTTTGGTGAAGGATTACTGGGGCCATTATTCGCAGTTTTTACTGAAAAAATAGGTGGTAATATTTTAGATGTAAGTTGGGCCTGGTCTACATTCTTAATAGTTACAGGTGTTTTCTATATAATTTTTGGAAAAATTATAGTACATAACAAGATCAATCATTCAAAAATGCTGGTCATTAGTTATGGTCTGAATGCAATATTTACATTTGGCTATTTGTTGGTAAAAACTCCGGTTGAGTTATTTTTTATACAAGTAGGTCTTGGTATTTGTGAAGCGATTGGATCTCCGTTATGGGATACTTTATACGCTAAGAGCATTCATGAGTCCCATGCCGCTTATGCCTGGGGACTGGCCGGTGGGCAATCCCAGATTGTAACTGGTATTGCAACCTTAATTGGCGGTTTCACCGCTTATTATTTTTCTTTTGAAGCCTTATTTATAGCAATGGGCACGGTGCAAATTATAGCAACACTTATTCAGGCTCGACTTTTGTTTGTGAATGAATTAAAATAAAAATGTTATTATCATCTGCATCAGAATTTAAATTATGAATTACTGTTGCTGTAATCTATATTGAATTCTTGAATGTAATTGCATCGCGTTTCGCTTCACGAGTTTTTTTAAGATGTCAGATTAAATTAAGATTAGTGATAATGGGTCCGATTAGACCAATCCGGCATCTTGAAATAGAATCTTTATTTTTTAAAACTGTCCTTTTGAATATTCGGGTTGCCTTGCATTATAGATTGTATAATTGTTTGCGTTATCAAAGAATCGTCTTTAAAATACCAATTGAGTGCCTTACTTGTTGTCGTATTATCATTCGAACAATGGAAAAAAATAACGGCTTTAATTGCGGGATATTTAACAGGCATACTCGATAATGCATCGCCAAACCACTTTGCACGGTTTCCACCTACGTCCAAACTTCCGAATTCAGATATCATGATTGGTTTTTTATACTTGGATAGTTGAGCATAGTAATTTCCAAATATCTCATCAAATGTCCACCATTTACCCCAGGTTGCAACATTACCATAATTAAGAGCACCAATGCCTACCCAATCTACAAATTCATCACCAGGATAGTAATAATCAAAATAAGAATATGCAGGGTGTGGAGACCAAACCCATATTGCATTTGTTGCCCCTGTTGACCGGAACCGATTAACCACGTGTTTCCACGCTGCGACAAAATCTTCCGGTTTATTGTTTTGTGGTCCCCATGGATATCGGTATGGATCGTTCATTTCATGTCCTAAGCGAACGAAAATCAATTTACCTAAAGCTTTTACTTCGTCTGCCCATTTATCGATATAAATATCATAATCTCCATTTGCAATTGCCCTTAATCCATGCTTATCTCGTTTTTTTACATCAGTAACGATATTGGGTAATTCATCCTTGCTAAAATCGGTTAACCAAGGTTCCCAGGTAATGCAAGGAATAGATCCAACATCCAGAATGGCTTTAGCTTGCATGGCAGGAAATCGTTGTTCAGGTTTACTACCCCACGCAGTATAAATATGAATTATTGGAAAAGTAGTTTGCAAAGCGTTTTCCAGTTCTACAATGCTTTGAAAGGATTCAGAAAACTCATTGTCAAATGCTCCATAAAAAATATGGTCATAGTTCGCCATTTTATTTGCGTCATTCCTGTATTCATTAAACCAAAGCAAACTTTCTGATCGGGTGTGTTTTCTGTTTTGAAGAATGAATTTATTTTCTATGGAAGAAACGCCTTTCCCCATTGCAATCATGGTGTCTTCGAGTGGACCTGTAGATTTTTCTCCCATTTTAGTTAAAAACCAGACTAATAAAATACCGGAAATAATTGCTGAAAGAACCAATCCAATTCGTTGTATACTTTTTTTCATTACTTGGTATTTTTAGATATTATTTGAGAAATATCGACCTTATCCCAGGGGTCTTCGGGCTTTAGAAATTGTGAATCCAGCACAGCATACAGGCCTCCGATGGAAAGCAGAAATGAAATAGTAGCAAAAGCTATCATTCCCCAGGTTTTTTCTGCAGTCATTACGAGAATGGTTTCCGGAATGACGAATCTTCTTTCCAGAATGACATACGATATAATTAAAATAAAAAGGAATAATTGAATCAATAAAGGGTATACAAAGGGTGATATTTTTCCGATGACTGCCTGTTTAGCGGTTGGTATATATGGGATTTCTGCATTATTCAATGATAAGACAAATCCCAGAAAAAATACAGGCCAGCAAGCAAACTTAAGAATCATTCCCCGCCAGTGAAATCCTCTTTCGGATTCCGGATGACACATCCAATATTGCATGTAAAAGTATATCAATATTGCAATGATCATAACCGGTGCGCCATAAAATACAAATTCTATAAATTGCATTTTTGCCGGTAGCACCCCGAATAACAAATACACAAATGGAATTAATAAATAAATCAAGGTGATTAAACCGACCAGGTAATAGCTGCCAATAGTTGTGTATGATATTCGTTGCCAAAAGCTCAGTTTTTTAAATAATCGCGGCAATTCAGAAAACAGAACTTCATGGACGCCCCTAGCCCATTTTAATTGTTGCTTGCAAAATGAACCAAATTCTTCAGGTACAAGTCCACGGCTTATAATAACTGGATGATAAATGGATTTCCATCCTGCGGCATGGATTCGAATCGAAGTAACTAAATCTTCTGCAAGGCCGATACCATGCCCGCCAATAGATTCAAGTGCTTTGCGTCTGAATGTACAATTGGAACCAATAGCCACAGAACAATTTCTACCGAATAAGCCCATTTGTGTTGGGCCATAAAAAGAATAGGTTTGTTCGGCAGCTCCTTTTGCTGTGAATGACCTGTACTGGTTATAATAGGCTTGTGCAACTTGAACATATCCTACTTGTTCATCAGCAAAAAATCCCAATACTTCATCAAAGAAATTGGGAAATGGGATGTGATCCGGGTCTAAGACCAAAATAATTTCTTCATCTGTTCTGCTAAGTGCTGCATTTATTTTTCCTGCCTTAGCACCTGGATAACCAACTAATTCCAGATGGACAGCACCATGTTTCTCAGCACATTGTTTAAATGCAGGGTCTTTAGTATCATCTAACAGATAGGTTGTATGTGGATATCTGATTTTCGAGCAGGCTTCGAGGGTTTTTTCAAACATGCTTAATGGTTCACCGGGTGAACTCGTTGTAAAAATTGCTACGCGAATATTTTTGGCAACTGGATGAAATACAGGTTTGCGAATAGCAAGATAATTCACCCAAATCAGTATGAGCCTTAAGATTCCATACCAGAATACCACGGACAATAAAACAAAAAATGAAAAGGATGATACGTGTTCTTCCCGAAACCACCAATCGGCCAAACGCGTAATGCTGATTATACCGGCAATAACCATTACATAAAGAAAGAAAAGCCCCCTGGTATTGATCTCGTTGGTCTGTCGAAATACCCAAAAATCGGTATTCTTTAAATTATTCACGGATAAATAGGTATTTCAATGACATATTTGCATTTCGGATCGTGTAAAATAAAGTCTTTTCGTAAGTATATCCGGCATCAAGTATTAATTTATCTGAGATGATATAGTTTATTTTGCCATTCAGGGATAACGGTTTGTAATAAGTTGAGGTAAATCCTCTGTTTATTATGACTTCATTGTTAAAGTCTTTATCCAGGAATAAATAAGGGTTATCTGCCATTGCAGAAATTCCAAAACTTGCATTTAAAATGAATTGTAAAGAATTGCTTGGCTTGAATGTCAAATTGCTCAGTATGGAATGAACCCGCTGATTTTTAGGAGTAAAATAAGATTTGTATATCCCGGTGATCATGGTGTCACCGGCAATAATTTCCTGAATGGATTTTACAGAAGTATATCGATTTTCCTTTGAATTGGAGAAATTGTTTGCATATCCAATCCTGAATTCAAATAGAGAAAATTGGATTGGAGGTGTGAGTAACCATGAACTGAATGTTTGAATAGTATTGTTGTCCGAAAAATCCTGTATGTTATATGCTGCACGTCCATGCCAGCTACGTTTTTTTTCGAAGCCGATTGCTGCAGCATAATTATTTTGGATTACAGAATTTTGTAAACTACTCACTGTATATAAGTATGGCTTTCGTTCTGCCAAACCGGTTATTGTAAAGTTATGGAATGCTTTTTTGTTTAATTCAATACCGCCAATCCAATGGATGGAATGATCTGAAGGGCTTTTGAAGCCTCCTGAAGATAAGACCAATTGCGTATTTATTTTAGAAAAAGAAAATGGATTGCTTAATTGAAATGAGTATGCATCATAAGAAATAGCAGAATCTTTCGAGTGTTGAAACTGGAAGGCAAGTGTGGGACTCAACCAATTGGAAAGATACCACCCTGTTTCGATTCCGGGAATCACAGATTGCAAAGGTTGGGTATCATCATTATAGTCAGCATGAATTTTCAGAAAAGGAGCAGTAACTGCATTAATTTCTTTCATGTACTTAACCGCCCATTCATTGCGGGGATATCGCTTAAGTACAGTTCTGAAGTACTCTTTCGCTTTTGACGAATTCCCATTCCAATAGGAAATAGTGCCCATCATATTATTTGCTTCGATATTTGTTTTATCTGTTCTTAAATACTCCGTTAGTATTTCTTTTGCACGTTGAATCCGGGATAATTCAAATAACATTCGGGCATAATCCAGTTTTATAAATGGATTGGGATTCTGATTCAAAGTCTTTTCATATAATTGAAATGCAGAATCATAATCATTCATCCAATATAAAACTTGTGCATGCAGACGGATTGAGTTGACTTCAGCAGGATGATAAGATTCATAGGCTTTTAATAAGTCAATTGCCTGACTATACTGTTTGGAATAAGCGAATTGGCGGGCAGTTTCAAGAGTGTCAGTGTTAGAATGCGTTTGGGATAACAGGGTTTTAAAACTGAACAGCAGTATAATTACAGTTGATACAGTATAGTTTAGATTCATTGATTTAATGAATGATTAGTAACTATGCAAATATAATGATTATTTGTAATGCGAAAGAATAGACTTTAGATCATTTAAATTAAAGTTTCCCTGATTTGCAAGGAATACGACCATCCTATGCTGTTTGTAATATTAGTACGTTAACTACAGGATTTTGCTGTTAATGGATTCAGTTTATAAATGAATAGTTTATAAAATAAAAATACCTTCCTGTGTTTACAAGAAGGTATTTTTATTTTTGAAATTAGATTATCTTAAAACTCTGATAAAGGCACCATTTGCATCAAACAAAAGCAACTTTCGTTCTCCATTCATACTGATTGCGATAATAAAATCGCCGTCCTTAGCCATACCGGCCCTGTCAATAGACCAGCCTGCATAGTTTGTACTAATGTAATCTGTAATTACAACCAGTAAACTTGTGATATCTACCTGGGTTAGATGATGATCGTCGCCACCATGTCCCCTGTGTCCACCATGTCCGGGGCCGCCTGGTCCGCCATTAGGGTTTTTGCGTTGAATTTCTTTTACAAAAACGCCGGTAACATCGAATTCAAGAATTTTAAAAGTACCGTCGGCTAATTTAATGATCACTTTAAAATCTCCTGATCTGTCTTTTCTTGCACCTTCGATTGTTGATCCAGGATAATTTGTTGCGATGTAATCTGTAATGGATTTTGACAAAGAATCAATTGGAAATTTATGACAGGCACTATCTCTTTCTGGTCTTCCTCTCTGACTAAATTCAAACGCAGTCGTTGTCTCGCCCGTATTCAAATCAACAATGGAAGTCGATGCTAATTGTTGATCAGTAATGTTCTTTCCTGATAACAACTGGCTTGTGGTTAAACTGGTATTGTCTTTTTGGCAAGAAGCCAAAATAATAATATAAATACCTACTAATACTGATAATTTACTCATAAAAAATATTAAATGTTAAAAGATGGTTAAATCAAGATAGAACGTTCTAATGTATAACTATACGCAAATAGAATTAATTAAGTTGCCTGTGTATAGAATTTTATTTTAGTATTTACGGTTCTACTACTAAATTATTCAGTCAACTTTGGCTTCTGAAATTATTATGAACAAAATTTTATTGGTGCAGATTGTATCGGATACTTCAGGGTGTGGAATTTACTCCTGTTTATATGATGGCAATAAAAGTATTTAATATTATTATCTAAAACAATATCAATTGTTCCGTTATTCAAAATAAAATAAAAAAGGTATGATGTAAAAGATTAATGGATTACTGTTACTGCTTCAGAAAAGGAATCGATTTATAAGCAGAATTGAATTTTAAATTAAGGTAGTATAAACCATTGGGAAGATCAGACACATTAACCGATGGCTCAATTCTATTTATTTCAACTGAGTGTATAAGTACTTTTCCAAGTTCATCAACGATTTGACATTCTATGCGGGAATTCATTTTCTCAATACCTGAAATAGTAAGTTGACTCACCACCGGATTTGGAAAGATGCTTATTGGAGCTGCAATGTTTTGATTAGTGATCCTGACTATCTTCTTAAAAACATCTTCCAGGGGAAACGTCATTATCGATTTTCCAACAGTAGCGGCAATCAATGTCTTTTCAGATTCATTAATTTCCAAATCAAAAACTTCAATAAATGGCATATTATCACCTACCCTGCTCCAGCTAAGGCCGCCATCCAAAGTCACGTAGACTCCGATATGATTTCCAACGAATAATACGGAATCTCCTTTCCCCGGATAAACCAGTATGTCATACACAGGTAGGCCGGGCAGATCTCCATGTATGTTTTGCCAACTGTTTCCATTGTCTATGGTCTTGTACACATAGGCATTAAAATCGTTGCCACGATGTCCACTCAATGTTGCATAAAAAGTATTGCGATCTTTATAAGAAGTCTTTACTGAAGAAATATATGCAGACGGTAAATTGGAAGAAACATTCATCCAGTTTTTATCAAAGTTTTTGGTGATCCAAACATTTCCATTTATCGTTCCGGCTATTAAAATACTACTATCCAGGGGTGATTCATCAATGGTTGTGATACTTGGATTCGAGCGCGCAGCATATCTTGGATTTCCAACAAGGTTCGGACTAATTGCTTTCCAGTTTGCACCTGTATCTGATGCGTTGTAATAAACCTGATTTGAACCGGCTAATAGTTTTGATGAATTATGTCTGGAAATCATATATGGAAAATCCCAATTTTTGTTACCATTCAATCCACCTGTAAAATTTTGCCACATTCCATTATTGTATTGTCGTATCTCGCCATACTGATATTCGGCATAATATATATTGGGATTGTCTTTTTTAAATGCCATTTGAAATCCATCTCCGCCATAGATACGATCCCAATTATTAATAAATAATTTATTTCCTCCTGTGGACCCATTGTCCTGCAGGCCCCCATAATATAATTTGGGTTCATTTGGATTGTAGGCAACCCTATAAACCTGATTTGTGGGAATGTTTTCTAAGTCTTCCCAGGTATCACTGCTTTCGTGGTGCTTGTAAAGTCCCCCATCCGTACCTAATAAGAAATCACCATTCTTTAAAAACACCAGTTTGTGTTTATCTGCATGTACATCATAAGTAAACCATTTAGGAACGGCCAAATTCCAATTGTATCCACCATCCTGTGATCGAAACATCTCTACACCGAGAATATATACATCATCTGCATTATCCGGATTAACAGCTATACTGTTGAAGTACCATCCAAATCCACCCAGACACGAACAATCGAGTCCTGATCCTCCTTCAAGTGCGGGTAATTCATTCCAGCTTTCACCGGTATCAGTAGACTTGTAGATTGCATAGAGATTGTTACTTGCATCACCATTGCAATCATAAGACCTTACATAGCGCGCATAAATTACATTGGGTTCACTTTGAGAGATTGCTATGGCAATTCTGCCATTTATGCTATCGCTTGGCAATCCTTTTTTAAGTTTCTTCCAATTTGCTCCACCATCAATGGATTTGAAAATTTGCCCATCTGGCCCATTGACAACACCTCGGTTGTTTAAGCCTAGTTTATTCCAGGAAACTGCAAATAAGATATTTGGATTCACAGGATGCATTGCAATATCCGTTATTCCGGTAGAATCATTGAGATAGAATACCTGATTCCAATTTAAACCTCCGTCGATGGATTTATATAAACCCCTGAAATTATTTTTTTCATAACTATATCCCAAAGAAGCTGCATAGATGATTTGAGGATTTTTAAAATCAATCAGAATTTCAGAAAGCACCCTGGTTTCCGATAAGCCTAAATGTTTCCATGTATTCCCGTTGTCTGTACTTTTATAAATACCATTGCCCTGGCCACAATAAAAACCGCCATTCAGATCTCCGGTGGCGATATAAATTGTGTTGGGATGAATTGGATCTATGGCTATATCACTTATATATAATGTAGATTCATTGTCAAAAACCGGAGTCCAGTTCTGGCCACCATCCAATGTTCGGTATGCGCCGCCATGTGAAAATCCAATAAAAATAATTTTTTCATCCTGCGGATTAACTGCAATAGCATTGACACGGCCCCCAAGATTTCCAGGTCCCTGAACAGTCCATTGACCTGGAATATTATTTGGTGCATTCCTATAAAGAGTTTGCGTTTTTTTATAATGTTCAATTTCAGATTCTCTTAGCGCTAAAAATTCTTTAGTTGGTTCTCCTATTTTATCCAGTAGGTATAAATCATTTGGAGGAATGTTTTCATTTTGGAATTGTTCCTTTGATTGCTTCGGATCAATGCATTGAAACAAAGTGAAAATGATACAAAATGGTAAAGATTTGTATAGAATGAATTTCATTGTGATTCTTATCTGTTTAAAAAATCTTTGGAGTGCGTGGCTTCTGATGGTTTAATTCTACCGCTGACTACGAGACGAAATTCCCGCCGAACAACCGCTTCATTAAATCTCTTGATTTCTTCTTCTGTCTCAGGGCTTACATGAGGGACTGGTTTTGGTTTAGATGTGCGTTCGTCAAGTGCCACAAATGTAAAATAGGCTTGATTCGATTTATGTGAAATATTTTGTAAAACGCCCCTGGTAAAAACTTCTAGAAATATTTCTACGGATGAATTAAAAGAGCGGGTTACACTTGCTTTAATATTTACGACATCACCAAGTTTTATTGGTTCCTGAAAAGTAAGATGATCGACCGAAACGGTTACCACATGAGCTTCGCAATGTTTGGCAGCACAAATTGCTGAAGCAATATCCATCCATCTCATCAGGTTGCCACCCATTAAATTACCGAGAACGTTAGTATCGTTTGGTAACACCAATTCATTCATTTCTGTAAAAGATTCGCTGACCTTTTTTGTTTTTGTATTTAAGGGATCCATTTTAATTCAAAATTATGTATAAAGTGTTTAATAAATTTTTCCTTTACTTCAGGCATTGGAATTTCTCTCTGTAATTCTTTTGAAAGCGATGTCACGGTTTTTTCTTTTGGATCAATTCCGCAGGGAATGATGTACTTAAAATAGTCCAGATTCGTATTGACATTAAATGCCAAACCATGGAGGCTTACCCACCTGCTGAGATGGACTCCGATCGCGCAAATTTTTCGGGGCATTTTCTGATCTTTATCTAACCAAACTCCGGTTACTCCCGGTATCTGTCCTGCTTCCAAACCATATTCTGACAATAAATCAATAATGGTATTTTCCAGGGATCTCACAAACCGGTGAACATCGGTAAATAATTTGTCCAGATCCAAAATAGGATAAGCTACCAATTGTCCGGGGCCGTGATAAGTAATGTCTCCTCCCCTGTTTATTTTGTAAAATCGGGCTTGAATATCGTCCATTTTGTCCCGCGGCTGCAATAAATTGGATTCTGTTCCGGATTTGCCCAGAGTGAAAACATGGGGATGTTCGCAAAGAATTAGGCTATGGTGACTGAAATCCATTGGATTTTCCCGCTTTTGCTGAATCAAATTCTGATGAATAGTTGTTTGTATATTCCAGGCTTCCTGGTAATCAATAAGTCCCAGATCTATAATTTTTAAATCGGGACTAATTTTAGTAGAAGTATTTTGAAACTCAGTCAATTAGCTGTAATTTTGATTTAAATTTTGATTTATGAGAGCGAAAGTAGGTTTAAATGTATTATTTCTTGCCATATTTCCTTTGTTGGTTCAGGCCGCAAAAGCTCCTGATTTTACGGTCACTGATTTCAATGGTAAAGTCCATAATCTGTATGCTGACTACCTCAACAAAGACAAAGTTATGGTTATAAAGTTCTTTTTTGTGGGCTGTCCCCCGTGCGCAACAATAGCGCCTTATGTACAACAGGCTTATGTAAGGTGGGGTTCAGGGAATGGAAGGGTTCAGTTTATGGAAATAACCACTCAAAATGGAGATAATGACATTCTGGTTAAAGCCTATCACAATACCAAAGGATTTACTTTCCCCGGAATTAGCAAAGATGGAGGCGCAGCTGCAGCCAGATCACCCTATACTTCAGGTACTTTTGGGCCTTTTTACGGTACTCCTACTTTTGTGGTAATCAACCCTAAAGGAGATGTAAATTACAATGTTCCAATGACTACAACTGATCAGAGTCAATTGGATACTGCAATCGCACAAGCTCTTCGTGTAACCAATGGCGGCGGCGGTGGTGGAACTTGTGCCAATGCCTTTACCGTTAAAACAATTACCCAAATCCAACCGGAAACCTATTATGTGGTGGATTTATTAAATGGAAATCCTGCCAATGAAATAAAAACAGGTAAGTATAATTGTGAATTCAATTTAGCTTCAAATATTGATGGATATTATGTTATTCCTCAAATGAATGCCACTGCAGATCCGGTAGCCGGCGTTACGACAGCAGATATTGTCTATATCCAAAGAAGTATACTGGGTTTGCAAACCTTAAATAATCTTCAAAAAGCGGTTGCTGACGTAAATAATTCCGGCAGTGTATCCGCAGCGGATATCTCAGAAATAAGAAAATTGGTTCTTGGCGTTACGGCAAAGTTTAATAAGCTGACAAAAAGTTATGTCGTTGTTCACAATCCGAAATCCACTAACATCAATGATCTGACAGATCGTGTATTGGTGAAAGATCTCGTAGGTCAATACAAAACCAATGAATTCGGTGTTGGAAAATATGGGGATGTCACCGGAGCAAATTTGTTTGCGGATGATGAAACCATTGAAAGGTCTTCCAATGTAGTGAAATTCTATGTTGAAAAAAATAAATTGGCGGATGGTACTTATGAGCACCGTTTCTATACCGATGAAGATTATGATCTTACTGCTTTTCAATTTGAAGTAAAGGGTAAGTCAAATAATTTTATTGGTATTTCAGGTTCATCCAAGTTTGATGCTTCCAGAGGATTTGATTACAATTTGAATCTTGCACCCGATGTTTTAAGAATGCTGGGTTCCAGCTCATCCAATAATGATATCCATTTTGCTGCCGGAGAAACATGGTTCACTATCTATACCAGGAATACGGATCGCTTAAGTCCAAGTCATTTTAAAAACTTCATTCATGAATTTGTATTTGATAAACTAAAAAAGGTAATCGGCAATGTTGAAGTGGAATACTTGCTCAATTCATTAGTGGGCGAATCACTCACATTAAGTCATGAAAGTCTCCATGATATTGTTATTAATTCAAATGAAAACATAAGAAGCATTCAAATAATCAATGCCAACGGTGTGCCTGTAATGAATCAGAATTATTCAGCTGACACCAGGCAAGTAAAGTTTGATAATACCAATTTACAGATGGGTCTGTACTTTGCACAGGTACATCTTCAAAATGGGAAAGTCGAAGCAAGAAAATTTATTAGACTCTAAAATAATATTCCAGAGGTGCAAAACAGAGTAGATTGATCCTACTTAGATTTGAATTAAATGGTTTGTTAAACTGTTATTTGATTTAAATTCTGTTCTGCTCAATTTGTGTTCTCGTCAACTTCTTCAAGTTTTGGTATATTAAGAGGATTGCTCTTCAGATTGATAATTTGATTTTGTGAGAACCAGGCCGTTTGATCGTAAAACAAAAAGATCACAGGAGCTTCATCAATTATTATTCGATTCATCTGTTGATATAATTTTGAACGAATTTCATGATTATTTTCCCGGATGGCAAGTTCATACAGGCGGTCATACTCTGCATTGCTGAATCTGGTATAATTCGGTGGAGCGGGATTTTTGCTGTAAAATACATTTAAAAAAGATTCTTCATCCGGATAATCCGCGATCCAGGAAGCCCGGAATAATTGTAATTCTGATAATCTCATTTTTTCACGTAATGTGGCTGTTTCAACAAGATCGATTTTTACCGGTATCCCAATTTCTTCCCATTCTTTGGCAACAAAGGTGATTAGATCCACATAATCTTTATTGGTATAAATGGTCAATTCCGGAAACTTATTTTTATTTTCATATCCTGCCAGTTTTAATAATTGTCTGGCGGAATCGACATTAAAACTATAGGCATCGGGGGTACTTTCGTTTGTAACTGGTAAGCCTTTGGGTATAAACCCCCTTACAGCCGGATTGCCAATTCCAAACTTCAGCAACTGTAACATAGTTTTCCGGTCGATTGCAAAATTTAAAGCCTGTCTTACTCTTTTGTCTGATAATGGATTGGATTTATCCAGCAATTTGAAATTAATCCCAATGTATTCTGTATTCAGAAAATCACCTTTAATCAATTTCATTTGTTTTTTTCTGTCTTCTCTAAGGTCTCCTTCACGCGTAACCAATTGCAAGGCAAATCCCGATTGTAATCCTGAAAAAAAGTCGATTTCATTTTTTAAGAATTCGAGATAGGCCGTATTGCGGTCTTCAATAAAGCTGATCCGGATTCCTTCCAATAAAGGAAGTCCGGGTTTGTAATACGTGGGATTTTTACTGAGAAACAAACCGCGCCGGTCAATCCATTTTTTTAATTGAAATGGTCCTGTGCCGACCGGATGCTTGCCGATTTCATTCTTATAAAATAAGACAGCTTCTTCAGGTAACACGCTGCAGTATTGCATCGTCAGCATTTGAAGTAAAGGCGAGAATGCAGATTTTAAATGTATGATGAATGTAGTATCGTCAATTGCCTGAAAGGGAATTAATGTGTCCACTTTGTCTCTGAAAATCCAGGAACCAGGAGAATTGACATCCGGATCAAGTAGACGATTAAAGCTATAAACAACATCTTTAGCGGTCACTCGTCTTGTATTCTCTTTTCCAAAGCAAGGGTCGGAATGAAATAAAACATCATTTCTCAAGTTAAAACGGTAAGTCAGTCCATCTTCAGAAATGTCCCATGATTTAGCTATTTCAGGAATGATCCTCATAGAATCGTTGAGATCAATTAGCTGATTAAACAAATGATCTATTGCCCAAACATTGTTTTGTGTTTTGGCAAAGGCGGGATCTAAAGAAGTGATATAATTTACCTGATTATAATGAAATACTCTTGGTCTTATAGTGGGCGACTTGTCTTTACATGAAAAGCAGGTAAATAATATAACGGCAGAACACCAATACAAGAAGTGACGTGATACATTATTATCACTACCATTTAGTCCAGGCCAATTCATGTCTCAAATATAAATGGCTATTTCGCCATTGATAGCCTCTTTGCAGAATAAAGTATTAATCTATTCTTGTGCAAGTCTAAGACGGGAAGAACATTTTGGGTTTATACTTAAAAATCGTTAAATCAATTCCTTATACACCCTGTGGAATTTGCGACATCTGCGATTATTGCTGTAGGTTTGCGTAAATTTTAAATATGAAGATCCAATATTACGGCCATTCGTGTTACGCGGTTGAATTATTGAATAAGCGGATTCTGTTCGATCCCTTTATAGCCGGTAATCCGCTTGCTAAAGATGTTGATATTCAAGATGTTAAAGCAGATTATATACTTATTTCTCACGGGCATGGGGATCATATAGGAGATGCCGAGCTAATAGCCAAAAACAACAATGCACCGGTAATTGGAGCTTACGAGGTAGTTTCCTGGCTGGAAAACAAAGGGCTCTCCGGATTTCATATGAATATCGGCGGGAAAAGAAAATTCGATTTCGGCACAGTGAAGATGGTAAATGCTATTCATTCCAGCATACTTCCGGATGGAAATTATGGGGCAAATCCGGCAGGTTTCCTGGTTTATGGGGACGAATTCAGTTTTTATTTTGCAGGAGATACAGCGCTTACTATGGACATGCAACTAATACCTATGATCGCTCCTAAGTTGGATTTTGCATTTTTACCAATTGGGGACAATTTCACCATGGGTTATGAAGATGCTTTGCTGGCGTCTGATTTTATTAAATGTGACACTATAATAGCTTGTCACTATGATACCTTTCCGGTAATTGAAATTGATCATCAAAAGGTAACCAATGCATTTTTAGGAAGAAATAAGCGAATCATACTTCCTAAAGTCAATGAATTATTTTCTGTATAATGGGAAAAGTAGTCGCAATAGCGAATCAAAAAGGCGGTGTAGGCAAAACCACTACCGCAATTAATCTTGCTTCCTGTATTGCAATATTGGAAAAGAAAGTGTTATTGGTTGATGCAGATCCGCAAGCCAATAGTACATCCGGCACCGGTGCTGACTCCGAAGCCATCCAATACAGTTTATATGATTGCATGATTAATGATGTCGATCCACACGATGTCATTATTGCAACAGATACGCCGAATCTTTACCTGTTGCCATCGCATATCGATCTTGTTGGCGCAGACATTGAATTAGTAAACCGACCCAATCGTGAAAAAGCAATGAAGGCGGTTATTGATAAAATAAGGGATGAGTATGATTTTATCTTTATTGATTGTCTTCCTTCCTTAGGGCTTACCACAATAAATGCATTGACTGCTGCCGATTCAGTCCTGATTCCAGTGCAATGTGAATTGTTTGCATTAGAAGGCTTATCCAAGATTAAAAATACAATTGAATTGGTTAAAGCAGTGTTGAATCCTAAACTTGAAATAGAAGGTGTTTTGCTTAGCATGTATGATAAGCGCTTAAGACTTTCGACGATGGTAATTCAGAATATAAAAGAAAACATTCATCTGCCTATATTTGAAACGATCATTCACAGGAATTCTAAAATATCAGAAGCACCTTTGGTAAAAAAACCTGTTGTCTTGTATGACGCTGCAAGTAAAGGAAGTCACAATTTTTTAAATCTTGCGGATGAATTCATGCGCAAAAATTAATTCTAACTTATGAGTCAGAAAAGCGAATTAGGGAAAGGCTTGCGAGCTCTCTTATCCAACATAAATACGGAAACTGGTGTTAAAACCAATCCGGTAAGCAGCACAGCAATAAATACAGTAAGTGTGATTCCGGTTGCTCAGATTCATACTAACAAATTACAACCAAGACATGTATTCGAAGAAGAATTAATTAAAGAACTTTCAGATTCGATTAAAACCTACGGAATCATACAGCCGCTGACGGTGCGCAAAACGAATATTGATGAGTACCAGATCATTAGCGGAGAAAGAAGGTACAGGGCTTCACTTTTGGCAGGACTTAAAGAAATTCCGGTATATGTGCGCACTGCTAATGACAATGAGATGCTGGAAATGGCATTGGTAGAAAATATACAAAGAGAAGATCTTAATCCGATTGAGATTGCCATTTCATATCAAAGATTGTCTGATGAATACAATTATACTCAGGAAGAACTTTCGAGCCGTGTTGGAAAAAAAAGAAGTACAATAAGCAATTATGTTCGCTTACTAAAATTACCTGTCGAAATTCAAAATGCAATTAAGAACAAATCGCTATCCATGGGTCATGCCAGAGTAATCGCAGGAGTGGATGATCTCATGCAACAGATGCAATTATTTAAAGATATTCAAACAAAGGAATTGTCAGTAAGGGATGCAGAAAAGATTTTACAATCCTATTCCCGTGCAAAGGCCAGGAAGCCAGTGAAGCCAGTTCCTTCTGCAACTCCGGGTCAGATTAAATTGCTGGAAGATCGGATGAGTGCTTTTTTTGGCTATAAAGTTCATATAGCCCGAAAGCAGAACGGCGAAGGTCAAATTGTTATAAAATTTAAGGATGACAGACAATTAAATGATATTTTCGATCGTATTGAAGACTAATTTATGAGAACAATTGTCTTCGTTATAGCATTTATTGGTTTCATTATTCAGGCATCTTCGGCTCAGGAATACAAAGACAGTGTTAAAACGAATGCACCACAGCCGGATAGTGTTAAGGCGCCCGGAATATTTTCTGTGTTGTTTAAAGGAAAACCAGGCAAAGCCTTTATTTATTCATTGATTTTACCCGGTGCCGGACAGGTTTACAATAAAAGTTATTGGAAGGTGCCGATCATTTACACAGGTTTGGGTCTGTTGATTTATTCCATCAATTTTAATTCTAAAGAATACAACAGGTTTGATAATGCCTATCATCTCAGGGTGGACCTTGAAAAAGCGAACGCAGAAAGAGTAAAAGCAGGTCTCGAACCACTTAATCCTACTGATGAATTTAAAGATGTATTGACCCTCACCGGGATTAATAGTTATCGTCAATTTTATGATAAAAATCTTCAGTTAAGTTATATCGGAATCGGACTGGTTTATTTATTAAATGGAATTGAAGCATTTGTCGACAGGCATTTACAGGATTTCGATGTTTCTAAAAACCTGAGTTTCCAATATGCTCCAAGTCTTTATTCAGCTGCTGGTCAAGTCACCTTGAGATTGACTTTTTAGTAAACGGTCTTTAGATTCTGAGCGAATTAATCAGAATGAGTATAAACACTTATACATTTCGTAAAGCCTGTTTATTGATTATTCTATTCGTGAGAGAAGGCCTTACATCCAACCCAATAATTTAGCAAACTTCATCATTTCACCCTGGTTGCTGATTTTTAACTTACCCGTTAGTATGGCCATCATGGGATTTAATTCACCTTTAAAAACCTTTTTTAAATCATCTGCTTTTGCCTTGATGACGCAAGTTGGATTTCCATTTAACCCTTCACTGGTTATCATGCGGCCATTTTCTACCAGCACAGTGACTTGTCCGCCTTCATCTCCTTCAAGATCAAAATGAAAACAGGTAGATAAGCCTTGTAGTAATTCTGTGTTAACCTTTTCAGGCAGATGAAGTAAAAATTCTTTCGTTTGCATGTTATTTATTTTTTAAGTGATATAACATCATTTGATGAATTGATATCGATTAACTGATTTTCCGGATTCAATCTGATTTCAGATATTTCAGATAGTTTCCGGTCTATATCAAATTGATAAACCGGATTAACCCAGGACCAAGCAGGAAGTGGTTGAACCCGTTTGGTATCTGTAAATTGCTTGCTTCCCATCATCAAATCCAGAGGTATATAGTATAGAATCTGCTTGCCATCGGTAAAGCTGACTTTTACTTCAATAGGCATCGGAAACAATTCATATCGTTTTAATTTAATTATAGACTTTCCATTCGCTTCGTAAATGCTATCAATGCCGTAATCCACTTTCTTGGTGGTGTAGACAAAATATTCCTTAAACCAATCCAATTCGAGATCAGCTGCTTTTTCCATGACACGAATAAAATCATTGGGATTCGGATGACGAAATTTCCATTGCCAGTAATAATCCAACATTCCTTTATTAAATGCATTTTCTCCTATGATATACTTTAATTCTGCAAGACAAACAGCGCCTTTTACATACGCGGCCATACCGTATGCCCTGTTTGTAGCGTAGTGATCTGCATGTGTGCTAAGTGCTTCTTCGAGTCCACTTTGGGCAAATGCGATATAGTTTTTTATGGTTTCTAAATGCGGGTCAATGGCGGGCTCTCCTGAGATTATTTTTTCTTGTTTCAAATAATTAAATACTTCTTCTTCGGCATAGGAAGCAAAACCCTCATCCATCCAGGGATACAGACTTTCATTTGTGGCAAGCATCATTTGGTACCAGCTATGCATTAATTCGTGCAGAGATACACCAACCAGGCTATTAATAGAGCGGTTGCCGGTAATAAGCGTAGCCATCGGATATTCCATTCCGCCATCACCGCCTTGTATAAATGAATATGCCGGAAAGGGATAAGGCCCGTATTTGGTTTCAATAAAATCAAAAGCTTTATCCAAAATCTTTGGTAATTGACTCCAGGATTCTTTAGTCTTTTCATTTTCCTGATAAAAAAAATGTAAAACACAACCATTTTTTCTGGTAAATGTAGTGTGTGTGTAATCCGGATCTGCAGTCCAGACAAAATCATGCACATTCTCAGCATGAAATTTCCATACTTTTTTGTTGCGATTTGTTGCATTTTTGGAATATCCGCAACCAACTTCATCCGGATTTTGAAGAATGCCTGTAGCAGCGATGCAATATTTTTTATCCATGTAGATAGTTACATCAAAATCGCCCCAGGGGCCATAAAATTCTCTCGCTATATAGGATGGAGTATGCCAGCCTTGTTCGTCGTAATTACACAATTTAGGATACCATTGTGCCATTGAATAATCTATTCCTTCCGCATTGTTGCGGCCACTTCTTCTGATTTGAACAGGAACCTGTGAGCGGAAACTCATATCAATAGTAACAGATTCACCCGGTTTTACAGGCTTCTCCAGCAGGACTTCCAGTATTGTACCATGCACTGTATATTTTAAGCGCTCTCTCCCCTGTTTGATAAAATAGATTTTATGAAATCCAATCTCTTCTTTATTTAGTTTTTGTATTCTGTTTCCAATTCGTGGATCGGGATCGGCAATTTCCCTCGACTTGATGTCCATATCGCTGCCAGGTTGAAATGCATTGAAATAAAGATGATAAAATAATTTTTTAAGCGTATCCGGACTATTATTCCACAATTTTAAATTTTGATTTCCATCGAATTGATGATTGTCCGCATCAAAATCGATTTGCATTTTATACTCAACGCGTTGTTGCCAACGGTAAGATTGTGCGTGGGTCATATTTAAACATCCTATCAGGATAACGCTAAGCCGGGTAAGATTCATGTAAAGTATTGTTTGTTATCGCTGAAATAGTTTGAATCCAGTTTAGTTTTCTTAAAATAAAATACAATAGAAGCAGCCCGGATAAATTTGCGATCAAAGTTGGCCAGGCGGTATCAAATTTTGTATGAAACATGGATGCTGTTTTTAAAGCCGATGAATCGAAATTGACAAAGACGGCAGTATAAAAATTATTTGCCGCATGTAATCCAATTGCAATCTCCAGGCCATTGCCAAGGACCGTGAATATGGCAAAAAGCAAACCGGTCGTGAAATAAATGGAACTCATTAACCAATATCCATACTGTTCGTTTTCCGGATTAGAATTATGGAGTAGTAAAAACACTAAACTGGTGCCGGCAGGACCAAGCCAGATTTTGTTAGTATTTGAGCAAATAGCTTGCAGCAAATATCCTCTAACAAAAACTTCCTCCGCAGCGGATTGAGCCGAAAGAAAAACTAAAGATATGGCCACCAGATTAAAAAACGGAACAATATCAAAGCTAAACGTGTATTGGTGTTTGAAAACTACTGAATTTAATAGTTCAATAATTGCATTAAATGCAATCCAATATCCAAAACAAAACAAGGTTCGTTTCCATTTAAAACCGGTGTGACCCGTTAAAAAACTCAAAAGGGATCTTCGATGAAAAAAGGTGGCAAAAAAGAGCAGCAAAACCAGGAAAATGCTAAAAGGTATCAATTGTAAGAAGTAGTACCAGGCGGAATATTCGCTTTGAATCTGACCGGAAGCCGGAATTAAGTAGTATTGTATAAGAAGGAAAAAGGAAAAACAACACATTAAAGTGAGGAGGTAAGCCCCGAATCCGGAGTTACCGGCAAGGCCAAGGAAGGGATATCTGAATTTGTTTATTTCCATTAGATCAGGCAAATGTATTGAATAGATTTATTCTTATTATGTTCAAAAATTCTCCTATTTTTGTTGTCATGAAATTTGTTATACATAAAAACACAAGTTATCTGGTTATGGGTTTGGCTCTGATTGTGATATTCAGCCGTATTATACCCCATGCCCCGAATTTTACTGGTTCAATCGCAGCCATTATATTTAGTGCTGTAGCATTGAGAAGCTGGAAGGCATTTGTTGCCGTAATTTTCGCTTATCTGGTATCAGATCTTATCATAAATAATATACTATACAGGCAAACTGAATTTATGTGGATGAGTAATGGTGTTTATTGGATACTGCTCCCCTTTGTATTCATTTATATCATTAATTATTTTGCAATTAATAATGAATTCAAGCCTTTTGGAATTTTTACTACAGCATTGCTTTCGTCAACAATATTCTTTTTGATCAGTAATTTTGGAGAGTGGTTTACGTCAAAAGTTATGTATACTCATGATTTTAACGGACTGGTACTTTGTTATTTAAATGCCATTCCATTTTTTGGTTATGAATTGGCTGGTACCCTATTCTATTCTTCCGTAATTTTTAGTGTCTACTGGCTCTATTTTTATGTAACACCCGGTTATGAGTACAAAAAATGAAGATCAAAAAGGCACTTGCGCTTCGAATGAATTAAAACAATCCGATTTACTTATTGAAAACAGAGATTACTATCTTGAAAATGGTTTTTTCGTTTTTACCGCCAGTTACCTGAAAAAGCGAGGATATTGTTGTAAGTCAGGATGCAGGCATTGTCCTTATTAACTTCATGAGCCGGATAAAATCGTTTGAATGCCCTTCGTACTATTATCCTTGTTTGAATTATGGGGCGATTTCTTAGCCTTTCCAATAAATTTCTTCAGAACCGTTCAAATGCGAAATATAACGTGCGAGAACAAAGAAGTAGTCGGATAACCGGTTTAGATAAATCAGTATATGATCATTTACGGGTTCAAGTTGACTAAGAGAAACCGTTCTTCTTTCTGCCCTCCGGCAGACAGTCCTGCACAAATGCGCTTGTGCGCTGCCGGCGTCTCCACCTGGAAGAATAAAATAACGAAGTGGATTTAATGTTGCTTCCATTCGATCAATTTCTGTTTCCAGATAGATGATTTGATCATTTTCCAATTCTGGTATTTTGAGATTGATTGCGTTAGGATCAGCTGCTAAATTAGAACCAATGACAAAGAGATAATTTTGAATTTTTTGTAATTTTTCCTTCTGTTCTGCGAATAAACCTGAAGACAGCATACCCACATGAGAATTTAATTCATCAATGGTACCGTAGGCTTCAATTCGAAGATCATCTTTGGATATCCGTCTTCCTCCGAATAATGATGTTTTACCCTGATCTCCTGTTTTGGTATAAATTTTCATCGATCTTCATTTAAAGTATCCGATTCAATCATGCCATCTCTAAGTTTTACAATTCGATGGGCATGCTGTGCAATATCTTTTTCGTGAGTAACCAAAATAATAGTGTTTCCTGATTCATGGATTTTCTTCAGGATCTGCATAATTTCTTCACTGATTTTACTATCCAGATTTCCTGTTGGTTCGTCCGCAAGAATAATAGATGGGTTATTGACTAATGCTCTGGCGATGGCTACGCGTTGTCTCTGGCCTCCGGACAATTCATTGGGCTTATGCATAACCCGGTCGCCCAGACCAACTTCTTTAAGCTTTTGCATGGCAATTTCATCCCGTTCGATCTTGTTTTTTCCGGCATAGATCAATGGCATAGCCACATTTTCAAGGGAGCTCATTCTTGGCAACAAATTAAATGTCTGAAACACAAATCCGATTTCCTTATTTCTTATTTCGGCTAACTCATTATCACTTAATTCGCTTACCATTTGGTTGTTGAGAATATAAGTCCCGGAGCTAGGCGTATCCAGGCAGCCGATTAAATTCATTAATGTGGATTTTCCGCTGCCGGATGGCCCCATAAGGGCTAAGTATTCATTTCTGGCTATGCTTAAGTTGATATTTTTGACGGCTTCAATGCGCTCATCTCCCATCACATAGACTTTCGTGATTTCTTTTAATTCAATAATATTATCTGGCATATCGAATAATAATCTTGTAAAAATAGGCATATAAAGCGAAGCTTGGAATCCTATTAGTCTATATTCATAAAAAGGCCGACTATTCCGGTTTTTTGGCCGATAAAGAAATTCAATTTCGTCTTATATGAAAATGGCTTTTAGATTAAAATAAAACTATATTTTGGATTATATTGTAGCCTGATTATCCTATAAACAAAGAAACGTTAACTGTGAAACACATCGCTATTGCCGGAAATATAGGAGCAGGTAAAACAACCTTGTGTGAATTGCTGTCGAGGCAATTTAACTGGGATGTGTTATATGAAGATACCAGCATAAATCCCTATCTGAGTGATTTTTATTACGACATGCTTAGATGGTCATTTAATCTCCAGATTTATTTTCTGAATAACCGCTTTCAGCAAATTGTAAAAATCCAGCGAGGAGATAAAACAGTTGTTCAGGATAGAACTATTTACGAAGATGCCCATATTTTTGCTCCTAACCTTCATGAAATGGGCCTAATGTCTAAACGCGATTTCGACAATTATTTTTCCTTGTTCGAGATCATGATGAGTACAATCCGGCCGCCTGATTTACTAATTTACCTTAAAGCATCTATTCCTACTCTGGTCAACCACATTCAATTGAGGGGAAGAGATTATGAAGGTAATATGAGCCTGGACTATTTAAAAAAACTAAATCAACGCTACGAACAATGGATTCACGAATTTAATCATTGTCCAGTGATAATCATCAATACGGATGAATTTGATTTTATTGGGAATAAGGAGGATTTAGGAAAAGTAATCTCTGATGTAGAAGCAAGAATAAACGGATTATTTGACTGGAAATAAATAGTTCCCCTGGTGCTGCCTAAGCACATTCAACATGAATTACAGCAGTTCCTTCTTTTTGAAAAACCAAAGAAGCATTAGGCTGAATATCAGGGAAAAAATAATTAAAAAATAAAATGCAAAAGCCGTGTTGCCAAATGGTATGGGGACATTCATGCCGAAAAAACTTGATATGAGTGTTGGCACCATGAGCACTACGGTAATAACAGTAAGGCGATTGATAAACTTATTGAGATTATTTGAAATGATCGAAACAAAAGCCTCCATTGTGCCATTCAGGATATTCGTATATAGCTGTGCAACTTCACGGGCCTGGTTGTTGTCCACTATGATATCCTCAAACAACTCACTGTAATCTTCATTTTCCCTGATTCCAAGAAAATCGGTACGTTTCATTTTTAATTTCAATAATTCATTGGCGCTTAATGAATTTACAAAGTAAACCAGGCTTTTTTCAATTCGCAACAAACTGCGGAGCTCTTCGCTTCTGCTGGAATGGTATAATTCCTGCTCGATGAGATTTCTTCTCATGTTTAATTTCTTCAGATACTCCAGAAATAAACGTACTGTTTGTTCGAATAACTGAAGTATAAATAGGGTTTCATTGGCCGGGTTAAAATTTTTTACTTTATGGTCGAGGAATTTTTCAATAACAGGAGATTCAACACTGCAAATAGTTATGATTTTATTTTGGCATAAAATAATGCCCATTGGAACAGTAATAAATATAGGGTCATTCTCCTTTTCCGTTTCGTTGACTACAGGCATGTTAAATATGATACTACGCGCTTCGTCATATTTTTCATAGCGGGCGCGCTCTTCAGCATCCAGTGGGTCAGTAAGAAAATCGGATTCAATGCCAAGTGCAGATGCAAACTCATCCAGTTCTCCGGCCACAAATGGTGGAGCTAAATTAATCCAGGAGCTCTCTTTTAAAGTGAGTACTTCCTGGAATCCTTTTGTCCCAACTGCATAATAACGGATCATCTGAATTTTGTTCGCTAATTATTTTTAACATTCCAGAAAAGTTCTTGGACACAAAATTAACAAAACCTGCAGGTAATCCTAATTAATTTTCCGGACTTACTCAGCTATTTAAATCCATCAATTTCTTATGCTATGTGAAGATATTGGCAATAGGACATTAAACACTTAGAAAAGTGACGGATATATATTTAAATAAAATGATGAATTCTGAATCTGTTACCGGAATTTAAGAGCCTGAACAGGTCGTATGGATTGTACAATTAGTGTAGGTAACATTAAAAAGACCAAAATGAGTATGAAGAAAAAAATATTCAGGGCTAATATTGGTAGTAAAGAAAGATCAACAGCTGCATAAGGTAAATAATATTTCTCCTCATTTAATTTAATTAATTTGAATTTATCTTGCAAATAACACAGCCCATATCCGGCAATATTTCCAATAATCATACTATTTATTAAAATCTTAGCTGCATAACGTATAAATATTTTTTGCTGCATCCAACGATTCATACCTATAACAGTTAATACTCCAATCATACGGGTTCTTTCAAAAATCAAGATCATGGTAGTTGTTGACATATTGATAATGCAAACTGCTAAAATCAATAGTAAGATAAAATTTTTATTAACATTTTGTAAGGATAGCCATTCAAATATTAATTTAAATTTTAACCGAATGGTCTCTGAATACCAGGTAGATGGTAAAAGTTCTTCTTCAAGATAGTCTTTAATATGATCTGCTTCAAGGATATTATTGCAATAAATTTCAAGGCCAGTGACCTCATTACTTTTCTTTTGTAGTATTTGTTGAAGTAATGATTTATCAACAAAGGCCCATTTCTGATCGTATTCCACAAGCCCGGTATTATAAATGCCAACAATTTTGAGTTTGCGCTTTACGGGTGCTTCATCAATAATAAAATTGAGAATGATATTTTGCCCTGTGTCAACTAATAATCTAGATGCAGTTTGACTAGAGATAAGTATTTCACGGTTATTATTACTCGTATTAATAACTCGACCTTTAGTAAGAAAGCCAGAAAAAAAACTCCAGTCAAAATCATCCCCAACTCCCTTAAGGAAAAGTCCTTCAATTTCAGTTTTAGAGGCTACAATCGTCGGAAAAACAACAAATGATTGAATATGGCGGATAGCAGGCTCTTTTTCGCCAGGGAGTTTGATTTGATAGATACTGTTTTTTAAGGTATCTGAAATCTGAATCATGAACGGTTCAATTCCTCTGCTGACCCTCATATCCGCAATTTGAATATGTCCCCAAAAACCAAATACTTTTCTGGCAATTTCTTTTTGAAAACCATTAAATATGCTTTGGGAAATAATCATAACGGCCAAACTTAATGACATGGCCATAATCGAAAGCCGGATTATACTTTTGGTATAAGATGTTTTGAAACTGGCAAACGATCTGGAAGCTATATATTTGGATATATCCATCAATTAAATGCAATGATAAGTCCTAATGATTACATATATGTATGTAATTTTGCAAACTTACAATCTTTAATTTGCTATGCAAAACGTGAATTTTCTGGAAGAATTGCGATGGAGAAATATGTTGCAGGATTTTACCCCGGGTCTTGAAGAATATCTCAATAGCGGCATGAGAGCGGCATATATTGGATTCGATCCAACAGCTAAATCACTGGGCCTGGGCAATTATGTCCAGATTATGTTGTTGACCTTGTTCCAAAAAGCCGGACACAAACCCATCGTCGTAATGGGTGGTGCCACCGGACGAATTGGTGATCCATCCGGTAAAGACAAGGAAAGAGAATTAAAATCATATGAGGAACTCGAAGAAAATATTATCGCACAGGAAGTTCAATTCAGGAAATTGTTGAATTTTGATCACGGCGATAACAGAGCCATCCTGGTGAATAACTATGATTTTTATAAAAACATGAATGCGTTGGAGTTTCTGCGCGATGTTGGCAAACATATTACCGTTAACTACATGATGTCCAAGGAATCCGTTAAAAAGAGATTGGAAACGGGAATATCCTATACGGAGTTTTCATATCAATTGATTCAGGCGTTTGATTTCTTTTGTCTGTTCAAAGAATATAATTGTGCTATGCAAATGGGTGGTTCTGATCAATGGGGAAATATCACAGCAGGAACCGAATATATTGGCAAACGAATTAACGGGTCCAAAGCATTTGCTCTGACTACTCCATTGCTCACTAAAGCAGATGGCAAAAAATTCGGCAAGACGGAAGAAGGAAATATTTTTCTGGATCCTCAAATGACTTCACCATATCGCTTTTATCAATTCTGGATTAATAGTGATGACGCGGATTTATCCAAATTCTTTCGCTATTTTAGTTTTCGTTCAAAATCTGAAATTGAAGATTTGGAAAAAGCATTTGCTGGTGATCCCAAACATCTGAAGAAATTACTGGCGGAAGAAATGACCAGAAGAATTCATGGAGAATTTGCTTATCAGAAAGCAATGCAGGTTTCAGAATTGATGTTTAATAAAGATTGCACAGAAGAATTTTTATACACCATGGATGAAGATACATTTATGCAGGTAAAATCTGAACTTCCCTTGTTTAAAATTGATTCAGCAATTTCTAATGATGGCTACGCCATAATTGGATTGCTGACTGAATGGTCCAGCATATTTTCTTCCAAATCTGAAGCCAGAAGGGCTATCCAGGGTAATGCCGTCTCTATTAACAAACGAAAACTTGCCAATGCCGATGGAACTTTGTCTAAAAGCGAATTTTTATTGGGGAAATATCTAATCGTTGAAAATGGCCGTAAGAATAAATATATTATTGAATTGACTTGATGTATGGCAATAACTTTAGGCAGAGGCCGCCAAAAAGAAATATATCTGAATGGCTTTTTAGGACGGAACATCCGGCTTCCATTTGATTTCAACGAATTGGAAAAGCAGGCAGAGAAGAAACTAGGCAAAAAGGCTTTTGGATACATAGCTGCTGGAGCCGGTTCAAGTCGGGGTATACAAAATAATCTGGATGCATTCTCCGATTATACCATCCTGCCACGAATGTTAAATGGGTCCGATCATCCGGAACTGGGGTTATCAATTTTTAATACGCAATTGCCTTTCCCATTACTATTTGCTCCTGTCGGTGTACTGGGATTGGCTCATCCCAAAGGAGATCTTGAATTGGCTGAAGCATCGAAATTGACAGGCATGCCTATGATACAATCCAATCAGGCTTCTTTTTCCATGGAGGCTTGCGCTGAGGTTCTGCACAATACGGATCATTGGTTTCAATTGTATTTTGGAAAATCCAGAGACCTGGTTGAAAGTATGGTTCACAGGGCGAAGCTTACCGGAAACAAAGCCATTGTTTTGACACTGGATACCACTATTTTGGGATGGAGAAATAAAGACCTTGCCAATGGATTTCTTCCGTTTATGTATGGACTTGGTATTGCCCAATATACCGCCGATCCGGTGTTCAAACAACTCATGGAAAAATGTGATTTGACTACCGGAGAACAGTTGAATGCCAGGCCGGGAATTCAGGATGCGATCACCTTATTCAGTTCTTATCCTGATTCATTGATTAATAATTTTAAGACACGAAATCCGGTAAAAGCAGTAAAAACATTTCTGGATTTGTTTTCTAAAACGGATTTGAGCTGGGATGATGTAAGGTGGTTAAGAGAACAAACCAAATTACCTCTACTTTTAAAAGGAATTCTTCATCCTGAAGATGCAAGGAAGGCAATCGACTATGGAATTGATGGTATTATTGTTTCTAATCACGGGGGCAGACAAGTCGATCATGTTCACTCTACACTCGATTCAATAGTTGAGATTAAGAAAGTTATTCCGGAGGAATTTCCTTTAATTCTGGATAGTGGAATCCGTAAAGCAGCCGATATCTTTATTGCAATGGCATTAGGGGCAAAAGCAGTATGTGTTGGCAGACCTTATGTTTATGCATTAGCGCTGGGTGGCAGGGATGCAGTTGTTGAATATATTCAAAATTTGGTTTCCGAATTGCAGATTACTATGAGCTTAGTGGGTTGCAAATCACTTTCAGAAATAAACAGAGACTGCATTCAGAATAAATAAGTTGATTATTGAATGATCCGCCGCTTTATTTAAGTTTTAATTTACCATTCGGTATAAATTCCAACGCTGCGGAATTCATGCAGTAACGCAATCCGGTGGGTTTCGGTCCATCATCAAAAACATGACCCAGATGGCCTTTACATCTTGCACATAATACTTCATTTCTAGTCATACCATGTGAGTTGTCTTTTGCAACAGATAACACATCTTTGCGCAACGGATCATAAAAACTAGGCCATCCGGTGCCTGATTCGAATTTCGTCTCAGATTTAAACAAAGGCAGTTTACAGGCATTACAAATGTATATTCCATTTTCGTGGTTATCCCAGTATTTGCCGGTAAAAGATCGCTCTGTTCCCCGTTCTCTCATGATGTAGTACGTTTCTGCATCGAGCTTTTTCTTCCATTCTTCATCGCTTAAATGCAATGGATTTATTGCAGAAGGAAGCTCTAATTTGACAGCATCACCTGATTGATGAACTTGAGCTGTTTCCTGACCATAAATTAGTTGGGCTGTCACACATAAGGTTAATAAGAACCAATTACTTTTCATCTGTTAACTTTTTATCTTGCTTGATAGCAATCTCAACAATTTTTCTCATCAGGTTTATCATTGTGATGAGGGCAATGTAAATAATGCTGAAAACTGTCAATATCCACGAGTATGATTCTGCTTCAAAAATGGAATAACCACTCAAATACTGACTAACAACACACAATATGAGGATTAAACCTACATAAGTAAATATAGAATTGCGATAATAAAATAATTTTTCTTTAGCTGAAAAACAAAACACGCAATTCAGCATGATATAAAATAATATGATGGAAGTGGCATACTTCCAATAATCCAATGCTGCAAAATTTATCCAATGAATCCATTTTAAAACTAGCACAGCTCCAAGTAATAGGAGATAAATTCCAAGAACAAGCAGTGCTTGCTGAAAGGGTTTAAATGATTTATTAAATATCGATTCTTTATCGTTGTGCATCTTATTCATTTACTATGGCAAACAAATCAAATGAATCAGCTTCCGTAATGGTTACATGGACAAAATCCCCGATCCTGATATATTGCTGGTCATTTGTCTTAATAACAACCTCATTATCTACTTCAGGACTGTCATACTCTGTCCTGCCGATGTAATTCCCATTTTCTTTTCTGTCAACAAGAACTTTATATGTTTTTCCAATTTTTTTCTGATTGATTTCATAGCTGATTTCTTCCTGAATGTTCATTAACTCAGCCGCTCTTTTCCCTTTTATATTTGCAGGGATAGAATCCTCTAAGCTATAAGCGGAAGTATCTTCTTCATGAGAATATTGAAAAACCCCTACTCTTTCGAATTTCATTTCCTGAATGAATTGTTTCAACGTCTCAAAGTCTGATTCAGATTCATTAGGGAAACCGACCAGCATCGTAGTTCTGATGTGTATATCCGGAACTTTCTCCCGGATGGTTCGGATAAGATCATAGGTTTCTGCTTTACTGATTTGCCTTTTCATTGAGCTGAGGACAGGATCGGAAATATGTTGCAATGGGATATCCAGATAATTACAAACTTTCTCTTCTTCCCGAATTACATCAAGGATGTCCGTTGGAAATTTTGAAGGATATGCATAATGCAAACGGATCCACTCTATTCCATCAATTTTGGACAATTCTCGGAGCAGTTTTGGAAGCATTCTTTCCTTGTATATATCCAATCCATAATAAGTCAATTCCTGAGCAATCAGAATAATTTCTTTAACGCCATGGCTGGCCAAATGTTTTGTCTGTTTGACTAAATCCACAATAGGAATAGAAACGTGTTTTCCTCTCATTAAGGGAATAGCACAAAAGCTGCATGTCCTGTTGCAGCCTTCAGAGATTTTAAGATAAGCATAATGGGAAGGAGTGCTGATAATACGCTCTCCTACTAAATCCTTTTTATAATCCGCATTTAATTTCGCAAGCAATGAAGGCATTTCCATTGTACCATAAAATGCATCCACTTCAGGAATTTCCTCTTCCAGATTGGACTTATACCTATGGGAAAGGCATCCTGTAACAAATAACTTGTCCAATTTTCCAGCTGACTTTAAAGCGGCATATTCCAGAATAGTGTTTACGGATTCTTCTTTTGCGCGATCTATAAATCCACAAGTATTTATGATTACGGTTTTGGCGACTCTGGAGACAGGATTATGTTCCACTTCAAACGCATTGTGCTTGAGTTGTGTAATTAAATTTTCAGAATCAACCCAGTTTTTGGAACAACCCAGGGTGATGATTTGAATTTTATTTTCGACTTCTTTTTTAGTTTTCAAGAAAATGATTATTTTTCGCAAAGATAACAATATAAGAAGAGTATTGTTAGTGTGTTATGATGCGGAAATTGGTATTCATCCTTTTGTTGATTGGCTGGTTGAAAGCCGCTAATGCTCAGTTTGGAATTCAAGTGAGTACAGGAATCAATTATTTTCAGGATTCAAAGAAAGAAGCTGCAGTAAGCCCTTCAAATTCCCTGCATTATTCAATAGGCCCGTCGTATTGGTTCCGCTTAAAAAATCTCAGAGTAGAATTTAATCCTGCTCTAGTGTTTGATTATAATCATTCTGAATATCTTAAAAACGATTTTGGGTTCAATACTTTGGATGAATATAATTTTGCGCTCAATTTTCCCATTCTTATATATCCCTTGGACTTTGGAAATGATTGTCATTGTCCTACATTCAACAAAAGTGGACAATTCTTTGAAAAAGGGTTTTATTTTCTGTTATATCCTTCTTTACCCTATTCTTCCAAAAAGGTAACTATAGGGGACTCTTCATTTAATAAATCGTTTACCGGATTCCAATTGGGCATCGGTGCCGGAATTGATATTGGATTAAATAAAAACTGGACGATTAGTCCGGGTTTGATGGTTTCTAAATTTTTCAAGGATACTTATGCTTTAGACTCAGGAACCAAAACCCTTGTTGAAGATTCGGATAACCGGTATCGAATTGATTTGTTGATCCGGCTTATTTGGTTTGAGAAAAGTAAAAGATAAATGCAGCTTAGCTAAGACTGGTAAATTGTGTTTTTGGGCTAATTAGTTTGAAAATTCAACAAAATTAATTACCTGTACTTCCCGGAGATTGGTTTTTATTCAGAACTTCGATGAATCATGGAAGACAACTTTGATAACATTGTAATCTGGAATGCATCGAAGAAAGTTGCATTCCGCTTCTTTTTTCTTTTTTTCATATTGTTTATAATCTTTAATAACAACGATGCTTTTCCATTCTGGAAAATACTTGATGTTGATCCTGAAGCTCCATTGCATATTTGGATTCCCTGGATTGGGAAAAATATTCTTCACCTTGCCAATGATATTACTGTTTTTACAAATGGAAGCGGCGATACAACCTTTCATTACATATCATTACTGTTTGTTTTTGTATCAGCTGTACTGGGTTGCATAATATGGTCTGTTTTTGACGGTACACGAAGCAACTACAAAGTGCTTTATTACTGGCTTACAGTTGTATTGCGATATTATATTGCATTTATGCTATTTAATTATGGTCTTTATAAGATATTCAAATTGCAATTCGGGTCACCTGATTTGTATACACTTACAACCACATATGATGAATCCACCCCTATGAAATTCGCCTGGACTTTTCTTGGTATTTCATTTGGATATAATATCTTCATGGGAATCGCAGAATTGTTATCAATCCTTCTTTTGTTCCGGCGAACCATGACGGCTGGTGCATTAATTACATTAATGACTGCATTGAACATAATGGTTATCAACTATTGTTATGATATACCTGTAAAAATTCTTTCTACGACTTTGGTTATCATGACTTTATTTCTATTGATGCATGATGCGCAAAGATTATTTTGTTTTTTTTTCAATGGAGAATATGTTGATCTTCCGGTCATTAAAGCACCTGAAATAAAAAACAGGATACTTCAAGCAACTAAGACATCCATTAAGTTTTTTGGAATAGGATATGTGTTTATATCTGAAATAATATTTATGTGGCCCTATAAATGGCCTGATTATAAAATTACAGGCCCATCAGAACTCTACGGTGTTTATGATGTCGCCAGTTTTAGAATCGGCACAGATTCATTACTAATTGCAAATACTCCAAATATTGAATGGAAAAGGCTTATTGTGGATCGGAATGATAATGCTGAAGTCATTTTTATGAATGACAGTATTCAATTTTACCGGACTGTATTGGATACATCGATCAAACGGTTTCATCTAACCTTGCCTATGGATGCAAATTCACAATATTCATTCCGGTATGATAATACAAACAAAGATCAACTGATTCTGTCTGGCGTAGTTTATGTAGTGTTAAATAAGAAAAAAGTACAAAACAGACTAATGGGCAGAGGGTTTCATTGGATAAATGAATATCCATTTAACAAATAAACTTCTATTTATCGTTGTTTATCCATTCTTTCGCAAAATGCCAGGCAACTATACCTGCTGCCACACTGACATTCAGGCTATGCTTAGTGCCGGATTGAGGAATCTCCAGACTCAAATCACAGATGTCCAAAACATCCTGACCGATGCCATTAATTTCATGACCCAGAATTAAAATATACTTTCCTTTTCTATCTACATCAAATTGGTTAAGTAAAATGCTTTTATCAGTTTGCTCAATTGCAATCAATTGATATCCTTGAGATTTATAGTTGTTTAATTCGGTGACGATATGATCGGATTGAAGCCAATTTACAGTTCGGGTTGCACCTAAAGCTGATTTTTCGATTTCCGGGTGCGGTGGCTTTACACAATAAGGCCCAAGTATAATACCTTCCATGGCAAATGCATCTGCTATTCTAAATAAGGAGCCTATATTATGACCGGATCGAATCTGGTCAGCACAAAATAATACAGGTATTTTAATTCTATTCTGAAATTCTTCAGCACTGATTCTTTGAAGTTCCTTTAAGGATAATTTTTTCACTGCTTTAAATAAGTTGAAAATGGTGAGTGCATTCCAATCTTTATAACAACTGCATATAGGCTGAAATCAAACAATAATATCCTAATAAATTACTTGCTTGTTTTCTGCTGGATACATGCTTTTATAAAATGAACAAACAAAGGATGAGGATTTTCAACTGTACTTTTAAGTTCCGGATGAAATTGCACTCCAACAAACCATGGATGATTTTTTAACTCGACGATTTCAACCAATTGCTGTTCCGGATTAATTCCGGTTGCTATTAAACCTTGCTCCTGAATGAGATCCAGGTAATTATTGTTAAATTCATAGCGATGTCGGTGTCTTTCCGAAATGATATCTGATTTATAACATTTTTTTACGATTGATTTATCTTTCAATTCGCAACGGTAGGCACCAAGTCTCATGGTTCCCCCCTTGTTCTTAATCTTCTTTTGCTCAGCCATCATGTCGATGACCGGATTTTTGGTGTTTGGATTAACTTCCGTGGAAGAAGCGTCTTTCATCTTTAATACATTTCTGCAGAATTCGACAACAGCGCATTGCATTCCAAGGCAAATACCAAAAAACGGAAGCTTTTTTTCTCTGGCGAATTGTATGGATCTTATTTTACCCTCAATGCCTCGCTCTCCAAATCCAGGTGCAACCAATATGCCATCAAGCTCCTTCAGCTGTTTTTTGATATCTGCTTCATCTTCCAGATGTTCAGAATGAATGGCCACCACTTCTACTTTACATTCGTTAGCCGCTCCGGCATGTACAAATGCTTCATGAATTGACTTGTATGCATCAGGGAGTTCGTTGTATTTGCCAATTAAACCAATACGGACTTCCTCACTCGGATTTTTTAAATGCCCCAGAAACTTCTTCCAGTTTTTCAAATCTGGTTCATTTCTGGACTGCAATCCAAGTTTTTCCAGTACCCTGAGATCCAGCCGCTCCTTTAGCATCAGAAGTGGCACATCATAAATGGTATCGGCATCTATAGCTTCAATTACATTCTCTGTCTTGAGATTGCAGAATAAGGCCAATTTGGCTCTGATATCATCTGTAACAGGTTTTTCTGTCCGGCAAACTAATATATCCGGTTGAATACCGGCTTCAAGTAGCTCTTTTACGGAATGCTGGGTAGGTTTCGTTTTCAATTCCTGGGCTGCAGAAAGGAAAGGTAACAAAGTTAAATGCACAGTAACCACATTTTCCGGCCCTCTGTCCATTCTGAATTGCCTCAGGGCTTCCAGATAAGGTAAAGATTCAATATCGCCAACTGTGCCTCCCAATTCGGTAATGATGATCTCAAAGCCAAATTCGCCTAATAAGGTAATTCTGCGTTTAATTTCATCAGTTATATGAGGAATGACCTGTACCGTTTTACCCAAGTAATCTCCGGCACGTTCTTTATTGATCACTGTTTGATAGATCAGACCGGTTGTGATATTATTGGCCTGTGAAGTCGGCTTATTGAGAAATCGCTCGTAATGACCCAGATCGAGATCCGTTTCGGCACCGTCATCTGTCACATAACATTCTCCGTGTTCATAAGGATTTAAAGTACCCGGATCGACATTAATGTAGGGATCAAATTTTTGAATAGTCACGTTGAATCCTCTGGCCTGGAGCAATTTGGCAAGAGATGCGGATATGATACCTTTACCTAAGGAAGAAGTGACCCCACCCGTAACAAATATGTACTTGGTCATGATTGTAGAATTGGTTTTCTTTGTTACGGGATACAAAGGTAGTGTATTTTTGAATATTCCTCAATCAGCATGCACTTAAAATATCCAATCGATTAATTGTGACTTCTCTTTTTACAGGATATTTTGAAAAATGATCGTTTACCATGTTTAATTATCACACCAGCGAAATTTATGTGTATCCTGTCAAATCAGTAGGTGCAGTCAAAATGAATTCAATCGATGTGTATGAAAGAGGTTTGCGTTTTGACAGACACTGGATGATCATTCGAACCGATGGAACAATGATTTCTCAGCGGGAATTTCCTCAGTTAAACAAAATACAATGTGAAGATATGGGTGATTCATTCCGGTTTTACGTCGCGGATTCATCCTATCCGGAAATTAAAGTTGATAAATCGGACGAATTGCAGAACGAAATTGTGGTAGATCTTTGGGGTGCACAGTTTAATGCATTTAGAACACAAAACAGATTCGCAGAATGGTTCTCTGATTATTTATCAGAAAAAACCTACGTCGTTGTAAATCCGGATCGGATCAAACAATTAGCTACTATTTCAAAACCTTCGTACCTGAATTTTCAGGATGGAGGACCTGTCCACCTGGTTAACCTGAGCTCTGTGCATGATCTATCTGAACAAAGTCAATCATCAATACATCCCATGCAATTCAGGGCAAATATCTATATCGATTTTAAAACTCCGTATTTCGAAGACCATCTGGAAAAATTGATCATTAATGATATTGCATTCAAAGTAGTCAAGCCATGTGAGCGTTGTATAATGATCAATTTGCCTCCTATAACAGATCAATTTTCAAAAGAACCCCTGTTGAGTTTATCCAAATTCAGAAAACAAGAACATAAAGTACAATTTGGACTTTACCTGGCTATTGATTCCTGATCAGTTGAATTTATTCTGATAATTTAAGAAGTGAATGGGATTTCACGATTCCATTGGAAGTATAGGTTTTCAAAATATAAGGTCCATGCGCTAATTGTTCCGTTTTTATATCCACAAACTCTGTATTCATTTTTCCTTCCATCAGCTTGATGCCATAAATATTAAACAATTGATAATGCAAACCATCAGTATGGTCCTTGTTATAGATCGTGAATGATTGATTAAACGGGTTTGGATAAATTTCAATAGTATGATTGGAAATATCCTTTGAGCTGACTGGTATTGCATGTATGCTTACATTATCCATGAGTACATAGTCTTTATTAAGATCAATTCCGGTACCGGAACTGTCGAGCTTTCCTTCAAGGCTGAGGTTGGTAATTTCTATACTTACGGGTCCGCCGGTTAATGGAATTTCCTGTTCGAAATAGCGCAGGATCGCTTCTTTGGTTGCGTCCTGCAGATAGGTTGCAGTACCGATATTTCCTCCCCTGTCGTTGCGGTAAACGATACGGGTGCCGGCAGCATAATTCGAATTAGTTAAAAGGGAATCGTAATTTGTATCTCCTATTTTTTGTATATAATCAAATGACAAATATGCCTTCGCCAGATCCTTCGTGTCAATACACAGATATGTTGTACTTGTAAATTTGGCATTTCCATTCATAAATCCTGCAAAACTGGAGCTTCCAACGGGAATAAATTTATTGTTGGCATCATAAATCACACCGCCGGAAAATACCATAGCAGGTGAATTGGTAATATTGGTTTGAATTGCAGTTGTCTGAAATGAATCAATGCGTTGAGCCATTAAAGTTGAGTCAAATTGATTGTTATCAAAGGTTTCCAGATAACCCAGTTGAGAATTGTTCAGGTAAACAGCATTGAAACTCGCATTATTATTATTCAAAACAGTATCTGATGCATAAAGCAATGTAGCCTGGAATCTCTTGTATCCGGCGAATATCCGATCAATGGCAAAATTGGTAGAGCGGTAATTTCCGTTAGGATAGAGTGTTGTCAGCGTTTTAAGTTTCTTGTTAATTGTTTGATTGTCGAATTTCAATATCAAATCCAATTCGGTACCTGCGGGTACAGGAGAACAGCCACTGTAACTCGCCTGGATCTGACCCTGCAGATTATTGTTTTCGCATGGAGAACCGGAAATATTAACCTGGCTGACCCTGAAATCATTGTCATTGTTATTATTTTTTGTAATCGAAATGGTGAAGCGATTATTAGAAGTGTCTGCATCAGTGCTCAAACTGGCTTCAACATTTACCAGAGTTGCCGTTTTGTCAATTTTTGCCGGATTCGTAAATTTATAAACAATGGATTGACCTGCCAATAAATCATTATCAAGAATAAGATGTTCGATAATTTTATTTTTTTGCACTACTGAAATCGTCAGGGTAATATCGGATCCTTTTGGTATGGGCTGATCACAGCTTTGATTGACTAATCTTATTTCAACCGGATACAATCCTTCTTTGCATGCAATCTGAGGAATTTTATTATTGACCAACAGTAAATCACCTTCAGAAACACCATTTCCTATTCCAACAGCTTTCCATGCTTCAGCAATATTCCGGTATTCATCGGAACATTTGCCATAAATATTTTCAGTGACCTGGAGGCTGGCTTCTTTTGCGTCATAATAATAGGATGTTGAGGTAAGATAATTTTTCATCATTTGATAAACGATATCAATAGTTTTATCAAATCCCATGGCTTGTACCTGGAAAGATTTACCTGCTTCATTTGTTCCGCTTTGCCCTGTAACCAGTAAATAAAACCAGTAATTTAAAACCCCGCTGTTGGTGTGCACACCTCCATTGTCTGAGGAACCGGTTACCCAAAACTTGCCTTTGTAATTCTTTGGATTTTTATAATAATTAGGATTGGCCATATCGCGGAAAGCACTATCCGGTTTGAAGAAAAATTTCGAACCAATCAGCCAGTTATAGTGTGATGAATCATTTTTGAATTCAATTGTTTTTCCAAAAATATCACTAAGCGCTTCATTCAGTGCTCCGGCTTCAAATAAATATTCAAGGCCACAGGTATGTTCTGTTACGCCATGAGTCATTTCATGTCCTACGACATCTAAGGAAGTCAGAGGACCTGTATCTTTATTATCTCCAATTCCAAAATTTGTAGATTGCGTTCCCGTTTCCCAGAAGGCGTTGACATACACAGTTGTATCTATTACTTTGCAAATTATTCGTCCGTTGTTTCCGTCGATTCCATCTCTGTTGAACGTTTTCTTATAAAAATCATAAACGCATTTGGCACCATAATGCACATCCAAAGCGCCAACCTTTTGAATAAAAGTGCCGCCTTCCCAAATATTATCGTCATCTGTGTAGGAATCTCCTGTAGAAGATTGAGTAGTAATTCCATTTCCCCTGGTTGCATCGTGCAACAGATAGGTGCCATTATTGGACTCAGTTTCTATATTTTGGGTGCCCGTGTAAAGCGTTTGAGCCGTACCCGGATTTCCGAAACAAGTCATTAATACATTATATGAATTAATTAACTCTCCTGTCTGAGCATTGATAAAATATCTGACTTTTTGAATTGGATCCAGGCTAAATAATTCAACTTTATAAGCAAGAACATAGTTTCCACTATTGTTAGGATATGCGGAGTCCAGTATGATTAATTCGGCTTTAGGTTGTAGAGCGGGATTCGCATCCCAGATGTATTTTTTGCCATGATCTAAGCTCTTAGCTACTTCAATAGCTTTGGATTCATTAAATTCAGCGTTTGTATCCAATTCAACATTTCGCTCAATACGTCCATTGCCTGAAACAATTTGACCGTTTTGTTGGTGCAAAATATACTCTGCTCCAAGAATTTTCAAACCCTTATAAAATTGCTGATACTTATAGTGGCTCCATTCATTGGATTGTTTTTCCGTGCGCAATAATTTCATTTCGGAGTTTTCAGAAATTCCAAATTGCAATCTGTATTCTTCAAAGAAAGTGTTGACGTCCGAATGCATGGTTGATGGAATTCTAATCCATTCCTGCCCGGTCTCTTTGTTTTGATTTAAAGCGAGAATATGAACCGTATTTTGACTGACCGCTGATAAATAATATGTAAGGGAAATTAGGAAAATGTAAAATTTAATCATTGTTTAAGTTCTATATTTTAATAAATCGAATGATGTCAAAAAATTGTTTGCCTTCCATTTTAACATACAAAAATCCGGATGGATATTTATCAATATTTAATATGATTGTATTTTGTTTTGAGATTGGATTTGATTTTTGTTTGCTTATTAAATTACCGGCACTGTCAAAAATAGTCAATTCAATTTCAGTATCTTTATTTTGCGGAATGTTGATAATTAATTGGTCATTAGCCGGATTTGGATGAAAGTTTGTTTCTTTCGTATTAAGCACATTGTGATTGGCGACTGTAATGCAATTGATATCCCCCGATTGACTTAAAGTACAGCCAAATGCATCTGAAAACTGTACAGTATAGTGATCCAGATTATTTAACGTATCGCCATTTTGATTGCCCGAAATTAAAATTCCACCAGCATGACTTTCTGCAAGAATGTTCATAATGGCTTTGCCTGTTGGGTTTCCGAGCGTATCCGTTATACAATGGTAAGACACAACTAAGTTAGGTCTGGAATAAGCACAGGAATCAAATTTACAAGTAATATCGCCACTCGTTGATGAACTGCAACCTGCTTCGTCAATAACTACTGTTTCAAAATGTTGTCCCTGATCCAACAAGTCTCCGGTCTTATTTCCTGTTAAGTTGTAATTTCCAAGATTTCCTTTGATATCAATTTGCAGAATGGCTTTCAATAAAGTGTCGACACAAACATAATTAGCTGTTGCAGAAAGTTTCGATTGGCTGCAATCAAAGGGCGGGCAATTAATTTTACCTTCTTCGATTACATAACAGGAATCCGAATCGATGATAATAACTTGATAAGAATCTCCATGTTTTAACTTAGCACCATCCTGAGTTCCGTATATAAAATAAGCTCCACTTCCACCCTTTCCATTGATGTGCAGAATAACCTCTCCGGTTTGTCTTCCTATATTATCAACAAGGCATTCTGAATTTAAGGTTATATCCAGAGTTGAATTTTTACACTTTGCGGGAGGGCTGCAATCAATACTTACCTTGTCAAAATCCCGGCAACCCGCTTCATCTTCAATAAAAGCTTCAGCAGTAGTGCCCGGATAAAAAATATCATTGGAAGAGGGCCCTTCATATTTATATTGTCCGGTTCCACCAGAGGCGAGATAATTTACTTTTCCTAAAACTCCATGAAGGCATTCCACCTGCAACTGAAGTTTAAGCTTGGTATAGGGTGTTGTCTTGCTTAATTCATCAATTCGCACACATAGAGCACCTTCTGATGCTTTTAAAGGATTCACAGCAGCAATAATCTGCAAATAATAGGTTTTTCCGGCAACTAGTCCAGTAAGTGAAATAAAGCCGGAACAAGGGTCAGGGGTTTTGCCACAGGCAAATTCTTGCAAGCTTGTGCATGTTCCGGAGTAAACAGCCCAATTATATAAAAACCCGCTTTCGATAATAAGTGCAACATTTTTTTCTGCGGGTGCTACAAAACTGTACCAAACATCAGGGGCTGAATAAACCACGCAACTTGGCTTGATATTGCTTTTAATACTATTGATCGTCGAAGTTGCCTGGCAAACCTGATTTAAATTTATGGCTTTGGCAGTAGGACAATCTTCATTAGCCGGTTTATCAGGTGATTTGGTTTTAACTTCAAGACAAAGATGTCCTTCGACTGTAGAAAAATAACCACTAACCTGAATGAAATAGTCTCCATTCAAAACAGGATTAGATAAAACCATTTTGCCGCCTAAATCTTCACACTTTACTTCTTCCAGTTGGTTGCAGTTGCCTTTATAAATTGTAAGAACATCTGCAAAATCAGCATGTGATATAATTTCCAGTGATTGCGTTGTAGTAGCTTTAAAACTATACCACACATCTGCTCTCGATTTGTTATTCAAACTAGGCACTGGATTTGTAAAATCTGCTGAAATGTTTTGTTGTATAGTACAATTCGAGTTGATCAAAACAGGGATACTATTCGCACAATGATCATTGGCTGGTGGCGTAGGATCCAATTTTTGTACAGAAATGCAAAGATCCCCGACATCATCCCTTCCATAATATCCATACTGTCTGGCAACTCTGAAATAATATGTCTTACCACTTTCCACCTGAATATAATTTCGCTCGCCTTCAAATCCATATTCGTCCGTATTAAAACATGCAAGATCATTAAGGGATGGACAAGTACCTTCATAAACGCTCACAGCATCATTGAAGCCGGCAAGTGTATTTATCTTGATAAAGCCTGAATAATTGCTTATAAATTTATACCAAAGTCCCTGAGTATAAGTACCAGTGCATTTAGCAGGAGGCCCTGTGAAAAATGCACCGGTATTATTCCCTGCTAAGCAAGGTTTGTCTAATTGTATTGCAACAGCCCTTGAGCAATCATCATTATCGGGACCATACAAAGACAGATTATCAATCAGAATAAGACTATTGTAGTCATTTCCATCAGCTGCGTACTCAAAAGTAAATTTCATTTTCCGATTTGAGCCTGATGTATTAATAGACAGATTTTGTGTGATCAATACGACACCACTTTGGGTAACATCAGAAGTAAATGTTTGCATCAAAGAGCTAACTCCGTCAATAATTGCATACAATTTTAAACTGCTGTTTGGATTTGTTTTGGTGAATTTTAATCCATAAGAAAATGAATATTGGTCATAAGCGAATAGATCAAATTCTTTGGTACTGATTGAAAACTTTTTGGCTGAATTATCGCTTTTATTACCTTGCGTGTAGACGATACTGCAAGAGGCGTCGTAACTTGGCATTAAACTGCTTTTAATAATAGAAAAGCCATAGGTTCCTTCTTCTGTTTTTAGCGACCACTGTGCAGGTAACGAACAGGCCGCGAATTGTTCCGAAGTAATAAAATTCTGAGCGTGCAAAAATGGAATGCTCATGATTAAAAGACAAATTATATTTTTCATAGCTTCAGAATTTAAAAAATATTAAATCTTCTCATAAATGTTTTTCCGGCACTATCCAATTGATAAATGTATTCACCTGGAGGCATTTTCCATTTTACAGGATCAAGAGGGATCGTATACGAGCCTTTTTGTGTATAGCCGTCGAGTAAATTGGCAATGGTTTTTCCATTTACTGATTTAATAACTAGCTTCACTTCATTGGCCTGAAGTTGAGAAAATTTGATTTCAATAATTTTGTTATTTATTTCATTTGGATTATGACCTAATAGAACAGAATTGTAATTAGAACCCAAACTCTTTCCAGTACACGGATTGTCAAATAAATTTAATCTTGGATAGTTAGCTCCCAAACTAAAATCGACAAGTTCTGTTTCAAGGCACATCCATTGCTCAAGTACACTGGCATACATAGATCTGAAATCGATACAGGATTCATTTTCAAAATAAACTCTGGTATCTCCTGCTTTCAAAGTAGCATCATTCAGATTAATCGGAGAACCTAAAAATCCTCCTTTGACTCCATCTCCAAAAACCATCATTGGAGACATATTGCCGTGATCTGTACCCATAGAGCCATTTTCGCGAATGGTTCTTCCGAATTCAGAAAAATTCATCATGCATACATTTTTATCAAAACCATCCGCTTTCAGGTCATTGAAAAATGCAGAGACGGATTCAGCAATATTTTTTAAAAGACCGTTGTGATAACTATGCTGATTAGCATGCGTATCAAAGCCGTCGATATAAACCATGTAAATACGTGTGCCCAATTTACCCTTGATTAGCCTGGCAACAATCTTTAATTGTTCTGCCAACCGCGAAGTCGTGTTATTTGGATAGGTGACTTTGTTTACAGTGGAATTATATGCCTGGGTTACTGTTTGAGAGTACCGCAATGAATTGTTTGTCAGTTGTCTCAAAAATTCAATTTCCTGTCCCTGAGGACAATCACTCAATCCGTCGGTTGGATATAATTTTCCATATTGAGCGAGGCGATAAAATTCATTGGGATCATTAAACACCAATTCAAATTGCTGATTTGTTGGTGATTTAAAAATCAAGTCTGCATTATAGCCTATTCGCAATGCAGGTGGAACCGTTGGAGGAGTCTCTGTAAAAGTTGGAAAATCCTGTTCGAGATATCTTCCGATGAATCCTGAATTATGCCTTGGATCATTTAAACTATTTGCAGCACCAGCCCAATTATCAATGGACGAGAAATGGGAATAATCCTGATTGGCATATCCGACATTATGCAATATCGCCATATTGCCGTCATTCCACATAGGCATCAGAGCTGACATTGAAGAAGGCAAAGCATAATCCGATGCCCCGAATCCGGATAAAACCGTTGAATTGTCGTAATCAGTTCCAAATTTCTGACTAATGTTTGGCCGGTAATTCAAGTATTCCGCTTTACCAGCAGAGTCTGAATGTGGAAAAACCATATTTAATCCATCATTCCCTCCAAACATCTTTATTAAGACCAATATATTGTCCCCACCTGCCATGGATGGCGCCAAAAAATTATTTGAAAACAGGGGACTTACCGGTATGCCGCTTAATAAAAGTGAACCTAAACCCGCGATTCCTCCGGTTAGTAAAAATTGTCTTCTGTTCCATAATAAATGATCTTCATTGTGTTTCTCTCCAAGATCTGAACGGAATAAATTTTCATTGTAATTATGATCGTTGCACATATGAAATAATTATGGAGTTATAATAATTGGAATTCAGGAAGTGATATTAAATAATTCATCAAGGTGATAAATTGATTGGGTACAGTTACATAATCTAAAGTCCAGGTACCATTTAAATAGTAATTGGAGGGAACCAATGATTTAAAAACACCAATTGATGTTTGTATTATATCTTCCGCAAGATCAGTGGTAAAAAAGTAAGCGATAACAGCGCGAACAATTAAATCAGGATCATTGACATTATTGCTCAGTGATTTTAAAAATTGCCTGTATTTTTCTTTTGTCGTGTCATATTGCAGGTAATAACCAAAGGCATCTCTGTTGTATTTCCATCGATTGACCAGGGTGAATTCATTTAGCCAGGACCGGTATCCCGGCCAGCCTGCAACATTGATTGGATTGAATAAGGTTTGACCTAAATTGGAAGCAGCTGAATAAATAAAACTCAGCGTGTCGCGATTTAATGTATTCGGATAATTGGCGGGATCGGTAACTTCAGCCTGAAATGAATTATTAAGCCATTTGTATTTAAAGAAATCCTTACCGGGTTCCAGATCAAGGCTCCTGAAAAAATGGATTAGGTTATCAATATGACTTTTAATCACTAAACCCATGGCTTCATCTTCAAAAAAGTGCTCACTCTTAAAAAGAGTCTTTAGCACTTCTGCTATATTGAATTTACTGTTGATAAAAACAGTAGCTAAACCATCAACTATTTCCTGAGGCGGGTCATTGTAGAGATAAAATTTGTATAACTTTTTACAAATGTGACGGGCAACTTCGTTTTTCTTTACATCGAAAATTACATTGTGAAATTGATCGTATTCGGATTTTGCCAATGTTTTGCCGATATCATCATCTGCAGGAACTTTTCCTCCGTTATTTCCAACGGATTTACCAAAAACGACTTTGTTCTTCCAATCATGATTATATCTGTAAAACACATATTCTCCAACTTTCAAAGGCCCGATGTAATACTGGCCGTCATTTCCCTGATAATACTGAATGTTCCATCCGGTTAATATTCGAGCTGCTTCAGCTACATCCTTCTGGGTGTAATTGCCTATACCCATGGTGAACAATTCCATTAGTTCGCGTCCGTAATTTTCATTTGGAGCATAAACCACATTAGAGTTACCATTTAGATATAAGATCATGGCCGGGGTAAGGCCAATCGCTTTTGTGAATTCCTTAAAATCGCCTAAAGCATACTTGTGAAGAATCCAATAATATTGAAAAACCCAGGTAGGTCTGTTTCCGGTAGCATCAGAAGTCGTGACAAAATGATTAGACCAAAATAATACTAATTTATGCCTGACACCTTCTGTAATCATTCCATTAAACCACATGTGCACCAGTTCAAGGTATTTATAGTAGGCATTGGGATCTTCTGCAAGACTTTGTTCCTTCCAATCATAGGTATAATCATACGTACGCACACCCACCTTGCGATCACCAGGCAATGGATGCGAAATGGCAGTATTAATAAGGTAATCTATAAGTACAGAAGGTTTATTGGCTTTTGCCGCATTGATAAGATAAAGGGGAGCACCATTGCAAAGCTTATTGTAGAGATGGTGTATTCTTTTCTCATTCCATGGCTTAGAGGGACTTGGAATATACTCCTGCAAACCTCCGGTTAGACATTTATTATCAGGCATAACTCGTTTATTTTACCATTGTAAAATTAACTGAATTATGCCATTGGCAAAATAAAATTAAAAGGCTTGAAGGGTTTCCCCAACAAGCCTTTTAAAAATTCCAGAATAATCCTTTATGAATTAACTCTTGTTTACTTCTTCAAACTCAACATCTGTGACTTTTTCATCTCCTCCGGTTTGATTTTGGGAGCTTTGAGCCCCATTTCCTCCAGCCTGATCAGCTTGCGAAGCTTTATAAATATCTTCGCTTGCTGCCTGCCATGCAGTGTTCAATGCAGACAGATGCTTTTCGATATTGTCCAGATCCTGTGTCTTATGAGCCGTTTTCAATGCATCCAGTGCAGAATCAATATTTGCTTTTTTATCTGAAGGGATCTTATCGCCATAGTCTTTGAGTTGTTTTTCTGTTTGGAAAATCATGGCATCCGCCTCATTGATTTTATCGGCTTTCTCCCTCAGCTTTTTATCCAGATCGGCGTTAGCTGCGGCTTCATTTTTCATTTTCTCAATTTCTTCTTTTGAAAGTCCGGTAGAAGCCTCGATTCTGATGTTCTGTTTTTTTCCGGTTCCTTTATCCATGGCGCTGACATTCAAAATGCCATTTGCATCTATATCAAAGGTTACTTCAACTTGAGGCAGACCTCTTGGCGCAGGTGGAATTCCATCCAGGATAAATCTTCCAACTGACCTGTTATCTCTGGCCATTGGTCGTTCTCCTTGCAGTATATGGATTTCAACTGATGGCTGGTTATCCGCAGCAGTTGAATACACTTTGGATTTCTTGGTAGGAATGGTTGAATTAGATTCAATTACGACATCATATACACCACCCAAAGTCTCAATTCCCAATGAAAGCGGTGTCACATCCAACAATAAGACATCTTTAACTTCACCCGTTAATACCCCACCCTGTATGCCGGCTCCAATGGCAACGACTTCATCCGGATTTACACCCTTATTTGGCTTCTTTCCAAAGAATTCTTCCACAACTTGCTGAATTCTTGGAATTCTTGTCGAACCACCGACTAAAATGATTTCATCAATTTGATTTTTTGACTTACCGGCATCACGCAAAGCGTCTTCACATGGCTTCAATGTTCTTCTTACCAGATCATCTGCTAATTGTTCAAATTTCGCCCTGGTAAGCTTTAAAACCAGGTGTTTGGGAACGCCATCCATGGCAGTGATATAAGGAAGATTGATTTCAGTTTCTACCGAACTGGATAATTCAATTTTAGCCTTTTCAGCTGCTTCTTTAAGTCTTTGCAAGGCCATTGGATCTTTTCTAAGATCTATATTCTCTTGTGATTTGAATTGATCTGCGAGAAAATCAATTATCACGTGGTCAAAGTCATCTCCACCCAAATGGGTATCTCCATTGGTTGATTTCACTTCAAAAACACCTTCGCCAAGCTCTAGTATGGAAATATCAAATGTACCTCCACCAAGATCGTAAACAGCGATTGTCATGTCCTTGGATTTTTTATCCAATCCGTAAGCTAAAGCAGCAGCAGTTGGTTCGTTGATAATTCTTTTTACGGTGAGACCTGCAATTTCTCCGGCCTCCTTAGTGGCTTGTCTCTGGGAGTCATTAAAATAAGCAGGAACAGTAATCACTGCTTCTGTTACTTCATGACCCAGATAATCTTCCGCAGTTTTCTTCATTTTTTGAAGAACCATGGCTGAAATTTCCTGTGGGGAATATAATCTCCCATCGATATCAACCCTGCAGGTATTATTATCACCTTTTACCACTTTGTAAGGCATGCGCTCCATCTCTTTTTTCATTTCATCGAAACGTCCGCCCATAAATCGCTTTATGGAAGAGATTGTTTTTCTGGAATTTGTTATGGCCTGCCGTTTTGCCGGGTCTCCGACTTTACGCTCACCGTTGTCCAGAAAAGCAACAACGGATGGAGTTGTTCTTCTTCCCTCATCATTGGCAATGACAACAGGTTCATTACCTTCCATTACCGCTACACACGAGTTTGTAGTTCCTAAATCTATACCTATAATTTTTCCCATTTTTTTGAATTTGAAATTGATGGCTCAATACTTATGCCATCCTGAAATTCAGGAAATTATGTCAGAAAACAGCCAGTAAAAATGTTAATTATGACATATTCAGAAAATTTAATATGTCATTAAGTCAGGATATTCTTATTTGAAATTGAGGTCGCGGGTTAATGGATGGACTTTCAATGAATCAATAGTTGGATCCTCCAGCGTAATTCTTTTAACAATAGTTAATACCGAGCTAAAGATTCCAAAACCTTCAGAAATATTGGAATATCTTGGAATTTCCTGTGATGCTGTGATCCCTGTATTTGCATTTAAAATGGTATTGTACTCACTTATTTCAGGTCCACCTCCGGTTAGGAAAAATTCAATTCTGTCAATACTCCGTTCTATTCCGGTGACTGGCGTCAGCTGCTCATGAAGATTGTTATAAAAGCTGGAGCCATAAACTTTAAGTGTACTGTAGTTATCGTTTTTTCCAGTAGCACCGGGAATTCCGCTTCCCAATGGAATGTCTATAAACACTGATTTTGTTTCCTGGGTAAATAGATTCAATTCATCTATGTAAATTCTGGCTTTCAAATCAAATACGCTGGTATTGCTTTTATTCTTCCATTGAAATGGATAGACAGATCCATAAAATAATTTTAATTGCCTGATATTATCACCCGGGTATTCAAAATTGAATTTGCTTACTAAGGCAATCTTTGAATAAACCAGAGGACTTCCATTATTGCGGTTCAGCTCAAGTCGCACACTATCCCCATCATTCAAAGTGATATCCTTAACACCAAACTTATAAAGGTAATTTGGAGCTGTTGCAAATGGACCGTCAATTCTTTTGAAATAGACCGTATCTAATTTGCCATTAATAACTCTGATTTCCTTAATTTCATTATTTCCATCAACTCTGGTTAGCGTGCACTCCTTATGGGTCTTTAAATTATATAATTTGACAACAGGATTGATATAATACAGGGAATCCGGCCTCTGTGCAATTTCAGACGCAGGTATATTTTCATCCACGTAAGCCTTTTCAATCCGGAAATACTGGGTTGAATCAGATCGGTTGATGATGCCGTAAATCACAGGAATATCTTTGTAGGGTTCCGTTAGCTGGAAGTCTTCTGAACAAGTGCTGAACAAGCAAATTGAAATAAGGCCTGAAGTAATATATTTCCATGAATTCATAGCTCAAAGATAAAGCGGAAATCAACGTTTTTATAAAGTTTAACTTCTATACACTCTAACGGTTATCCCATTGAATATTGTAAGATTCGCCAAGGACTTTCTAACTTTACACCATGTCTTTACACAAAGAGCTAAAAAGAATCACCACGAATACGATCCAGGAAATGAAGGCCGCCGGCGAGAAGATTGCCATGCTAACGGCTTATGATTTTTCCATGGCTAAGCTGCTTGACGAGGCAGGCATTGATATTCTCCTTGTAGGCGATTCAGCATCGAATGTCATGGCAGGACATGAAACTACTCTGCCCATTACTCTTGATCAAATGATTTATCATGCACAATCGGTTGTGCGCGCTGCCAAACATTGCCTGGTTGTCGTCGATTTGCCTTTTGGGTCTTACCAGGGTAATACCAAAAGAGCGCTTGAGTCATCTATTCGGATTATGAAGGAAAGTGGCGCTCATGCGGTAAAACTGGAAGGTGGAGCTGAAGTTGCCGATTCCGTTAAACGAATTCTTTCTGCGGGTATTCCGGTAATGGGTCATTTAGGGCTCACTCCCCAGTCTATTTATAAATTCGGAACTTATGTAGTTAGAGCCAAAGAGGAAGCTGAAGCTGAAAAGCTGAAAAGAGATGCGATGATTCTCCAGCAATCCGGTTGCTTTAGCCTGGTTCTGGAAAAAATTCCTGCCAAATTGGCGACCGAAGTAAGTAAAAATTTATCTATTCCTACGATTGGAATTGGTGCCGGCTCTGGTACAGACGGCCAGGTTCTGGTAAGTCATGATATGCTGGGGATTAATCATGAATTTCACCCACGATTTTTGCGCCGATATGCGAGTCTTGCTGACATAATAGCTCAGGCAGTCATCAATTATACAAAAGACGTCAAAAGCCACAATTTTCCGAGTGAAGCTGAGCAGTATTGATGAATATCAGAAGAGTAGCTATCAAATTTATACTAATTCTATGCCTGATTTCAGGTATTGTAGGTTTGCTGGCTTATTATGCCGCGTTTAAGCCCAATCTCAGAAATGAAAAACCTGTTTACGAACTATTTATCAGACCAGATGAAGCAGATATTGATTTAGGACTTAAACTCGATAGTATTGTTTGTGACACTACCACTTTTACCCAATTGTCCAGGATAATGAATTTTTCCAGGCTCAAACCCGGCCGGTATTTATTTAAACCTGAAATGAACAACTTTGAAATCATTAATAAACTTAAAAAAGGGGTTCAGGATCCCTTGCGGGTTACTATTAATAATGTGAGAGATATCTATCAATTATCAGCTAAACTTGGAAATGAACTTTTATTGGATTCCATTGATTTTGTGAAATTACTCACGGATACAAATACCCTTCATGGAATAAACTACACGCAAGAAAATATCCTAAGTTTATTTATTCCCAACTCGTATGAAATGTATTGGACCATTTCAGGTGAACGGTTTTTACAACGAATGATTCGTGAAAATGAATCGTTTTGGAATCGGGAAAAAAGAAATGAAAAAGCATTGGCGAAAGCATTGTCGCCGAAAGAAATTTATACCATTGCTTCCATTGTAGAAAAAGAAACGCTTCTTGAAAGTGAAAAACCTAAAATAGCAGGTGTCTATATTAACCGCCTGAAATCCGGTATGAAATTACAAGCTGATCCAACAGTTGTTTTTGCATTGGGTATAAGTGGGTTACAACGCGTTTTATTAGAGCACCTCAGATTTGAATCTCCCTATAATACATACATCGTAGATGGATTGCCCCCTGGCCCGATTTGCATGCCATCTGTAAGTACTATTGATTCTGTTTTAAATTCTGAAAATATCGAATATTTGTTCTTTTGTGCAAAACCCGGATACGATGGTGGTCATGCCTTTTCAAAAACCCTCGAAGCACATTCGCAAAATGCCAGAATCTACCGGCAGTAGCTAAACAAAGAAAGGATCAGATAAGTTTGAAAGATAATTGATCATTCCGGAAACTCCATATAGTTTAACTTAGTCACTCTTATAAATTAAATTCTATTCACTGTATTTAATAGAACTTAAATTTTCTAATGATCCGGAATGAACTGAACTGAATTCCCTTCAAAATTCGATTAATAAAAAAAAATGACCTGTTATCAATCCAGATAATGGATGAATAAAATTCCGAAGCATCAAAATAACCGTAAACTTAGATTGCTTAGCCTTTTATTTCTGGTAATGAATCCCTTCTGCTTAATTTGATTTGCCAGGGATTGTTTCCATATTTGGAGGTTCCGATTAAAATCATATGACTGGGATCAACTTTTACTTTCCATTCTGATGAAGTACCGGATGTTGACCTCATTTCCAGCAAAGTCGTTTTTTCATCATAGATATAGCGGCCATCTTCTGTCGTTTCTTTATAAAGTCCTTTTTTATAATGACCTTTGGGAAGCAGATCCAGCCATTGTCCTTTAAATATATTTTCTTTTGGAGTTGGATCTTTTAAAGACAATCCAAAGGTATAATGCCATATTTCATCGACGAGATCAGGTACATCCTGTTGGGCGTCCGCCAGTTTAATAAAAGCATCGTCCAGTTTACCCATTACAGGCGCAGGTGCTTTAATCTCTTGTACATTTGGCTCAGGAGCTTTTTCGGAGACGATTCCAGGATTCTTCTCTTTATTTTTACAGGTTAATAGACAAACGGATAATAAAAATATAATTACGGGTTTCATTAGACAATATTTATGTTTCAAAAACTTCGCAAAGTTATCCAAAAAGAGGAATTGTTTACCAAAAAGGATTTATTGCTTGTTGGTGTAAGTGGCGGAGCTGACTCGATGTCTTTATGCCATTTTCTTTATGAAGAAGGTTATTCCTTTGTCATGGTACATTGCAATTATCATTTACGGGAAAACGATTCTATTCTGGATGAGCATTTTTTGAGAGTATGGGCTGGTGAACGCAACATTTCCATTTTTATAAGCTCCTGTAAATTACAGCAAAACAGGAATATTCAGGAAGAAGCGCGAAACCTTCGGTATGCCTATTTTAACGAAATCAAGAACCAGGAACATTGCACCTGCATTCTCACTGCTCACCACCTGAATGATCAGGTAGAAACGTTTTTTATCAATCTGGGCAGAGGTTCAGGAATCAGAGGTCTTAAAGGAATGCTGCACAAGTCAGGCGACCTGATCAAGCCGTTATTAACGGTAACCAAACAGGAAATTTATGATTTTACAATAGAACATAATGTTCCTTACCGTGAAGATAAATCAAACCAGTCCAACTACTATCTGCGCAATTTTTACAGAAATGAAATAATACCATCCATTGTTAACCGGATTCCTTCATTCAATGAAATGGTGAACCGAAGTATGAATCACCTCGCTGAAGTTAATCTCTTATTAGAAGAGGTATATAAAGATTGGCAGAAGGATAATATTAGTTCGAATGGCGAATCAATAATCATCAGCAAGCCGGAGTTGGTTCGATTTTATCTTGTTAGTCAATATTTATCAGAATTGGGATACCATCCGGAAACAATTGATCAAATCAAATCAAATTATTCACACACCGGTAAAATATTCACCGATAAGAATGGACATGAGTTGCTTAACGACAGAGATACCATTGTGATAAGAATGAAAAAGAACCTGAAGGATGAAGAGTGTTTTTCGATATTCGGAGATGAATCAGAATTAATTGTGCCCTGGGGTATTTTTTCCTGTAGCAGTTTTGCTGCATCTGCAAATCCATTCGTTTTTCCAAAGAATAATGATGAGATTCTCCTGGATAAAATGAGCTTAAAATTCCCATTGCTTCTTAGGAAATGGATGCCAGGTGATTTTATAAAACCATTGGGAATGAAAGGAAGCACTAAAAAAATACAAGATGTGTTGACCAACCAAAAAATTTCAATTTTTGGGAAGGAAAAAATTTACGTCTTAATTTCTGGGAATGAAATCGTATGGATTCCTGGTATCATGAGATCTGAAGTCGCCAAAATTGAACCTCGCAGCGAAAGTATATTGCGAATCGAATACAAAAAGATCTAGAGATTTATTTTGGTTTTTCTTTTCCAAACAGATCTTTTTTGTTTCCGTCTAAAACGGGCTTTTCTCTGGGCGGAGTATCCAGTGTTTTTAGTTTGAGATAAGGATTGTAATTCCAATACTGATCATTCAATTCGTATGATTCAAATGTTCCATCCGGTGCAAGAATTATCTCGGCGGATTTAGGATCCGTAAATTGCTCTACATGATCGTAGTATATCATTTTAGATTCTTCATCATATTTCAAAGCCACATTTGCGGATGGTGAATAAGCAATCAGTTTTCTGTAACCAAAATCTTCTTCTCCTTTTGCGTCTTTATATTTAAATCTGGGAGCTCCAAAAATTACTTTTCCATCTTCTATTTTTATCAATTCTATAATCCTGTATTTGAAACCGGTATTTGAAAACCGATAGCCGAAAACAGTGTAAAAACCATCCAGCGTTATTGGTAAAAAGTGATAATACATTGCTCCATACCAATTGTCGCGGTCCATAGACTCATAATTAATCCGATCCAGATTCCGGTTTATGGATTTAAGAAATACAGGTTTGTTATTTTTAGAAAAAATATAAGCACAATAATGATAATCCTTATTTTGAATCTCAATTTGCCAGGAAATGATTTTTATGGAATGATCGTCCGATTCAGTAATAATAAATGATGGATGAAATGTCAAAAGGTTACTGTCATTGTTATTTTGAATGAGCCGCGAAGCGAGTTCCTGAAAATGGGCTTCCGCAAAGGCCTTATTTTCGGGTAGTTTAAGGGAGAACATGGCATCGCCATAAAACTTCATGCTATCAATTGGACTCGTAAGAGCCTGAGCGGACAATTGTTTTTCAGAAAATAACAGTAGAACAATGTATAAAGTAAATTTCATGGGCAGATAACGGAAAGATATAGGCTTATTATTGTCAGGATACACAACTGACCATTTTCAAATAATCAGGTTTGTCTGATGCGTATTTATGTTTAAATTCTGAAAGCACTTTTCCTTTTGAAATCACAAAAACTCCGGGCATTTGAAAACCATCCCCTATTTGCCTTCCAAAGCCATATCCTTTAATAATTCCCGCCTCTATACCACGCACCCAGCTTCTGAATCCGAACAATTGATTGAAAGTACCTTTTATTAGTCCAAAGTCAGTATAGTATTTGCATTCCGGATCAGAAACACGGGTTACATCCCCTAATGCATATTTTTCAAAATACTTGGAAGCTATATCTTCCAAAGACATATGGACTAAAATCAACTCTGCATTTTTCAATTTTTCTGAATTCTGAAGATCAGATAACTCTTTTAATGCTTCTTTGCAAAAAGTACAGCCGAAGTGACGCAAAAAAACCAGCAAGACATCTTTCTTTCTGGAAATTTCCAAAACGGAAACACCACGATTGGTAATCATGCTTTGTAAAAGTTCAGTTGTGGAAATCATGTGGAGAAAACAAGATCTGTATTGAAAGGTTTAATTTCAACACAACCAGGAATTCGTTGACGGAAGTAACGAATTAGTCAAAACGGCAGGAAATACCTTATCTAGAATTTATCTGAATAGCTAAATCCCCTTTGAGTAAGAAAGAATTTTCATTCATTTAAGCAGCCGGAAGTTTATCATAAACTTCCATGGTGACTTTTACTTCTGCGGCAGATTGATGAAGTAGTTGTTTTTCTGAATCCGATAACTTTAGTTCGAGAATCTGTTCGATACCATTTTGGCCTAGTTTAACCGGTACCCCTACAAAGACATCATTTAATCCATATTGACCATTTAATCTTGCGCAACATGGGAAAATGCGTTTTTCGTCTTTAGCTATGGCTTCAACCATTTGGGCAGCGGCAGCCCCCGGCGCATACCAGGCTGAGGTACCCATCAGTTTTACCAATTCGCCACCCCCTACTTTAGTACGATCAACAATCGCATTCAATTTGCTTTCTTCAATTAATTCTGTCACAGGAATACCTGAAACCGTAGTGAATCTTGGCAAAGGCACCATAGAATCGCCATGGCCTCCCATTAGGATAGCCTGGATATCTTTAGGTGAAACATCCAAAGCTTCTGCCAGAAATGCTCTATACCTGGCAGTATCCAATATCCCGGCCATTCCAAAAACCCTGTGATCTGAGATGCCGGAAACCTTATATGCAGCATAAGTCATGACATCCAAAGGATTTGAAACAACAATGATAATGGGATTCGAAGAGTATTTGACCACAGAGGCTGTAACGGAATTGACAATCCCTGCATTGGTACTGATCAGGTCATCTCTGGACATACCTGGTTTTCTGGGCAATCCGGCCGTGATCACGACAATATCCGAGTCTTTGGTTTTGGAGTAATCATCAGTTCCAATCAAACGGGTAGAATAATAATCTATGGGGGCTTGTTGCCAGGAATCCAGAGCTTTGCCCTGCGCCAAATCTCCTTTGATATCAACCAGTACGATTTCTTTAATAAAATCCTTGTGCGCCAATACGTTAGCTACAGTAGCACCAACATTTCCAGCGCCTATGACGGTAACTTTATTCATTTTTGATCGTTATGTATTTTATTGCGCAAAACTAAAAAGGAAGTATTAATTTTGTGTGCGCTAATCATTATATTTTAAATACTTATTCATGACAAAATTTTTTTATTTATTTCTATTGACATTTCTACTTGTGAACTTTGGATTTTCACAAGGTGTTTTGGGCGTCTGCGGAACAAATGCCTATGATAATTACCTGATAAAACAACGTATGCTGGAAAACAGAGCGGAATGGGAAAATAAAGTATTACAAAGAGGCGGAGCACTCACTTACATTCCTATTACATATTGGGCAGTAGCTAAAAATGACGGTTCTGGCAGAGTTCCCTACAAAAATATAATTGATAACATTTGTTGCCTGAATTCAACAATATATAATTCTTTCGGTATATTTCTCTACATAAAAGGGATCTTTGATTTAAACAATACTTACATCTACGATGATCCCAGCAGTACTCTTGGAAAAGCATACATCAACCAAATTATGCAAGCCAACTATAATTCTGTAAACGTTTTTGTTTCCAATGGAGTAAACGGAGCTGATGCTGGTGTGCTGGCTTTTTATAATCCCCAGGGAGATTATGTCGTCTGCGGTAAAAAGAATCTGAATTCAAGTTGTCCGACTTTAGGACACGAAATCGGACATTTCTTTTCGCTTGCGCATACCTTCTTTGGCTGGGAAGGTACTATTTATAACGATTTGACTATGAATTGTATCAAAGCAACTCCGACAACGATTCCTATGAGCGGTGAATTGGTTGAATATGTGGACAGAAATAAACCAGGTACTACTTCTGGAAAAAAGAACTGCGAAGAGGCAGCTGATGGATTCTGTGATACTCCTGCTGATTATGAATTGGGTTATGGCTGGACTGGAGGTTGCGATTATAATGGATGTGCACGCGATCCTGATAATGTTCAACTGGATCCTTCTGAAGTTAATCTTATGGGATATTTTCTTAATTGTATAAAAGAATTTTCGCAAAATCAAAAGGATGCAATTCTCAAAGACATGCTTTCCAATAAGCGGAATTTTTTACGGAAGGTCAATTATACCCCTAAAGCAGAAGTGACGGATCAACCTTTTTATATTACACCGACAAACTCCAATCCGGCTAAAGGTTATGATACGATAAAGTTTGACTGGGAAGATGTTCCCAATGCAGACTATTATGTTTTTGATATTGCTGAAAACAATGGCTTTAACTTAAATCCAAAAACGTTTATTCTAACGCATTCGGATACCACTCTTACCAATTTAATCAAAAACCATACGTACTATTGGAGAGTTACTCCGTATAATTCAAATAGTTTCTGCGTTGAACCACGTGTCGTTATTTTCAGATCACCTGCATGGACTGTAGCAAGTGAAAATATTGAAATCAATGGCTTGTCCAGCTATATAAATCAATTGAGTCCTGGCGAATCAAAATTGGTGATTAATTGTGATCAGTCTCAAGTGGTCAGTGTGCAAATATTGAACGCCAGTGCACAAATTATTGAATCTCATAAAATACAATTGAACAACGGTGAAAACAATGTCAATTTAGATCAGTTGATTCCAGGATTTTATTTATACCGAATAATAAATGAAAGCAGGAATGAAAATGTCGGCAAGTTCGTAAAGTTATAATCCCGGAAACATGCGATTGATATTTTTTAGTATTCTCTTCTGTTATTCTTTTTATGGATTTTCACAATCCGAATTTTGTGGAACATCTGTTAAAGACCAGCAAACTTTGCTGGCCCAGGCAGAACAATACAAGTCATTTTCAAAAAGGGATGGCGGTTTTATTTATGTCCCTTTGATGGTTCATAATGTTAGTAATGATAATTCTTCAGGGTTTTATGCACCTTGGAATTTATTCGAAACGCTTTGTACTTTAAATGAAGACTTTAAACCTTCCGGTATTCAATTTTATCTTGAAAAAGATTTTAATTATATTAAGAACTCAGCCTGGAATGATCACGCCGAGTTTTCCACAGGTGAGGAAATGATGTATCAAAGCAATGTCCAGAATATGGCAAATTGCTATCTTGTTTCAAATCCAGCAGGTAATTGCGGATATTTTACCTATAATGGAGATGGTGTCGCTTTAAGTAAAAGTTGTCTTGGAAAAAGAAGCCATACCTGGGCGCATGAGTTAGGGCACTATTTTTCATTACCTCATACCTTTTTTGGTTGGGAAGGAATTCAATATTCGTCCAGTAAAAAAACAAGTGAATACCAGTCCAGAGTATTTACTGCAATTGAAAATGTCAATCGGGATTATTGCAAGAATCAGGCAGATCGTTTTTGCGATACGGAGCCGGATTACATTAGCAACAGATGGACATGTAATACGGATGGATTCAGTAATTCAAAATTATTGGATACCAAAGATTCTACTTTTCGCGTAGACGGTTCTCTTTACATGTCCTATGCAAATGATGATTGCATGAGCCGGTTTTCTTCAGAACAGATGGATGCCATGAATAGAAATCTGGATGGTCAAAGATCATACCTGAAGCGTTCAAATGTGGTTCCTAAATATATCAATGTAACCTCTTTTGATTTGCAATTTCCGGAAGACAGTATGGTGGTGCCAACAAGGCATGTAACTTTTTCCTGGGATAAAGTTCCGAATGCTAAATATTATATACTGCAGATTTCAAGAACGGAATCATTCTCAATTATTATTAAAAATTTGCTCCTTAACGAACCAACTACAGAAATTGATTCCTTGATTCAGGGCAAAAATTATTGGTGGCGCGTACGAGCATTTTCTGAATTTGATTTTTGTGGTGCCGAATCTCAGGTGGGTTTCTTTAAATCTGAACCAATTATAACTTCATTGGATGAAACAAAGGCTGATCAATCATATTTGGTTCCCAATCCTGTAAGTTCTTATGGCAATGTGCAGATTAATTTAGTCTCTGCAAACCAAAATGATGCTCAAATTGAAATCAAAGATCTGAATGGAAAATCGTTCAGGCCATTTTCTATTATTAATAATCCCAATTCTATTTTGATTAACCTTGGATACTTACCGGAAGGCCTATATTTTTTAACTGCCCGGTTTGCAACATCATCAAAGGTCTACAAGATGATTGTAAAAAACGATTAAATGAATTTACACGAATACCAGGGCAAGTCTCTTCTGAATAAATTTGATATTAAGACACAAAGGGGAATTGTTGCCGGCACTTTGGAAGAAGCGATAAGTGCTTATGACAATTTGATCAAGGAAACAGGTACTCAATTTGTAGTTGTAAAAGCGCAGATTCATGCAGGAGGCAGAGGAAAGGGCGGCGGTGTGAAATTGGCAAAAACCAAAGATGAATTCAGGCAATTTGCCAGTCAGATACTGGGTATGCATCTCAAAACGCCACAAACACCTGGTGGTATGGAAGGTCCCGGAAAATTGGTTCAAAAAATTTTAGTGGCAGAGGATTCTTATGCTCCTGATTTTAATAAATGTAAAGAATTTTATTTTTCTGTTCTGACGGATCGCGCTTCTCAAAAAAATGTCATCATCTATTCTCCTCAAGGGGGAATGGATATTGAAAAGGTAGCAGAAGAAACGCCTCACTTGGTATATAAAGAATTTGTAGATCCAGCATTGGGATTTCAGGATTTTCAAGCACGAAAAATTGCGTTTGAGCTTGGCCTGGAAGGAAAGGCTTTTAAAGAAATGATTCAATTTACCAAAGGATTATACAAGGCATTTGTGCAATTGGATTTAAGCCTAGTGGAAATTAACCCTACACTGCGAAATTGCAATGATGAAATTATTGCTGTAGATTGCAAAATTGCATTAGATGAAAATGCTTTGTTTCGACATCCAGAGATTGAAGCCATGAGAGATGAAACGGAAGAAGATCCTACAGAGGTTGAAGCAAAAGCATTTAACCTTAACTATGTAAAACTCGATGGTAACGTTGGTTGCATGGTTAATGGAGCCGGTCTCGCAATGGCAACAATGGATATCATTAAATTATCAGGTGGGAGTCCTGCAAATTTTTTGGATGTTGGAGGAACTGCAGATGCCAACCGCGTCGAACAAGCTTTCCGGATTATTTTGAAAGATCATTCTGTAAAAGCAATTCTCGTTAATATTTTTGGTGGTATCGTTCGTTGTGATCGTGTAGCCCAGGGAATTGTAGATGCGTATAAAAATATGGGAAATATCCAGGTGCCAATCATCGTCAGGCTGCAAGGAACAAATGCAGAAATAGCTAAAAAAATGATTGATGAATCTGGCCTTGAGGTTCATTCAGCCATATTACTTCAGGAAGCAGCAGATTTAGTAAAAAAAGTACTGGCAGATTAATTGGAAAGCTTCAGCCTCGGAAGATTAAATCTCTATATCAGGAGAGTTATTACGCTCAATTTTCAAGAGCTCATTTGGGTTTCTGCAGAACTACTCAATCTTAAAGAAAAAAATGGTCATGTTTATCTTGAATTAACTGAAAAGGATGATCAGGGGAATATTACTGCGCAAAACGCTGCGGTCATCTGGAAAAATACTTTTATTCAAATAAAAGACTTACTTACTGGTAATATAGATCAAATTCTAAGAGAAGGCAATGAGGTGAGACTTCTTGTTGCTGTAGATTACTCCGTGCGATACGGATTGAAATTATTCGTGCAAGGTATAGACGCTTCATATACAATGGGTAAAATTGCCCAGGCCAGATTACACACTATTGAAAAACTAAAAAGTGAGTCATTGTGGCAAAAAAACAAGGCAGTACCAATGCCTGTTGCTATTCAAAACATAGCAATAATAGCCAGTAAAGGAAGTGCAGGCTTGGTTGATTTTCAAAATCATTTGATTGAAAATCAATATAATTACACGTTTAATTGCCATTTGTATAATGTGTCTGTTCAAGGTGCTAATACAACAGATGACATCTGCAAGGCTTTCGAAAAATTGAATAAAAGCAAAAGTAAATTTGATATAGTAGTGTTAATTCGAGGTGGCGGATCCAAGCATGATCTGCTTGAGTTTGATCATTATAATATAGCCAGGGAAATCAGCTTGATGAAAATACCGGTATTAACGGGTATCGGGCATTTTGTCGACGAAAGTATAGCTGATCTTTCTGCGTATCAATCTTTGAAAACGCCAACGGCTGTTGCCGATTACATACTTTCAAAAAACCACGAATTTGAATTGCAATTATCTTACTTAATGGAATCTGTTGTAGAGCTGGTTAAACAATTTGTATCTACTTCCTTATACCGGTTTTCGATTCTTCAAAAGGATTTAAATTTGACCACAAAACTGAAGACCAAGGATTATCAGAATGAATTGACAACGATGATGTTTCTAGCGCGTGATCAAATCAGACAAATTGGATTTAATGAATCTAAAAAAGTGATGAACTTCAATTCCTTATTAACATCTAATGATCCAAACTTAATTTTGCAAAAGGGCTATTCCCTCACCTATAAAAATAATACTTTGCTATCCAAATGTGATCTGATAGAAGTCGGAGATGAAATTAAGACGGTTTACAAAAATGGAACGATAACCAGTAATATTAATAAAGCATGGGAACAAAAAAATTAAGTTATAAGGAAGCTTATGATCAGCTTCAGGCTATATGTACTAGGATTCAGGAAGATTTAATACCTATTGAGCAACTTCCTGAAGAAATTCAAAAGGCAAAATATTTAGTAAATTACTGCCAGGATCTTTTGCGCAAAGTGGAAACTGAACTAAATAATGTAGAGGAGGAATAATCCAAGTCAGGTTTTTTTATTAGGACGCAGCAAATTTTTAACAAACAATTTCAAATCTTCCAATGCATTTCTGTCCCGCATCGCTGTCCATGTTAGGAAGACACCGGGAATCATCAGTATAGCACAAGGCAACCAAGCTGCCCAAACAGTTTGTATTCTTAATCCCTCTGTGAGGCGTTTACAAAAGGTATTTAATAATATGTAAGTTACAAATACAAGAATACAAATAATCAATGGATAACCATATCCACCCTTTCTGACAATAGCACCCAATGGAGCGCCAATGAATATAAAAAGTAAGCAAACTGCAGCTAGTGAATATTTGATATGCAATTCGTATTCAAATTTTGATTTTTGAACTTTGACGTTAAACTTGTCGTTTTCTTCATTTTTGCGTTCGTTTTCAAGAATATCCAGATTGCTTTTAACTTTTGGACTGAGTATTCTACGCAATGAATCGCCCCCTTCATCCCATTCGCAAACCAAGCTGTCAATCAATTTGCGGGAAGTGCCGGAGTATAAATTTTTATAGATAAAATCATTTTTTGATGAATTTACCGGGGTTGTTTCTCTTTGTATGACATTGCTAATATAGTTCAGTAAACTTTTTTTTCTTTTGTTCAGACTGACTGTAATACTATCAATTTCCACCCTAAGCTGCTGACTGTTTTTCATTCTTTTGTCATTTTTAAAAAGGTCTTCATCCGTCCGGTCCAGGGCAAATTCACTCAAGTCAAACACTTTGGTTAATTCGCGAAATTGAGTTCTTATATATGGGTATTTTGATTTTGAAGATTTGTTATTCCCGGGATCCTGGTAAAAAATTCCATTATATAAAATCATGACCAGGTATTTCTGGTGAGAAGTAACAAACATAGTACCTGTCTTGGCGGAAATTATAGATTTTTCACCGTTTGTTTCAGAATTACTATGGTCATAAATCAAAATGTCTTTTATATCTCTGCCATTTGAACTTTTATCTCCTATGCGTATGATATAACCATAAAAGTCTTCATTAAAAATAGCTTCATCCAGTCCTAAAGTTGGTTTCTGTCGTTTTAAATCATGCAACCGGCTTAAATATTTTAAATTCGATCTTGGGATAATGTAATCAGAACAGATCCAGGAAAACAATGCAACGGTAAATGACAGTATTATTAAAGGCATCATTATTCGGAACAACGAAATACCTGCAGATTTCATACTGGATAATTCATATTGTTCAGCCAGATTCCCAAATAAAAACACTCCTGCCAATAACACGCCAATCGGCAGTGCCAAAGGAGTTAACGAAAAACTTAAATAAAATAAAAACTCGAGAATGACAAGGATGCCCGCTCCCTTTCCAATGATATCATCTATGTAGAGCCAAAATACCTGCATCACAAGTACGAACAAGGCCATTAGAAATGAGACAAAAAAGGGAGGAACAAAACCCTTCATTAACATCATATCTAATTTCTTTATTTTCAATCTCATTGCGTTCTGGAATTGCTACTGATTTGCAATTCTGATTTAGTTGAACATTTTATCCGATGCACATAGTAATATTGAAATGTAACTATATCTTAAAAATGTTTAATGAAATAATCAATTTTGAATTTTTTTAACTTCATAACCTGGGGATTATTCGGATGATTAGCATTAAAGGTGTCAACAACTACGGAATAATATTCAGATTCAGGGAAATTATATTTGTGACAATTATCGAATCCTAATTTTTTTAATTTGCTAACCTGGCTATCTGCGTTTTTGGGAATCAGGTACGAGCCGGCAATAATATAATATTTGATACTTGCATTTGTACTGTCTTTCGCTTTGATCGTGTCGGAGGCATATAAACTAGTTTGCACTAGATTGATTTCAGAATTCCATGTGAATCCGACTGAAGACAGAACAGGTGTTTGTAATGAATGGAATTGCTTTGAAAAGTGAAGAAGGGAAAGCAAACTAAATAAAGTAACCATGTACATAATAACCAGTCGAATAACGTGCAAAACTATGGCTAAATTAATAAATATGACCGTATTTTGCGTAATAATATCGTAAAGAAAATGAAAATAGTATATATGGGCACCCCTGACTTCGCGATACCATCTCTGGAGGCCTTATTGACTAAGCATAATGTATTAGGGGTAGTAACGGCCGCTGATAAACCGGCTGGCAGAGGCCATCATTTGCAAAGTTCTCCAATCAAATTATTTGCACAAAATCACAATATTCCGGTCTTTCAACCTAAAAATTTAAAAAGCACTCAATTTTATACTCGCTTGAAAAAATTGAATGCGGATATATTCGTTGTTGTTGCCTTCAGGATGTTACCTGAAGTAATCTGGTCAATGCCCAAATATGGAACTTTAAATTTACATGCTTCTTTGTTGCCTAAATACAGAGGTGCAGCTCCGATTCAAAGAGCAATAATGAATGGAGAAAACGAGACAGGATTAACTGTATTTAAGCTGAATCATCATATTGACACCGGTGATATCCTCATTCAATCTAAAATGAAGATTGGTCCGGATGAGACGGGCGGCGAACTCCATGATCGTATGATGAATAAAGGCGGAGAATTATTATTAAAAAGCCTGGATCTGATACAACAAAATGAGCTCGTTTATATTCCCCAAAACGATTCTGACAAGTCAGATGCTCCAAAATTATTTAGAGAAGATTGTGAAATTCAATGGACACGGACGGTTGATGAAGTATATAATCACATACGGGCCCTTATTCCCTACCCTTGTGCATGGTCCAGTTATAAAGGGCAATCATTTAAGATTTGCAAATGTCGCAAGCACCCTGAGAATTCTGTGGATGCCGCTGGTACTTTTGTATTTAAGAATAAGCAAATGCTTGTAGCCTGCCTGGATGGGCACATTGAAATTCTCGAAATACAGCCAAATGGCAAGCGCATAATGAGTGCATCAGAGTTTATAAATGGACTTAAGCTGTAAATCTAATCTTCCTTAGGTACTGAAGCCAGTAGTGATTTAGTATATTCTGATTTGGGTCTGAGAATGATGTCTTCGCAATTTCCAATTTCAATAATTTCGCCGTTTTTCATAACAGCTATGCGGTCTGCAATGAAATTTACTACCGATAAGTCATGCGAAATAAATAGATAACTCAATGCATATTGATCTTTTAAGTCTTGTAAAAGATTTAGAATCTGGGCCTGAATGGATACATCAAGGGCGGAGACAGGTTCATCACAAATAATAAATTTAGGTTGAACGGATAAGGCTCTGGCAATGCAAATTCGTTGCCTTTGACCACCTGAAAATTGATGAGGATATCTGTCAAAATGATCCGCCGATAATCCTACTGTTTCCAGTAATTGAATGGCCAGCGTTTTGCGTTGATTATAATTCTGTTGAATTTTATGAACTACCATTGGTTCAATCAATGCGTTTCCAATAGTTTGCTTTGGATTCAGGGAAGAATAAGGATCCTGAAAAATGATTTGCAGATCCTTACGAAATGGTCGCCAGTCTTCCTTATGCAATTCAGTCAATTCAGTATTATTATACTTAATTGAACCAGAATCCGCTTTGATCAGATTTAAAATAGCTTTTCCCGTCGTGGACTTTCCACTACCGGACTCTCCTACCAGCCCGAGTGTTTCTCCTTTTCTTATTGAAAAATTGACATTATTTACTGCCTTATGTACTTTTCTTGTACGCTGAAAAAATCCATGTGTATTATGATAGTGAACATTTAAATTTTTAATTGTCAAAAAATCCTGTTGCGCCTCCAGTGCCTTTAGTTTTTTATCAATATCGCTTTGTGAAATTCTCATTGAATCCGTATCTTGATTAAATGAAGAATCTGCAGTATAAAAATCACTAAGTGTGTTCAATCTTTTAACCTTATGATTTAAGGGTGGTCTGCAACTGATCAGACCCCTGGTATACATTTCCTTAGGGGTTTTAAATACTTCCTTGGTATCACCAGCCTCTACAATCCTGCCCCGATGCATAATAACCGTTTGATCACAAAAGTCCTTTATAAGTCCAAGATCATGGCTAATGAATAGAATGGATAACTTCAGTTCTTCTTTTAATTGTTTCAACAGATCGATGATATGTTTTTGCAAAGTGACATCAAGGGCAGTAGTTGGTTCATCTGCAATGATTAATTGAGGATTGCAGGAAATTGCCATAGCGATAAGTACTCGTTGCAGCTGACCCCCTGATAATTGAAATGGATAAGAATTGTATATCCGTTCGGTATCTTCCAGGCCAACCCGATGAAAGCATTCTAATACGCGTTGTCTGATTTGTATTCCAGAACCAAAATGATGCGCAAGTAGTCCCTCAGAGGCCTGAAATCCGCATTTAAGCAACGGATTTAAAGCAGACATAGGTTCCTGGAAAATGAAGGATATTTTAGCTCCTCTGTAAATACGAATCTGGTCTTCAGCGAGAGCTAATAAATCGACTTGTTGGTCGTTTTCATGCCAGAGTATCTTACCTGAGGCATATTTGGCATTACGGTCTAAAAGCTTTAATATGGATAATGCACTTACTGTTTTACCGGAACCGGATTCTCCGGCAATACCAAGAATACTATTCTTTTCCACCACAAAATTCAAACCATCAACAACTCTGGTGACGGATTTTTGTTGTTTGTATTCAACACAAAGGTTTTGAACTTCCAGCAGTTTCATCCTGCAAATTAAAATAGAATTTTGAAATTTGCTTCTATTGTTTTAAATCTGGCTAACTAAATTTGTTGTTATTGCAAAGTCACCTTTTAACCTGTTATTATGAGAAAATACGTAAAATTATTTGCCATTATTTTGTCTGTTATCATTATCCTGGCTGTTGCCTTACCTTTTTTATTTAAGGATAGAATAGTCACAGGAATAAAATCAGCCATTAATAGCAAAATAAATGGACAAGTGGAATTTAAAAATGCTTCAGTTTCATTATTTACCAACTTTCCAAAACTAACCCTTTCCATTGAAGACCTATCTTGCAAATCATTTGTCAATCAGGATACAACAGATTTATTTAAGGCAAAAGACATTGAATTGGGATTTAACTTATGGGCATTGATTACAGACCGGGAACATATTAAGATTACAAAACTGAATTTATATAATCCGGTTATGCATGTTATTGCATATGATAGTTTATTAGCCAATTTTTCCATTCTAAAAGAAACACCCAAAGACAGTGCGCAATCTTCGGGTAAGGTAAGTCTTGATATTGAAGAATATAACATAAAAGATGGTGAGATAAATTATACCAGTAACTACAATTCAAAGGACCTGAAGTTAAAACAAATTAACCATAACGGTAGTATTCAAGTGTCCAACCAAACTATAAGCTTAAAATCAAAGACAGATATTCAGGAAATTAGTTATGAGGCCAATCATCTTACATTAATGAAATCGATTCACATGATTTCAAATATGGACTTGTTGGTCGCATCTGAAAAAGACAAAGTAACCATTCAAAATTTCGATTTAAATCTGAACAATTTGAAACTAAGATTAAATGGAGTGATTACATCTCTTGGAGATTCCCTGTTATTGGATCTTAATTTAAATGCACCGGATAATGAATTCAAAGATTTATTTTCATTGCTGCCGAATGCGTATACTTCTGATTTTAAAAACGTAAAGTCAAATGGGAAATTCCTGTTGGATGCAAAAATAAATGGATTGTACAATGGCAAATTGAAAATATATCCTTTATGGACCATGAACTGCAAGGTAGATAATGGTATGCTGCAGTATCCAGGAAAATCAATACAATTGGAAAATTTTAAACTTAATTTCTTTTCTGAAAATAAAGATCCGGAAATGAAAACAGCCTTTGTTGATTTGAAGGAATTTTCATTTCTATTAAATAAGCAGCCTTTTGCTGGAAAAATACAATTAACAAATCTGGCTGACAATTATCATGCATTCGGAAATTTGAACGGAATACTCAATTTATCTGATGTAAATGACTTCTACCCTTTGGAAAAAAATACCCGGATTTCCGGAATTCTTAATCCCGTTATCTCTTTTAAACTTAATAAATCAGCAATATCAAATAAGCAATACGATCAGATTGATTTGTCAGGTAAATTAACGGTATCCAATTTACTATATCAGACTAAAGGGCAACCGGATATTGCCGTACCCAGCGCTCTTCTCAATTTCAATCCAAATCAATTGGAAATAAAAACGATTGCATTAAATTTTGGCCATAGTGATATGGAGATTAATGGTATGATTAATGAACCGTTAAATTTCTTTGAAGACAACCAAAGCGTCAAAGGTCAATTAAATGCCAGATCCAATCTTCTGGATCTAAAAGAGTGGACTGTAAAGGATAGTCAAGCATTAAAAACCAAAAAAACAGCACACGTGGCAAAGGTACCTGTTTATATTTCCAAATTAAATTTAGACATCAACTGTAATTTAAATCAGATCATCTATGAAGATTATGATATTAAGAGTAGTACTGCCACAGGAGTAGTTCAGGGTAATTCCATAGTCATCCGCAATTTTAATAGTACAATTAACGGAAATCAGCTTGCAGGCTCAGGAAATTTAAGTGGAGTATATTCATTCATGATGGATGATCAAATTTTGGAAGGAAACCTTCATTTAAATGCAAGACAATTTGATGCCGATCGGTTCATGACCAAATCTCCGGTGAGTTCTGCATCTAAACAAGTTTCCAATGTTTCCGGCCCGTTTATGGTTCCTGAAAAGTTTAACCTTAAAGTAGATTTTAAAGCCGGAGAGGTTTATTACAAGCCGATGACATTAAAGAATGCTACCGGAAATTTAGTTATTGTAAACAAGGAAATTCAGTTTCAAAATTTAAACGCCAATATTGGTGGGGGTAAGATCGGTTTACAGGGAATATACAATACGTCTATCCCGGATAAGCCCCATTTTAATTTAAAATTTGATATTCTTAAGCTTCAATTTGCAGAAGCTCTTAATTCCTTTGAAAGCTTTAAAAAACTCGCTCCGGTTATGCAATACATCCAGGGCTTTTTTAATACAAATCTGATTGTCGAAGGTATATTAGGTAAAGATAATTTCCCCATCCTGGACAATATGAATGTAGATGGTCTTTTTGAAACTCTGGAAGGAGCAATTCATGGATTTAAACCATTGGATTTGCTTTCAGATAAACTTAAAATTTCAGAATTAAAAAATCTTAACATTAAGAATACGAAAAATTGGGTGTCTGTAAAAAATGGAATTGTGGCCATCAAGGATTTGAATAAAAAAATTGACGATATTGATATTTCAGTCAATGGAAGCCATAAAATATCCGGAAACATGGATTATCAGTTTGTCATTAAAATACCGAAAAATAAAGTTTCCAAATTTGCTTCTTCTTTGAAACTCGATCATACGGTTGATCAGTTGAATTCTATATTAAGTAAATCAGGCCTGGGCACTTCTGTGTTAACGAATCTGAATTTACTGGTAAACATGACAGGAACGTCTTCTAATCCCTCTTTTAGTTTTAAATTACTAAATGATAAAGGTGATATAACGAGTCCGGAAGACCAGATTAAAGAATCCGTAAAATCTAAAATTGAAGATACGCTTAGATCAAAATTCGAATCGGAAAAGGCAAAGGTCACTACAGCAGTTAAGAAAGCAGAAGATAGTCTGAGAAATGAAGCTGAAAAGAAAGCAGGCGAATTAAAAACACAGATCCTTGATAAAGCTGCAGGTGAGGCAACTAAAAAATTGGATTCAACAATCGTCAATAAGGCTAAAGAATCTTTGGATACCCTATCGCAAAAAGTATTAAATAAAGATGTAAAAAAGGAAGCCGATCAAATTAAGGATAAATTAAAAGACTGGAACCCATTCAAAAAGGATAAAAAGTAGAAAGTAGCCCTCAAATATATTTATAATTTAAAGGCTACTTACCTATTTATTTTTTTAAATTTAATCCCAGTGTTTTTTGGGAAAGATCATAACCCATTTGCATTCCAATGTCGATACTCGTTCTAAAATGTTTGGCTGAATAAAGATCAGAATATGCAGCTTCTTTGGCTAATTCGGTAAATGAAGCAAAGAATTTCTTATTGGTCTTAATATCTGTTCGCTTCGATTGGGTGTAATCATTAAAGGCCACACGGTGCCCGAAATAATTACCCAAAATTTCAGCACTTGCATTATAAATTAATGCTTTTTCAGAGGCAAATTCCGGAACCGGCAAGCAGGAATATTCCGGAATGAAATACCGGCTTATGTTTTGTTTAATGTAGCTTGATGGTCTGAGTAAATCATATTGAAATTTAATTTGCCAGGAAAGAATATAACCATCATAGTGTGCAATACTCATTTTCAAGAGCAATTCTACAGCCTGGTCCAAAGGAAAATCCCTGTCATCCAGCATTTGGGCAAGCAGGAGCATATTATGACAAAGCGGAGTTGCACGCGAATCAGATGATTCACTCCAGTATTTTATAAGATCTTTATTCTCGCTGGTTAAATTGGTAGTCAAATTATAAACTTCAGTTGCTTCGGCATACATAATAGATTGCGTTGAAGTGCTGTATTCCAAAACATTGGTTGGATGAATTTCTGAAATATTATTCGAATAAGCAGGCTTTGTTTCTCCCCAGTTAGGCATGATGGTTCTGTCCGTATAATCCGGAGGCGTCGGAATCCAGGCACCTTCTTTCACAGGCATAATGATTTCCGGGTAATTCTTTAGATAATAATCTGCACGGCCATCATTATTTTCATAATCCAACAATTTCCAGCCGATCTCATTCCCCAGGTCTTTTGAATTTCGTATAATTTCATCACTAAGGCCATTAGAAGCTATATTAATGTATTTATCTCTCAGTGTGGTAATTTGACTCAAATTGCTATCACCTGAAGATTTGTACAGATCAGTACAAATTATGGCCAATGCCTGGTTAGCAACGATCAACCAGTTATATTCTTTGGATTCAACGGGCTGAGGTAAAGTTGTATTTAGACCACTGATATTAAGTTGTAGCGTTTTGTACCCTTCAAGTCCAGGTAATAGCGATTCATACATCGTAACAGCCATATAAAACATAGCTCTGCTGGAAACCAAATCATTAAACCCATTGCATTTTGCCATAAGATCTAAAGATAGCCTGGTCCAATCCTTGACTAATTCAGGCTTTTCAGAGTTGATAAATTGATTTCTGGGTGTTAAAGGAGATTCTTTTTTACAGGAAAAGCTAAAAACGAACAGAGCAAGGAAGAGAAATCCTTTCAAACGGGTTCTTAAATAGATCATACTCAAAGGTTTTACTGTTTTTAGATAACTTTATCAAGGACAAATATATTAAAACTATTTATAATATATAAATCCGTGATAAGAAAAAAACCTTCGTAACTTCTATTTATGGTTTAAATTTATTCGTTTTCTTTGATATTCAGCAACTTATCCATTACTTCAGGCAACTGTTCCGCCCCAATTTTTTTTGTAAGAATTTTTTTATTCTTATCCAAAATATAAATCTGAGGAGTTGTCTTCAAGTCATAAATCGCCTTGAATCTGGATGAATGGCTTGGATCTGAGGCATTTATCCAATTTTCCATCTTTAAATCCTTAACCCCATCCCAACAGGTCTTCTCCTCAGGGCCGACTTTAGTGCAAACGGCCAATATTTCTACCCCTTTTGTATTAAACTTATCATAAAAGTCCTTTATTAAAGGCATTGCCTTTTTACAATGTCCACAATCCGGTGCCCAAAAGACTAACACAAGATATGGACTTTTTATGTCATGTAACTGTATCGGTGTTGAATCTTTTCGGAAGACTTTGATATTGGGAGCCACTCTATCAATAAGCAAAGGTTTTAAGACTTTTGCATCTGCTGTCATTTTAGCTAAATTCTCCTTATCCAGCCATGGGGCTCTACCCTTGGCGTAATATTCTTCAACCAGATGAACATAAACCCCATCCATTCCAACAAACTTTGAATTAGCAAAGTAGTTGAGGTAATGAGATAGAAGAAACTTATGAACCTCTGAATCAACTACTTTGCATCTACTCAAAATGGTGTCTAATGAAACATTTATGGAATCAGGATGCTGCATCGTAAGTTTTTGAATGTATTGATCGACCTTTTGATAAAATAAAGGAATTCTAACAGACCGGTCATCATTAAATTCAGCATAATCGAAAAAGTGTTTCTTGTAATAATTAAAAATGATCAGATCTTTTTCTTTTGATGTTACCTGGGAGAAATCAGGAATATCAACTTCTAAACTCCATTTGATTATGAGGCTTAATATGCTTTTGGGCTGTTCCTTTAAGATTTCAGTTTGTTTGTTTTTTACTTCCTGATCCAATTGATCCAGCTGCTTTTTGAGAATTAGCTTTTTAAGGCTATCCGTTTCAGTCTTGTTCAATGCTGTTAAAGAATCTGCCTTTGCCCGGTGATCAGAGATGTAATCAATGTATTTTACAAAATCTTCGTTCAACTTAGAACCCTTAAATTTGAGGTTTTCTGAAAGCTTATCCAGTGTGGTTTCAATGCTGAAATTTTGCTTGCCAGAATCAATAAGCAGCTGAAAAAAATCATGACTGGGTTGTACTACGACTAAATACATCCCAGGCTCAAGAGCTGTATCCTTGCTAAAGACAAATCCTTCCTTGGTCCTGTAGGCTGTATCTTTAATATATTGTTTGTCACCAAAATGATATCCCAGTAAAAGCGTATCATTGGTATATCCTTTAATGTTTACTTTTATTTTATAGGATTGACTGCTTGCTGTAATCCCTAAAAACAGAATAAGGATGACAACATATTTCTTGAGGTAATCGAATGCAGGAGAAAAACCCATATTTTATTTTTATATAATATACAAAATTAACAGATCTAACAGATAAAGAACTTGAGTGTTAATGGAATAACAATATTTTAACCATCTTAGTTATTGATAGTAAACGTTTTATAAATCCGGTATAATTTATTGCCAATTGATTCAAAACTAAAGAGTTGAATGGCATCATTGGATATTTTAACCAGATCGAAATAAACGCTTTTACGGAGGATTGATTGTATGGCTTCAACTAATTCGTCTTTATTTCCTTTTTGAACCAATAGTCCATTGTCAATTGTAACCACCTCGGGAATTCCTCCAACCGAACTACTTATTACAGGAGTCCCGCAACAAAGAGACTCCTCAATGACACAGGGCATATTTTCCTTGTTGCTAAATAATATAAAAGCATCTGCAGTTTGATATAAGGAGGCCAATTCAATATTGGTTAATTTGCCATGATAAATGACTTGTTTCTCCAACTGATTTGATTTGATAAAATCCATTATTTTATCAAGATCGGTTCCATAACCAACTAAATGAAATAATATTGGTGCTTGTTTCTTAATTAGTATTTGAATAGCCTCCAGTATTCCTAAAACATTCTTATGTTCATTCTTGAATTCTGAAACGTGTAATAATTGAACAATGCCGGATTCTGATTTTGGCTTAAAATAAAATAAATGCGTATCAATGCAATTGAATACACGAATGTAATTGTCATTGTATAATCGAAACCTTTTCATACCTCTTTCAAGATCTTCTGAAACGGTAATAACCGCTTCGGCCCTTTTGATTAAAAATTTTCTGATCCTGTTTTTTACACTAAAAACAGGCGTCTTCAAATGACTGGTATAAAATGTAGAATGTTCGGTAACCAAATAGCGAATTTTCAATTTGCGGGAAAATATATAAGCTATGACACATGATCTCAAAAGGACATGGGCATGTATGAGGACGGGTTTACCCATGTTGTGCAGCAGCCATTTTAGAAAGTGAGTCATTACAATATAGTATAAACCCGTTTTAATCAGTCTGTCCAAAAGCCGCAAACCTGTAATTTTGCTTTTATAATAGCCTATGCATGTAACATTAGCACCTGATTGTTCTATTTTCGTTTCATAAAACAAGCCGCTTATTTTTTTTGAAGAAGCCCGCGCATAAAACACCACAGAATTATAATGTGGTTGCGTCGCCTCGATATGTCTTTTTATGAAAATACCTTCCAGGTCATCATCCTCATTGGGGTACCATTTTGCAATGTGCAGTACAAATGGATTGGGCATGAATGATTACTGATTGAATTGAACGCGGTGGCTTGCCAATAGAAATAGTACAGCCATGCGAACCGCTACCCCATTTTCTACCTGGTCCAGAATAATCGAATATTCTGAATCCGCTGCATCCGTGTTTAATTCCACGCCTCTGTTAATAGGTCCGGGATGCATCAAAATAATTTTATGATTCAGATTGTCCAATATACTTTTAGCAACTCCAAAAAACTGTGAATATTCTCTTGCAGAAGGAAAATACTGCAGTTCCATTCGCTCGGTTTGAATGCGAAGGACATTGGCAACATCACACCAATTTAAAACCGATTGCAAATTAAAATCTACTTCAACTCCTAGCTCCTGAATAAATTTTGGTATTAAAGTAGGTGGACCACAGACTTTTATTTTTGCTCCCAATTTCGTGAGACATAAGATATTCGACAAGGCAACTCTGCTGTGCAATATATCCCCGATCAATGCTACTTTAACATTTTTAATTTTTCCAATGGTTTCCAATATAGAAAAACTATCAAGTAAAGCCTGAGTTGGATGTTCATGGGTACCATCCCCCGCATTGATAATATGAGCTGGTACCTTGTTGGCTAAAAACCTGGCCGCACCTACAGAAGAATGTCTTACCACAATCATATCCACTTTCATGGCAAGTATATTCTGGACTGTATCCAATAAGGTTTCACCTTTTGATACGGAAGATCCACTGGATGAAAAATTAATGACATCTGCTGATAGTCTTTTCTCTGCAAGTTCAAAAGACATCCTTGTCCTGGTAGAGTTTTCAAAAAAAAGATTCGCTATGGTAATATCTCTCAGTGATGGTACCTTTTTTATTGGCCGTTGTAAAACTTCTTTAAATTGCTTACTGGTATCCAGTATCAATTGAATATCGGAAATGGAAAGATCCCTTATGCCTATTAAATGTCTTGAACTGAGTTTCTGATCAGTCATTTTATATTTTCAATTTATAGTCTATCCGCTTCATAAAATAATACTTTGTCATTTCCTTCTTCTTCACTCCATTCTACCTTTACATAGGATTTATCCAAAGCATCAACCCGAATACCGCAAAAATCTGCCTGTATTGGTACCTGCCTGTTGAATCTTCTATCAATTAATACCAGCAATTCAGTTTGTGATGGTCGACCAAAATTTTGTAATTCCTGCAATGCAGCCTGTATTGTTCGTCCGGTATACAAAACATCGTCCACTAATATGACGCGTTTGGATTCAATCAGGAAATTGATATCGGTAGGATATGGATTGTGTATTTTAAAATTGGACTTGAAATCGTCTCTCGAAAAAGTAATATCCAGCTTACCCAATAAAAGAGATTTTGTATTGGTCAACTCCAGAATTCGATTATATATTCTTTGAGCCAGTAAAGCACCTTTGAACTGAATCCCGATAATACAACTGTCTTTAAAGTCATTATGATGCTCGATTAACTCGTAACAAAGCCGCTCAATGGCAATGTTCATTTCTTTCCCGGTTAATATGATTTTTGCTTTTTTCAACAATTTAATTATTTTCCTTTTCTTTGACTTTCACCCAGGCGTCTTTCAAAGTAACTGTTCGGTTAAAAATCAACTGTTCAGGTGCCGAATCCAAATCTGGAGTAAAATAAGCATTTCTGATAAATTGATAATATTCTCCTGGTTTTGAATCCTTCAATGAAGGTTCCAAATAAGCATTTTTGATTTCGAGGGAATGCTTATTGATATACTCCTTAAAATCGGAATCCTGATTATCCGGATCCGGAACACTAAATAACCGGTCGTATAATCTTAATTCACCCCGAATGGCCTGGCTTGCTTCAACCCAGTGAATAGTTGATTTCACTTTCAAATTGGTCTTATCTTCTCCGCTTTTGCTTTCAGGCAAATAACGACAATGAATTTCGAGAATACTCCCCTCTTCATTTTTAATGACTTCATTACATTCAATGATATAGGCGCCTTTCAATCTAACCATACCATTCCTCGTAAGTCTGAAAAATTTTTTGGAAGGGATTTCCATAAAATCATCCTGTTCGATGTATAAAACAGACCCAAACGGAACTTGTCTGCTTCCTCCATTTGGATCTTCCGGATTGTTTTCAATAGCCAGGTATTCAATTTGGTCAGGATAATTCGTTATGATGAGTTTTAATGGTTCCATTACTGCCATTACCCTTCTCGCTTTTTTATTTAAATCTTCACGAATCGAAAATTCCAATAATGCCAGATCAATTACATTATCCCTTTTTGCAACTCCGACTAAACTTGCAAAGTGACGAATGGAATCAGGAGTATATCCCCTTCTTCTGAAGCCTGAAATCGTAGGCATTCTTGGATCATCCCAACCTGAAACATAGTTTTCTTTTACCAGTTGCAATAATTTTCGCTTGCTCATAACGGTATAATTGAGATTCAATCTCGCAAACTCAATTTGCATGGATGGAAAGATACCCAGCTCATCTATAAACCAATTGTACAAAGGTTTATGATTTTCAAATTCAAGGGTACAAATAGAATGTGTAATTCCTTCAATTGAATCACATTGTCCATGTGCAAAGTCATACATTGGATATATGCACCATTTGTCACCGGTCCTGTGATGTGGTTTAAATAAGATCCGGTATAAAATAGGATCCCTGAGGTGCATGTTGGGAGAACTCATATCAATCTTAGCCCTTAACACCTTCTCGCCTTCCTTGAATTCTCCATTTTTCATTCTGGAAAATAAATCCAGATTTTGTTCGATCGTCCTGTTTCGAAATGGACTGTCCACCCCAGGTTCCATAGGGTTTTTTTTCATCAAAGCAATATCATCTGCTGAAGAATCATCTACATAAGCCTTCCCTTTTTTTATCAGTTTAACCGCAAACTGATACAACTGATCGAAATAATCAGAAGCAAAATACTCTCTGTCATCCCAGTCAAATCCCAGCCATTTTATATCATATTTGATCGACTCAACATATTCAGTTTCTTCGGTCACTGGGTTTGTATCGTCAAAGCGTAGATTGGTTTTGCCTTTATACTTTTTAGCCAGTCCAAAATTCAAACAAATAGATTTGGCATGCCCAATGTGAAGATAACCGTTGGGTTCTGGTGGAAACCGGGTATGAATTCTACCTCCATGTTTTCCATTGCGGATATCCTCTTCTATAATTTCTTCTATAAAATTCAAACTCTTGTTTACTTCTTCATTCATGCGTTTCAATTTACATTCTTTCAGGCATACTGATTCCTAAACAATCCATTCCATGAAACAATACCCTGGAAATATTTCCACAAAGCAGCAATCTCCATTGCGTTAAATTTTCTGTTTCTGCTTTTAATATTCGGAAATCATGATAATACTTATGAAAATCCTTAGCCAGTGTGTACAAATAATTTGCAAGATGTGAGGGGTCTAAGGTTTTAGCACTATCCATAAGCACATCGGGATAATAAAGCAATTGCTTTATTAAATTTCGTTCTTCAATTGCAATTTGCTCAGGAACTACCTGTTTATTTTTACATTCTGATTTCCGGAGAATCGATTTTATTCTCACATAAGCATTGACAATGTATGGGCCTGTGTGTCCCTGCATATCTACCGATTCCTTAGGATTGAATATCATTCTTTTCTTTGCGGAAACTTTGAGAATAAAATATTTCAATGCAGCCATGCCGATCTTTGAGCATATACTCAATTGTTCAGCTTCCGTTAACGCTGCGATCTCTCCTCTTTCTACGGCAGTTTTAGTGGCTTCTGAAATTACTTCTCCAATTAAATCATCGGCATCAACGACGGTTCCTTCCCTCGATTTCATTTTGCCTTCAGGAAGATCTACCATTCCATAAGCTAAATGAAATAATCCCTGGGCATAAGGCTCTTTTAGTCTTTTTAAAATTTCAAACAAAACTTTAAAATGATATTCTTGCTCATCTGCTACTACATAAATATATTGATCTGCAGCATGTTTTTGATGCCTCAATCTGGCTGTGCCAAGGTCTTGTGTTATGTATACGGAAGTGCCGTCACTTCTCAATATTATTTTTTTATCCAGATGAATATCTTCGAGATCTATCCAAACGGATCCATCTTCCATTTTATAAAATACCTTGTTGTCCAATCCGGACTGTACGATATCTTTTCCTAATAAATAAGTCTGGGATTCATAATAATAGTGATCAAAACTAACTCCAAGTTTTTGAAAGGTTTTATCAAATCCTTCATATACCCATGAATTCATTTTTTTCCACAAGGATATCGTTTCAGGATCGTTACGCTCCCAGGCCAACAGCATGTCACGAACTTCCTTGCCCAGAATGCTGTATTTATTAAAATATTCATTCTTGTATTTTTTGAAAAATGAATCTCTGGTATCCTCTTCTTTATTATTCTGATTGAAGATCTGATTGGCAATTTCACCCGATTGCCATGCGTCGTATTCTTCCTTAAATTTCGTTTCAAACAGCACATAGTATTCGCCGACAAAATGATCCGCTTTAATTCCGGCTTGTTCTGGGGTCAAACCGTTTGAATACTTTAACCATGCAAGCATGCTTTTGCAGATGGCTACACCACGGTCATTTACAATCTGACTTGTTTCTACCTGATGTCCTAAAGATTTAAATATTTTATAGATGGACCATCCCAATAAAATATTTCTGATATGACCGAGATGGAGCGGTTTATTAGTATTGGGTGAACAATATTCGATCAGGTACTTTTTGGGCTCTGTATTCAATTTAATACGTACCTCTAATGCATCGTGATTAAATAAATAATTTTGCTGAATCCAAAATTCATCGGTCAATGAAAAATTGAAAAATCCTTTGACGATGGAATACGACTTGATTTTATTACCAGTAATAAGTTGTTCACCTAATTCATTGCCGATCTGAAGAGGACTCAAACTGAGTTTCTTAACCCACGGAAACAGAACGAAGGTGTAATCTTCATTAAATTCTCCAGAACAAAAGGTTACCGGAAACTCTTCAACCGTTCCGGTATATTTGTAAACAGAGTAAAATGATTCTTTAAATAGATTTGAAAGATGTTTCATTTCCGGATACAAAGATATGAAACTAAACCTTAAAAAAGCTAAAAAAGGTTTGGCCATAATTCCTGGATTGCCAGTAATTTGGATGTTCCGTAAAGGAATGGTCCGGATTGTGCTCTAAAACCAGCAACCCTTCCGGATTCAGAATTTGGGAATTCAGAATAAGGTCCGGGATTTCATCCAGTTTTTTTAATTGATAAGGAGGTCCTGCAAAAATATAATCAAACGTTTCAACTGAAGTCTGAACATACTTTTCATAATCAGAAAGTATCACATTTATTTTGTCCTCAATTTTGAATTCCTGTATGGTTTTTCGCACAAATTTTAAACAAGGCGCAAATTTATCAACATACACTGCTTTCGGGCAACCTCTCGAAATCATCTCATAGCAATGTGCCCCACTACCTCCGAACAGATCAAGCATAGTCGTATTTTCAAAATCCAGTAAATTGGAAAGAATATTTAAGAGTGCTTCTCTGGCTATATCTGTTGTCGGTCTGGTTGGCCATTGATCTGCCGGAGGATAAAATGTCCTGCCTCTCAAAAAACCCCCAGTAATTCTCATTATTGAAAAATCGAATTAACCGGTAAGGCTTGATCAACGATCACATTTGAAAAGTACACGGAAAGTAATCTTACAATTTGAGAATCTGTCTCAATTTCTCCGCATAGTATGATTTGATCTTCAGATCGGTTCAATTTTAAGTAATGAAAACAAGACTGAAAATAATATAACAAATCAATGGCAGTTTCAAAATTAAAGATTTGGGTAAATAAAAAATCAGAGATTCGTTTAACAATAAAAAAAGCAGTATTCCCTAAAATACATACATAAACGCTAGATCCATTATAGCCCAGATTCCGGTCACTTAACTCATGAATATATTCTGCAATGTGTGAAAGTACAGAATCCTGATTCTGAATAGACTTAAGATCGGAATGGCGAATCAAAAAATGCACAAAAGCATCTCCGGTCCTGAGCTCCCTGGAGAGCAATTTAAACGCTGGTGTCTGAAAAAGAACCTGACCTGCCGGCAGGACATTTTTGCCTGAAGTAATGCAAAATTGCTTGGTGCAACTAATTGCCTTAGTTTGTGTTTTATAAAGCGAATTTTCGAAAAAGGTTGGCATTTGACAAGAAGATTATATACTTGCTCTTGCAATGATAATGAAATTCTAAATTTTTTTCAATTTATAAGCGTTGATACAGCCGATTTATATACTGGGAATCGAATCCTCATGCGATGATACATCCGTTTCTGTAGTAAAAGATGGAAAGGTATTATCAAATCTTACAATAAGTCAGTGGATTCATAAAAAATATGGAGGCGTGGTTCCTGAAGCAGCATCCCGGCTTCATGTAGAATCAATTGTATCCCTTACGGAAGATGCTCTTTCTGCTTCAGGAATTGATAAATATAAGCTTACTGCGATTGCCGTTACCAAAGGTCCGGGTCTTATTGGATCCTTATTGGTTGGAATTACATTTGCCAAATCGCTTTCATTGAGTCTTCAGATTCCATTGATCGAGGTAAATCACCTGATGGCACATATAAATTCATTATTCATCGAAGAGTCAGCAGAATTTCCGCTCTTATGTATGACCGTTTCCGGGGGTCATACCCAGCTCGTTTACATGAAAAGCAATACAGAACTAGAAATTTTAGGCCAAACCATCGATGACGCTGCTGGTGAAGCTTTTGATAAGACTGGTAAATTGCTGGGATTGCCCTACCCTGCGGGTCCGGAGATGGATAAACGGGCTAAAAATGGATCTACCCGTTTTAAGTTTCCCATCGCACAGGTACCCGGCTTTAACTTTAGTTTTAGCGGATTAAAAACTTCCGTGCTTTATTTTTTGCGGGATTCAATTCGGAAAGAGCCTGATTTTATTGAAAATAATCTCAATGACTTATGTGCTTCCATTCAGGATAATATTGTCGAGGCTTTACTTCAAAAATTAAAGGCCGCTGCATTAAAATATGAAGTCAGGTCAATTGGTATAGCCGGAGGTGTTTCCGCTAATTCACATTTTCGCGAGAAGCTGTTAACCTTAAGCGAATTATATTCCTGGAAATTATTAATACCCCGACTGAGCTATTGTACAGACAATGGAGCAATGATTGCTATGTCCGGCTATTTTAAATTTTTAAAAAGTGAATTTACACAGGATGATTTCATGCCCCTGGCAAGGTATCCGCTTACTTAAAGGTTACCAAGGTTATTCCGGCACCTCCATCTTGTTCATCCGGATGAACAAATCGATCCACAAATTTATTTTTTCGCAAGGATTGATGTATTGCATTTCTAAGCACTCCGGTTCCTTTGCCATGAAGAATTTTAACTTCCTTTACGTTTGACATTATTGCTTTATCAAAATAATGATCTAAGGCCTTTAATGCATCCTGAGGTGTTTGTCCCCGTAGATCAATCGAGCTTGAAAGCGCTGAAACAGATTCTATCAGGTCAAATTGAATTTTTTGTTTTTTAGTACTTACCAGACTTTCCTTTACTGGACTCAGTTCTGACTTATTTACTTTAATAGTGAAGTGTTCCGTAATCACTTTTGCCGTGCGCTCACCTATTTCAGTAACGGTGCCAATCATATTGTGGTGCATCAAATGCACCTTATCCCCTGTTTTTATTTCCTGTACCTGAATTCCTTTATTTAAAAGTTGATTGTATTCGTGACTCATTACATGCAGCTCACTTGCCAATTCCTTACTTTTTTTGATGATGTCTTCTTGTAACTGTTTGGCTTTAATTAAATCCAGTTTTTCTTTTATTTCGTTCAGGAGATGCTGCGTTTCCTGTTTAAGATAATTTTGTTGTTGATATTCCAGTTGCTTTGAATCCAGCTTTAACTTTAGCCTTTTAATTTCATATTGTTTCTGAATATTATCATAAGCTTTAATCAACTTATTCAATGAATTGATTTTAGCAAGATAATCATTATTCTTCGATTCCAGATTCGCCTTTTCTTCTTCCAATTTGGAGATCAATGCTTCCATATTAACCAGGTTTTTTCCTGCTTTATTTTTAGCATATTGTACAAGATGCTTTGGAAATTTTAATTTATTTGCGATATCCAGTGCATAAGAACTTCCGGGTTTGCCAACTTGTAATTGATATTTTGGCTCCATTTTTTGTTCATCGTAAACCATTGCACCATTTATCACACCTTTGGTTTTATGTGCAAACGCTTTGAGGTTTGCATAATGAGTTGTAATGATTCCGTATGCTCTTAGCTTTACCAATTCGGAAAGTACGCTTTCAGCGATGGCGCCGCCAATGATTGGTTCCGTCCCGCTTCCCAGTTCGTCAATTAATACCAGGGAATTTTCGTTTGCAGATTCGACCAGGATTTTCATATAAGAAAGCTTGGCAGAATAAGTACTCAATCCATCATCCAAAGATTGCCAATCTCCTATGTCAACCCAAATATCATGAAAAACGGGAAAAACGGAATTTTTTCCAACTGGGATTAAAAAACCTCTTTGAAGCATTAACTGCAGTAAACCGAAAGTTTTCAATACAATAGTTTTGCCGCCTGCATTGGGTCCTGATATGAGTAAAAGATGATTATCCGGCTGTAAATAAAAACTTAAGGGAACGGGCTTTTTATTTTCATCCTTGAATTTCAGATATAACAGTGGATGGAAAGCCTGTTCTATCTGAATTTTTTTATTAAAGGAAATAGCAGGTTTAATTCCATTGATTTTAACTGCAAACAAAGCTTTTGCCAAAAGGATATCAAAATCAACCAGGCAACCATAAGCTAAACCAAAATCAGATGAAAAACTCCGAAGTTTATTGGTCAGTTCGAGTAAAATTTTGGCCACCTCTCTTTTTTCTTCAATTTCAAGTGAAATCAATTCATTATTTAATTCCAAACAGACCTGAGGTTCAATAAATATGCTTTTACCGCTATCTGATTCATCTACTATTATACCTGGAATTTTGCGTTTGTGTTCAGCAAGTACCCTGAAAACATACCTGCCATTTCGAATAGACTCTTCTCCTTCAGCCAGAAATCCCTTTGAGCGTATGGATTCCAATTCTATTTTGAATGTCCTGTGTATCGATTTTTCAAGACTCTTAATATCGTCTCTTATTTTTTTTAATTCAGCAGAAGCATGATCCATAATTTCGAAATGTTCATCAAAAATTAATTTGATGCACTTTAACGGAAATTTGAGATCAGGGAATTTTTTAATAAGCGAAATAAAATCCTGATACTCCGTTGGAATTTCTTTTGAAGGAATTGAAGTAACCTTAAGTGTATTATGGCAAAGCTTGTAAATTCGTTCAAAAGATTCAATGGATAAAGTGGATTGCTCAATAGATAGAAAATGAATTTCCCTACTTACATCTTCAAAGGCGTCTAATGTAAATCTGTTTCGGCTAAGAAATTCCCTGATTTGCTCAATCAAATTAAGTTCAACCTCCGGGTTTTCTATTAAATCAGCATGAATTAAATTTAATATACCGGATTTAGCATCGGCAGAAATTGCAAATTCCGATGCCAGATTCAGAATCTTATTGAACTCAAGTAAATATTGAGCCTGTGTAAATAATTTTGTATAGCTAGAGCTTCTTTTCTTCATAATGTTCTTGCTTGTATTTCTGTGATTGTATTTTCAATTCACGTTCAAAGTCAAGAAACGAATCAAATTCTTTCCTGTAGTTAACACCTGTGCCGATTTTATGTTTTATGCCTTCAATAGATTCATCTGCTTTATAGTAAACTCTCAATTTTAGTCCATTAACCGGGGTATTCCATTCTATGACACTTTCCGGATTAAAATAGGAATTACCATATAGTGCCGTATTTTGATTTGATGTATAATTTCCACCTAATGTAACGATCCATTTATCATTCCATAACCGGTGTGTTAAACTAAACACCAATTCCTGTGCATTCAACGGCGTTGAGCCGATTACGGTGTTGTTTAGCCCATATCCGATATTGACATCCACGCCTGAGATGAAATTCACATCATCATATAAATTACTTAAAATACTGGAGGCAAAAAGGGAAAATTGATTGCTCAACATTTCACTTAATGTATTAATTGCCGTTGCCCTGAAATTGCCAATTACTTCACCTTCAAAATTGTTATTTGTATTTATAAATGTGCGCAAGACAAGTAATCCGAAAACTTGTTGATTCAATTGATCTTCATGACTTCTCAGGGATTGCATTTTATAGTCCACGATACTTTTTAATTCACCACTTAATTCAGGAAGATCTATATCAAATTTAATTGTTGGTTTTAACAAAGAACCGGTTAATAACATTCGCACTTTAACTTCGGTTCGTTGTCTTTGTATTTTGCTTTTTTCATCTTGAGTCAAACCGCTAATATATTCCGGAACCAATGGAGCAATCGATGCTGTAAGGCCTGCATATACCGCTTCAAGATTAATATTGGCATCCAATGGATCACCTGTCCAGGTTATGGTACCACCTCTTTTTAAAACAAAGGGTTTATTTACAAAATTGTAAAGCGTAAACAGATATTGTCCTTCTTCTATTTCGTAATTACCATTAACTGTAAATAAACCATTTCTGAGAGACTTAATAGTCAGGTCTCCTCGTCCATGACCTTTTAAAATATCGCCGGCCAATTCATCAAATATGATAAAAACTTCTGCGTCTTCGGTCATACTTAATTTCATATTTAAATTCAATCCTGAAATGGATGAGTTGACACTAACAATTGGAGTGTTCGGCTGGGACTCATGGCTAACAAATTTCACAAATTTAGATTCACCTGTTTCCTGATTATTTTGAATCGGTATACTGATTTTAGTTCCCTTCAATGTGACGGCTGAAACATCCATGTCCATTTTGCTAAGTGGCCCTGAAAATTTAGCATCGATACTTCCAACTCCATAGCCATAGTAAAACAGGTTGTCTCCTTTTTTGGTATCTAGAATCAATGCTTTATCAGAAGTTACTCTGACATCAGCGGCAAATTCTTTTAAATGAAAATGGCTGAGACTGCCATTTAATAATAAAGTGTTTCCCAACTTATCTTCAATATTCAGTTTATTAAATACGATTGCACTTTCAAGAAATTTAACCGGTTGATTTTTAAATTTTATGGGTGCTCCCAAATAATTAATATAGGTCGTGCCCGTATTAAGCATCATATCCCCCGTGAGATTTAATTCATTGTCATGACTATAAAATTTTAATTTACCATCTGCAGAACCCGTGGTATTGGAAATAGAAGCTATAAAGTTTTCAAGAAACTTCACCGGAAATGCTTTCAAATCAAGATCAACACTAAATTCAAAAGGATTATAGCGGTAGTTTTGTTTTTTAACCGGAATATTAATATTTCCTTTCCCTTTTATGATGTGCTCCTGAAAAATATTTTCAATATTCACCTCCCATGGCTCCATAACATCGTGAATGGTAAAGTCAATATGAAACGGTCCGAAATTATCCTTATTGAAGTGCAATTGAAAAAGATCAATTTTACCCATCGCACCATTAAGGCTGTTTAAATCAGGTATTCTGAATTCGGTGGCAAAAAGCCCATAAAAAGCGATACTTTTATTATGAATAAACTGATTTACGATCGAGATATCAAATCCATCGGTCTTTAAAACGATTCCCTTGTTTTCATTGTCCTGAAGACTTAAATAGTGAATGGAATCCGTCCATTCCAGATCTCTAATAGACAAGAAATCCCTGGACTTAATAATATTGTTTTTAGGATTGACTTTCCATCGGTTGTTGTTAAAAAACAGATCTTTATTAATAAATGATATCTTGAATGTATCCTGAAAGTAAGAATACATGGAAGCTGCATTTGCTAAAATTTTCGTATTGGTTGAATCAAATACCTGAAGATTATTTTGACCGGACTTTCCATTATAATTTGTAGAAAATTTAATGTTACCAGCCAGCTTTTTTTGATTATTACTCAAATAGTCTGAAGTTAAAAGTAATTTTAATGATTCAGAACCGACCACATCAATACTTAGTTTGGACAGCAAAACATCATTATAACTCAGATCAAATCGATTGGAAGTTAATTCAAAATAATTCTTTTTCGTATCAATGCTAATATCGCTATCCGCTTTATCGATTAACAGTGGAAGATTTGTAATCTTGCTGAATTTCATGCCATCCTTTATGAATAGATAACCCTGTGCAAGAATTGGATTGTAAGCTGATTTGGATGAAACATTAAATACGGAGGCCAGGCCGGGATACTTTTTACTTAGAAAAGCAAGCATATCATTTTTAATTGTGCCTAAATTGAAAGCACCAGTTATTTCAGAATTCAGGATATCGGAGTTCAATTTTATCTTTCTAATACCGTTGACAACTGTTTGTTCAAGTCTGGCATTTTTTATTTCGATTAAACCATTATTGATAAAAAGATTTGAATTATTCGCTTCAAGATATCCGTTTACATCAGTTTCCTTGCTACCGCTAAAATCACATTTAAAATCACCGGAGTAGCTTAACGAATCGGTCGCTAAATGAAGCGCTTTAAAATCAAGTTTGGCTACAGTGCCGGTAAGTTGAATCTTGTAATTTTGATCTGATTTATTTACATTTCCTTTTAATTCCAAATCCATATGATCATCAGAAGCTCTTAATTCACCTGCATAATGATCTTTATTTATATTACCTTTAAATTGGATGTCCCTGTAATGATAATTTTTGTAATCCAAATCAGAAATAACTGCTTCAAGATTAGCATAAATAGACTCCTTACTTAGGCCCTTGCCATTTAAAATTTTAGAATTGAAACTAATTGATCCTAAATCTGTATTCCCTAATAATTTTCCTAATTCCAATTTAGCTGCTGTGACCGAACCGCTGTACAATGCTGTCCTGTCTTGTTTGGAAAGTTTGACTTTGATGTCAGATTGTATATTTCCTATGTCTGTCTGGAAAAATCCAAATGCCACAAAGTCATCAAAAAATCCGTCAAAATTTCCATTGAGCACAATATTTCCGAATTTATTATAACCTTCAGGAATATTGTATTCCGGCAATAGCAATCTAATAAATGGAGCATTTGTTGCCAGTCGGTTGATTTTTAGGTTTACAAGCTCCTTGCCTTTAATTAGTAAATTTCGCGTGTGAATATTACCTTGAAACGAAAACTGATCTTCATATTTAAATTCAATATCATTTCCCTTTAAATTATTCAACGTGCCGAAAATATTGCCGTGTAAATAAAAAGGAAATCTGGATTTCAGACGAATGAAATTATACAAATTCCATTGCGGGACGAAGTAACTAATGTCTTTTGGATCAATAAGGCTTTTATTGATATCTGCCAGAAAATAAGCATCCTCAATAGATTTCGTTTTGCCGCTGTCTTTCGAAAAAATAGCTTTAAATTTTAAATCCACATTGGAACGTCCGGTTTCCAATTTTAAACGGGCTATACTCCATTCATGAGTATTCATTTTAAAATGATTGATACTGGCTTTTTTTAATGTGAAGTCATCCTTTGTTTTTCCATTTAAATGTAAAAAATCAAACTGGGCTAAATCATTTGAAAAGTAGATCTGAAAACAGGAGAAAAAAATATTGTTAAAAGAATAATTAATCAAACTATCTCTGGATTGCATGGCAAGTCGTACTGAGCCATTGTTGATATTGACAAAATCGACTGAAACTCCAAAGCCTTCCCTGCAACTATCCGGAATGGACAGGCTTAAGGTATCCTTGTTGTTTATAGCGGATAATGAATTTCCTTTTGTTATCTCTATGTTTGGGTTTTCAATCAATATCTTTCTTAATTTGTAATAGTTCAGGACAGAATTAACCGAATCGACAATTGCGTTCAATTGATCGAGATGAACGATGGCTTGAAGTTCTGATTGCTTTAATTGAACGCGGGCATCTGTCAATTCCAGTTTTTTCAGATTGAGAATTAAAGGATTGGATGTTAGTTTCGAATTGTCTTCAAATTTTGATATGAAAATGTCCAGGTTTGATTTGTCTTCACCTTCATAAGTTATGATTTTAATGACCGTATTATTTAAAACGATGTCATCCAAAAAAAGAGAATGGCGATACAAAGACAACAGGCTTTTCAGCAATCCAATTTGCACCTGGGATGCATACAATAAAGTATCCTGATGATGATCCCTAATCAGTATACCGGCATTTAGTCCTTTTACCGGATTGAAATAAATATTTTCAAGATGTATGTTCTGATGATAATTGGAATTAATATAGGCAAGTACCTGATCTTTAGTCCAGTTTTGGACAAACCCAAATCTCAGACTTAAAATAAAAAAAATCAGTATCAATACCAGCAAACCAATGATCCGCATCGGCACCAGGAGATACCTTGGCAATTCTTTGCTTTTGGATTTATTGATTTGTGGCGAACTATCCATTTTAGGTTATATAACTTTAGTAGATAATTAATTTAATGAACAGGAATGCGTTGAATCTGTTGGTAAATTTTGAGCATTTCGTTCGTTTCTTTTACATCGTGCACTCTTAATATACGGCATCCGTTAAGTACTGCATAAAATTCGGCGGTAATTGTGCCAATCAAAGCGTTTTCAATATCCGCATTAATTGATTTCCAAATCATTGACTTACGGGATAATCCTGCTAATATGGGTTTTCCAAGGATTTCAAGCAAATTGAGATTCCTGAGGATTGTAAAATTATCTTGTTTTGTTTTGCCAAAACCAAAGCCCGGATCTACGATGACTTTATGCAATCCAAACGATTGAAACAGATTAATTTTCTCAGCAAAATATTTAATTAAATCATTCATAATATTTTCATAATGTAAATTTTCTGAATGCATCATGTTTTCCGGAAGCCCCTTCATATGCATAGCAATAAATACTTTTTTGTTGATCCCAACTAATTTGGGCAATTCAGGATCAAAATTTCCGGCACTGATATCATTAATTATGTCTACTCCTAAATCGAAGACTTCCTTTGCTATTTCAGAGCGCATGGTATCCACAGAAATGATTAAGCCGGGAAAATTTGAATGTATTGTTTTCAATATCGGAATCAGGCGATTTCTCTCAATGCTGTAATCCGGAATCTTCATTCCAGGTTTACTGGAAAAAGCTCCTACATCCAGAATTGCCATACCATCGGTAATCATCTGTTGGACTTTATTTAAAGCCTCCTCTTCCTGAAGGGCAATACTTGACTTATAAAAGCTTTCAGAATCCAGGTTGAGAATGCCCATAATCCAGGGCAACCCGGAATGCTGGCAAAACACATTATTTAATTCTTTGTTAGTCAATGATTTATAATCTTAATTGTCCAGATGTCTTTATATCGTCGGCATTAATCGGTCCAGTTTTTATGTAATATATTGTCTTTCAACACAATGCAATTAATTTAGCCAATCATAAATAAATGATTATTTTTGTCCTGTTTTACAGTATTAATCAAGCTTACAAGAATGGTTGGTAAAAAGCAATTATACACAATATTGCAGATGATTGCACTTGCCGTGTTATTGGTCACAAACGGCTTTATTCTCAATTTTATTCTGAACATTGACTATGGTAAGAGCAAAGATAAATGTAATATCGACCTAAAAGAGTGCCAAACCTCATCAAACCAGAGTTTTTTTGGCTTTGATCCTTCAAATTTTCAAGTTAATTTATCCAAAATATCTGCCGGACAATCACTATCCGGAGTATTCGCTCAATACAATATTCCCAAGGCAATATCGGATAAGGTGATTAAAAGTTTAGGAGAGTTTATTCATTTAAATAATGTAAAGGCCGGGAAAACAATAGGATTTGTAGGTGCAAATCTTTGCATGTACCCCGATTATTTTATTTATGAAATTGATCAATCTAAATATCTGGTTAGTGAATTGCGGGGTGATCTGTGTGTAAGAGTGCATGAGCGGTTTAAAGAATACAAAAGGGAGCATGCTGCTGGTATTATAGAATCTTCGCTTTGGAATGCTTTGCAGAATCAGGACATTTCATTGGATCTTATTGATCAGATGGAGGATGCATTGTCTTCTTCCGTTGATTTTCATCATGTTCAAAAGGGAAATGAATTTAAACTAATTTTTGATAAGCTTTATATCGATGGCAAACCCACTCAAACGAATGATCTGATTGCTGCTTATTTCGAAACAGACAATAAACAACACTATTCATTTTCATATACGGTAAATAATAAAAAGGGCTTTTATGATATGAAAGGGAGCCCGATGAAGAGCAAATTTCTTAAAGCACCTGTTCGATTTTCCAGAATTAGTTCGGGATTTAACTTAAAACGATTTCATCCGATTTTAAAATACAGCAGACCTCATTTAGGTACGGACTATGCGGCTCCTTATGGTACACCTATTATGTCTGTAGGTTCAGGTACTGTAGAAGCTGCTTCCTATACCGGTGGCAATGGAAACTTCGTCAAAATACGACACGATAAAATTTACGAAACGCAATATCTGCATATGAGCAAATTTGCAAATGGTATCCATCGTGGAGCTTCTGTAAGCCAGGGTCAAATTATCGGTTATGTCGGTTCTACCGGATTGGCTTCAGGGCCACATGTTTGTTTCAGATTTTGGAAGAATGGACAACAAGTCAATCATCTCAGATTAATTTTCCCAACTCCGGATCCATTGCCCCCGGGACAAATTCAGGATTATTTTAAGCACAGAGATGATATCGTTAAGGTGTTTGAATCCATTCAGTTTAATACCGCTTTAAACCGAAAGCCTAATTCTTAATTGGATTAATCGGCTTTTTCCAAAGTAAATCCAAACGTAGTTCCAAATCCTTCTTTACTTCTTACATGAAGTTTTTGACCATGACTTTCTATGATGTGCTTTACAATGGAAAGTCCGATACCGGATCCTCCCTGTTCGCGTGAGCGGCTTTTGTCTACGCGATAAAAACGGTCAAAAACATGTTTCAGATGTTCTTCGGAAATTCCAATCCCATTATCACTGATTTCGACCAGTATTGATTTTTCCAGATCGTATAAACTAATCTTTGTAAAGCCATTTATCTTTCCATATTTAATCGAATTGTTGATGAGGTTATTCAAAACGATACGTATGTGCTCCTTGTCAGCAAAAACATAAAAATCATTATCGGCACCCTTTTTAAAATGCAACTTGATATTGCGCGCATTGGCTAATTCCTGATTCTCTTCAAATACTTCTTCAATCATCGACCGGATACTGAATTTTTGAAGCTCCAGTAACTGCTCTCCGGATTCTAATTTGTACACAATATTTAAATCATCAATGATATTTTGCAAGCGAACTGCATTTTTTAAAGCCTTAGCAACAAATGCTTTGTTTACTTTGGGATCTTCAAGACCGCCGTCTAAAAGGGATTGTAGAAATCCCTGAATATTAAATACAGGCGTCTTTAATTCGTGTGAAACATTGCCAATGTATTCTTTCCTGTATTTTTCCATTTCTTTAATTTGGTCCATTTCCAAATTCTTTTTGGCAATCCAATTACGAACATCTGATTCTACCCTGGATAGATTCAGCAAATCGTGTTGACCAGAATCTGACTTTTTGCTAACTTCTTCAAATTTTGTTTCACTAATCAGTTTATAGATCAGCTTTATTCTTCGAAACAGGAATAAGCCTATGGAAAAACGAATGATAAAATAGCAATTAAGGATCAATATCAGAAAACATAAGATCGCATTTTGAAGACTCCATTCAATAATGCCTAATCCCATTAATACCAACAGAGTTGCATTAAAAAGAATAGAAATGAAAATACTGACCAACAACGAAAACCGCTGAACAGAGATATTCTTGAAAAAATCAAATTTCAAATTTATACCCAACCCCTTTTATTGTTTTAATATATGAATCCTCCAATTTCTCTCTTAATTTGCGAACATGAACATCAATAGTCCGATCACCCACTATGACTTCTTTACCCCAGATCTTATCTAAAATTTCATTTCGTTTGAATACTTTTCCGGGATAGGAAGCCAACAAATATAATAGTAAAAATTCTTTCTTGGCAAACTCCAGTTTCGAGCCATTAAAAAGAACTTCCATTTTAAGCGGATTAATGGTTAATCCCTCAAAGCTAAGAATTTGATTGCTGGTATCATTTGCAATAGGTTTTAATTTACGCCGTATCATCGCCTTTATCCTGCTCAACAAAATTTTAATACTGATAGGTTTGTGTATAAAGTCATCTCCTCCCAGGTCAAGAGATTTAATTTGAATTTCCTCGTCCATTCGCGCAGTAAGAAAAATAATCGCGATGTTATCAAATTCAGGATGCATTCTTATTTCAGCACAACATCTGATGCCATCCATTATTGGCATCATAATATCCATAAGTATAAGGTCAGGCAAAAATGACTCTAGTAATTTTAATGCCTCTTGTCCGTTTTTTGCACTTTTTACTTCGTAATTTTCTTTAAGCAAATTAAACGTGAGGAATTCCAATATATCTTCCTCATCATCAACAAGTAAAACCTTGTATTTGACCATTGTATGAATTTAACGAATTAACCATCAAAGCATCATTTGTGTTTAAACCGTATATTAAGAAATCATTAAATTATTTAACCAACGCTTCCTGAAGCTTTTTTCGGATACCTTCATCAAGTCTCTGATGCGCTTTGTCATTCTGACTATAATAATTTTGAGCTTGTTTAAATTGCTCCTGGGTAACCCCGTATTTTTTCAACAAATCATTGTATTTCAAATAAACGATGCTGTCTTTTATATAGCTATTGAGTTCTGAAAAATGTGAATCCAAATAATAAACATCTGTCATTAAATCAATCATGACTTTTTCATCTACCGGAGCAATGAGATCATTCTCTTTAGATTTACAATGAAATAAATGAACACAAATGCTTGTTATAAGAAGAATTCGCTTTATCATCTATTTAAGACTAATTTTGGGAAATAATAATTCTTTAAAGTGAAATCAGTAAATTTTTCAGCATTCCAAATATCTTTATTGAGCTGTACATGAAAAACGGAACAGGTAGGCGCGAGTCCATTATATGGTTGTTCAAATTGAGCGACCAGGGTCTCAATGGTTGGATTATGCCCAAATACCAATACTGTATCAATATGAACAGGTATGTTTTTAAGACATTTAATATAATCCAATTCATCGCCGTAATACAATTCCTCTACAATTTTAATATCATTTTTTGAATGCCCCAGTTCTTTTGCAAAATAGCTTGCCGTGGAATAAGCCCTGACCGCCGGGCTACTGATTAATACAAACTCTTTAAACTGATGTTTTTCTTTTAAAAACGAAGCCATTTTTTTTGCTGCCCAATGCCCTCTTTCGTTTAAAGGACGCTCCAAATCCGTTAAATTTGGAGAATCCCAAGAAGATTTTGCATGACGCACATAAAATACTTCTTTTTGATTCACTTATCTAATTTGCTGCAAATTTAATACCTTTGCCAGTTTAAGTTATAAAAAACGTGAAAACTTCCAAATCTAACCTTAATTTCGATTTTATTGAGTTTGAAATCTCTGAAAAGGATTTAGATGTATTCAAAAATAGTATAGCGCAGGGTTGTATTAGAAGAGTTGACCAAATCAGTCTCAATAAGTGGCATTACTTGTTAAGGGCTGATGACCGTTTACTCGAAATTGAACTGAGTTATAATAAAAACAATATCAAGCAATTTCATTGCGCTTGTGGGGCCTGTTCCCCGGGCAAAATTTGCAAGCATGTTCAATTGGTCAGTTACTGGCATGTAAATACCATACGATCTAAAAAAGATTCGCAGTATGCAATTTCGAAAACAGTTCAAACTGATCTTTCTGAATCCTCACCTGAGGACTTGCAATACTATATTCAATTTCTGGTCAGGCAAAATAAATTAAACAGAGAATGGATCTACTTTTTTGAAGAATCCAGGAAACTAAGTTCAGAACCCATAGTAAAATACAATTCCTTGTTTGATCGTTTTCTCCAGTTTGTCTCCATTCAAACCCGAAATTCCGTTTCAAAAATCAAATTGCAATTACAGCTGTTTGAAGAGCTTTATTACATCAGTTTTTATCACTACAAGCAATCCAACGTTTACGAAGCAATACATGCTTTGCTGGCTGGTATTCATAAGCTGCATGAATTGCATTTTCTTGTGGATTGGAAAAATCAAAGTCGCCTGCTTCAGATTAATGAAAAACTGCATACCGCATTGGAGCAATTTTTAACATCCATCATTGCACCCAGGGCTCTTAATAGCCTATACAAATTGATTTCTGAAACCATGCTGAGTCAGGATTACCTGATTTTGAATGCAAAATCCAATTTATTCCATATTTTAAAAATCCGATTTAGTAAATCGAGTCATTCCAAACAGAATTTTCAGGCTATTGTTGAAAAACTAAATCTGAATATCCGGGAAGAGTATAAATTTAATCTGTTGGATTATTTATATGATGAATACCCTGAATTATTGAAGGATTACCTGATTTCTATTGAATTAAATAACTCAGTGTATTGGGTTCTGAGTTGGTTGGATAACAGAAAATCCAGAATTTCCAATGACTATTTATATCAGCTATATACCAAAATATATGAAGTAGCCAATAAGGAAATGAAAACTTTAGTAGCGCTTAAAATAGCAGATTTATATTCCAGTCAATCAAATCCTGAAGCAGGAAAAAAACTGATCAAATATTATTTAGAAACAGGTCACACGAAATTATTGGAATCCTATTTCAAAGAGTCTGAATTTTCACAACAAGAATTCGAACAGTTCCTTGAAAATTTAGAAAGTGTAGTCGCGGGTAAAACGCTATCTATTGTTCAAAAAATTGAATTAGCAAATTATAGCAAGCAATGGCTTGTTTTACTTAAATTGATTAGTACATCCGGCGATATAGAATTATTAATGAAATATGATCTAAAATTTCCCGAAGAATTTCACCCTAAATTAATTGAAGTGTATATACTTTTTACACGGAATTATTTGGATTCCCATGTCGGGCAGAAATCACATCAGAGAATTGAATTAATTACAAGACACATCAAAATGGTGTATAGAAGTAAGCTATTTACATTCTACGCAAATGAATTAAAACAATTATTTCCAAACAGAAAATTATTAGCTCAAAATTAGTTTACAAATGAAATACAAACTACTCTACTCACTAATATTGATCACATTTCTCTGTGAATGTAAACATAGTACTCAGGCAAACAAAGCTCCGGAATGGACCAAGAATCTGGTCATCTATGAAGTCATGCCCAAGCAGTATTCTGAAAAAAAGAATTTTACAGGTATTATGGAAGATTTGGAAAGGATTCAAACACTTTTCTTTAATGCAATCTGTCTGTTGCCTGTTCAGGAAAGGGATGAATCAAATAATGCGTTCAATCCCAATAGTCCTTTTGCTTTGAAAAGCTTTACAGAAATCGATGCAGGACTGGGTACAACGGAGCAGTTGAATCTTCTCATTGATTCCGCGCACTACCGTAACATAAAAGTCCTTATAGAATGGAATTTTACCGGCACAGGCCCACACCATATCTGGCGCAAAGAAAAACCACAATATTATTTGTCTGACTCTCAAATTATCAATAAGCATTATAACCAGGATTATGTCAAATTCAATTTGTCCAATAACTCCTTGTTAAAGGAATTGCGTTCTGAGTTAAAATCGTTTTTAAAAGCGAATAAATTCGACGGGGTGGTTTTTTATAATTTGGATCAAATGCCGGCAGAATTTGTTCATCAGTTACTGGATGAGATGAATGATTTAAGACCCCTCTTGATTATTAATCATTCCAACTCCTTTATACCTAATGCTCATTATAATGTAAATAACAATTTGTATCAAAAATTTCAGCAAGCATATGAAGGCAAACTCAATGTGACAGAATTCAGCACCATGCTGGATACAATCAATAAATTGCCTGTGATTAACTACGTACAGGATTACCTTAAAAATGAAAAATATGGTACCGATGCGAATGTATTTTACAATGCCTATAAATACTATCACATGCTGACTTATTTTTTACCTGGAATTCCCTGGGTACTCAATGGTCAGGAAGATCCCCAATTTGAAACCTTAAATTTGTTTTCAGGTAAACCATTTTCACAAAAATATAAGTACAATAATGATTTTTACAGAAGTTTAAACAGGTTACGACAACAAAATCCCTGTTTTTGGAACGATAATCCGCAAAATCTGCCCGTAAAAATTTCGGACTCCAATGATGTATTAGCCCTGGAGCGGACTGCCGGAAAATACAGTTGTGTAGGCCTGTTTAATTTGACGGACCACGCCGTCACCTATTCAATTAAGAAGGATTATACTTTGTATTATGATGCATTTAATAAAATGCAGGTTAGTTTTCCAAAGGACAAAGAACTGAACCTGGGTCCTTATCAGGCCCTTATAATTACAAACGCGCCCTGATGTCTATTGCAATTTGGTGGACCGGTAAAACAAATTCCGATTATCTAAAGACGGGAATCGAAGATTACCTGAACAGGATCCGTCATTTTGACAAGTTGGATTTGAAAGAATTTAAAGAAACAAAAGGATTGCAAAATATCCAACAAATTATTTATCAGGAAGAAAAGGAAATCAGAAATCAGCTATCAAAATCTAAATATTATACTGTATTGTTGGATGAAAAAGGAAAAAACTATTCATCCATGGAATTTGCAAATTGGTTGGATCAAAAGCGCAATATAAACAATCAGAAATTGTGCTTTATCATAGGAGGGGCTTATGGTTTTTCCAATGAATTAAAGCATGATACGGATGAATTGATTTCATTTTCTAAAATGACCTTTTCGCACCAATTGATCCGATTGGTATTTTTGGAACAATTATATCGTGCATTTACAATAATCAACCATCTACCCTATCACCATGAATGATCAGATTTCATTGATGACTATATCCTTAATCATTTCAATTGCTTTAATATCCATTATGGCGTTTAGCAACCGGCATTTATATGAACAATGTAAACACTATCCATACATTGAAAACAGGGAACATTCTTATTACCGGTGGTTTACCTGTGGGTTTCTGCATGCAGACTGGTTTCATTTATTTCTCAATCTTTTTGTTTTATGGCAATTCGGATTTGCTATTGAAGGTATTTACAAAGTTCAATTTGGTTTTATTATAGGCGGAATCTTATTTCTTGTGGTCTATTTCCTTATCCTTGTGTTATCTAATGTACCTACTTATTTTAAACACAAATACAATCCCACATATGCCAGTATTGGAGCCTCGGGTGCGATTTCAGGCATTTTATTTATCTATGTCTTGTATTATCCAACACGCTTATTGTATTTATTCGGAATGATTCCTTTGCCGGGTTTTGCAATGGCCATTCTTTATTTAATATACTCGAGATGGGCCTCCCGTAATGCGCAGGATCATATAGACCATGATGCGCACTATTATGGGGCAGTAATTGGCCTGGTTATCGGAATTATTATTAAATATCTTCTATGAATGCACGTGTTAGTCAGATCATGCTTCCGACATGAAAGGATAGGTATAGTTTTTAGGAGGATCAAAGTTTTCTTTAATGGTTCTGGGTGAAACCCAACGATAAAGATTAATTAAACTACCTGCTTTATCATTGGTACCCGAAGCCCTAGCTCCACCAAATGGTTGCTGTCCTACTACTGCACCAGTTGGTTTATCATTAATGTAGAAATTTCCTGCAGCCTGTTTAAGTTTATTACTTGCATTATCGATAACGGTTCTGTCATTTGCAAATAAAGCACCTGTTAATGCATATGGCGAAGTATTATCGATGACTTTGAGGATTTCATCGAATTGATCATCTTTGTAAACATAAATGGTCAGTACAGGCCCAAAAATTTCTTCACACATTGTGGTGTAATAAGGATCATTCACAAGTATAATGGTTGGCTCTATAAAATAACCATTGGTTTTGTCAAAATGACCTCCGGCAATTATTTTGGCTTTTGGATTATTTTGTGCATCAGCAATATATCTGGTTATTTTATCAAATGACTTTTCATCAATTACTGCATTAATAAAATTCCTGAAGTCTTCAGGACTTCCCATTTTGATTTCCTTCAAATCACTAAGCATTGTTTTACTGATTTCAGGCCATAGTGATTCCGGTAAGTAAGCCCGCGAAGCTGCACTGCACTTTTGTCCCTGGAATTCGAATGCCCCGCGTATAAGAGCGGTAGCTATCGCAACAGGATCAGAATCGGGATGGGCCAATACAAAATCCTTGCCACCGGTTTCCCCAACTAATCTGGGGTATGATTTATAATGCATCAGGTTACTGGCCACGTTTTGCCAGATCGTTCGAAATACTTCAGTAGATCCTGTATAATGAATACCTGCAAAATCGGGATGTGTAAATATTCGTTCACCTGCCGTTTTGCCATCCACAAAAATTAAATTAATAACCCCTTTAGGCAAACCAGCTTCAAGCAAAATTTCCATGATTAAAGAAGCAGAATAGATTTGAGTTTCTGCAGGCTTCCACACCACTACGTTGCCCATTAAAGCAGGAGCAGTCGGAAGATTGCCTGCAATTGACGTAAAATTAAATGGGGTCAAGGCAAATACAAATCCTTCCAGAGGTCTGTACTCCATTTGGTTCCAGATTAAAGCCGAAGACTCAGGTTGGTTACTGTATATCTCCGTCATAAACTTAACGTTGAACCGGAGAAAATCACAAAACTCACATACCGCATCAATCTCAGCCTGAAAAATATTTTTTGACTGGCCCAACATCGTCATGGCATTTGTTTTGGCCCGATATTTTCCGGCAATGAGATCAGCGGCTTTTAGAAAAATTGCAGCTCTCGATTGCCATGGGGTTTGTTCCCAGACATCTTTCGCTTTCAATGCAGCCTGAATAGCCATATCAACATGTGCTTCATTTCCCTTATAGAAATAGCCGATTTTATGATTTATTTCATGAGGTGGAAATATATCTTTCACGTGATCTGATTTTACAGATTCACCGTCTATTGTCATACAGATTTCTTTGACAGTTGACTTTAATTCATTTATTGTTTTTTTTAGCTCTGTCCGTTCGGGTGATCCGGGCTTGTATGTCAGCACCGGTTCGTTTAGACATTTGGGAATGGAAGTTATTGAATTCATAGAAATACTAAATCTTAAAATGTAATAATTGTTTATGTATGCATTGATTTTTTTCTCAAAATATGTAAATTTATTATAGTGAAATTGTGATTTCATCAGGAACAAACGCTTTTAAATCTGCTTTTCCAAGAATTAATTCCCTTACGATTGTTGAACTAATGTGCGAGAGTTCGGGCCGTGCTATTAAAAATATAGTTTCCAGATCATGTACAAGGGTGTGATTGATTTGCGATATCGTCTTTTCATAATCGAAATCCGAGGCATTTCTGATTCCGCGAATTAGATAATTTGCACCAATGGATTTGCAGTAAGTAGCTGTTAGCCCCTGAAAGCTTACAACTTTCACTTTATGATTTTCACTGAATAACAATTGGATCCAATTTGTTCGCTGCTCAAGACTGAACAATGTTTTTTTCTGACTGTTTTCCCCGATGGCAATGTATATTAAATCAAAAAGTGGCAAAGCTCTCAATACGATATCAACATGCCCTCTGGTTATCGGATCAAATGATCCTGGAAATACGGCAATTTTTTGCATATAAGAATTTATACAAAGGTAAATAGGAACTGGATTTTCCCATTTATTTCTTTGAAAGCAACGAGAAGTTATTGAAGAAGTAATCGCTATCTGTACTTAACCGATTATCAAAATGTGAATAATGCATAATACTGATTAATCTGTTTCCATCCCAAAGCATACAACTTTTAAGTGCAAACTTGTTGTGATAGCGAATCAAATACCAGGAACATGGAACTCCTTTTAATTCTGAGTCGTTTTCATAGATCAATTCACCGTTCAGGTAATTAAGCATTTCATTTGATATAGTAGACTGTATCCAATTTCTTAAGCTATCAGTAGCTTCGCCTTCAAATACTTCCGGAGAATAACTTGAAACAATGATTTGATATTCTATGGCCGTCGAGTCTGGTCTTCTCAAAAAAACCGTTGATTGTTGGACGGTGCCAATATCTGAATTCAATTTTTTTTCCTGTACTTCCGGTTTCTTCGGGAATAAAATACTGAAGTTAAGTTCTTTAGAAGAGTATAAATACCATTCTTTGGTAAACGATAATACTGCCAAAAAAAGAAGTACTTTATAAATCATTTCGTTTCAACGGCAGATTAGTTAAAATAGTGCCGTTTAAGGAGGTAAAATCCTCATTTTAGAGCTAATTTCGCATCTGAAAATGAAAATTGAATGAAATACGATATCATAGTGATAGGATCAGGCCCAGGAGGCTATGTAGCAGCAATCAGAGCTGCTCAATTAGGTAAGCAGGTGGCCATTGTTGAAAAGGAAGCATTAGGCGGAATTTGCTTAAACTGGGGGTGTATACCGACCAAAGCTCTGCTTAAAAGTGCACAGGTTTTTGAGTATATCAAACATGCAGCTGATTATGGCATTCAGGTTAAAGATGCTTCACCCGATTTTACCAACATTGTTAAACGAAGCAGGACTGTTGCAGACGGTATGAGTAAAGGTGTTCAGTTTTTATTAAAGAAAAATAAGATCCAGGTACTCTCCGGTAATGCCAGACTGACTAAAGACAAAAACGTTGAAGTAACAGATGCTTCCGGCAATAAAGAAGTCCATTCTGCCGATCATATTATTCTTGCTACCGGTGCCAGAGCAAAGCAATTACCAAACCTGAACATAGACGGAAAAGATATCATTGATTACCGCAAAGCCATGGTACTTGAAAACATTCCTAAGCGTTTGGTCGTCGTGGGTGGCGGTGCCATTGGTGTTGAATTTGCTTATTTTTATCATTCCATGGGTTCTGAGGTTAGCATTGTAGAGTTTATGGAACAAGGCCTGGTACCCCGGGAAGATCCAGATATTTCAAAAGAACTTGTCAAAAGCTTTAAGAAAAAAGGTATTCAAACCTATGCCAATTGTAGTGTAGAAAAAGTTACTAAAAACAAAGGCAGTTTAAGTGTAATGATCAAAGACAGGAAAGATTCAAAAGAATCCATAATAGAATGCGATCTTGTACTTTCTGCTGCCGGTGTATCCCCAAATATTGAAAATATAGGTCTTGAAGATGCAGGAATAGTCCTTGAAAAAGGCCTCGTCAAGGTGGATACAATGTACAGAACAAATGTGAAGGGAATATATGCCATAGGTGATATTACGCCCGGGCAGGCATTAGCTCATGTTGCAAGTGCTGAAGGAATAACCTGCGTTGAATCCATTTGCGGTCATAATCCGGAACCAATTGATTATAATAATATACCGGGTTGTACTTATTGCAGTCCTGAAATCGCATCGGTCGGATATACAGAACCTGCTGCAAAAGCTGCCGGTTATGAAATTTTGATTGGTAAATTCCCTTTCTCAGCTTCCGGTAAAGCAAGTGCTGCCGGTGCGAAAGAAGGTATGGTAAAACTGATTTTCGATAAAAAATACGGAGAATTTCTTGGAGCCCATATGATAGGAATGAATGTGACGGAAATGATCGCGGAAGTAGTCGTGGCCAGAAAACTTGAGACCACTGGTCATGAAATCATTAAATCCATCCACCCACATCCTACGATGTCAGAAGCCATTATGGAAGCTGCTGCTGCTGCATTCGGAGAGGTCATACATTTATAACCGACCACCACTATTTTTATTATCGGATAATTTTATTCATCTATACCATGTCTTTCATTGGGACAGATTTGCATGACCTAATTCGATTGAGTCGAAAGAATAATTAAAATTTAATACCCAGTTTGGAATAAATAAAATGGAGCAACCAGGCCGGTCCGATTAACAAGAACTGAATATCTTGTAAGAATGATGGCTTTTTACCTTCTATTTTGTGTCCTGCAAATTGACCAATCCATGCAATAATAAATATAACCAATAATGTAAAAATGGCATTGCAATCAGTGCTAATACAATACTGCATTAATTGCCAGTTCAGATAAAGTAAAATCAAACTGAGAAATAAAAAGCCAATAAACATTTGAATGGATAATCTCAAATAATAGATTAGAGACAAACATAAAAGTATAGTTGCCCAATTTTTAAAAAGACTTCTGCTTTCGAAAAAAGGAACGTGCATAATTAATCCAACTAAACTAAACATGATCAATGGAACACAGATCCAATGTATCAACTTATTGGTTTCGTTTTGATGACTTTCGCCGTAAACAGATAATAAACGCTCTATCGTTCGCATCCTAGATGAATTTAAATAGTTAACATTTTTTTCATTGACCAATGCGGAATGCCTACTTCCTCAAACATTTCACCTTCTCTTTGATAATTCAAACTGAGATAGAAAGGAACAGCAATATCTCTGGCATGTAATTCTATTTGACTGAAATTATTGCTTAATGCCCATTTTTCAGATTCCCCAACCAAAAATTTCCCGATGCCTTTTCCCTGAAACTCATCATCCACGGCGACCTGGCGCATTTTTAATGTATGCGAATTAAGAGGTTTGAAACTAAGGCAAGCCAATAATTGATTGGAGTGGTTAAATACCCCAAAATGAAATTCCTTGCATTCGTCTTCCAATTGTTTCTCAGTAAATTCGAGGTGTAATGGTTTTCGAAGTAATTTATCCCGAAGCCTGATGCATAAATCATATTCAGGACTCATAAATTCAATTTGTGCAAAGAACAAGGATTCCATTTAGTGATATTGGTTAAATATAAGTTGAGCTGTATTCATCGCAAGATAAAATTGATCGAGTTTTATATGATTTATCAATTTGCGTTCGTGAAAATACAAAATCAAATGTTCAGTTGGCATATTGCCGGTTAACTCATCTTTCGCCATTGGGCATCCTCCATAACCATTTATGGCCCCATCAAATCGCATACATCCGGATAAATAAGCTGCATCGACTTTTTCCTGCCACTGTAAGGGTAATGTATGAAAATGTGCGCCAAATTCAATTTCAGGATAATTCGGAATCAAATTTCGGAATAAATAACTGATGCTTTCAGGAACAGCAACGCCAATTGTATCGGATAATGCAATAATTTTTATTCCCAACTTGTAAAGCTCGTTCACCCAATTCATGACGATTTCTGCATTCCATTCATCACCGTATGGATTACCAAAAGCCATCGACAAATAAATAACCAATTGCTTTTGTTTCGCAATACAGATTTCATTGATTTCTTTTACCAAGTCAAATGAATCGGGTATCCGGGAATTGGTATTCCGCATTTGGAACGTTTCAGAAACGGAGAAAGGATAACCAATAAATCGGATATTCTCAAACTGAGCCGCTTCCCTCGCCCCTCTGATATTTGCAACTATTGCCAGTAACTTCGTTTCTGATTCAGAAATATCCAGAGATTCCAAAACAGCTGCGGTATCTTTCATTTGAGGTATTGCTTTGGCTGACACAAAACTGCCAAAATCCAAAGCATCAAAGCCAGTATCAATTAACTTTTGCAGATACTTGATTTTTAATTCAGTAGGCACAAAATCATGCAGCCCCTGCATCGCATCCCTGGGACATTCAATAATTTTAACCTTTTTGTTCATATAAACTTAACCAGGTAAATATTGTTAAGTAATCTGATTCAGAATAAACCCAAAAGTAATATGGAAAACCGGAAACGCTCCCTGCTATTAATACTGGGATTCCTATTATTTGTCATTGGTATGATATCGCTCATATTAAATCTGGTCAGCGTCAGGCTTACCATTATGAATCCGATTGATAATTTAGGCTTTATTTGGGCAATACCCATTAAACTTTTCATGGTGATTTCCGGTCTCATTCTTGTTTATGTCCTGCAAACAAATAGATAATTTTTCTAATGTTTTAGACTGGTTATGATAATAAATTACTGATTTATAGCGTCCTTTACACTAAATTTCATTTTTAATGGAGCGCATTTTTTATTACGATTTTTACAAAATTGAAAAGGAAAATAAGCGATGGGGGTTCTTGATTTCTGCCATTCTCCATGCCCTCATTTTATTATTAGTCCTGATAAAAATATTTCCAATGGAAACCGATGTTCCAATCGTTGAGAAAAAAGAACTCGTCGTGGAATTATTAATGCCTGTAAAGGAACCCAAAGAACCACAATTCGGAGATGGAGGAGGTTCAAGTGCCGGACCCGAATCGGAAGTTCCAAAAGAAGGTGGTTCCAAAGGAAGTGAGGCAGCACCTGCTCTTGAAGAAATGGAAAAGCAACCCAGTAAGGTCGAAGTAATAAAACCGACCCCTTTGCCAACGAATTCGTCATCCAAACCGATCTTATCGGCTCCGGAAACACAGGTGGTAAAAGTAGAAGCGCCAAAAGTTGAACCACGACCTGTACCGACAAACCCGGCACCGGTTACAGTTTCAAATCCTGCACCTTCTAAACCTTCTGTACCCGTAATAAATGCACCTCCTGTGGTCACGAATACCAAGCCAACCCAGGCTGGAGGTCATGGTACAAGTGGTAGTTCTTCAACAGGCGATAATGATTCTCCGGGAGGAACCGGTGGAAGCGGATCTGGTTCTGGTACTGGCAACGGCTCAGGTGGAGCAAATTCTGGCAATGGTACCGGAGGCGGTGGTAATGCTGGAAATGGAACCGGAAGTGGGTTTGGAGATGGCGTAGGTGTCAATTTTGATGAAACCGGACCACTTAGAAGAAAAGTATCTAAACGAGCTCCGATCGGCGATCTTGCAAGGGAATATGTCCAAAGTGCAGTTTTTAATATTTGTATAAACCAGGAAGGAAAAGTATCCTATCTGAAATACAATCCTAAATTATCCAAAACTAAAGACAAAAGCTTTATTCTGGAAGCCACAAAGAAAATGTTCCAATATGAATTTATGAAAGATCTGAGTGCGCCTAAGAAAGAATGTGGAACATTCACATTTAATATTGATGGTGTAATCTACAAGATGAAATAAAATTCAATTGTAAAGCAGGTACTTTTTTGATTTTGACTTGTATTTCATGAGATCGTTCTTCCAACTCTCCCTTATGGAATGCTCCGTTTCTTGATTCAAAATTTGTTTTCTCAATGAATCAGAACCTGCGAGTTTATCTATAAAGTGATTCTTTAAAAAGAAATCCTGGCCTATATTCAACTTTTTAAATGCATTAAGCAAGTAATGAAGATTAATTCTTTTCTCTTCACGTAAAGCATTTAAATCCATATTTCGAAGATCAAACCCGTAACACAAACTATCCTTCCATGGCGGATTGATCGCTTCAGGCATACTGACTGGGGTAAACCGGAAACAACCGTTGACATACAAATCAGGGTGGCCATATGCCTGAAAAGGAAAAGAAGTACCACGGCCTACACTTATAACGGTTCCTTCAAAAAAACATAAAGAAGGATACAAAGCAATGGCCAGATCATTGGGAAGATTCGGCGATGGCCTGACATCTAATTTTACCTTTGATGAATGCAAATAGTTTTTACAGGCGATTACCTTTAGGTTCAGTGAATTGCATTTGTTTATCCAGCACTCTCCTTTTATCATTCCTGCCAACTCACCTTGAGTTAATCCATATACAACAGGTATCGGGTCTATTCCTATAAAACTTTTAAAAGCAGTATCGAGAACAGGACCATCTACATAATGGCCATTTGGATTTGGCCTGTCCAGTATCATTAATGCCACGTTGTTTTCAGCACAACTTTCCATCACATAATGCAAAGTGCTGATGTAAGTAAAAAATCGCACGCCGACGTCCTGCACATCGTAAACAATCAAGTCCAATCCGGCCAGATCATTGGAATCCGGTTTGTATTTCTTGCCATAAAGGGAAATGATTTTTATTCCTGTTTTAGTGTCCTTATCATCTGCAATATGTGCACCCGCCTCAGCAATACCCCTGAATCCATGTTCTGGTGCAAATATCCTGACAACATTAATTCCGGAAGCAACCAACGTATCTGCTAAATGCACACCATTAATTAATGAACTCTGATTTACCACCAGGCCGATGCGTTTATTCTTTAGCAATTGAATATACAAATTCATTTGCTCTGCACCACATTTAATTTTTAATGGTTTAAGATCCTGAATGTGCTCAAAAGAGAATAATTTTGAACTCCCAATCAGGAATATAGCAGTAATAAATATAACAAACTTGGAGTTACAACGATTTTCCATTATTGACATTGAAACGACAGGAGGTATTTCTAAACGCGACAAAATTACAGAAATTGCCATCATTGTTTATGAAGACGGGCAAATTGTAGATCAATTCGAAAGCCTGGTTAACCCGGAACGTAGTATACCTTATGAGATCACCAGAATGACCGGCATTACCAATGAAATGGTGGAAAATGCACCTAAATTTTACGAAATCGCTAAAGATATTTTACAAAAAACTGAGAATTGCATTTTTGTTGCACATAATGTCTTTTTTGATTACAATTTTATTAAAGAAGAGTTTGCACAACTTGGTTATACTTTTTCACGAAAAAAATTGTGCACGGTTCAATTAAGCAGGCGTTATTTCAAAGGGTTAAAGTCTTATAGTCTAGGCTCTTTAATAGAACACTTTAAAATTCCCGTCGAAAACCGACACAGAGCCATGGAAGACACCAAGGCAACTCTACATGTTTTTATCCGAATTTTAAAATTGAGCGATCAGAATAATTTGCACTTATCAGACTTATCCACGCTGTTAAAGGAAAACAAAATACCCGCTAATCTCAATAAAAGTGATATTCAGAGCCTTCCTGAAAGCCCAGGTATTTATTTTATGAGAGACAGGCATGGCGTCGCGATCTACATTGGAAAAAGTAAAAACATCAGAGAACGCATCTTTCAGCACTTCAATGACATGAGTATGAAGACGCGTAAAATGCTGGAGATCGTGCATGAAATTGATTCCATTCAAACCGGAAATGAGTTAATGGCATCTTTATTAGAAGCACAGGAAATAAAAAAGCATCAACCAGAGATCAACAGAGAATTGAGGAGAAAAACACATTCTATTTTATTGACAGCTCAGAAAAGCGATGGAAGTTATTATCGCTTTACCGTAAAGGAAGCTGAATGGCTCGATTCAGCTGATGAAGTTATCAATCACTATTCTACCCGGCCAGCAGCAAAGGAGTATCTTGATTACTTAATTTACAATTATGCTCTATGTAAAAAAGTGAATGATCATAATATAGATGGAACTTCGTGTTATGCGTTTCAGATAGGTCATTGCCATGGTGCCTGTATCAACAAAGAAGATGTAAACTCATATAATGAGCGTTTTGATCAGGCTTATCATGAAGTGAATAAAATATATAAAGAATCATTCTACATTGTTGGTGATGGAAGAACCAGGGAAGAAAAATCCATTGTCGTCGTAGAAAATGGATTTTGCAGTTATATTGGTTATTTGAATTTTGAGATGAATTATACCACTATTGAAGAAATAAAAGAGCATCTGGATAGTTACAAAGGAAATGTTGAAACCAATCGAATGATCGCACATTATATGGCCAAAGACCGGGAATACAAAAAAATAGCTTTTTCCTGAATTAACTCAACCTTTCATAAAATGGAGTTACTCATATAAATAGGCGGCCATTTCGCGTTGATAATTTTTTGCTGCGTTATAAACAGCTTTCCTGTAATCGGAATCCTGCTCTGGATAAGTTATTTTTCTGGAAACATTGATGAGCAATCCACCCTGTTTATTCTTTCCTTTAATGATAATACTTTTTAATTCACCACCCTGAGTGCCGACACCCGGTACCAATAAAAAATGATCCGGGCAAATTTTACGGATATGAATAAATTCAGAAGGATGTGTTGCTCCACAAACAAACATTAAATTAGCGTTATAGGGTGAATCAAGATAGGTATGCATAACCTTTTCATAGAGATATTCACCGGTCTCCAGTTTCTGAAATTCAAAATCCTGACTACCTTGATTGGAAGTAAGACTTAATATGATGGACCATTTTTCCCTATACTTTAAGAATGGTTCTAAGGAGTCTTTACCCATGTAAGGATGCAGAGTTATTGCATCGGCACCTAAAGTATCAAAATAATAGCTGGCATACTGCTGTGAGGTATTACCAATATCAGCACGCTTTGCATCTGCGATTATAAGGCAATTTTCAGGTATCAGTCTGATCACATCAGCAAGTTGTTTCCATCCTGCAGGTCCATGTGATTCAAAAAAAGCAACATTTAATTTATAGGCAATTGCAAAATCCTGTGTGCATTCGATTACATCTTTGCAAAAATCGAACAATGGATATTGATTCTTTATGTATATAGAAGGCATCTTTTCTATATCCGGATCCAAACCTACGCACAATAATGAATTTTTGAAGCGTATTTGATCGTAAATAAAATTTGCATCTTTTGTCATCAGTAAATGCTCATATTAAGTTGCGGATACTATTTGAGAAGGAGCAAAAAGCAAATGACGCAATGCCACTTTTTGATCCAATTGTTCTATTATATGTTTAAAAACGTCATCAATTGAAGGATCCAGATTGTACCCCGTCCCAACATCAAACGATTTACGCACACCTACCCTAATCGGCACTTGTCCCAACAAGGCTGAATGGGTTTTTTCGGCAAGCCGCTGACCTGCACCTTCACCGAAAATATAATATTTTTTTTCAGGTTGATCATCCGGTGAAAACCAGGCCATGTTTTCAATTACACCTAGAACGGGAACTCTTATTTGTTCCATTTCAAACATATTTGCAGCTTTTACTGCATCCACATAAGCTACTTCCTGCGGCGTTGTAACCATAATTACGCCGGTCAACGGTATAGTCTGTACCAGGGTCAATTGAACATCACCTGTACCTGGAGGCAGATCAATAATTAAATAATCCAAAGCCGGCCAGGCCGTATCGTAAAAAAATTGTTTAATAATTGCCGCCAGCCTGGGACCTCTCAATACGACTGCTTGCTCTGTTTCAATGATATTGCCCAGTGAAATCACAGAAATTCCTTCCACATCTATAGGAACAATCTTATGTTTTCCATCCTGATCTATTACTTTGGGTTTAGTATCCCTAATACCCAACATCGTTGGTATTGAAGGTCCATACAAATCTGCATCCATTAAGCCAACTTTAAAACCGGCATTCTTTAATGCTACTGCAACGCTTACCGAAATCGTGGATTTCCCGACACCACCTTTTCCGGAGGCTATGGCAACAAAATTGCTGATTTGAGGTAAAGCGGTATTCGGGGCATCCGCATAAGGGGCCTGATTTATAAAATGTGCGTGAATTTGCAGATCCGGATACTTTTGAGAGATGGTACTGTAAATAGACGCATACAGTTCATCTTTATGTGCATATTTAGCAGAGGGCAAAAATATTTTAAAATGCAACTGATTATTTTCCAGTTTCAAATCCCGGATCATTTTCAATTTAACAATGTCGCTGCCCGATTCCGGCTCAATAATCCCTTGTAAGCAAATGGCAATGTCTTGAATGTATTGATTCATATAGGGGGCAAAAATAAGCCTATTTTCGACCATTCGAGTTACCCAAAAATTGATAATTTTGTGAATCGCTTCATATGAGGATAATTATATATGGACAGGAACCATTACCTGTTTTTCTCAATCCAGTAGTTACTATCGGCGCTTTTGACGGGCTGCATAGTGCTCATATGCAAATTATAACCAGGTTGATCAATTCTGCAAAGTCGATTTCAGGAAATAGCATTTTAATCACATTTGATCCACATCCCAGGTCTATCCTGGATCCATCCGATAAATCGTTAAAGCTATTAACAACCCTTGAAGAACGAATTAAAATCCTGGAAGAAACAGATCTGGATTATTTTGTCATTGTACCCTTCGATTACTCTTTTTCAATGATGATGCCGGAAGAGTATATTGAAAATTTTTTGATCGAACAATTCTATCCCAAAAAGATTATTGCCGGATACGATCACAGATTTGGCCGGGATGGAAGGGGCGATATCTCTTTAATTAGATACTATGCAACGCAACGGAATTTTGATTTTGAGGAAATAGAAGCCCAAACTCTCGCGCAATCAACAATTAGTTCAAGTCGCATCAGGGAATATTTGTCCAGTCATCAAATTCTAAAAGCAAACACTTTACTGGGTTATCCATATATGTTATCTGGAAAAGTTGTGCCAGGCAACAGAATTGGCCGCGAAATTGGATTCCCAACAGCCAATATTGAAATTACAAATTCCTTTAAATTAATTCCTCCAGATGGAATTTATGCTGCTTGTTGCAAAGTAAGCGGTAAATTATATGACGGAATGCTTTATATAGGCAACAGCCCGGTAGTAACAGATGGTAAAAAAAGAACGATTGAAATAAACATATTCGATTTTGTTGAGGAAATTTATGGCAGACAAATTACAGTATACGTACTGGACCATATTAGAGAAGACAAAAATTTTGAAAGCAAAGAAGCATTGAAAAATCAAATCAAGGAAGATGAACTGTTAATTAAAAGTGCGATTACAAGATACAAAATTCACTTCAGACCTATTTTAAAGCCCAAAGTTGCAATTGCTATATTAAATTTTAACGGGCGCCATTTTCTGGAGAAATACCTCCCTTCTATTGTTCAACATACCCCTTCTCAATTTTCTATTTATATCATTGACAACAATTCAACGGATAGCAGTTGCCAGTATCTTGAACATCATTATCCGGAAATTCATCTCATTAAGTTGCGGCGAAATTATGGCTTTGCCGGCGGATACAATAAAGGACTTGCACAGATAGTTGCAGACTACTTTGTGTTGATTAATTCTGATCTGATCATCAAAACAGATTGGATTACCGGGATTATAAATAAAATGCAGGAAGAACCTGATATTCTGGTGGTTCAGCCAAAAATTATCGACTTGAATGATCAGACTAAGTTTGAATATGCAGGCGCTTCCGGCGGTTATATCGATATTTTAGGCTATCCATTCTGCAGGGGAAGAATAATAGATATGATCGAAACAGATCATGGCCAGTATGACAACCAGGAAGAAATATTTTGGGCCAGTGGAGCTGCAATGATCATTAAAGCATACGCCTTTAAAGCTATAGGCGGTTTTGATAATGATTATTTTGCGCATCAGGAAGAAATTGATTTGTGTTGGCGTTTAAAGAGAATTGGTGGAAAAATTATTTGCATGCCTGAGTCTGTGGTTTATCATTTGGGCGGAGGTACATTGGACTACAATAACCCACGAAAAACCTACCTCAACTTTAGAAATAATCTCTTTACTATTTTCAAGAATTGCACCTGGAGAAGTTTAATATTTATCCTGCCTATTCGGTTGGTTCTGGATGCTTTAATCATAATAAGTTATTTGGCAAAAGGTCAATTCAATGTTGCTTACAAAATAATTCAGGCCTATGTGGTTTCAATTATAAATACGGTATATCTTATCCACAAGAAAAATTATACTGAGTCATTGATTCAAAAGCTTAAGTATTATACGTATAACAAAACGGGAATTTTAAAAGCTTCTATCTTCCTTCAATATTACTTTTCAGGCAATAAACAGTTTTCAAAGATTCCACCTAGCTATTTTATGAAGAAATGAGTTTAAAATTGCCTGTAATTCTGGAGGATGAACATATAATAGCCATTAATAAGCCGGCTGGATTATTGAGCATACCCGATCGCTATTCTCCCGATAAACCCAATGCGTTTTCACTCCTTCAAATCCGGCGAGATGAATTATTTGTAGTACACCGAATAGATAAGGAAACCAGCGGAATACTTGTTTTTGCAAAGAACCGAGAATCGCATCGGGAATTAAACTCAGCATTTGAGAAGCATCAGGTCAAAAAAATTTACTTATGCATTGTTGAATCCTTCCCTCAAATGCCTGATGGAATTATCGACAAACCCATTGCACATTCGACTAGTCAGACGGGAAAAATGATCATTCACCCAAAAGGCAAAGTAAGCCAAACACATTATACCGTACTTGAAAAATTTAAGAATTTTAGTCTGATTCAAGCAGAGCCCGTCACAGGACGAACTCACCAAATACGTGTTCACCTGGCATCCATAGGCTGTCCTCTGGTTTGTGATGCTCTTTATGGATTGCGCACAGAAATTAAAATTACCGATATAAAAACCCGTGCTATTGTTGCTGATACGGAAGAATTGCGACCCATTCTTCAAAGAACCGCTTTGCATTCCTGGAAGCTGACTTTTCGGCTTGGGTCTAAGGACTATTCTCTGGAAGCGGAACTCCCCAAGGATATGAAGGCTTTGATCACCCAATTGAAAAAATGGGCTGTGGTTCGCTAATTGTACTAAGCTTTCTTATATTTGCATTCTTTCCATTTTCCCATATTTCAATATTTATTTAATTTTATTATAAACTTTAGCCCTTATGCTAAAAATAGCGATTGCTGATGATCACGCAATGTTTGTGGATGGTATTGAGTCAATTTTGAATACTGAAGAAAGTATTCAGGTAGTGGATAAATGCTTTAACGGGGAATCCGTTTTTGCAATGGTTAAAAACCAGGAAATTGATGTGCTTTTACTGGACATTAATCTGCCGGATATGAGTGGAATTGAAGTCGCAAAAAAACTAAATGTTGAATTTCCAAATATCAAAATCATTGCTTTGTCCATGTATAATGAGGAGAGTATCGTTTCCGAAATGCTCAAAAATGGAGCCCAAGGCTATATACTTAAAAATACCGGCAGGACAGAGCTCGTGCAGGCTATCGAAACTGTTGCTTCAGGGCAAACCTACTTCAGCAAAGAAGTGACTGAAACCATCATGGGCAGTTTATCAAAAAAAAATACGCCCAAGAAAACCAATATGTTTCTTGTCCCAAAATTATCCAGACGAGAAAAAGAAGTCCTTGCATTGATCGTAAAGGAATTCACAACTCCCGAAATTGCTGAAAAATTATTTATTAGTATGAAAACCGCAGAGTCGCACCGGGCCAATTTAATCTCAAAATTGAATGTTCGAAATACGGCTGGTCTGGTAAGAGCCGCAATCCAGCATAAACTCTTAGATTAATTGTTGCAATGAAATACTGTCTGCATTTGGTTTGTTTTCTGGTGTTTTTCGGATTAAAACTTTACGCATCCCCTTCGATTAAAGAGGACAGTGTCAAAATTAAATCAGACTCTTTTGAAGTCACATTGGTAGACCCTGTTAGTCTGGAAAAAGACATAGAGACTAATATATCTAATCACGACTATCAGGCTGCAATCAATTCAGTCCTTACTGCCATAGACTATTTTAAAAGCGAAGACAATCAAACCAAAGTATATTATTACAGGTTTGTATTGTCCAGATTGTATTTGTATATCGGACTGATTCAAAAATCAATCAATACCCTTGAATATTGCCACGTTTATTTTAAACAGGAAAGCCGCGATCTGGATGTAATCAGAAGTCAACATGCATTGGCTTATGCGTACAAAAAAATAGGAAATCCCGATATGGCTTTCTATTTCTTAGGTCAATGCGACAATGGAAAAGCAGATCGCTTCAATGAATTTTGCAGAAACGAACACATTTTAATGGACGCTTTTTTGTTTTTGAACAGACAAAGCTCTCCGAATGCCATAAATTCAGTATATCAATACGCAAAATCGATTGGAAATAATGAACTTCAGATAAAATCTCTGGAAGTGCTTGGAGAATTTTATTTTCAATTTTCAAATTACAAACGTGCGGAATCAGTGTTCAAGAAGGCCCTGGATTTAGCCAAGTCCCTCAATTACTTTGATTATTGCAAGCAATTCAGTTTCAGGCTTTATGAATGCAGTCATAATTCAGGCCATTACAAACAATCTTCTGATAATCTTTTAAGCTTTGTAAAATACAACGATACACTGAATCAGATTTCCAATTCAGAAGCTTTATTGAAGCTGATTGGAAAATATGAACAAAAGGAATTTCAAACAGAAAAAATAGACCTGGAAAAAAATAAACGATTGTTTGAATTAAAATCCAGAAGATCAAATTTTACTCTCTATAGTTTGCTTTTTAGTATTGGTGCAATTTTACTTGCAGGATATTTCGTGATTTTATTTTATCAGCAAAAACTGGAAACCAATAATATTATACACAATCAAAGTGAACAAATCAATACTCAAAAAATAAAGGAACTGGAAAATAATATCCAATTACAATCCATGCAATCACTTATTGATGGCCAGGAGTCAGAACGGGAGCGGATTGCTCAGGAGCTTCACGATAGTCTGGGAGGATTATTATCGACTATTAAACTGCGTTTTGATAAATTGGTCCACGATCAGAAAATCAGCGAAAAAGAGGACTTTACGAAATTGCACAATCTGATTGATGCCGCTTGTGGTGAGGTCAGAAGTATCTCCAATGATTTAAAACCAGGCTCTTTAGAAAAACTGGGTTTGCTGGAAGCGATAAAAGATCTGCTCAACAGATACAAACTGGAACAAGGACCGGAAATCATTTTTCAGTATTTTGGATTTAATTTTCCGGGTACTATTGACTCCAATGTTGCCTTAAATATTTACCGTGTAATCCAGGAATTGGTTAATAATGCCATTAAGCATGCCAATTGCAAAGAGATCTTTGTCCAGATAAGTAAAACAATCAATGAAATGACTATCACTGTGGAGGATGATGGCAAAGGCTTTGATGCTGAGACTGTTAAAAAAGGCATGGGACTGGAGAATATCCGAAGCAGGGTTAATTATCTGAAAGGCGAGTTTAATATTGAATCCTCTGATAATCAAGGGACTTTATTCCTGGTCCAAATCCCGCTCAATTAGGCCTGGTCAAAAAATCAGGGTAAACCCTGATTTTTTAAATTCAGGGTTTCTCATGATGTTTACGGCTTCAGGCTATACGATCTTTGTTCTATCGAAAACACTAAAACGTTAGTGATTTCATAAGCTTGATTTGAATATTGAAAATGGGATCCAGGAAAAAGGACTACCGATCTTACATATCTTAGGTTTGGTTATTAAATTTCAGGGACTTTACGGGATTGGTTTTAACGGAATCCTCTTCGCTTCGAGTAATTCTTTCAGAGTTACTTCTCTTTCTAACAAAATTTGAAGCGGTAGTCCTTTTCTTGGTGTGAAATGGAAACTCTATTATTGTTAATTCATATAGTTTTGTCTTAGTTTTATCATTACCTGTACACCAAAGGCTTTAAGATGACAAATTTTAAAGCCTTTTTTATTGGCAATAACGAACAGAAATCGTTTTGAAATTAAGTGGCTTAAGCGTTTATCATGAAATCTGAAGTATAATTTTTTCCCATTCCTGAGTACACTGATCCAATTTACTTTTGGTTACCTCATACTTTTGAATAGAATCCTGATAATCTTTGGATTTGTAAAAAGCCGGATCTGATAATTTGCTATCCAGATTAGAAATTTGTTCCTCTAATTTAAGAATCTCCTTTTCTAAGTTTTGTGCTTGCCTTTGAAGGCTTTTACGTTCGTTAGCATTTAAATTGCTTATTGGTTCGTCTGCTTTTCGCTTATTATTCAGATTCTTTTTTGTGTCGTAAATGGTGGCTTCTTCTGTTTTCTCCAAATAATATTCAATGTCTCCTTCGAAAATTTTAATTCCCTGGTTTTCAAACAAGATCGTTTTATCAGCCAAACCTTTTAAAAAATCACGATCATGGGAAACCAATATGATTGTGCCATCATAATGCTGAAGAGATTCTTTCAACCTTTCTTTGGAAGGAAGATCCAAATGATGTGTCGGTTCATCCAAAATGAGAAAGTTATGCTCATTCACGATTAAGTTAGCCAAACGCACTCGGGCTTTCTCGCCACCTGAAAGCACTGAAATTTTCTTTTCAACATCTTCACCTGTAAACCCCAGACCACCCATTACTTTACGGACCATGCTTCTCATTTCAGGAATAGCAGCCGATTCCACAGTTTCAAGAGCGGTCCTGTTTTCTACAAAAACTTCGCCATGTTCCTGTGCATAATACCCTATTTTTACCTGATGACCTAGTTCAACATGTCCACTGGTAACTGCGGTTTGGCCACAAATGATTTTGACCAATGTGGTTTTCCCATTTCCATTCGCTCCGATAAAACTAATTTTAGAACCTCTTTCAACTAATAAATCTACATCTTTAAAGACCAGTTTAGAATCATAGGATTTAGAGGCATTTTTTATTTCAATGACCTTTTTCCCACTTTGATTAGACGGTTTAAATCTCAGTTTAATGGTAGCCTGTTCTTCATCGGGTAATTCTTTCTTTTCCATTCGGCCCAATTCGGTAATGAGCGATTGAGCAAATGAAGCTTTACTTGCTTTGTACCTGAATTTTTCGATTAATTGTTCTTTGTGTTGAATAATGCGTTGTTGAGCATTGTATTCATTGGTTTCGATGGATTTACGTTCTGCCCTATAGGTCTTAAATGCAGAGTAATTACCTTTAAAATCATATATTCTGCCTCTGTCAATTTCAATAATTCTATTCGCTATGTTGTCTAAGAACATCAAGTCGTGTGAAATTAACATAACTGTTCCTTCATACTCTTTCAAGTATTTTTCAAGCCATCTGAGAGAAATAATATCCAAATGATTGTTCGGTTCATCCAGCAGTAATATATGCGGTTTAGACATTAATAATTTGGCAAGTTCAATCCGCATTCTCCAACCTCCACTAAACGCTGAAACCCTTTTATTAAAATCGACATCCTTGAATCCAAGACCCAATAATATTTTTTCAATTTTGCCATCTTCCTTGTCCGCATCGAGAAACTCTAACCTGGAACGGATATCCTCCATTCGATGAAGAACATCAAGTATTTCCTGTTCATCTGAATTTTCCTTACTGATGTAATCTTCTAATTTTTCAAGTTCTAATTTTAATTTATGGGTTTCATGCAGTGACTTTTGTACCTCTTTAAAGACCGTATTTCCGCTATCTACCGGCAATTCTTGTTCAAGATAGCCAATAGAATATTGACCATGAATGTCAACAACACCCTCATCCGGAGTAATTTCCTTTAGAAGCAGTTTGAAAAGAGTCGATTTTCCTGATCCATTGCGTCCACTGATGGCTAGTTTTTCACCCGGCGAAATGGTAAAAGAAATCTGGTCAAATAAAACCCTATCCCCAAAAAACAAACTTACATCTTGTATTCTAATCACAATTTTTGTTCTAATTCATTAATTCATCACCTTCTATTTCGCTAATCGCACTGTAATGATATCCTTTGGTGTCCAGTATTTCTTTCCATAATTTTGAAGGATCAGCTTTAAAAATATAATTGGCATCTAAATCTGCAACCACCCAGGATGGATCCTTGAGTTCTTCTTCAAGTTGTCCGGCTGACCACCCACTATACCCTATGTAGAATCTTATATTTTCCGGTTTAATTAATTTGCAGTCTATAAGTACTCTTAATTTCTCATAATTACCACTCCAGTAAACACCTCTTCCAATCTTTATTGAATCCTCTAATAATTCACCGGTATTATGTATAAAATACATAGAATTATTATCAACAGGACCACCATAAAATACATCTGCATCAAACTCGCCGAAGTCTGAAGTGACATCCTGCACCTTAACTGACATTTTTTTATTTAGTATAAATCCAACCGTACCTTCTTCTACATGATGATCTGCTAATAACACAACCGTTCGTTTAAAGTGAATATCAAGCATAAACGGTTCTGCAACTAAAATTTTACCTGTAGCCGGAAGAATCAGATCAACTTGTTTATCCATATTATAATGCTTTAACTGATAGTTCCCGATTAATTCGTTTTAAAAAACCACTCAATACGGTACCATTTCCACCTACTTCAAAAAATTCGATGATGCCATCGGAAATCATGTTTTCCATGGTTTGTGTCCATTTTACTGGCGAAGTCAGTTGGCTGACTAAATTCGTTTTGATTTTGTCAGGCTCGGTTTCAGGTAGTGCATTTACATTTTGATAAATCGGGCAAACTGGTTTATTGAATAGCGTATTTTCTATCGCATTAGCTAATTCAATTCTGGCAGGTTCCATCAATGCAGAATGGAAAGCGCCTCCTACTGCTAATACGATGAATCGTTTTGCCCCAGCGGCCATCATCCGCTGCTCTGCCAGGGCAATTCCTTTCAAACTACCAGAAATCACAAGTTGACCCGGACAATTATAATTTGCAGGCACCACGATTTCTTCATTAATTTCATTACAAATAGATTCGATTTTATTATCATCTAAACCAACGATTGCTGCCATAGTTCCGGGATTAAGTTCACACGCATGTTGCATAGCAGTAGCACGAATGCGAACCAATTCCAATCCGGTTTGAAAACTTAAAACTCCGGAAGCAACCAAAGCAGAAAATTCACCCAGAGAGTGACCTGCCACGGCACTAATCCCATGATGATTACCAAAAACCCAGGATTTAATTACCGAATGCAAAAAAACCGATGGTTGAGTAATTCTTGTTGCTTTTAAGTCATCATCAGAACCCTCAAACATGACTTCTGTAATTTTAAATCCGAGTATTTGGTCTGCTTCATCAAATAAGTTTCTCGCTTCGGCATTTGTGGCATACAGATCTTTACCCATACCTTTAAACTGGCTGGCTTGTCCGGGAAAAATGAATGCTTTTTTATTCATACTTATAGAGAGTTTGATTGTATCAGGTTAAAAAACTCCACACGGGTTTCGACATTTCTAAAAATTCCGGTAAAAGCTGATGTCTTTGTAATAGAATTTTGCTTCTGCACGCCCCGCATCATCATACACATATGTCTTGCTTCGATTACTACTGCAACTCCTAATGGCTTTAAAGTATCCTGTATGCAATTTAAAATCTCATGAGTCAATCGCTCCTGCACCTGAAGTCTTCTTGAAAAAATGTCAACAACTCTGGGTAACTTGCTCAATCCAACTATATATCCCTTAGGTATATAAGCGATATGAGCTTTACCAAAAAATGGCAACAGATGGTGCTCGCATAGACTGTAAAGTTCGATATCTTTTACGACAACCATTTCGCTGTAGTCTTCTTTAAAAATAGCCGATTTTAAGGCATCTTCTGCTTTCAGGTTATATCCCTGTGTAAAGAATTCAAATGCTTTGGCAGCACGCTCCGGAGTTTTAGAAAGGCCTTCTCTACAACTATCATCATCGATGGCTTCAATGATATTCTTGTAATAATCTTTTAAATGATGGTTTTTAAGTATTTGCACGCTTTTTGAATTTAATTTATGCTAAACGGTCTACAGGCATTTAAGTTGAGCCAAATCTATAATCCTTTTGAATTAATCCAAAGAAAATGGCCTCAAATCGAAAAAATCGGTAACCTGTTCGGTTCTGGCTAATTTTGCAACGTATTTCATGAATTTTATCTCAAAAATAAGCGCTTACTCCAATCCTCCAAAGATTTGGACCCAGGCCGTATTTTGGCTGGTTTTTATGGGATTTGGCTTTTATATCAAACCCGTAGCCTGGCCATTGGGACCATCCATACTCTGGGCATTGGGAAACACCATTTTCTTCTTTATCGCAGTCAATATCAACCTGTACTTCCTGCTGCCTAAATTCATGTTAAAGCAATCCTTTTTAAGCTACCTGGCTATGCTAATTTCCCTGACTCTTTTGCTTACTCCATTTATTACGATGTTTAATATCTGGATCGTTTCAGGCCAACCGGGTAACAGTCCGAAATGGATGAGCATATCCCATTTTCATTTCGTGAATTTGTTAATCGTTACTGCCCTTTCTTCATTGGTCCGTATTCCATTGGATTGGCTTAAAATACAAACGGAAAAGAATGAACTACTCACCCGAAATATTGAAACTGAACTGCAGTCGCTCAAAAATCAAATCAACCCTCATTTTCTGTTTAATACCTTAAACAACCTCTATGCCCTGACCCTGAAAAAATCAGATCAGGCACCGGAAGTAGTCCTTAAATTATCTGATATGATGCGGTACATGTTGTATGAGTGTAATGAGAAAGAGGTATTGATGGAAAAGGAATTTCATTATATCCGCAATTATATAGAATTGGAAAAACTGCGGTATTCCGCAAATACAGATATTCAATTGACAATTGATGAAAATCTGTTAAATCATCGAATCGCACCCCTGCTGCTTATTCCTTTTGTTGAAAACAGTTTCAAACATGGCACACAATCCAGTCTGGAAAAAGCTTTTATTCACATATCCGCCGAATTAGAAAGAGGTACGCTTCAATTTATTGTCACGAATTCAAAACCCGTATCCATTCCTGGACAGATTCATCCCAAAAAACAAGGTGGTGTTGGTTTAACGAATGTATACAAACGTTTACATTTGATCTATCCGAAGCGGCATACCTTGCAAATAGATGATATGCCAGACTCCTATTCCATACATTTAACCCTTCAACTTAATATACCCGATTATGATAAAAACCTTGATTATTGATGACGAACCTCTTGCTGTTGAAATCCTCGAAACATATGTCAATCAGGTTCCTGGACTTCAGCTTGTAGGCAAATGTTATAATGCCCTGGAAGCAAATGAATTACTTCAGCACCAGGAAATTGATTTGATACTGGTTGATGTACAAATGCCCCAAATGACGGGCATTGAGCTCATCAAAAGCCTAAGCAATCCTCCAAAAGTTATTTTTACGACTGCATACCCGGAATTCGCTATTCAGGGATTTGAATTGAATGCTGTGGATTATTTATTAAAACCGATTGCTTTTAATCGGTTTTTAAAAGCGGTGAACAAGGTCATGAATACGACTCAAACTGCGGAACGCAATAAAGACATCTCCAACCAGGACTTTATTTTTGTAAAAGCGGATAAAAAATTAATAAAGTTAAACTACGAGGAAATTTTATTCATCGAAGGGCTGAAAGACTATGTTATCATTTATACAGATCAAACCAGAATCGTGACCTTACAAACCATGAAATCTCTGGAAGAAAAACTACCGGATAAAATATTTGTAAGAGTTCATAGATCCTATATCGTAAATATTCATAAAATAAAATCCATACATTCTGATGATATAGAAATCATTGTAAAAAATCAAAGTAAAATAATTCCTATAGGCAATAATTATTCTGAAAGTATAAACAAAATAATCAGCGAAAAGAGAATTTAATTCAGTCAAAACTAAGTACTTATTTATTTATTGATTCTGTGTTGTGAATGTATATATTCAGTTCCTTTTGAATTGTGAAACGATCCTAGTTTTTCCTGCTTATGGTAAACCTGGAAATTTTCATGACCTTTCCGTACTGCCTTTACCTCCCAATCAAAGGAGAAGTTTCCCTTTCCTTTTTGCAACTCTTTTACTTTGAAACCATCACTTCGTTTTTCAACTATAGCCAAGCCATATGTATCTTCAGAACCGGGTGTCAATTGTATGGTTACTTTGGAAGTGTTGGCTACTTTCATAAAATGATCTGTATATTTGATAAAGGCTTCGCCATTTATTAATTGATTTGTTCCTCTTTCGTAAGCCGCGGCTTCAGGTCCCTCAACACATGCATACCATATTTCCTGATTTTTATTAATCGGATCTTTCATTCGAAAACTTTTCACATCGGCAAACACAATTCCATCACCACTTTGATCAACATACATTCCAACGTGCTCCTGGTTATCCGTACCAATCAACGTCAGATACGCATAATTTGCGCCAAAATTCGAGAAACCGGCATACAGATTCACCTTATCATTGTTTCCATTAATTAAATAAAATTCACCTGTGTTGTTATATGACGATAACTCAATTACTTCTTTGCTGGTTGAAAATTTCGTTGTAAACATACCAAGAAAAGGCCTGGTTTGATCCGTAGAACCTGTAGTTAGCGAAATCCGTTCTTTACCATCTTTGTCATGCAAGAATAATTCTCCACCATGTGTAATATCATTCTTTATTGTTACAATATCATTATTTGCTTTGTATAAATATAATGCACTATCCACTGCGTATAGCCCAGTAAATTCCATTGGCGAATCTTTGGTTTTCCGGTAAATTTCAAAATCATTCGCTGTTAAACCTGAAAAGCGATCCGGTGATTTCATGCCAAATAAAATTTGATACGGATTTACATAAAGTGTAGTTGCATTATACGCAGGATCCAAATTCCAGAACTCCATTTCAGAATACGTAGCATTGGTTCCAAATACATTCAGACCCATTAATAAATCATTATTTCGATTTAGCATTATGCTTTCCGGTTTGGCTAGTAGAGAAATCTTGTTCGGCCCTGAAAGCTTATTCATTGTTATTCCAACCGGGGATAACATTGTACTATCAGATCCTTTTGTGGCAATCAATTTGTTTTGTGTTACAATTGAAGCACTTCCGGTTAAGATCTGTTTTACATTAACAGGATCTTGCAGTTGTATGTCATTTCCAATACGCTTCCAATCAGAGTTGGATGGACCTGAACCAATAGGAGAATGTTTCCATTCACCCTGAGCAAACAATAATACATCTCCGGAGTCTGGAGCCGTTGAATTCAATGGATAACCATTTAACTTAGTTACTTTCGGACCCGGGTAAATACCGGATAAGTCACCGGAAGCATTGCTGTTTATGGTGAGGTCATTCGTAGGATCGGTGTCCACCGTTCCCGGCATCCATTGATTCCCATTCCAAATTAAAGCCTGTTGTAATAATGGATTGATATCCATTACAGGCCTTCCCTGCAGGCCGTTAACTTTAGGTGAAGGCAAGTTGCCGGTAAGATCTCCGCCGGCAGGTGATCCAGATTTCAGGTCATCAAGTGGATCCGGATCACCTGTATTCGAAATTTTATTACCATCAATTTGTATACCTGCACCAGCTTCCAGTTTGGTATGTTCCGCATATAAAGCATAAGGAACACTCAAAAATGGTGAAACACTGGAAAGCTCATAATTAATACCTCCATTAGGATCCATTTCAATTTTAAGAAAGTAATTTCCGCTTGACCAATCAATTTGATCAAAACGACCCTGTAAGGGAAATCCATAACCAATTAAAGCATTGACAAGACCAAACTCATTGGTAAGTCCATGATGTTCTTCAGCGTAAACTGTAGTTCCGGAAGCCGAACCTTTTAAAACCGTAAATCGCATCGTTACATTTTTTGTAATCAGCGGCTTCCCGCTATTGTCGCGAACAATAGCCTGGTAATTTAAACCATTTGGTACTTGTGCAATAAGATTGAATTGAGTGAAAAATAACAGGATAAAAAGGATAAAGTATTTCATGACCTTACAAATTGATAGATTTTTGAAAATTTGGATTTAACATCGTATAATCTCACGTAATAAAGACCAGAAACAAATTCATGCACATCGATTGCACTATTACTTAGTTTACCCGATTGCATAAGGACACCATCATATCGATAAATTGCAAATTCAATTCCCGCGACTATTCCAGGATAAAAACGGATAAAATTATCTGACGGATTTGGAAAAAGGATTTGAGCATCCAAAGCAACTTCACTTACCTTAATAATTAAAGCAGGATCAGGCTGAATAACTCCGCTTGTTGCAAAATATTTGTTTCCCGACGATTTTAATGTTAATGTAGAAGTTTCACCAATCGAATAAGAAAAACTATAACCGGGAGATTTTGAATTACCTCCCATAACATCTATACTAAATTGGGCATGGGCACTGTGGTAAAATCCAGCCCAAATAACCCACATAAAAAACAGATTTTTCATGCTTACAAGTTATTCGAGCCGGATATTCAAAAGCAATGAAATTAATCACATAGTGCCATGATTATGAGCAGGACTATTAAAAGGAAAATATATGAACTTGCCTGCTCGGTTTGATTTTATTAGGGTCTTAGTATTGTTCTATGCTGAGATAGGATATAAATGGTGTATTGATCTCAATGTTTTATTCTATTAAAGATTAAATCCCAATACCTGAAATTTACTTATCCAAAATTACTTAAGGCTTACAAATGCCCTAAAATAAACAAGCCCCTTGACGGGGCTTATTTATTCTAACAATTTTAGATTAAAACTGGTTATATAAAAACAGGGATTATCTGAATACTTCAATTTTTTTGCTGACTGGACCCAGTGCCGTCTCAGCTCTCAGCAAATATAAGCCATTTGTTAAATTATGTACATCCAAAAGCTGATGTTTTTTATCAGAATTTTTTATTTCTTTTACTAATGACCCATCAACATTATACAAGCTCATAGATAACAATTGATTCTTACCATTGAGATGTACATTTAAGATATCATCGCTTGGATTTGGATATACGAGTAAGGCATTTGGGTCCAAATCGTTCTTACTATCTGTTTTTCCACCCAGAGTAATATACGCTACCTGGTCTGGCAATTGTACATATCTGCCATCGTCACCCATTACCACGATATTCTGGAAGTAAAATGGGATTTTTAATAATTTTTCACCTTTTCTGAATCCTCCAAGATCGTCTTCTACGATAAAATTTAAAACTTCAACCCCACCTTTCCCGCTTACACAATTACCATTAGACCGCACGAAGCCACTTTCGAGCCTGCCATCCCAGGGCTTTTGATACATATGCATCAAAGCGCTGTTTAATGTAGCCCATCCATTTTTATAAAAAGTTACTCCAAGGCTCGGTTCATATACAACATCAGTATTGTAATCCAACTCATAAGCGAAACCTCCGAGATTGACTACAGGATTTGAACCATCCCCAAGCTGCACTTCGATTTGAGCAACATCACCGGAATCCACATTGGGAGTAAGCACATTTAATATGAACGGGAAATCTCCTCGGTCATAAACCTGCTTAGGAACCAGGGAATGTTGTTTTCGGTAAAAGTTGGAAATGTACATTGTATCAGCACAGTCCACTTTGCCATTTCCATCTGCATCCGCATGCTTGAGATTTGCCATGCTGTTTCCTATAAATCCATCCCAGTCATTGGCTTTTAAAGCTCTGAATACATTAGTAGTTTGGTACATACGGCTATCTCCGGTACGTCCGAGGTTATAACCGATTTGTAAAAAATCCTGCATCGTAACTTCACCGTCCATATCGACATCACCCGGCCACACGCAATCGCCAACACATTGTTTGTTACAATTTTTACTTTCATCATAGATGGTCATTTCACATACAGCATCGACACATTCACCAGTAGAGGGAATGCAATAAGTTACCGTAAATGTTTTGAAGCCAATAAAATCTTTTGGTGGGCAATACACAAGCGTATTGTATCCTATTACCGTTGAAGGACATTTTCTGGAGTCAGAAATTTCAATCGTATCAAATCCGGGATAAAATTTTACGCTATCCTCAGGTGAGCTAAAATTATAAGCATCTATTGGTATATGATAGCTGAATACAATCGGTACGTTTTTAGGTGTAGAGAACTTATAATGGTCCCTGGTATCCGGTTGGTAATTACCGATAAAAATCCTGACTTCCCCATATTCACATTGACCCAACGGACATACCTTATAGGTAAATGTTTGAATCCCCTCATAACCAGCTTCAGGTTCGTATTTAAAATTCCCCAGATTGTCAATTTTCGTCAATGTGCCCTTATCCGGTCCCTGATCGAGGAGAAATGGATATTTTTTTGTGATATCATTGTTGGCAACATTAAAAAGAACTGTTGAATCTTTTGGAGTGAAAACCGCATCGTCCACAGTGATCTTACTAGGATCTTTTACATAATAAATCTCAACAAATACATAACGGTAAATATTGTTTTTAACAACCGCAAACGTATCCAGACCGGTGAGACCGGATTGTGGTTTATAAATGACTGAATAATCAGAATCGTATTCGAGATATCCCTTTTTAGGATAGATGTAAGTTGAATAATTGACTTGAGGAAGAGGGATGGTTACGCGGGTGTTTTTAGGCGTCCCAACATACATACTGTCACTTTTCAGATTGGCTTGATCAACCACATTAATGACAATATTACCATCCTGACAGGTATTGAAAGTGTCACATACGGTATACGAAATATAAGCCAGTCCTGTGAATTCAGATTCAGGCCTGAAGCGAATGGTCGTATCATTTGGCTTGGATACGATAAGTTGATTGGCTGCTGTTATCCCTTTAATTTTCAGAAATTGATAAGATCCAATAGAACAACTATCGTTAGTTAATGGATTTACATCCAAATCAGCCGCATTCTTATCAACCAGATATACATCCGGGTTTAACTCAATATGCGAGTTAACTACTACAAATACAAAACTCCAGTATTTTACCTTGTTGGTATAATAATCCTTATATTCATATATGGCAGTATCCCTACCTAGGAAATTTTGCTCAGGGGTATATTCAATTGTCGGTTGACACTTGGAACCACTTAGTATAAAACTGCCATGAGCTGTAGAATCCTGAATTACCTTGTTTTTTTGGCAGATTCCATCGTAACTTTTGGAGAGACTGGTATTTTTAAGAAGATAATAGACAAAATAAGGACCCTGTACTTCCTGGGCTCTTAAAGCCAGGGCAAAAAGAAATAACAGTAAAACCGTGTAAGTCCTGTTTTTAACCATGATAAATACCAGCTGTGCAAATGTAACTATTTCACCCGTATTTCAAAGCATTATATACATGATTTTTTAATTTATATTATAAATAATAGTAATATGATATATATTTATCTATAACATAGATAATTAAATATAATATTTATATTTAATATGTATATCCGATTTTGCATTTTTTTGGGTATTTTCATAAACCAGAAGTTGATTTTTGGCCAGAATGGAATTTGCCTCAATTTTAGTCTGTTGGAATTTGACCGGTTACCTTCATGGTTGTTTATATCCAGAACAGTTATAAGTCGCATTTTAGACGATTTTATGCTTCCCATCCAATAGAATCAATGCTTTTAATTTAGGGAAATTATAAATAATCCCAAAATAAAACCCAGGAACCAAAGTACACCATTGATACACCATTTTAGAATGGCCTGAGATATCATTTCGCATTCTTGGCATCAGCAGAAAGCCCTACTGATTTGCTAACAAACAATGTTAATTGGAATCTGGGATCTTTGTAAATTCAGTATAGCGTTTTGCTGAACTTGCAATTGATTCTATCAGAAACTCTTTATAAACACTGAATGTGAATTTGCGTGATATCGATTTAAACTTTTAATCTGAATTGTCATCTGAAACATGCTAATCAATTACTAAATTTAATTAGTATCAATTTCATTCTGCACTTATCACCAATATTGAAATAGGCCAAAGAATTCGTTTAATAATTGATATAGAAGATTAACTCAGACTTCGCCATAAAATTTGGATTTTTTCTTAATTTTATCCCGCTATGACCGAATCCAGATTTTATCGTTTTTTACAGGCCCTAAATCCAAAAGAACTCAAACGGTTTCGCAAATACATGGAGTCCCCATTCTTTGTTACCCATGAGAAGCTATTCATGCTATTTGAAATTTTTGAAAGGCACCTGATCAGCAATAGCAAAGATCCGATTGAAAAAGAAAACGCGTGGAAAGAGTTATATCCGGATAGACCTTTTGATTATGATTTCCTGCGAAAACTCCAGCACCTTCTTGTTGACTTAGGTTACGATTTCCTCGCCCAGCTGGCATTTGATGAAAATTTGCCTCAAAAATCCCACTCCGCTTTGCAAATGCTGAGTCGCAAACAAATGACTGACTTTTTTGAACCCGCCATCAGGGCCGGCATGAACCATCTTAAAAAAGAACCGAATCGCCCGGGCACCTACTACTATGACTTGTATTCTATAGAAAAATATCATTATGTACTGGAGAATTTAGAATCCGCCAGAGTACAAAAGGTAAATATTCAAAAGCTCAATCTTTATGATATAGATGGTCATATCAACACCTTTTATTTCGCAGAAAAGCTAAAGTATTATTGCCTATTGCTTAGCTGGAGCAAAATGACTAATGTGAACCTGGACGTGCCATTTATAGAAGAAGTAGTAAAAGCCATTCATACCCGAAACTATCTTGAAATACCGGCAATAGCTATATACTATCAAATTTATCTCACTTTCATAGAGCCGGAAGACGAAAGTCATTTTGAAAAATTAAAAATGCTCATCAAAAAACATATTCATTTATTTCCGGAAGGAGATGCAAGAGATATAATGAATTCTGCTATTAATTACACTATACAAAAACAAAATCAGGGACAATTAAGATATAGTAAGGACAATTTTGAACTTTGGAACCAAGCATTAGATAATGAAATTGTCTTCACAAATGGTGAATTATCCCCATGGGCATTTAAGAATATTGTCACATTAGGTCTGCGTTTAAATGAATATGATTGGGTTGAAGAATTTATTGAGCGATATGGACAAAAAATCAATAAAGAGTATCAGGACAACGCGATAACCTATAACAAAGCATCTCTTTATTTTTATAGAAAGGAATACGATAAAGCAATTCCTTTGCTCCAACGCGTGCAATTTGATGAAGTAAATTATGGACTTGGCGCTAAATCATTGCTATTAGCAACATTTTATGAGTTGAATGAATTTGACGCATTAAATTCATTTTATGACAGTTTTAAAATATTCATACAACGCAACAAAAGCATCACTGAAGAAAGAAAAAAAAGCTATCTGCAACTAATAAGATTAACCCGAAAACTTACTGAGTTGCAAAATGACGATAATAAACTTTCCAAATTAAAAACGGAAATTCAGATGTCTCAGGCGATGAGCAAAAAATGGCTGCTCGAAAAAGTCGATGAACTACTTCAATAATAGCTTATTTTTCAGATAATGCATTTTTAAAAACACGCAAACAGCGCTCTCTTGCAAATGCATGATCCACTATTGGCTTTGGATACGATTTGGAAAGGTATTCCGGAACCCATTTTTGAATATATTCGAAATCAGGATCAAATCGCTGCTGCTGAGATTGTGGATTAAAAATTCTGAAATAAGGTGCCGCATCTGTTCCACAACCTGCTGCCCATTGCCATCCCCCATTATTGCTGGCAAGTTCAAAATCCAGCAACTTTTCTGCAAAATAGGCTTCTCCCCACCTCCAATCGATGAGCAGATGTTTGACTAAAAAACTGGCTGTAATCATCCTTAAACGATTATGCATAAATCCAGTTGCATTTAGCTCGCGTATACCTGCATCTACCATGGGATATCCTGTCTGACCATCGCACCATGCCTTAAATTCATTTTCCTTATTTTCCCAAATAATTTTATCGTAAGCGTGCTTGAATGAAGAAAATTCAACATGCGGGAAAGATTGCAAAATCATAGAGTAGAAATCCCGCCAGATTAATTCAGAAGTATATACAGCGTTGATTTGCGCAGCTAATCTGAAAAGTTTCCTGATACTTATTGTTCCAAAACGAAGATGAATTCCTAATTTGGAAGTACCAGATCTGGCCGGAAAATCTCTATTAATATCATAAGTCTTTATAATCCATTCATCAATGGCCATTGGAGGCAGATTTAAATCTGTCGATTGAAATCCCATTCCGGCTAAAGAAGGAATTGCTGATGATTTTAGTTTTGCATAGTTATTAATGCTGCAATTGTGTTCATTTAGATAGGCAGAATTAAATAGTTGATTACCGCCTTCACTTAATTTAGATAGAAATCGATTTTTGTAAGCAGTAAAAACGACATAAGGCGTCCCATCATCTTTACAAACTTCATCCTTTTCAAAAATGATTTGATCTTTATAAGTCCGGAATTCAATATTCATGGCATTAGCAAGTTGTTTCATTTTCTTATCCCTTTTAATGGCATACGACTCATAATCGCGATTTGTATATACAGTTTCAATCGGATATTCTTTGAATATTTGCTTCCAGCATTCTTCAACGTTGCCGTACCTTACGATCAGATCTGAACCTTTCTCCTTCAATTCCCTTTTCAACCGTATAATTTGCCGATAAATAAAATCAACCCGGGCATCATACGGATTGTGGATTTTATCCAATATAGCCTGATCAAAAATAAAAACGCTTAATACAGGTAAACCCTTACTTAATGCCTGAGACAAGCCGGCATTATCTTCCAATCTAAGATCCCTCCGGAACCAAAAGGCTGAAAATGACATTCCGCACTAACAAACTCAGGGTCTTTTCGTTCAAAAAATATGTTAATCAAGCTAAAGGCATATAGAATGCTAACTTTGCGTTCTTACATTTGTCTAAAATCTACTTAATGAAGAATTTATATTTATTGATAGGGCTGACCTTCCTGAGCCTGCTAAGTTGTAAATCCGATAAAAAATATTCTAACAAACCCATTGGCGAATTAGAAACCGCTTTTAAGAATACTCCGAATGATTCTACTTATGATAAATTGATTACTGCTTATCTGGAAATCATGCAGGAACATAAAGATGAGCCCGCAGTTCTTGAAGACATCCTGGTCAAATGTGCAGCTGCCAGTAGTCAAATGAAAAATTGTCGTCAGACTGTCATCTTTTTGAACAATCTGATCAAGAATCATTATGCACGCAAGGATACACCTGATAATATTGTAAAAATGATTGAATGCCTCAGAAATATTGGAAAGAATGAAGCATCTGATATATTAGCAATTTGTTTTGGTGAAGCTTTTCCGAATGATAACCGAAAAGTTGAAATTCTCTCCAAACTTAAACAACAACAAGCTCCGGAAGAGTATTTGGTAAATCTGGCTAAATCCATATTTCCAGATACGATGAATTCCTATGATAAAGAAAAGGCTTTCAATTACGTGGATGCTTGCGAAGCTTATGCTCTTGTACTTCCGAATAGTGATAAGACCCCGGAATTTCTATTCAGTGCCGCACAAACATCCAAATTGCTTCAAACTTATGACAAATGCATCAGTCTTTTTGATTGGATCATTGAAAAATATCCTACTAATCCCAAGGCTGAGAATGCGTCATTTATGAAGGGCTTTTTATTTGACAATGATTTGAAAGATAGTGCAACTGCCCGCAAATTTTACACTGAATTTATAGAGAAATATCCGAAAAGTGAATTTGTAGACGACGCACAAATGCTTATCAAAAATTTAGGTAAGTCAGAAGAAGAAATCCTCAAAGAGCTTCAAAAGAAAAATCCTCAATAAAAGTCAAAAGAGTTTATTTAGACTACCTGGACAGTGCCATTGCGGAATTGTCTAATTCAATAATTATGCATTAACTATATGGATTATCTTTCTATGCCATGAATTTTTCAAAGGTTTTAGCCAATTGTGCTGGAATTCGTTTTTCGTTTGTACAAGTGTATCAAAAAACAATGTATCATCCGTCAGAATACCTTGATTCAAAGCTTGCATCATATCATCCTTATGTATTGAATAAATCGCTTCACCTTGAAGATAATAGAAAATATTCCGGTTAAAGAAGTCGGTTTGAAATTCATCAGATAAAGAATGAATAAATTTTACAGATGTATCGATGCTGCATCCACCAGGCTTATTAAAGCCATCATCAACGACGAATACTATAAAAAAGTTATGTAAAAGTCCTCCGGTTGCTTTCAGGGCCATCTGGTGACTTGTCCATAGTTTACAAAATGCTTCAATCCTCTTATTAATTAGTTCTGCCTGATCATTGGTAAGCTCTCGATCAGCTGCATAAATCCATACTCTGGCACTATCCGGATACGACAATAAATCTATCATGACTTGTTTAAATTTTGAATAATTAATTCCGCAAGATCGTATACCATTATCTCATCTTGTTTGTCTTTTTCCTTTATCCCATCTTGAATCATGGTAATGCAAAAAGGACAATTCGCAACAACCGTTTTTGCATTAGTGGTTAATATTTCTTCTACCCGCTCTGCATTGATTCGTTTTGTTCCATTTTCCTCCTCCTTAAACATTTGGGCTCCACCTGCACCACAGCATAATCCGTTTTTGCGGGATCTTTTCATTTCAACCAGTTCATGTTGCAATGAATCAATTACAGAGCGAGGTGCTTCATATATGCCATTTATTCTGCCTAAATAGCAGGAATCGTGATAGGTTACTAAACCACCTTTATCTGAATTCAGACGTATTTTATTTTCCTTTATCAGGCAATTTAAAAACTCTGAATAATGAATCACTTCGTAATAACCTCCTAAATCGGGATATTCATTTTTAAGCGTATTAAAGCAATGCGGACAAGTACATACAATTTTCTTTACCTGATATTGATTCAATGTTTGGATATTCTGCAAGGCAAGCATTTGAAATAAGAATTCATTTCCTGCCCTTCTCGCCGGATCTCCTGTACACTTTTCTTCTTCTCCTAAAATTGCATAGGAATATCCAATCGAATTTAATATTTCACAAAATGCCCGTGTGATCTTTTGTGCACGCGCATCGTAGTTTCCTGCACAACCCACCCAAAACAGAATATCAGGTACTTTTCCTTCCGACTGCAGATCACTTAAAATTGGTATTTCCATAATCTGTTAGTTATTTATCCATTGTGTTCTTGGTTCTGACATGGCCCAGGCCGCTTGATTGTTTTCCAGGCTATTAAACATGGCTAACCATTCCTGTGGACCCGCACTGTTCATTAAAATATCGTATCTGCGCATTTCCAAAATTGGTTGCAAAGGATTAATTAATACGGGACAAGCTTCTACGCAAGCATTACAGGAAGTGCATGCATACAATTCTTCCTTTGATATCGAATCAAATAAAGACTTCCCATCGGTAATCGCAATGGCAGACTTGTTTTCGGTATAAGAATACGAATTTGTCTTTACGACTTCTTCAGCTCTATCCCGGATATCCATGATGATTTTACGTGGACTTAATTTTTTACCTGTTACATTGGCCGGACATACTGAAGTGCAGCGACCGCATTCTGTACATGAAAAAGCTTGTAAAATTGTAATCCAGGAAAAATCATTAATATCTTTTGCTCCAAAACTCTCCTGAGCCGGTATATTTTCTTTTGTTTCCAATTCAAGCATACTTCTAACCTCATTCTCGATTGAAGGTATATTGCTCATTTGTCCTCTAGGATTAAGATCTGAATAATAACTATTTGGAAATGCCAAAAAGATATGCAAGTGCTTGGAATAAGGTAAATAAACAATAAACCCAAGTATAACCAGGTAATGAGACCACCAAAAGAAACGTTCTGCAAAAACACACCAATCCATGGAAACAGATTGAAAGAAAATCTGGGTTGTTTGTGAAGAAACAAGAAAAACACCAGCTGGATGATAAACGTTGGGATTAGCGCTTTGAAGGACCTGGTAAGCTCCATTCATCATAAATATACTGATAACCAATATAATTTCTCCAATCAAGATCAAATTTGCATCCAGAAACGGCCAGCCTTTTAGCTCGCTCATTCTAAAACGGGGCAATTTCAACAGATTTCTCCGTGCAAGAAAAACGATGGTAGCTATCAATGCAAGTACTGATAAAATCTCAATCAGATTAATTACCATAGGATAAATAATTCCAATTTTGCCTGCAAAGATGCGGTGCTTACCCAGCAATCCATCGGCAAAGATTTCTATAGTCTCTATTTGAGTAAGAATAAAAGCCAGATAGATAAACAAGTGTAAAATTCCAGCAATAGGCCTGGTGAACATTTTACGTTGCCCTAATGCAAATAAAATCATGTTCTTCCAGCGTTGACCTGAATGGGTAAGCCCGGCATCTGGCCGGCCAAGATGAATAGCCTGATAAATGTCTTTATAGCGCTTTATTGCGAACCCAAAAGCGGCAATACTAACCAATAAAAAAATCAAAACAGGTAAGATCATAAATTTACAGGCTTCATTCAATAAAATTCAGGACTTTTGCATTTGAAACAAGCTTAAAAGTATGATAATTCTAAATCAGGAGCAAATAAAACAAAAAATCAAACGTATGGCCATGCAAATTTATGAACGCCATGCCGACGAAAAAGAAATTTATCTTGCAGGAATCAACAATAAGGGATATGAAATCGCCAATCTACTGGATAAAGAAATCCGCGCTTTAAGCCCTTTAAACTGTAAAATTCTTCAAATCCGATTGGATCCTGCAGCTCCTACTAAACATCCTATTCAAATTGATCATAATCTTTCAGATCTGGAAAATAAAGCCATCATTATTTGTGATGATGTTTCCAATACTGGCCGGACTGTCTTTTATTCTTTCAAAGTTCTAATGGAATTTTTACCCAAGAAAATTGAAGTGGCGGTACTGATTGAACGAACTCATAAGTGTTTTCCTGTCCAGGTGGATATCGTTGGACTTCGTCTCGCAACGACATTGAATGAGAATATAGAAGTATCTCTTCTAAAATCAACCGACTGGAAAGTAGAACTGAATTAAAGCCCATCTGGATCAACGCAAGTAAAGCTATCGGGCAGACACGACCTATTTCAATTAAGCTGTGCAGATTGTCTGATTTCAGGAATCTTTGATTTGCATGCCTTATAACCCAATTCGTATAAACTTTCTGCACCTTTAAGATCAAATCTGGAAAAAGTCGCTATTTCAGGAGATTCTAAAATTAAATCACACATTTTCATCTGCATTTTTGAATTATTATTTACTGATAATTCCAATATTCTTGTAAGCAGCTTAAAACTTGTATTGACTTCATCTAATCCGATTGCATGTAAAGGCATTAAACTAACGCCTATCAGAAAATCACATTCTTCCTTTATAATTGAAGCCGGAAGATTTGTCAATATCCCTCCGTCTAAATAAATTTCATCTTCAATTAAGATTGGCTTAAAAAGCAAAGGAACGCTACACGAAGCCAGAACCGGTTGAATAACTTCACCTTGGTCAAAAATTCTTAAAATTCCTTTGGAAATGTTGGTTGCAGTTACTTTCAATGGAATTTCAAGGGCTGAAAAGTCATCTTGAGTAATATACTTATTCAGAATAAAGCGCAAATAATCCATGCCCATTAGCCCGCGATTAGGTAAAGAAGGTTTAAAAAAATCAAACCATCTCGTTCCTGCAGCCAGGCTTAACATGGTTTCCGGTTTAACTCCCGCTGAATATAAACTACCCACTAATGCACCGGCACTGGTACCCGATAAAATAGAAATGCGTATACCCTCTTCATCCAAGGCCTTGAGTACACCCATATGAAAAACACCCCTGGCTCCCCCACCTGAAAGACACAGACCTATTTTCCTCTTATTCATTAATCGTAGCCAATTTGATATACTTTACAAAATACTGGTCATTAAAAGGACGTGAAGGATATAAATAAAATTGCAATCAACCACAAAACCTATCAGTAACAGTTCATATCAACAAATGGTTAGATTGAACATAACAGAACCTATATTCTGGGAAGAAAATTTTCCGCAATCATACACCTTGCGCTGCCCCCTCCAATCTTTTCAATTGTAGGAATATGAACGATTAGAAGAGTGGTTTTATGGCCTAATTTTGCAATTTGATCTTGATCTAAAGATTCATAAGCGGTGTCAGACATAATTAAAAATCGTTTTCCTGATTTGTTTTTTACCTCTAACATGTTTCCGGCAAATTTTGTCATTTGCTCAAAACTAATTTCCACCAATTCCTTTCCGGTTGTTCGAAAAGAATTTAATAGCAATTCCTTCTTTTCGTCCTCAATGGATTCCATACAACAAATTACAAAATCCTGTCCGAGCGCCATCAATACATTGGTATGATAGATTGGAAAACCATCTTTATCTTGCGCTTTAAACAAAATCACGTTATAATTACTTAGCAAAGAAAATTTATGCAGAACCCTTGGATCTGTTCTTGGACTCAATGCTGCATAAGCTATTTTATAATCTCTGTCCAGGATCATGCTACCCGTGCCTTCCAGAAATTGATTTTGTACCTCAAATAATTCCAGACTATATCTTTTAGCCACCAGAAATGACTTACTTAAGACGTCAATTATATCGTCTCTTCGTTCTTTTCTTCGTATAGGTGCATACATCGGATAGGTATAAACAGACCCATCCTCGTGAGTACTAATCCAATTATTAGGGAACACACTGTCAGGCAATACACTTTCTTCAAGATCTTCAAACACCATCACTTCGATATCCTTGCTTTTAAGTAGTGCAACCATAGCATCAAATTCCGCTAAAGCCTGAGTTCTGATTTGCTTATCTTCGAGAGAAGAAGGACGTTTTTGAAATTTGTTATCTGCTTCTGTCTCCGGATTAAAACCAAAAGATTTCGGCCTGATCATCATGATAACATCTGTAAGCTGATTTGACATGTTTGCTTTATTATAATTAAGATTTCATTGCTCTGTCCCGTATGAATTTACTAAGATTACTACCCAGATATTTTTCGATGAATGCGTGCAGCAGATAAATCAATGGAGTTAACAGGATAGCCATACTAACCTTGTATATATAATTCACAGTTCCTATTGCTAAAACTGTTGAAATAGGCCAGTTGGCCCCTAAATAGAATGCAATGAACAATACAATATAACTATCAAAGAACTGTGATATCACAGTAGAACCAGTAGCCCGTAACCAAATTCTTTTTTCCCCGGTAATTAATTTTATCTTATGAAATATCAAGACATCCAATACCTGGCTGATGAAAAAAGCAGTAAGCGATGCAACAATAATTTTAAGTCCCTGACCAAATACAAGACCGAAGGCCGTATTATAATTGCTCACATCTTTGGCCAGGATTTGCTTTTTACTTTCATCACCGATGAAATCAAGGTGAGAAGTGGGCCAGAAATCTGCAGGAACCAAGTGAATGGCAATATATACAATAAAAAAGGCATAGGCAATCATTGCAATAGCTAAATAGGATAAACGGATAACCCCTTTTCTGCCAAAGTACTCATTTATTATATCCGTAAATACAAATACTATGGGCCAAATCAACACCCCTGCTGTGAGTTGAAACGATAAATTGTGATTGCCAAATAAATTAATAGATACTTGCTGAAATCCCAGCGTTTTTTCAAGTGAAAAGATTTTGACTCCAATAAATTCAGCAATAAGGGTATTCGTTATAAAAATAGCCGAAAGGACTATAAATAGAATACTTGCTTTATTTTTATGCTGGTTTTTCATTCAAGGCTAAACAAATGTACTAACATTCGGTTTAATTGCAGTCATTCAACATTATATGGGAAAAATTAGCATAGATTTTAGAACCGGTAGCATAAAGTCAAGGAATGAAAAAATTGTAGGAATTGACCTTGGGACCACCAATAGCTTAATTGCATATATCGAGAATAATCACGCTAAAATTATTCCAATTGGAAAAAATGCCAAAGGAATGATTCCATCTGTCATTTATTTTAACGAAAACAATGAATATATTATAGGCGAAGAGGCAAAAGACAAGATGATTTTACATCCGGAATCAAGTCTGTATTCGATTAAAAGGTTAATGGGAAAAACATATGAAGAGGTCAAAGATCAGGCTCAATTTCTGATGTATCCTTTGGAAAAAAATCATTCCACGGAACTCGTTAAATTTAAAATTCAACAGCATGCCTTTTCTGCTGTGGAATTGTCTTCATTCATCCTCAAAGAAATTAAAAAACAGGCTGAATCATATCTGAATTGTGAAATTCAAAAAGCGGTAATAACCGTTCCTGCCTATTTTTCCGACAGTCAGAGACAAGCTACCCGGGATGCTGGAATGCTGGCCGGATTGGAAGTGTTGCGTATTATCAATGAGCCAACCGCTGCAAGCATGGCCTATGGCATTGGATTAAATCCTCAAGACTCCAAACAAGTCATGGTTTATGATTTTGGCGGAGGAACATTTGATGTTTCTGTTCTCAGAATCGAAAATGGAATATTTGAAGTGCTTTCCACACAAGGTGACAATTTTTTAGGTGGTGATGACATCGATACAGGTATTGCCAATTATTGGATCAATCAAAATAGGATTCCATTACCGGATGGTAAATCGAATGAACTCAGAGTGCTTGCAGAAAAAGCCAAAGTTCATTTGCTAACAAACAATTCGTGTACTTTTAATTTCGGAGAATTAGAACTAACATTAGATAAAGGTCAACTCAACGCCATTGCCGAACCCCTGGTCAACAGGACTATTTCCTGTTGCATTGAAGCTCTAAAGAACAGCCATTTAAACACAAACGATATTGATGAAATTATTCTGGTTGGTGGATCTTCCCGACTTGCCTTGGTAAAAGAAAAATTGCAAGCAACTTTTCATAGACCAATTAATGATTTTTTAAATCCGGATGAAGTCGTAGCCATTGGCGCTGCCATACAGGCAGATATTTTATCCGGTAATAGAACTGATTTACTTTTACTGGATATAACTCCATTGTCTTTGGGAATTGAAACAATAGGAGGATTGATGGATACAATTATCCCAAGAAATTCTAAGATCCCATTGCAATTGGCAAGGAATTATACCACTTCCAGGGATGGACAAAAGCATTTAAAAATTTCAGTTTATCAGGGAGAGCGTGAATTGGTGCTGGATAATATTAAATTGGCAGAATTCATATTAAAGGATTTACCCCCAATGGCTGCCGGGTTGCCTAAGATTGAGGTTAAATTCAGTATAGATGCAGATGGAATTCTGTCGGTTACAGCAAAAGAACTAAGATCCGGCAAGCAACAGACGCTTGAAGTAAAATCTCCGCACAAGTTAAATGAACAGGAAATTGCCCGACGACTTAAAGATTCTGCAACTTTCGCTGAAGCTGATGCCAACAAAAGAGCCATCATCGAATTACAAAATGAAGGGAACTACATTCTCGACAATGCCCGTAAATTTATTAAACAAAATACAGCGCATTTGTCTGAACATGAAATTAAGGAAATCCATTCAGCAATGGATGAAATTGTATTAAGTTTGCAATCCGGTGACAAAAGGATTATGGAACAGGCAATTGATCATTTTAATCGGTCTACTGCCACAATCGCACATAGAATTATGGATATTCAATTAAAGAAATCGTTAGGAGGTAGTTCAATTGATAACATCTAATCCATGAATAAGAAAACATTGCATTCTTTAGAAGGATTGTCCCTGGCCTATTCAACCAACAAAGATTTTAAACCTGAAGAAACCGTAGAAAGTCCGGAGGAAATTTCTAAAACCAGTCAAAAAGTACGTGTACAACTTTTTACGAAGTTGAAAGCCGGAAAATCAGTAACCCGGATTTATGGTCTTGACGAAAAGCAGGAGACTTTGGATGTGCTTTGTAAGTTTATTAAGCAAAAATGTGGACTGGGTGGGTCAGTAAAGGATGGAGAAATATTAATACAGGGGGATCAGGTTGAAAAGATAATTAAAATATTAATTGAAAAGGGTTATAAGAACACCAAAAGAAGCGGAGGTTGATGAAGCAGTTATGTTATTGGGCTATCAGTATATTTCAGTTTATGTTCTTTTCCCATTGTACAAACCATGTACAATCAAACCCAGATCACTTAATTTCAGAAAATGCCGGAGTCTATCATGAAAGTGCCCGTGAAGAAAGTTATTCTTATTTTCAATTTAAAAATCTTATAGAGGACTTTCCATTTAATAAAGAGAGCTCCATGGATTTTTACAGGAAGTATCTCGTTGCTTCCAGACTCAAACCAATATCAAATTCTTTTCGATCAATTCCGGAATGGGAAAGTATAGGACCAAACAATATAGCAGGTCGCACTTTGTGCGTAGCCATAAATCCGATGGACACAAATCAGCTATGGATAGGATCTGCCGGCTCGGGTCTTTGGAAGTCCAATAAAGGTGGACTGGGAACGAATGCCTGGCAATATATTCCAACCGGATTTCCGGTTATTTCCGTTTCATCTATCGCGATTCAAAGGGATAATCCTGATGTTGTTTACATTGGAACAGGCGAAATTTACAATTACCAAGGCTATGACGGTGGAATACATACCAGAACACTGAGAGGCTCAAAAGGCATAGGAATTTTGAAATCCAATGATGGCGGCCTACATTGGACTATATCCCTAAACTGGATTTCCAATAATCAAACGGCAGTCTGGAAAATAATTATTAACCCAAAAAATCCTGCAATACTTTATGCCGCTACGAATATTGGCATCTATAAATCTTCTAATGCAGGTCAAAACTGGATACAGGTATTGGATCTGCCTCTTGCCTCGGATTTAATCATTGATTCTGAACAACCGGAAATATTATACGCAGGAATAGGTGGAATCGACGGTCCCTACTATGGTGTTTATAAAACCAAAGATGGAGGAACACATTGGGAACGAATGAACAGTTCAAATGATACTATTTATAATGGAAGGATAATGCTGGCAAATTACAAGGGTAATCCTAAACGGGTATATGCAGCTTACTCTGATGAATATAAAACTTTGGCACTTATGCGTAGTCGTGATGGATTTGATTCATCGCGATTTTACTTGCCGATAAAAGACGTTTGCGAGCATCAGGGCTGGTATGCAAAATGTCTTCATATTAAAGATGACGACTCAAGTAAAATCATTATAGGAGGAGTTGATCTTTACTACGACTCTACCGGTACAGGCAATCAATTATTCAACCTCCAAAATTGGAAAATTAAAATCCATGCTGATTTGCATGATATTATTAGCAATCCATTTGATCCGAATAAAATTTATATTGCCACTGATGGCGGCTTATACAGATCAAATGATTTTGCACGTACATTTTACGCTTGCAACCAGGGCTATTTAAGTGCTCAATTTTATACTGGTAATGTTTCTTCTCATTCAAGTAAAATTATCGGTGGCCTTCAGGATAACCGATCTGTTCTGCTTGATTCTGGTCTTTTTTGGAATTCAATTCATCAGGCTGACGGGACATTCAATGCATTTCATCCTCAATATGACTCTATACTCTACGTGTCTTCTCAATATCAAAATCTATACACCAGTCTGGATTTAGGCAAAACTTGGAAAGAATTGATTAAAGCAAATACGAGTGTGTCTTTTGTAGCGCCTTTCTCAATTCAATCCAAAGATGCTCAAGGGCTTCTTTCCGGTGGAAATCAATTATTACATACTTCTAATGGAGGAGTATCCTGGGATACCACTTTTTTAATGTCTAATGAAGAATCAATTGTTGCAATTGAAACTAATTCTTTGAATGATAATCAGCTATATGTCAGTTCACTTAATGTAAAATCCAGAGAAAGTCATCTATACTTTTCAAAAGATGGCGGGAAAAATCTGGAACTAAGAGAAACAGGGATTCCAGAACGATTTATCAGAGACCTGGCAATAGATTACCGGAATGCCAATCTAGTTTATCTGGCTTTAGGCGGTTTTGGCGCACCTGGAATCATGAAAAGCGAAGATGCCGGAAGAAATTGGAGTTTCACAGAAAACAAAGACCTACCCGACGTCCCTTTTCATAGTATATTAATAGACCCGAAAGATAATGATATACTTTATGCCGGTTGTGATTTTGGATTGTATGTGAGCATAAACCAGGGCGAAAGCTGGACTCCATATAACTTACATCCTTACGATCTCGTGGCAGTATATGATATTAAGTATTCTCCTGTCGAAAATAAATTAATTCTGTTTACGCATGGATTTGGAGCTTTTAAATGCTCGTTACTGGACAAAAGCATAGTTACAAATACAAAGAACACTATAACGGATTCACATATAGCAATACTATTTAATGATCGAATTGAATTTGAGAATAAAATACAGGATCTAAAATCATTAGTATTAATCAATGCTGATGGAAAATATTTTAAGCTTTATTCAGATGGAAATGGATTTTCCACAAGGTCATTGGCTTCCGGACTCTACTACATTTGTTCGGAAAAAACAGCACTAAGTGAAAATAAAATAATTGTTATCCATTAATTAGAATTGAACCTTTAACATTCTGTTTTTACCCTGCATATCTTTTTTGATTTCTAAATTCAGAAAGCCGGCATTGCGAAATGTATTTTCAATTTCCTGGAAAAGAAACTCATTCATTTCAAGATAAATCGCTCCGGATCGGTTTAAATGGGTAAGGGACCAATCTGCAATTTTTTTATAGAAAATCAAGGGATCATTTCCCGGAGGCACCAATGCAATTCTCGGCTCGTATCTCCTAACACCGTCTCCCACTTTATCTAGTTCATCATTCGAAATATATGGCGGATTGGAAACGACAATATCAAATGTCTCATTTACAGAGGTTGAATCCGTTAAAAAATCGCATTGTATAAATTTCACGTTTAAATCATTATTTGAAGCATTTTTGCGTGCGACTTTCAAAGCATCACCAGAAATATCAATCGCAGTAACCATCCAAATCGGTCGTTTCTTTTTTAATGCCAGTGCAATACATCCGCTACCTGTGCCAATATCAATTAATGTTAAGGCAGATTCATTTTTTGGGTCACTCAATATCCAATTTACCAATTCTTCAGTTTCTGGTCTCGGAATTAATACATGAGTATTCACGAAGAGTTCCAAATTGTAAAAAAATGAATTGTTCAATACATATTGAACAGGCATTCCCATTTTGAGCTCACTTATCCAATTTCCAATTTGTGCATTTTCTGAAAGTATCATAGAACTCAAGTTTATTAATTCTGAATTCTTTAGAAGATTTGCCCAAATATAGTTCACTATGTTATTAATTTCCAGCGTATTATATTGATGCCGTAACTCATCTTGAAGCAATTGGCATAATTCTTGTCTCTTCACTTATATATTAATATTTTATTTAATATGATATTTATCTCTTTACCCTAAATGCAAGATAATGGATATGCACCCTCAATATCAAAACTACCTAATTAAGCTCAAAATAATTGTTTCTGTACTAATATGTTTTCACTCCAACCTGGAACTTGCTTTTTCACAAACAAATGATCCATTTCATTTGGACGTTTTAACAAAAACTGAATTATCCATTCAAAAAAACGTGTTTGAGACGGAATATTTTTCTAAAGATAGTACCCAACATTTTGAAACACGCATATTCAAATTAAATGAAAAAAACATTCAAAGCATTAAAAATGAGTATCATACATTGATTTCTTCTAATCTTCCATTAACCAGGAAGAATGAACAGGAATTTATATTTACTGAATATAATTTTTTCACACCGGATTTTGAGGTAAATCTACTGACGGAACAAGGACATATACAGCAGTATGTCGACCTGGGCATTCACTTAAAAGGCAAAATAGCAGGAGATGATAAATCATTTTCCAGTATAAGTATTTTCCAGGGTGAAATATATGGAACTGCTTATATGGGAAATGGCCTTGGAATAAGTCTGATTCCATTTGAAACGGGTAATACAAAAAACCTTAAATGCAAAATAATCGATGAATCCCTGGCAAACAAATATCCTGTAAATGCTAATTGCAATACGGATGACATTCTGCAATACATGGGTTCGGACCATGATTTGAGCTTGCGAACTTCAGATAATTGTAAGTCCGTTAATGTTTCCGTTGATGTAGATTATGAGCTCTTCGTAAAATTCAAAGGAGACGTCCAGTCCATCACTAATTATATTACCGGTCTTTTTAATAATGTACATACTTTGTATAAAAGAGAAAACATTTCGATTGCACTTGCACAAATTAACATACATACTGCCAAAGATAATTTTACCCATATCTCCGCAGGTGAAGATCTTGAAAGTTTCAGAAAGAAATATCCTAATACAAACAAGACTTTAAAAATACTTTTATCAGGATATAGCAAATCAAATCAGGCAACATTAGGTGGAATAGCCAATATTGGCACAATATGCCTCCCAAGCTATTCATATGGCTTTGCTAATGTAATCGGTACGTACGTGACCGCACCAAATTACAGCTGGGATGTTTTTCTGGTAACTCATGAACTTGGGCACATCTTAGGTTCGAAGCATACTCATGCTTGTGCCTGGGGACCCGGAAAAAACAAGGCTATTGATAATTGTGTTAAACTGGAAGGATCCTGTGCATCTCCTGGCATACCTCTTAAAGGTACAATTATGAGTTATTGCTATCTAAGTGGAATGCCTGGGATAGACTTCACGCTGGGTTTTGGCACTGAACCCGGTGATTTAATTCGCCAAAAAGTGAAAAGTGCATCTTGTCTTTCATCATATATACCATCGACAAAAACTCTGGACAAATCCAATTCACTTGTTGAAGCTAATCTTGAATGTACAGATGGATCATATACTCATTACTATTTTGACAACAATACCATTGACCCTAAGGATGACTTGCTCCTATTATCAATCAATAAAAATGGCAACGATATAGGTTCTATTGGAGATGGAAGTTTAAGTATAAAATTAATTACTACCAAAAATTATGGAAGTAAAAAAGGAAATCAAATCACCGCAGCTTATGTAGACAAAACCAAACCCTGGTTTGTAGCTAATAAATACTGGGATATTAAAACGAATAAAAAACTTAGCAAACCCGTCGATATTAAATATTATTTTCACACCAAAGATCTGGATGATTTAAAAGGTAGTGCCGGAGTATTTGCTCCATCAGAACTAAAACTTTTTAATATTCTACCACCTGGAAATCCTAATCCGGAATCAAACCACGCTAATACGCAAGCTCAACAATTTATTTCCTATAATTCTTCCGCTTAAAAAACTTTGAACACCTATTTATTGAGTCAATCGGATTCAAGTGTTTATTTAATGGAACTTAACACGCAAACTCTTTCAAGTTCAGGATTTGGAATTTCTCCAAAATCACAAGGATTTGTTCATTTTCAAAGCATGAGCAGTGCTTCTCAAGGCATAAACTTTAAAACAAGCAAAGAAATAAATTGCAGCTATTTTACCGTTGAAAAATCATTGGACGAAATTCAATTTGATTCCGTTGGACGAGTTGAGGCAAAAGGAAATTCAACGATTCCTGTGCTTTACAAATACAAGCCGATAGGCCATGAATTCGGATCGCCCGTATTTTACAGATTAAAGGCCTGCAATACAAGCAATGAAATCATGTATTCACCAGCATTTTCTGACTATACACCTGCTAAGCCATCAAATACAGTCTCATATTATCCAAATCCAGTAAAATCGGGAGATTTATTTGTTAATTATCAGAACAATCTGGATGCAGGCGCTGCTGAAATCTATATCCTTGATATATATGGAAAAATAGTTAATTCCTTTAAATCAGAATTAACCAGGGGCAATAATTTCTTTAAAATAAATGTAACCGGATTGAGTAATGGTATATACTTTCTGAGTATAAATGACAATTTGGATGTGCAAAAATCAGCTTTACCGTTCATCAATAATTACTGAAACAACCTACTCAGTTTGTTTCTAAAAAAATTGTGTTATAGTTCTAAGTAGATTATTTTACAAACTATAAGTTTCAGCATATCGAATCGCAGCTTCTAAATCTTCTAATGTATCAATACCATTTGCATGACTGCTTGTATAATCTACTTTTATCCTGTACCCGCTTTGCAACCATCTGAGTTGTTCAAGCCTTTCAATCCGTTCCAATGTTCCAATCGGCAATTTGCAAATGGACAGCAAAACCTCTCGCTTAAATCCATAAATTCCTATATGTCTTTTCCATTCAAACGCCATTCCTGATTCAGGATCTCTGAAATACGGAATCGGTGCCCTGCTAAAGTACATTGCAGTGTCCTCATTGTCCGTTACTACCTTGACAATATTTGGATTGCGTATTTCATGCTGATCATTGCTTTTAATGGCAAGAGTTGCAACATCGCAATTTGTTATGCGAAAAAGTTCAACCAGGCGATCAATGTTGTATGGATCTATGAACGGTTCGTCTCCCTGAATATTAATTACATGAGAGTATTGTGTATAAGATTCTGCATATTCGGCAATACGGTCAGTGCCACTGTCATGTTCTCGTTTACTCATTAGTGCTTTCACCCCAAATGAACTGGCATGGTCTATAATAGATTGATGGTCCGTTATAATTTCGACTCGATCTAACGATCTTGCCTTTTTGCATTGTTCATACACTCTTTGCAATACGGATTTTCCCCGGATTAACTTAAGTAATTTATCAGGTAATCTTGTGGAAGCTAATCTGGCCGGAATTAGTCCCGCAACCAAAAATTCATTCATGCGTCAAAGATATATTACAATTTTTATTAATATATTTGTAGTTCATATTTACATTGTTATGAACATTAAAGGCTTAATTTTCAGTGCTTTAATTCTAATTTCGCATGTTACCTGGTCACAAATACCAGGCACGAGAATTCAGAATGATAGCTTTTTCTTAGAAACTGACCCATCAAACCGACTCTATTTAAATTACAAAGTAAGTAAAAAACAGACGCTTTATAGTATATCCAAAACCTTCCAAATTGATTTGGATTCTTTGTTCTATTTAAATCCTGAACTTAAAACAACCGGATTGCACGAAAACGCAATTTTAAAAGTTCCGGTTAATAAATCTTCAATTTCATTGAATAGACTGGAATCACCAAAATCAGGTATCTTGCTTTTATATAAAATAAAGACCGGTGAAAGTTTATATCATCTTAGCAAGAGAAAGTTTGATCTTAACTTATCCAATTTATTAAAATACAATAATCTTAAAACCAGTGCTGTTCACGAAGGAAGTATTTTGAAACTTGGTTATTTACCAATTTTAGACTCTCCGAAAGAAAAGGAAGTTCCGGATAATAATCATCAATCTGCAGATACTGAAAACACAATAGTAGAATTCGAACCATTTACCAAACAATCCAGAGGAGTTGCTGTCAGTGAATACGACCAATTGGGCTCCGGACGGTTATTTGCACTTCACAACACTGCAAAGATGGACTCTCAGATTGAAATTGAGAATCCTGTCTTAAATCGTAAAGTCTATGCAAAAGTCATCGGCAGAATCCCTCCTATTTATGAACACGATGTGCAAATTATCGTTTCTGCTGAGACCGCCAGATTGCTGGGCGCGGTGGATAAAAGATTTTTTGTAAGTATAAAATACCGCTAATAATTCCTTTAGCTTTGCGAAAATTTTCAGATGAAATATTATCAGAATATACTTCAAACCATAGGTAACACTCCTTTAATACAACTGAATAAAGTCATTGATGACATTCCCTCATTAGTACTGGCAAAAGTAGAAACCTTTAATCCCGGGCACTCGATTAAAGACCGGATGGCAGTGAAAATGATCGAGGATGCTGAAAAATACGGTAAAATAAAACCAGGAGGCACCATCATTGAATGTACCAGTGGTAATACGGGTATGGGTATCGCCATCACGGCATGCGTAAAAGGCTACAAATGCATTTTTACAACCTCCGACAAGCAATCCAAGGAAAAAATTGATATGTTAAAGGCGCTTGGAGCAGATGTCATTGTATGCCCAACAAATGTGGAGCCTACAGACCCAAGATCATACTATTCGGTTGCAGAAAAGCTTAGCAAAGAAATTCCAAATTCATTTTGGTGTAATCAATATGATAATCCGTCCAATACAGAGGCCCATTACCAATCTACAGGACCCGAAATCTGGGAACAGACTGATGGAAAAATCACTCATCTCGTTGTAGGTGTTGGTACCGGAGGCACTATTTCCGGTGTAGCCAAATATTTAAAAGAAAAGAACCCGAAGATTAAAATCTGGGGGATTGATACCTACGGTTCTGTTTTTAAAAAATATAAGGAAACAGGAATATTTGATGAGAAAGAAATTTATCCTTACATCACAGAAGGTATCGGTGAAGACATTTTGCCTAAAAATGTCAATTTTGATTTGATTGATCATTTTGAAAAGGTAACCGATAAGGATGGTGCACTGGCAGCAAGACGACTGGCCAGAGAAGAAGGAATTTTATTAGGTTATTCAGCCGGTTCCGCAATGGCGGGATTGCTGCAAATGAAAGACCAGCTTACCAAAGATGATGTCGTAGTTCTTATTTTTCACGATCATGGAAGCCGTTACATCGGTAAAATATACAATGATGACTGGATGCGTCAACGTGGATTTTTGCAAACTGAACTTTTAGTTTCCGACTTAATCAAAGCAAAACCAGATAAGACATTTTATAGTGTATCAGCTGATGAAACCATCCGGAATGTCCTTAGCATGATGAAATTACATGATATTTCACAATTGCCTTTAATGGATCACGAACAAATCATTGGCACCATTTCTGAAAACACGGTATTAAATTTTATCATTGAAAATCCGTTGTATAATCCGGAAAAAACGGCAAGGTCTATAATGTCCGATCCAATGCCAATGGTATCTTTGGAAACGCCATTAAGTACATTAAATAAATATTTTACAGAGAAAATTCCGGGTGTTATTGCTAAAGATCCTGTTGGCAATTTTCACGTACTGACCAAATACGATATCATCCGCGTTTTATAATACGCTTAGCAAAAGCAAATTCATGCGTGTATTTGTTTAGATCCCTATTGAATATTCCTTTTTCATCATAGGAATCCATTCTGACATTCCCGGATGAATGTAAAATATCCGTATCATTTATAGCCAGTCCAACATGAACAATTTTATGTTCAGCGTTTCTGTAAAACAATAAATCGCCGGTTTCTGCCTGACTTAAAAAGATGTCATCACCAAGAATCGCCTGCAGATGTGCATCCCTGGGGATGGAAACGCCAATTAATCTATAATACAACTGTGTCAATCCCGAACAATCAATTCCAAATCCACTTCGCCCACCCCATAAATAAGGAGCACCCAGCAATTGAGACTGTAATAACTCAAGACCGATTCCGGGAGTTGAAGAAATAATACTGCTACCGTTTAGTAACTTAGAGTGATCCTCGCATAATAACGAACCAAATGGAATATAAAGAGCCTTCTCTTTATTTATAATCCTGGCAGTAAAACTTGAAATGATACGAACTCCGATATTCGTTTTTGCCTCTTGAAAATAACTGACTTTATTCTCTACCCAGCCCTGATATTGATCATGCAGCGTTTTTACTAACAACCAGTCTTCATGCTGCTGAATGATTTCCATAGATTCTCCATAAAGAATCTGGTTAATTAATTCAGAGCGATGGCTGGGTTCTTTTCGTACAGCCAAAACTGAAATGATCAACTCATATTTCATTCCGTAAAAGTAAGCATATAACAAATTCATTCTATCTTGCATCCGAAAAGATTAGTATATGCCCAAAAGAATCCGCAATCTTGCCTTATTGGTTTTTTGGCATTTCACCCTATTGGCCCAGGATGTAAATTTCTCACAATTTAACGTCATTGCATCGTATTACAATCCTGCTTTTACATCTGCTTTTAATGGGAATTTTAAGGTAAGCGCAATACATCGCAATCAATGGATTGGCTTACAGGATCAGCCGATAACCAGTTTTTGCATTTCAGGCGACATAAAATTTGATCTTGGATTTCAGGATTACAAGGGCGATTATTTTGGTGCCGGGGTTTATTTTATAACGGACCGCACTCAGCTTTTTGATTGGAATAGCAATGAAATTGGATTATTAATCGCGTTTCATAAATTATTAGATAAAACGGATAAAAATTACTTGTCCATTGGATTCGGCCTGGGCGTTACTCAAAGATCAGTAAATTATGATAACATCTTCTTTGAAGATCAGTTCGACGGAATAAGCAAGTACAATGGGACTTCCCTCGAGCTTTTACCGCCGAATATTTTTTCCAGACCAGAGTTAAAACTTGGTTTACAGCACAACATGGCGTTAAGTAGTAAGTGGAGAATGCAATCCGGACTGGCTATTCACTATATTTTCAAACCAGATCTTTCATTTTATAAGGAATTTGACAATACAGACTACAGCGGAACCCGGTCCATTAAATCTCCGAATAAAATTACCGCAATCCTCAATTTGATTTATCATTCAAGTTCTTCATTAGACTTGTTTCCAAAATTATTATTTACTGCACAGGGCCCGCATCAATTATTGAACACAGGCTTTTCTGTCCGGAAGTCATTTTACAATTTAAATCAAACTGCATTTCATGCCGGTATTACAACCAGAGTCGTTAAAAATTTAAGTTCATATATTCCGGCTGACCTGGGATTTCATGTAGGATTTGAAATCAAGGATTTTTTGATTGGGCTGCATTACGACATTGGAATTAAAGATGCCGTCAAATACAGCTCTCCAACTCATTCATTTGAAATTAGCTTTACACTGTTGGGCAATTACGATAATAATGGATATATCTGCCCCAGCTTTTGATTTGGATTACTCAAACGGATGATAACCTACAATTTCCAAACCATAACCCTGTAATGCAATTGTCTTTCTTGGATTGTTGGAAATGATCTTCATTTTTTGGACCCCTAAATCGTGCAATATTTGCGCACCAATCCCAATCTCTCTTTGTTGTTGCTCTGGTCTGTTGGTATCCGTTGGATTGGCTTCTTCCATTCTTGAGAAAGGATTTAAATCTCTTTGACTTTGGGTTAATAATAGCAGCACCCCACACTCTGCCTCTTTTAAAATATCTATTGCTTTGAATAGTTTTGCACTTTCGGTGTTTACAATCAAGTCCATCATCTCTGAAAATGTATCGGCGTGTTGCACTCTTACCATAGCTACTTTAGATGATTTCATTTCTCCTTTGACAAATGCTACGTGAATATCGCCCGAATTGGCTTGCTTATACTGAATCAGTGTAAATGGGGTTCCATTAATATTTCGCTGAACAGATTTCTCGATTGAAACTAGTCGTTCCCTACGTAGACGATATTCAACGAGATCATTAATACTAATCATCTTCAGATTAAACTTCTCCGCCTTTTTGATCAATTGCGGCAATCGCGACATTGTGCCGTCTTCATTGAGTATTTCAACCAAAGCACCGGCAGAGTTCATTCCAGCTAATCGGGCTAAATCTACAACAGCTTCTGTATGCCCTGTTCGTTGCAATACTCCTCCTGACTTGGCTCGAAGTGGAAAAATATGTCCGGGTCTTGCAAAATCCGATGACACATATTCCTTATTGGCTAGTGCTTTTATGGTCAAGGCTCTGTCATAGGTAGAAATGCCTGTTGAGCAACCATGCCCAATGAGATCCACAGATATAGTGAATGCCGTTTCGTGCAGTGACGTATTATTTCTGACCATGAGCGGTAAATTCAATTCATCTGCCCGATGTTCATCCAGAGGTGCACAGATCAATCCTCTGCCTTCTGTAATCATGAAATTGACTATTTCAGGACTTATCGTTTCTGCAGCACAAATAAAGTCTCCTTCATTTTCCCTGTCTTCATTATCCACAACAATGATAAGCTTGCCCAGCTTAATGTCCTGAATCGCTTCTTCTATTGTATTGAACTTAAACATTTATACTGTACTTCTTTTAGGTGGTTGCCAGGAACTCTTCTGTATTCCTTTAATATAGTTTATAAACCCAATTAATAATGCAATGTTCATCATGATAAAATAACGGATCCCCCTGAGCAGTTTAAAATGTATTCCTAACTTTGAGAATAAGTAATCGATCAATGGAATTCCAACTAATATCAGGCAAACCGATACAAAGTAAAGTTGAAAACGGCCTGGATTAAGAATAGATAAAGCAGCAAGAGCCAGACCAGCTATAATGATAAGAAACGGACCAATCCACCTCAATAGTTTATGAGAGAAAAAAGCATATGCTACTGAAAATGGCTTTCGGAATAAAAGCTTATAAAATACTGATAAATTTTGAAAATTGCCTGAAGAAATTCTGGTTTTTCTTTTAAACTCTTCTCGCATTTGATCTGGAATCCCTTCGTAGCAAATTGCATTTAAATCATTTTTGCACTTACCATTTTTCATAAATGCGCTCATAGAGATAAAGAAATCATCCATAAGAAATCGCGGTGGGACTTTTTCGATATAATTAGAGCGAATTGCAAAGCAACCACCAAAGGCACCCATCATGGCTCCCCATAATTCACCTTCCAGATGTTTTACCTTTACTTCCAGACTCATGTATTGATTTTCAGAATGAGATATTCCCTCTTTTTTTAAGTTTGTTGGAATAATTCTGGAATCGACTAACGCCAGATCCTTTTGATTAAAATGACTGCAAAGATTTTTAATTACATCTCTGCTTAAGATTACATTGGCATCTGTAAACAATAAAATATGTTTTTCATATTTTGGAATATTTTTAAAAGCCTCATCAATCAGATCATTTATTACTGAAGCTTTTCCTCTTCTTTCGTCAAACGGAAAAAAATGAAGATTGCTATTATGCATAGCCAATTGACTTATAATTTGATTTGAGCGATCGGAGGAAGAATCCGATCCAACATAAATATGGACTTGATTCATTGGATAATTTGATTCAAGTACCGACTTTAATTTTTGCTCAATAATACTTTCTTCATTGTAAACTGAAATAATACAGGACACCATGAATCCACAATTGTCGTGTTCTAAAAATTGTGGCTGTGTTTTAATAGTTTTAAAGCCGTTCAGTAAAATTAAGTGTATAGGGTAAAACAGATAACTGTGCAATAGTAAAAAAACGGCAACACAAAAAACAATTTCCAGGAACAGAACCATTCGCGTACACCCTGATTAATTATGAGTGTGCAAATTTAAAACTTTTTTGTAAGCATGAATGAGTTTACCAGCTAATTTTGAACTATCAAATTGATTGCTGACAAAGCTTTGCGCATTTTCTCCGATTCCAATGATTTTTGGATATTGATCATAGCATTGTTGTATGCTTTCCAAAAAATCATTTACTGAATTTGCTAAAATAACTTGTTCCTTATGACGGGCGGGAATGCCTTCTAGGCCAATTGAGGTGGTAATAACAACCCTACCCAGCGCCATGGCCTCCAGAATTTTTACTCTTATTCCGGATCCTGCAAATATGGGTACTATGAACACCGGATACTCCAACATAAACGATTTGGCATCCGATACTTCAGGATGATAAAACACCTGATTTAAATTTACATTGGCCAAATCCGGAGGTGCATTTCTTCCTGCAAAATGAAATTCAAGAGTTGGAAATTTTTTATTCACCAGAGGCCATACCTGTGATAAAAACCATCTTACCGCTTCAATATTTGGCATCCAATCCAATGATCCAATAAAAGAAATTTTCATGGGCCCTGAAAAAGCCTTATAATCTGCATGATACTGGCTTAAATCAAAGCCAACTGGAGATGAAATACATCCATTTTTATAGCCCAGCGATTTAAAATGAGCTAAATCCCGCTCTGTAATTGCTACCAGAAAGTCATATTCATTCAGGGTACTGATTTCAAACTTCTTCAACTTATTGCTTAGATAATGCAAATACAACTTTTTGGGTATGAATTTAACCTGGCTTGCGATCCGGCTCCAGATCTCATGCTCTATATTATGAGCCCTCAGTACGATCATGGCATCCGAATATTGTTTAATTACAGGTAAAAACGGTGCTAAATAAAGGGTTTCCAATTGAATGATATCAAAATGATTATTCTTTAAAACTTCAATAAGCTTCGAACTGTAATCTGCGGAAATAAATCTGGAAATATGATACGATTCCTTTTTGAATAAATTGGTCAGGGCATCAAACCAATGAATGCGATTATCGACAGAAACAAAATGAACGTCTTTATAATAATTTAAATCAGCAGGTAATCCATCATTTAAATCTACATAATGCCTGGATGTATTCATTGCCAAAAGACTAACTTCACATCCACACGAAGAAAGTGCCTTGCTCATTTGCAGTACAGCAATTGCTTCACCATCCTTGGCAGGATATGGAAATTTTTTACACAATTGCAATATTTTCATTTGGGTATTTAATGATTAGGAACCCCTAAATTAATAAAACCACAAAGTTAAACCTCTTTCACATAATCTGTTATTAAGAATACATTATGTAACTATGATATCTATTATTTTATTTCATCAGCTCTTCAATTAACTTTACAAAATATTTGAATTCAAAGTATATTCATTAATTAAATACATAAATGATTGAATGCATAAATATTAAAAAATCCTATCCCCAGCTCCAGGTTCTTAAGGGTATTGACTTGAAATTAGAACAAGGGCAGTTGATCAGTATTCTGGGCGCTTCAGGAGCCGGAAAAAGCACCTTATTGCACATCATTGGAACACTGGATAAGGCTGATTCAGGAGAAATTATCATTGATGGGATCAATTATTCAAAAAAATCAGCCGGTGAATTGGCCCAATTCAGAAATAAGAATTTAGGATTCATTTTTCAATTTCATCATCTTCTGCCTGAGTTTACGGCTCTCGAAAATGTATGTATTCCCGGATTTATTGCAGGAAGAAAAGAAAAAGAGGTTACAGCCCAGGCACAATCGTTGTTGTCCAAATTGGGAATGGAGCCAAGAATGAACCAAAAACCCGGTCAGCTTTCAGGAGGTGAACAACAAAGAGTTGCTCTGGCCAGAGCACTCATCAACAGCCCCAAAATACTTCTGGCAGATGAGCCTACCGGAAACCTGGATAAACAAAATGCAGAGCAGGTTTTGAATTTGATTTTATCCTTTAGAAAAGAATCAAATATGACGATCATTATTGTAACTCATGATCAGACCATAGCATCTAAAACAGATTATTCCCTTACCATGCAGGACGGGAAAATAATTCAAAATACTAAAAACAATTTAAATGTCTTATAAAAGACTCGTTAAAATCAATGTCATAGCTGTATCGCTCATTTTGATAGCTTTATTTTCATGTAAAGATGTAAAGCTTCCCATCCTTGGGATAAGACACGTTGAAAACGGAGACACGATATATGCACAAATACCTGATTTTTCGCTGACCAATCAATTTGGAAATGTAATCAGTAAGAATGATTTAAAAGGCAAAATTCATATTGCTGATTTTTTCTTTACTTCTTGCCCCACAATATGTCCAAAAACCATCCGTAGCATGATGCGTATTGCCAAGCATTTTGAGAACCATAAAGAATTAAACTACGTTTGCTTTAGCATTGATTACAGAAAAGACTCAGTAGGCAGATTAAAAACATATTACGACAAACTGGGTATCCAAAATGATCACTTTTACCTGCTCCACATACCCACAAAAGAAGAAATCAAGAGGATTTCAGAAAGCTATATGAGTATAGCCATTGAGGATTCGTCGGCTCCCGGTGGCTTTGATCACAGCGGATGGCTTATGTTGGTCGATCAAAATTCATACATCCGGTCTTATTGCTTAGGCACAGACGACAAAGATGTTGACCGGTTTATTGAGGACATCGAACTATTATTGCATGAGAAATAAATGGATTATCATTTTTCCTGCAATTTTATGGTGTCTCTCCTGTCAATATTCAACTGAAACTTACAAGGAAGGCAAAGTGAGCTATGAGTTTGTTTGCGCCCCTTGTCATGGTAATAATGCGGAAGGATTAGGCACTTTGTACCCGAATTTAAATCACACGGACTATATTAAAATTAACCGCAACAATTTGAGTTGCTGGATAAAAAAAGGCATAGGACCGGATAGCACAAATGCAAGACCTACCCGGTTCTCAGATCAGGTAATGCCTCCACAGGATAAATTAAGCACTATCGAACTGTGCAATATTTTAAATTATCTGAATGCCCGATTTTGGAATATGGAGCCATTCACCTTAAAAGAAATAGAAGATCAATGGAGTGTTTGTCAACAATTAAAAGTGAAAAGCAACAACTAAAGAAGGTAAAATTGGAAGTTGATCCACTCTTCTGTTCTCAACTACGTTGAAATAGAAGATATTCTTCCGGTCATACACATTCGTTACAGCTGCTGTGACTTCGAAAAAAGATTGTTTTGTGAGAATGAATTTTCTCTTTAACGAAACATCCAGCCTGTGATAATAAGGAAGTCTTCCTGAGTTTATTTTATCAGAATAAATAACACCTATTGGAGCGTTTTCAATTCCAAAAACAGTTTCAAGGCCTTTGGGTATTTTATTATCTTCAAAGAAGCCTTGTATTTTAGTAAACGCAAAACCGGAACCCAGATTCCATCGAATACCTGCCTGCCATAGCTTACGGCGACCGAATTGATAATCAACTACAACATTAGCATTGTGTCTTCTGTCAAACAATGCCGGAAATGTCTGAAGCTCTCCCTTTGAATTCAGACCGGTCCTGTTCACATAACCCAATGAATATCCTAACCACAAATTCCAATCCACAAAATTGGATTTAACCAATATGTCGATACCGTATGCATTTCCCTTTTCTGAAGTATAATCAGACTCATCTACAGCTCTCTTGTTTCTATTTAATTGATACAATGAATTGAAATCCTTATAATAGGTTTCGACATTTAAATTGGTATTCTCGCTGAGATCGTATTCGACTCCAAAAACACCATGCGTTGCTTTAATTAAATCCGGACTCGTGATAAATCCAACAAATAAATTTACAATATCACGTTCACTAACCGAACTCATTAGATTTTGAGTGTAATACCCACCTGCAGCCTTAAATCTCATGTCATTGGATACATTATACTTAATTCCAAATCGTGGCTCAATAGATGCTTTACCCAAAGATGCGTAATATTGAATACGGACACTTGGATCAAAAACCCAATTGTGTGTTGCTTTGCGATATTTTAAATAAGTTGCGATTTCCGTGTTATTATCATTTTTCAAAACCGGAATATTCAGATAGTTCGTAAAATCAAAATTTGTACTAAAAGCATTGAATTCAATTCCATATTTAAATTCAGATTGTGGGCCGAAATAAGTAAAATCAATGTTGGCCTGTAATCCATCAATCTCGCTGGATCTGGGTTTTGCATTAAGTTCGTCCAGTTTTAAAAAGTATCTTGAATAGGCAACATTACCTCCTACAATCAGACTGGAATTACTTGGAATTAATTTAAAATTCGCACCGCCTCCGGAAGCATTCCAACTGAGATCTGCCAATCCAGTGTATTTAACCTGATCATTGAAACTAAATCCAAACAAATTGAGAAAGCTACCATTACTGGCTATTGTTGAAATCTTTCCATAAAAATCACTAAAAAGAAATGGTAAACTTTTTGAAGAAGAGTCGAAGGCATACTTATAAAGCGTTTTAGATGTTTGATCAATAAATGAAGTTTTGCCTGTTAATAAAAATGAAGTACTTCCGCCTCTGTCATCATTAAATTTGGATATTGGCCCTTCGATTAATGCTTTTGCTATAAATGGGCTCACAGATACTAATCCGGAAGTTCGTGTTTTATTTCCCTCCCTGGTTTTCATATCAATTATTGCTGAAATTCTACCTCCGTATTCGGCAGGAAATCCTCCGGTTAACACATCAACAGAACGAATTATTTCTGTTTCAAAAACAGAAAACAAACCAATCGAATGAAAAGGATTAAAGATCGTCATTCCGTCCAGCAATATCTTATTTTGAACCGGTGAACCTCCCCGTATATAAATCTGACCGCCCTGGTCTCCAGATGTAATTACACCAGGTATGATTTGCAGGTATTGAGCAATATCCGCTTCACCTCCTGTAGAGGGCATCGCTTTGATTTCCTTTGGAGTTACAGTTAAAGTCGACACTTTTACCTCTGTTCTTGCCTGCTGCTTTTTACCAGACACACTGACTTCTCCAAGTAAAGTACTGGATTCATTTAAAAAGATCTGTTTGTTGATGATTTGGCTTCCTTTAATAGAAATATCTACTGTAAACGTATCGAATCCAATATAACTTGCCATAAGTTTGTAATCCCCTTTCGGTACCGCTGAGATATTAAAGAAACCGAGATTATCGGTGACTGTACCAAAGGATGTGCCTTTCAAAAAAATCGAAGTATAGCTCAATGGCTCTCCTGTAGCTTTATTGTATACATTGCCTCTTATATCAGACTTCTGTGCATAAATACCTATTACACAACATATAAGGACAAGAGTACAGAAGGATTTTAACATGGAATTAGAATTAGCCAGCAAAAGTACAATTTGATCACGTATCTATGCTATTTTTAACTAACAAGCCTAAACGATATATACCTTGCTGATGTTAATTGCATTATGTTGAAAAAATTTCCCTCTCCGGTATCAGGTATACAGTTTTTCCATGACCCGGAAAGTCAGAAACTCAAATCCTTGTTTGATAGGCTTTTATCCCTTTTCAAAGAGTTGCTTTTAGCATCTTCCGGTGATGTCAATTCAACCTTCATCTGGATGAATGAACTAGACCGGAAATATGGAATTTTCAGCGAGAACTACAAATTGCCAGATTTTATTGAGGATTTGAAAAAAAATAAATGGATTGATGCAGACAGTAAAATTCCAGATTCTTTCAAACCCAACTCCAAACTGGAATTAGAATTGCGCAAGAATGCCTTTGAATCTCTATTCGGAAAACTGAGAAAAGGCCGATTCGGCAAACATAAAACAAAATACTCCGGCGCAGGAGATGAAAATACTGAGGATCACAGACCTTATGAATTCGGAGATTTATTTCAACAAATGAATACGCAGGAATCCATCAAAAATGCATTTGTCAATCATGGAATAGAGCGGTTTCAACTTGAAGAAAATGACCTGGTTTCATTCGATACTATACAGCAAAGCCAATGCAGCACTGTATTAATGATTGACATTTCACACTCCATGATATTGTATGGAGAAGACCGGATTACCCCGGCTAAAAAAGTGGCTATGGCATTGTCGCACATGATTCGCAGTTATTATCCAAAAGACAAACTCGATTTTGTCGTCTTTGGAGATGACGCATGGCAAATTGAATTATCAGACTTACCATATCTTGAAGTCGGACCTTATCATACCAACACCGTTGCCGGATTGAACCTTGCCATTGAGATTCTCAACAAAAACAAAAGTCCGAATAAACACATCATGATGATTACTGACGGCAAGCCGACATGCATAAAAAGAGGAAAAGAATATTATAAAAACTCATTTGGTCTTGATCGTTTTATCGTAAACAGAACCCTTGCACTTGCGCGAAAATGCAGAAAACAGAAAATTGATATAACTACGTTCATGGTCACCAGCGATCCATACCTGGTAGATTTTGTCGAGCAATTTTCCCGTGAAGCAGATGGCAAAGCATTGTATACAAATCTTGATGGACTTGGCGAGCATATATTAATCAATTACGAAAACAATAAAAAGAAAAAATCAGGCAGATGAATCCAACAACATTAGGCGAGCTCAAAAAAAGTAATTACAAACACAAAAATATTCGTGAAGAATTAAGAGATAATCTCATTGAAAAATTAAAAAGCAAGGAACCTATATTTCAAGGTATCTACGGATATGATCAAACGGTAATACCCGATGTTGAACGCGCTATATTAAGCGGGCACAATATTCTGTTCTTAGGACTGAGAGGCCAGGCAAAAACCAGAATGGCCCGTTTGTTAGTCGATTTATTGGATGAATATGTTCCGACAATTGAAGGTAGTGAGATTAATGATGATCCGTATTACCCAATTAGTAAATTCGGCAAAGAAACCATTGAACAATCCGGAGACAATACGCCAATCAGATGGATACACAGATCAGAGCGATATGTTGAAAAACTGGCCACACCGGATGTTAGTATTGCTGATCTTATCGGCGATCTGGACCCAATCAAAGCTGCACAGAAAAAAATCAGTTACGACAATGAATATGCAATTCATTACGGATTGATACCAAGATCGCACCGCTCCATTTTTGTCATCAATGAGCTTTCAGATTTACAAGCACGGATTCAGGTGGCTTTATTTAATATCCTTGAGGAAAACGATCTTCAAATACGGGGTTTTAAAATTAAACTGCCCATAGATGTATTCTTTGTATTCACTGCCAACCCGGAAGATTATACACAGCGGGGCAATATTATTACGCCTTTAAAAGATCGCATTGAAAGTCAGATATTGACTCATTACCCGGAAGACATTGAAACATCATTGAAAATCAGTTTGCAGGAATCGAAAATAGAAGAAGAAATTAAAAATCGGATTACCATTCCGGATTTAATGTTGCGCATTGTCGAACAAATTTCATTTACAGCCCGTGATAGTGAATTCATTGATGACAAGAGTGGAATTTCAGCAAGATTGAGTATTGCTGCTTTTGAATTATTATACAGTGCCATACACCGGAGAATGCTTATTAATGGCGAGAAAAAAGGAACAGCCCGTTTATCGGATCTTCTGGCCATAGTTCCGGCACTAACCGGTAAGATGGAATTGGTCTATGAAGGGGAGCAAATGGGTGCTTATGATGTCGCATTGAATTTAATCAATGAATCCATAATCAAACAGTCCCAAACTATTTTTCCTTTGATATCAACCAATGGTAAGCAAAAATCGATCAATCCCTATAAACTGATTTGCGATTGGTTTTCCAAAGGAAACGCTGTTGTTTTCGGAATGGATGATTCAGAATCAGCTTATCAAAAAATCATTCAATCAATCCCTGAGACAGGCTCTTTTATAAAGTCTATTGCCAAAAAAGATCAAAACCTGGCTGTCGAATGCATTTTACATTTGATTTCGGGAGCTAATATTATACAAAAGGAATGGCTGGATCAGCGAATCGTCTTTAAAGATCAGCTTGCCAGCATGCTCAATGACCTGGATCTTTCATCCAATTAAAGCCCTTCTATTGTAAATTAGACGAAGCTTAACCTGATTATTTCTATACAGACTTAGATCCTGTCGTTTTATATACCCTTTGGAATCAATTCTCTTATCTTTACGAAAATTTTTAAAACGTGGGTTTATTCATTTTTCTCGTAGTTAGTTATGTACTGTTATGCTATTCCTTAATGGGGATTTTCAAAAAAACAGGTGTGGAAACTTCCAAAGCCTGGATACCGGGCATCAATTTTGCCGAATGGTGTAAATTGATTGGAAGAACTCCTTCTCATGCATGGTGGTTGCTTTTTCCAATAGTTAATCTTTTCATTTTTGCCGCAATGTGCATTGATCTTGTTAAGTCATTCGGTAAAATGAGTTTTTGGGATTCTGTTTTATCCGTTGTTTATGCCCCTCTTGCTTTTTTTCTCATAGGCAATAATCCGGATGTCAAATATCTTGAACCCGCGTATTTAAAGGAAAAAGAATTTACAAATGCCTTGCATCTTGCGCAAAAAAACAAAGATTGGAGCCGGGTACAAAAATTAAAATCAACCAATAAATATTCCAGAAGCATATTGAGGGAATGGGTTGAATCCATCATCTTCGCGGTATTTGCAGCAGCTTTTATAAGAATGTTTCTTATTGAAGCATATGTAATTCCAACGCCATCTATGGAAGGCACTTTGAATGTTGGTGATTTTTTATTTGTCAGTAAAGCACATTATGGAATCCGCACTCCGATGACGATTGCAATGATTCCATTATTACACAACCGGATTCCCAAACTTGATGTTGAGTCGTATTTCTCTAAACCTTCGCTGCCCTATTTCAGATTGCCTGCAATAACCGAAGTAAAACGAAATGATCCTTTTGTATTCAACTGGCCTGTTGGCGACAGTGTTTATGTGACCCCAAATCGAAGTTGGACTTATTACCAGGCTCAGACGCAACCTGAAGCCGCACAGGAATGCAGAGGATTGCCCCTGATCGTAAGACCACTTGATAAAAAAGATCATTATATCAAAAGATGTGTAGCAATTCCCGGAGATACTTTACAGGTTAAAGACCGGCAATTATATATCAATGGTGCGCCTGCCCAAAATCCGGAACACATGAAATACGGCTATCAGGTGATGTCCAGGTCAGGTTCAATGAACTGGAAAAAACTGGATAGTTGGGGCATAAGTAAAGATCAATATTCAACAAGAGGTTTGTTTTTTCTTGATGCTGCGCAATTGGAAAAAATGAAATCACTCGGAGCAGATGTGAATATCGTTCCGTTTCCACAAATGGATAGCAATCCATTTCCACATGATCCTGTTAATTTTCCGAATTGGACTTTTGATAATTACGGACCCATCTGGATTCCAAAAATGGGTGTCACTATTCCAATAAGCCTTAACAACATTTCTCTGTACGCACGAATCATCTCTGTTTATGAACATAATACCCTCGAAATAAAAAATGGTGCGATCCTGATAAACGGTAATCCTGAAATAACATACACCTTTAAACAGGATTATTATTGGGCCATGGGAGATAACAGGCACAATTCTGAAGATTCAAGAGCCTGGGGTTATGTGCCTTTTGATCACGTGGTAGGAAAGCCATTATTCATTTGGTTCAGTCTTAAAAACGGCAATTTATCTGAAGGAATAAACTGGAAACGGATATTTACATCCACCAATAAAATGTAAAATGCATTTCAGAATTCTGATTCGGCTATGTTTTGTATTCAGCACTGGAATACTATCAGCTCAAATTCCACAATCATCCCTTTACCTATTACACATAGAAAATCCATCAGATACCATTTGGAATATTACAAAAATTGACTACCTCAGTGAATTTAATGCTAAAGGTTATAACAATCAACCTTACTTTATTTCTCCGAACGAATTACTGGCCAGCATTAAAACATCTACTTCATCCAATACAGAAATTTACCGCTTCGATCTGATCAAAAAAACATTTACGAATATCACCTCCAGTAGCTCCAGTGAATATTCGGCAAGGCTCAGCCCATACAATTCTCAGAATATTACCTGCATAAGCGTTCCGTCAAATGATACCAGTGTGCAGAACCTTGTTGAAATTAAATTAGAGAATGGAGAATATTCTAAAATCATTTTTAACAAATTTGCCAGGATAGGATATTACAGACATGTTAAAGATCAGACGTGGATTTGTTATCTGGTCGAGGAACCTCATGTGCTTAGCATTTGCGATGCTGGTAAATTAAGTAAGAAAATATTCGCATCATCCATTGGGAGGAGTTTTGAAGTGATCAATCACAACGAAGTCCTGTTTGTCCATAAAATAACTCCGGATCATTGGATACTAAAATCCTACAACCTGACAACAGAAAAATCGAAACAACTTGCTGAAATGCCTCTGGGCACTGAAGATTTTACACTGGATGAAGCAGGTACTATTTATTGTGCAAATGACAGTAAACTGTTTAAACTTTTACCAGACGGCAAATGGCAAAAACTGGCTGACCTGATGCCTTTAAGCATCAGAAATATAAATCGCCTTGCAATAAGTAAAAATAAAATGGCTATCGTAAGTGTTGTCAAGTAATGATCATCCACCAGGGCAATCTTCAAAAGCACACATCCACCGGTCATTATCAACGTATTATAAGCCTGGTTCCTTCATTAAGCTGGCTGCTCTTTGATTTAAACTTATATGATAAGACTATCGGAGTTACCAAATTTTGCAAAGGTCCAAACAGCCAGGAATTATCCATCCCTAAAATAGGAGGTACTAAAAATCCGGATTTGAATAAAATCAATGAACTCAATCCCGATTTAATCCTGGCTAACAAGGAAGAAAACCGGAAAGAAGACATTGAATTATTGGCTCAAAATCACCTGGTTTATCTTTCTGAAATTAAAGACTTGCAAAGCATGTATGAAATGATGGAAGAAATCGGAGTATTAACCGGAACAGTTGATATTTCACATGATTTCATTTCAAGAATTAAATTAAAATCAACAGCTTATTCATTTGAACACAACGACGAACCTAAAAAACCAGTTACTTATCTGATTTGGAAACAACCACTAATGACTATCGGACACGATACATTTATTCATTACATGTTAGAGTTTGCCGGATTTCGAAACATATTTGCCGACAACTATCGTTACCCGGTTATAACTTATGATGAAATCAGGAACAGGAATCCGGAATTTACTTTCCTGTCTTCAGAGCCCTATCCGTTTAATAGGAAGCACTTATCTGAATTTAAAAGCATAAACCCAGTGCTTGTTGATGGAAGAATGTTTTCCTGGTATGGCACTTTCACATTACAAAGTTTTGATTACCTTAATGCCTTGAAAAGAAATTTAAATAGCAACATATGAAAATTGTATTCAGCCTTTTGTGGATATGTATAATCACAACGACATATGCGCAAGGACAAAAATACCCGCACCGCTATACGCTTTCATTAAAGACCGGCTATTCGGAATTGTTAAAACCAAGTAATTTTTCCAATCAGGTAATAGTTAAAAAACTGCGGTCTCTTAATAATTATGGAACGATCTTATCTATTGAATTCAATCCGGAATCTTCGGAAATTGAGGAACGCAAATGGTTAAGTCAAAATCCTTCTATTGCCAATTACCAACCAGTAGTTTCGCTTAATAAAAGAGAAGGCTGCAATCCTAATGACAGCTATTATCTGAGTCAATATGATATGGAGCTTATGAAATTTGATGAAGCCTGGTGTTACAACAATAGCGGTTTAAGTCCGCAGGGTGACACCTTAGTAGTCGGTGTGATAGATTTTGGTTTCCTTTTCCGCTATAAAGACCTGCTTCCAAATATTTATATCAATTTTCACGAAATACCTGATAATGGTATCGATGATGATAACAATGGATATATCGATGATTATTACGGATGGAATCCAAGATACAATGGTGATAGTTTTGAAATTGAAAAACACGGCACTGAAGTGATTTCTGTAATTGGCGCCAAAGGCAATAATAAGATGGACATATCAGGCACCAATCAGAACATCAAAATGCTTTTATGCTCATCAGACAATACAGATGATCTCGTTGCCTGTTATTATTATTTTGTTGAAATGAAAAGGCGTTATTTGAACACTGCAGGTAAAGAAGGTGCATTCATCGTAAGTGATAATCTTTCCTCGGGAAATACCGGTTTTCCGGATGATTTTCCATTGGTCTGTCAGGCTTACGATTCTCTTGGCAACGTAGGCATTTTAACTTCCGTGGCAACGATCAATGATAATGCAGATATTGACATTGTGGGTGATATTCCCGGAACTTGTCCCAGTGATTACTTAATTGTAGTAACCAGTACAGATCGATACGATCAGAAAGCAGAAGCAGGCTACAGTATTAAAAGCGTAGACATAGGAGCTTGTGGTGAGCGGGTACCAATGATCGATGACCAGGGTAAAGTGATTTCAGACGATAGCGGTACTTCATTTGCAAGTCCACATGTAGCCGGTGCGGTTTCCTTATTATACCAATATTGCCCTATGATCACGGCATTGAATATATCAAATCCACCTCTTGCTGTGCGGATCCTGAAGAAAATCATACTAGATTCCGGAGATAATCTTCAAAGCTTAAAAGGTCTGACCCTAACGGGTAAACGCCTGAATATGATAAAAGCCCTGAAAGGCCTGAACGATTATTGTAATGCGGATACAATTTCACCAGCCTTCAATTTCATATTAAAAAACAACGGCAAGAACGAGGCGATTGAAGTCATTTTTAATCCGGAAGCCTTCGGTAATTATAATGTATTCGTTTACAACAGCTTAGGACAGCTGGTTGACAACAAAACGATTCGGTTTGTACCGGGAGACTCAGGGCACTTCTTCCTAGATATTTATCCCTGGATATCAGGTGTGTATCATATTGTAGTTGAAGGTCAGGGATTTAGGGGTGTAAAAAGCTTAATAAAAATTTAAAAATCGTATAGTTTTTAAAAATTATGTACCTTTGCCACCTGTTTTTGAAAAGGCTCCGTAGCTCAACTGAATAGAGCACCTGACTACGGATCAGGAGGTTTAAGGTTTGAATCCTTACGGAGTCACAATTAGCAAATACAAGAAAGACCAGATATGTCAAAAATATGCGATTTAACAGGAACTAAGCCGATGTACGGCAATAATGTTTCTCACTCCAATCACAAAACGAGAAGAAGATTTAATCCAAATCTTCAAAAGAAATCTTTTTTTGTACCTGAAACCGGAGAATGGGTGAATTTGAAAATTACCGCGAAAGCATTAAGGACAATTGACAAATTGGGCTTATACTCATATATGAAAAAATTGGCTAAAAAAGTTCAATCATAAATCATGGCTAAAAAATCAAAAGGCAACCGGCAACAAATAATCCTGGAATGCACTGAACATAAAACCAGTGGAATGCCCGGCACATCAAGATATGTTACGGAGAAAAACCGTAAGAATACTCCCGATAGACTGGAGTTGAAAAAGTACAACGCTATTCTCAAGAAATATACTGTTCACAAAGAAATTAAATAATCATGGCTAAAGTATCTAAAAACGCACGTGTTGCCCAAAGAGGTGCGAATGCAGGATCAGGAAGAGATCATGTGAAAGTGATCAAATCAATCAAAGATCCGGTTACCGGTAAATACACTTATAAAGAAATGATTGTCCATAAAGACAAAGTGAAAGAGTTCTTCGAACAATCCAAATAATCCTTTCATTAAGATTTAAGATACACGAGAAGCTTCCATCTTTGGGGCTTCTTTTTTATTTATTTCAATTTATAAAATGGGATTTTTTGACCGTTTCTTCAGTAAAGAAAAAGAAAATGAATTACAACAGGGCCTGAATAAGACCAAGGAGGGCTTTTTTCAAAAAATCACAAAAGCATTAATCGGCAAAACGCAAATTGACGATGAGTTTCTTGACGAACTGGAACAAATACTCATCAGCTCCGATGTAGGTCTTGAAACTACAGTTAAAATCATCCAGAGAATTGAAGCCAGAGTTGCCACAGATAAATATTTAGGTACGGATAAATTGAATGAAATCCTAAGAGATGAAATCATTCAATTACTATCTGAAAACAACACACAGGACCTGGACGATTTTTATTGTGGTAAAGAACGGCCATTCATTATTTTGATTGTTGGTGTGAATGGTGTTGGCAAAACTACAACGATTGGCAAATTAGCCTATCAATTTAAAAAACAAGGAAAGAAAGTAATGATTGCTGCCGGTGATACATTCCGGGCAGCAGCAGAAGATCAACTTAAAATATGGTCTGAACGGGTATCATGTGATTTTTTTTCGAAAGGCATGGGTGCAGATCCATCAGCAGTAGCCTATGAGGCCGTTCAATATGCAATTAAAAATAATATTGATGTAGCTATTATTGATACCGCAGGACGTTTGCATACTAAAATAAATCTGATGGGTGAACTAGGCAAGATCTATAGATCTTTAGAGAAATCATTGCCGGGTTCCCCGCATGAAGTCTTATTGATATTAGATGCCACCACTGGTCAAAATGCCATTGAACAATGCAGGCATTTTACTGCCACTTCACATGTCACAGGCCTGGTACTTACTAAATTGGATGGAACGGCAAAGGGAGGCGTTGCACTTGGCATATCAGATCAATTCAAAATTCCAATCAAATATATTGGCGTTGGCGAAGGCATTGAACAATTACAGGTCTTTAATAAAAGGGCTTTTGTCAATTCACTATTTGACAAATAGAATAAATTATAGCAGCCATATTAAATTTCAATAATTTTTATTTTAGTTAAAGTTTCTTCTGAGATTTTTGAATTGCTTATTATTGCTTAGAAATTAAACTCAAATTGTGCATGAACTTTCAAGACAAACGCTTCCTCATTCCAATCATTTTTGGCTTATTCATTTTGTTTTTAGGGTCTTCGAGTGATGCACCCGACGGAAATACAGGCGCTCCCTTCGATGGTACGTGCAGTAATTGCCACAGTGGAGGAAGTTATGACGGCACTGTAAGCATTTCAGGATTTCCATCAAGCATTACGCCTAATACAACTTACACTATAACCTTAACCGCAAATGCCACCACCGGTAATCCTTTAAAAGGAGGATTTCAACTGGTATGCGTAAATGCAAGCAATCAGAATGCAGGTACATTAACCGGAGGTGGAGATTCAGGCACCTCATCTTTTAACAGCCGTACTTATATAGATCACCGTGGCGCTAAATCCTATTCAGGAAATTCAGTTTCATGGACCTTTAACTGGAAATCACCCAATGGACCTAACGGAGCCGTTATCACCATGTACTTTACAACCAATATGGCTAATGGAAACGGATCATCTTCCGGTGACAAAATTCTAAAGGATAATCAATCAGGAACCATAGTAGGCGGTGGAAATCCACTTTCAGTACTAATCAGTTCAAAGAAAAATGTTTCCTGCAATGGCGGCTCAGATGGTGAAGCAACGGCTACGGCAACCGGTGGCACTTCTCCCTATACCTTTACCTGGTCTAATGGCGCGAGCGGAAATACTGCAAGCTTATTAACTGCAGGATCCTATACAGTAACTGTTACGGACAATGTCAATGCAAGTTCGACAGCAAGTACAACCATTACGCAGCCTACAGTTCTAATCAGCTCATTAAATGTTACAAAAAATGTAAGCTGCTATGGCGGAAAAGATGGATCTATATTAGCAACCGGTTCTGGTGGTACCGGCCCTTACAATTTCGTATATTCTTCCGGATCTCCCAACAACTTGTTTGCCGGATCCTATACGGTAACCGTTTCAGATGCTAATAATTGTACATCCAGCAGTTCTGTAATCGTCACACAAGCAGATTCTTTCGCAATTACAACAACCATTTTGGAAAGCCCTTCCTGTCCTTTGGATTCGAATGGTCAAATTAAAATCAGCGTAACAGGCGCGACACCTCCTTATAAGTATTTGTGGAGTACGGGTGAAGTTTCAAATCAGATATCTAAAAAGAAAGTAGGGAATTACAAAGTGACTATATCAGATAATAAAAACTGTTCGACTGTGCGCGGTTATGAACTGAAATCATCTGACAGCCAGGTTCCATTTCTAATGGCAAAGAATGGTAAAGCGTATTTAAATACTATAGGCAAATCAGTTCCAAAAATCAGCGATTACATCGTCAGTAATACGGATAATTGTGATCCTTCCCCTGCCCTTTCTATAAACATAGATACTTTCAGATGCAACCATGTCGGCAAACGCAATTACATTATAAGCTCTACTGATATTTCCGGGAACAAAGCACTTGACACCATTGAGATTGAAGTCCTGGATACCATTAAACCTGTATTGCATATCTGGAAAGACACCATCATCCGGAGATGCGATGTAGTTGTGCCTTCCTTCAATGCAACGGACAATTGCAGCATTTCTGAATTTAAAAAGATAAGCGGACCGGATGCAGGTTCTGTTTTTCAGACCGGCGTGACTATTATGAAATATTCAGCTAAGGACCCTTCTAATAACGAAACGGTTGACAGCTTTAAGGTTACTGTTATTTCTCCTTTGCATTACAGTGTTGATAGTATGTATTTCAATTATTGTAAAGGCGATACCGCTTTTACCATTTTGAGAATTTCTCACGATTTGCATTTGCCAATGAAGTTTTATTATCTGAATGACACCACCAAAGTTCTTCTCGATAGTAATTTCACAATTGCAACAACAAATATAGATACTGTACAATTTAAACTAACTGAAGAGTCCGGATGCAATGTGGCGTATCAAAAAGAGATACAATATCCCGGACTACCATTAGTACTGGATTCTGTTCATTTGAAAGACGCAAGTGGCACTAATGATGGTATGATAGAAGTATTTATATCCGGCAATGCAGATTCCATAAGCTGGTATGATGCAAAGAATAATACTTATGTCAATAGCACCGGGCTTAATCTCATCGCGGGTGATTATCTGGTCAAAGCTTATAAAGGTCCATGTGAATTTATATACGGGCCTTACAATATTAAGACTGTTGTTTCAACGGCAAATCCTGAAAAATTATATTTGAAAGCATACCCGATTCCGTTCTCCGATGAAATCACTGTAGTATCCGATGTTAAATCTGAACTAGAGTATGTTTTATTAAATGCACAGGGCAATGTAGTTGAAAAAGGAAAATTTAAGCTTCAATTCAACTTGAGTACTTCGCAATTGAATGCAGGAATGTATTTCATAAGATGTTCAGGCATTAATAAATCCAATACAATCCGCCTGATCAAAATTTAATTATTAAATAAATCTAAATTCAGGATATAGAAGTGAATGATTGCTCAGGATCAATTATTCACTTTCCTAGATTTGAATCATAAGATGTATCATCTTACATAACTTACCCATTCTGTTTTTGCAATTTCAAAAGCCTCAGGTAATTCTCACGACAAGAATCCAAATTCAATATTAGAGCTTATTGATCAAACTTTAGACTTACTCGTCCAATTTTAACACATCGAGAAATGCTTTTTGCGGAACGTCGATAGATCCGATCTGACGCATTTTCTTTTTCCCTTCCTTTTGTTTTTCAAGTAATTTTCTCTTTCTGGAGATATCACCACCATAACACTTGGCTGTAACATCCTTTCGCATTGCAGATATAGTTTCACGGGCAATGATCTTGCCTCCGATGGCGGCTTGTATAGCAATTACAAATTGATGCTTTGGAAGAATTTCCTTCAGTTTTGAACACATTCTGCGTCCCACGCTTTCCGCTTTTGACCTGTGTACTAAGGCAGTCAAAGCATCCACATTGTCTCCGTTTAACTTGATATCCAATTTGATCAGATCCGATTTACGATAATCTATGGGATGGTAATCAAATGAGGCATATCCCCTGGTCATCGATTTTAAACGGTCGTAGAAGTCGAACACAATTTCCGCCAAAGGCATCTCAAATTGAAGTTCAACCCTGTCCGTGGTAAGATAATGTTGCTTGATTAATGTTCCTCTTTTATCCAGGCACAGCTTGATAATCGTGCCGATATAATCCGGTTTTGTTATAATCTGAGAAGAGATATAAGGCTCTTCTACATATTCCAGAAAATTGGGTTCCGGTAAATCATTAGGCGTATTAATGATCAGATGTTTACCGGAGGTAGTCAGTGCTTTATAAGAAACGTTTGGTACTGTAGTAATTACTTCCTGATTAAATTCCCTGGATAATCGTTCCTGAATGATCTCAAGATGAAGCATCCCCAAAAAGCCGCAGCGAAATCCAAAACCAAGAGCTATAGATGTTTCCGGCTCATAAACCAGGGAAGAATCGTTTAACTGAAGCTTGGCAAGTGCATCCCGTAAGTCTTCAAAATATTCATTCTCAACAGGATAAATGCCTGCAAAAACCATTGGTTTTACTTCTTCGAAGCCCTTAATACTTTCTTCACAGGGATTACTGACCTTGGTAATTGTATCGCCGACTTTTACATCTTTTGCGTCCTTTATACCCGTAATGACATAACCTACATTACCACAACCGATTTCTTCTTTTGGAATGAGAGACATTTTCAAAATTCCTACTTCCTCTGCATCATAATCTTTTCCGGCATTAAAGAACCGGACTTTCTCTCCTTTTCTTAAAAAACCATTTAAAATTCTATAGTAAATGATAACGCCTCTGAAAGAATTAAACACCGAATCAAAAATCAGGGCCTGCAACGGACCTTTTTCATCTCCACTTGGAGGAGGAATTCTATCTACAATTGCAGTCATAATATCCTGTACACCCTGACCTGTCTTTCCGCTGGCCAAAATAATATCCTCTTTTGTGCAGCCGATCAGATCAATGATCTGGTCGCTTACCTGATCAATCATGGCGCTCTCCATATCAATCTTATTGAGTATGGGAATGATTTCAAGGTTGTGATCTATTGCCAGATATAGGTTGGAAATCGTTTGAGCCTGAATACCCTGAGTTGCATCCACCAGTAACAAAGCACCTTCACAAGCAGCAATCGATCGCGAAACTTCATAGGAAAAGTCGACATGCCCTGGTGTATCAATCAGATTGAAAATATATTGCTGACCGTCCGTATGGAGGTAATTTAGCTGTATCGCATGTGCTTTGATGGTTATACCCCGCTCCCTTTCCAGATCCATATCATCAAGCGCCTGATTCTGCATATCCCTGGCTGATATGGTTTTGGTAAACTCCAGTAACCGGTCAGATAAAGTACTTTTACCATGATCGATATGGGCAATAACACAAAAATTCCTGATATGCTTCATAGCTATAAAAAACTGCGCGAAAATAGCGCCTTACAGCCTTCTTTTTTAGTCTATTAACAAATGAAATATTGAAATTAACAGATTTGTATTTATACAAATATTAGCAATTTAGGATTTCAAAATCACAATTATTTTCGAAATTTTAGACTAATTTTGGGATCACAGGGAAATACATCTGTTTAAAAGCAGCATTCGGCCTTTAAAATCGTTATATCAAGGTTGTTTTGATTTATAGTTTCTATGAAATTTTGGATATATACTCTTTCTGTTCTGGTGGTCATTTGCTCCTGCTCTAAACCTGAGGAGAATTTCACCAAGATACCTTCAGAATTCACTGCTGCAATCGATGAAGATATCAACTCAAACGGAGAACATCTGCTTTGGCTGGAGTTGTCTTCAACCAATTCTCAATACTGCCCTGATGATTCATTGGTCTACCAAACGAGTCTCATTAATAACATTGTTACCATTGAATTAGCTGATTCCTACAAATCCAATGATTGTATTCAAAGAAATTATTTTTTAAAATCCAGAATCAATATTCCTCAATTTACCGATAGTCTGCAAATAGATTTACAACTGGGCTCTTCATCTTTAATTCACTTTACGGTATTCAATTTCAAAAACTATTACACCATAGTGATTAACAGTGGAAATGGGCTCCGGGAGAAGTATGAAAAAACCTATAAAATACCACAGAATATTTTATGGGGCTATGCATACCCTTTATCCATAGGCCCGACAAGTGATATTACTATCAAAAATTTCAAAAAAGATATTGAAAACGAATTGAATATTGTCTGGCTGCCCAAAGGATACTATACTTATTTTTCAGTTCTTGATTACAATGTTTTACAACTCAATGAAAACCCGGGTATAGCAGGCAGCATCCTAAATTTTTACTACTCACACAATAAATCTGAAGACGAGCTAAAAAATTATTTCAATGAATTGACTTCGAAATATGTTGGATTGGTCGGTTTCAAAATCAATAGTGGCTCCGGACAGGAATATAGTTCGTATTGATTTCTGATTTTGGCGAATTTTATAGTAATTCGCATTCATGAAAGTAAATTACAGAATTAATCTTATCAGCGATACGGTTACCAAACCGACCTCTGAAATGCTTCATGCTATGATAAAAGCAGAGGTTGGCGATGATGTCTTTAAAGAAGATCCAACCGTAATCCAACTCGAAGAAAAATTAGCCCAGCTATTTGGCAAAGAAGCAGCGCTATTTTGTCCATCCGGAACGATGGCCAATCAGATTGCAATAAAGGGCCATACAAATCCCCTGGATGAATTAATTTGTGACTCAAACAGCCATGTCTATCAATATGAAATTGGAGGATATGCCTTTCACAGCGGCATTGCCATCAATCCGATTCAAACCGCTGAAGGAAAATTAAATGACCAACTTATTGCAGATAATATTAAAGCATCACAGGACTGGTTACCCAACACCAAACTGGTAGTGATCGAAAATACGGGTAATCGAAGCGGAGGCAATTACTATACTTTGGATGAACTGAAATTGATTGCTAATCAATGCAAGACATCTGGTTTAAAATTACATGTGGATGGTGCCCGGATTTTTAATGCAATACTTGAGGCTGGTTATACCACCAATGAAGTTGGAGATCTTTGCGATTCGATTTCAATTTGTTTATCAAAAGGTCTTGGTGCACCAATTGGCTCCGTTTTAGTTGGTCCGCTTGAATGGATTTCCAAATGCAGAAAGATTAGAAAAGTGATGGGAGGAGGAATGAGACAAGCCGGTATCATAGCAGCAGCGGGTATTTATGCACTGGATCACCATGTTGACCGTTTAAAATCAGATCACTTACACGCCAAACAAATAGAGTCTGTCCTTAAGACCCTGCAATATGTTTCCGCAATCAAACCAGTAAGCACCAATATCGTTATTTTTGATCTGGTCAATTCTTTCAGCACACAGTCTTTTCTATCGCAACTCAATCATCATGGCATACATGCTTCGGCATTTGGCAAGCACTCTATTCGCTTTGTAACCCATTTGGACATTCATGAAGAGATGATCCAGGAGTTAGAAATTGTGTTGAAAGAGAAAATAAAAATGTAGCCGAATAACTATTTACGCTTATTGAGTTCATCCCGGATATTGGCGGCCTTCTCATAATTTTCTTCTTCGAGTACTTTTTTTAACAACTTTTCCAATTCATCAGTACTGTAACTGGAATATGCTTTTTGATTTTTTTCCTTGTGAACGACTTGCTTTTTAGCTTCTCCCTCCGTTTCCTCTAAAACAACACCCGCTGCTTCCATAATAAATTCGTAGGTATAGACAGGACAACTGAATCGTACGGCCAGAGCCAATGCATCAGAAGTACGCGAATCGATTTTAATGATTTCACCTTCTTTTTCGCAAATCAGCTGCGAATAAAAAATACCATCCAGAAGATTATTGATAATGATTTCTTTTATTTCTATTCCAAAAGAAGACAAGGCATTTTTAAATAAATCATGAGTAAGCGGACGGTTGGGTGTCATACGCTCAAGAACCACTGCAATTGCCTGCGCTTCATAACCACCAATTACAATTGGCAATCTTCTGTTTCCATCGAGTTCACCCAAAACCACAGCATAATTCTGAGATTGCGTTACACTATGAGATAATGCAATTATTTCCAGTTCAATTATCTTATGATCTTGATTTGACATGCTTTAAATTCATTTTGCTCTTCTCAGTGCTTCATTCAACTTAGGAATTATTTCAAACAAATCCCCACAAATTCCATAATCCGCAGCTTTAAAAAATGGAGCTTCCGGATCTTTATTGATAACAACAATATTCTTAGAATTGTTAACTCCCGCAAGATGTTGAATCGCACCCGAGATTCCAATGGCTATATAAACATTTGGCCTGATGGCGATTCCCGTTTGTCCAACGTGCTCATAATGGGGCCTCCACCCAGCATCTGCAACAGGTCGCGAACAAGCAGTTGCAGCATTCAGCAAATCGGCCAGCTCTTCGATCATTTTCCAATTGGATGGATCTTTAAGCCCCCGGCCGGCTGAAACAACAATATCCGCTTCGGTTAAAGGGGTCTTTCCTTTAAGCAGATTCCGCTCTTTAAGTTTGACATTACCGGAAGGAATTGAAATATCGATTTTCGATGCAGTCACCTGTTTATTTTTATTCGGAAAAACACCATAACCATGTGGCATCACAGAAATGATTCCTTCATTTGATTGAAATGCGTACCAGGCAAAGGCTTTCCCCGAGTAAACGCTTTTCCTGAATATTGGTTTGCTTTCTTCAGATTTAAACTGAATAACATTACTAATCAATCCCTTGTTTAACCTTACTGCTATTCTTCCGCCAATTGATTTACCTAAACTATTATTACTCAGAACAATAAAAGTTGGCTGTAATTTTTGATATGCCTGTTCGATAACTTGAGTCCACTGCTGACTATCCAGGTAATCCGCAGCTTCAAACTCGAAAATCTCTTCAATTCCCAAAGCTCCTAATTCATTACTATTTGTAGCACCCCCGGCAATTAATCCAACTGCTTTTTCCCCTGTCGACATTGCCAGATCCGCTGCAAATGAAGCAGCTTCTTTAGAAGATTTCTTAATCTCCCCATCCTTATGTTCCAATAATACCAATACCATCGTGTCTATATTATTTTTAATTCATTTTTAAAAATATCAACCATTTCATCAAGCTTATCCGGATCTATCATCCGAACGCCTGATTTCGCAGCTGGTGTTTCAAATCGTACCAATTCTGAATGATTTTCAACATTCACTTTCGCAATTACATTCAATGGCTTTTTCTTGGCATCAATAATTCCTTTCATATTTGGAATTCTTTGTTCAGCAAGTCCTTTAGCAGCTGATAATACAAATGGAATATTCAATTCTATAATTTCATTGCCACCATCGATCTCCATACTGCAAACCGCAATATTATTTGTAATTTCAAGATGATTACAAAAAGATACGAATGGAAGATTTAAAAAGGCCGCAAGTTTGCTCCCAACTTCAGATCCATTATGATCGATGGTTTCTTTACCAACAAATACGATATCGTATGGATGCGATTTAACAAATTCGGCAATCTGATAAGCTACAGAAGTAGAATTTGATGCTTCGTCCTCAATTCTGAATGCCGCATCTGCACCTATGGCTAAAGCTTTTCGAATTAATATATCAGAAGATGTATTACCAACATGAATTACATCAACCTGTCCACCTATAGACTCCCTGATTTCAATTGCTCTGACTAAAGAATACCATTCATCATAAGGATTCAAAATGAATTGTACTCCTTCTTCAATGAAATTTTTTGAATCTGCGTCAAATCGTATCTTTGAAGTGGTATCCGGAGTTTTACTTATACAGACTAATAACCTCATTATCCTTAGTTTTATCTGCAAAGATATATATTTTACAAAGATGACCTAAGCTACCCACTATGACCCTTAAATCCAGAAAAGAACAGATAGAATCAATGCTCGAATCGAATCCGACAGATTCTTTTTTATTATTTGCTTTAGCAAAAGAATTCGAAAATGAAAGCAACTGGCCAGAAGCAAAGAAACGATATGAACTCATTTATCAAACAAATGATTCCTATATCGCACTTTATTATCACCTGGGAAAATTACTCGAAAAAATGGATGACAAATCCGAGGCTCTTAAATTCTACCGGATAGGAATTAGTAAATGCCTGGAAGTAAATGATTTGCATTCAAAATCTGAATTGGAATCGGCTTTGATGAATGCCCAGATTGAGGATTGAAGTATCTATTCAAATTCATAAAACCCACTGAAAACCTTTCTTGCCCGGCCAGTCAACCAGATTTCCGTTGCCGATTTATCATGGATGTTCAAGTTGACATGTAACGCACCGCCTTTAGAATCAACCTCGATGAATTGACTACCACTTTGCTTGTCTGACAAGCATTTATAGTAAGCCGCTGCAGTCACACCGGTACCGCAGGCCAGTGTTTCCCATTCCACACCCCTTTCATATGTGGCTATGGTCAAACCTTTTGCAGATTTTTCAATAAAATTCACATTAACTCCGTCAGGCCCAAATAAATTTCGCAATCGTCTGCCCTCCTCATTTATGGGATAATCCCAGGGTTTCTTCACTTCGACGATCAGGTGAGGGGAACCACTATCAATAAGAATTCCATTTGGTGTTTCCTGATACGAGTCAATGTTTTTCATTTTCACGGAAACGAGACCATCATTAACTTTTCCATAATGAGGCCCGTCCTGTGCTATAAAACTAAAATCAGATTTTTTGTGTTTAGAAGCCATGTATTGAATGGAAGCCCTGCTGCCATTACCACAAAAAGTGGATTTGCGACCATCGCTGTTAAAGTAATTCATGCGAAAATCAAATCCATTTTCGTACTGCAAGGCAATCAATCCATCAGCTCCGATTCCAAAGTGTCTGTCACAAAGCAACTTTATGAAATCAGTATCCGCAAGGTCGAATAAGGTGAATTCGAAAAAATCAAGAATGATGAAATCATTACCGGTAGCTTCATATTTTTCGAATGGAATCAATCGTTTCATTGAGCAAGATTAGTTAATTATTTGATCAAGGCACAGTTTTTGTAGAACTTTATATATTAAATATATTTCTAATATAAAAATGAATATCAATAGAACTTCGTTATTAACCATAGCCATTTGCGCCATAATTTGCGGCCTATCTTCTTGGTTTACAATACAATATGTATCCTCTGGTGCGGCAAAGTCTTTTGCGGAAAGTAAACTTGTCCACGAAGTAAACAACCCGCCGACGAATTATACAAATGAATCACTTGCATTGTTGGCCAGTCTGAGCAGTCATACCCAGGGAAATTTCATATTAGCAGCTCAGAAAAGCACGCCGGCAGTTGTCTGGATCGAATCAGCCACCGAAGAATCCGATAATATTTTCATGCTTCCGAATCGTGGACTATCAACGGGTTCCGGGGTCATCGTTTCTCCTGATGGTTATATTGTCACCAATAATCACGTGGTTGAAAATGCGGATAAAATACAAGTCATACTCAATGATAACCGGGAGTATTCAGCCACTCTGATCGGCACAGATCCAACCACAGACGTTGCGCTCATAAAGATTGAAGATTCTGGATTGCCTTATCTCGAATTCGGAAATTCCGATTCTACAATGGTTGGTGAATGGGTACTTGCCATCGGAAATCCATTAAGGCTCCAATCTACTGTCACCGCTGGTATAGTTTCAGCTAAAGCGAGAAATATAGATATACTGAATAACCAGCAATTTCGCATTGAATCATTTATTCAGACGGACGCCGTTGTTAATCCCGGGAATAGTGGCGGAGCTTTGGTTAACATCAAAGGTGATCTAATTGGAATTAATACGGCAATAATGAGCCAAAGTGGCCGGTACGAAGGTTATTCCTTTTCCATTCCTTCCAATCTCGTAAAAAAAGTAATCGTCGATTTAAAAGACTATGGTGCTGTTCAAAGAGGATTATTGGGTGTCGTCATCGAAAAAGTAAATAGTGATCGGGCAAAAATTTATGGACTGAATAATGTTACCGGAGTATTTATCAGCAATACCACAAAAGATGGAGCTGCAGATCTTGCCGGGCTAAAACCGGAAGATATCATTCTTGAAGTGAATCGTACAAAAATTCAATCTGTACCTGAGCTTCAGGAAATTATTGGACGTCTTAGACCCGGTGCAAACCTTCAAATTAAATATTGGAGAGATGGTAAAACTCTATCCACTGAAGCAACTTTAAAAAATCAGGCAAATACAACGGCATTGATCAGCACGAGGAGAGACCCGGCATTACTCGACATAGGCATCGAAGCCAGGGATCTTACCCTCGAAGAAAAAACCTTCACCGGTAAATCAGGGGTCAAAGTGTTAAGTATCTACCAGGGAAGCATAGTTGAAAAGACCAACATGGCGCCGAATTATATTATTATTTCAGTGAATGGTAAAAAAGTAAGCAATGTCGATGAACTCATCCATCAAATCAAAGCATCTGATAATGAAATACTGTTTGATGGTTTTTATGAAAAATACAATGGCCACTTCCCCTACCGGTTCCATAAGAAATAAGTTAATTAAATTCGCGCTTTAATTACTTATTTTACAAATTCATTCTTTCAAACAATAGTAAAATCATGATAGATCTGGAATTCAATCGAAATGAAGATTCCATGAATACGAATATTTCCAGATTAAGAAGGGAACTCGACATTATTTATGAAGGTGGTGGTAAAAAGAAACTGGAAGCTCAAAAAAGAGATGGAAAATTAACGGCAAGAGAGCGTGTCGCCTATTTACTCGACAAACAACATCCACAATTTGAAATTGGCGCATTTGCCGGATACGGTATGTATGAAGAATATGGTGGATGTGCGGGCGGTGGTGTAATCGTTGTAATCGGATATATTAGCAATAAACTCTGTATTGTCGTTGCCAATGATGCCACTGTGAAAGCTGGCGCCTGGTTTCCGATCACTGCTAAAAAAAATCTGCGTGCTCAGGAAATTGCTTTAGAAAATCATATTCCGATTATTTATTTGGTAGACAGTGCCGGCGTTTTTTTACCAATGCAGGATGAAATATTTCCGGATAAAGAACACTTTGGAAGAATTTTTAGAAACAACGCGATTCTATCCTCGAAAGGAATCCCGCAAATAGCTGCAGTAATGGGCAGCTGCGTAGCCGGTGGCGCCTATCTTCCCATTATGTCGGATGAAGCATTAATCGTTGAAAAGACAGGCTCGATTTTCCTGGCCGGTCCCTATTTGGTCAAAGCAGCAATTGGCGAAGATGTAGACAGTGAAACTTTAGGTGGAGCTACGACACATTGCGAAATTTCTGGAGTCACAGATTACAAGATGAAAGATGATGTTGAATGCCTCGATACAATAAAAAAAATCGTAGATAAAATTTCGGTTGATATTAAATCCAGTTTTGATCAGGTAATTTCCAAAGAACCAAAAGAACCAATTAAAAAAATTCTTGGCATGTATCCCGCAGAACCGGGCAAGCCGTACGACATGAGAAAAGTAATCGAATGTCTGACAGATGATTCTGAATTGGTTTATTATAAAGAACAATATGGGAAAACAATTTTGTGTGCATATGCAAGAATTGGTGGTTATGCCGTAGGTATTGTTGCAAATGACAGAAGAATTGTCAAATCCGGAAAGGGTGAAATGCAAATGGGAGGCGTAATCTATTCAGATTCTGCTGATAAAGCCACCCGATTTATATTAAACTGCAATCAAAAAAAGATTCCACTTGTTTTTATACATGATGTTACAGGCTTTATGGTTGGAACAAGATCTGAACAAGGTGGAATCATTAAAGACGGAGCTAAAATGGTGAATGCCGTTTCCAATTCAACGGTTCCTAAATTTACCATCATCATTGGGAATTCCTATGGAGCAGGAAATTATGCGATGTGCGGCAAAGCATATGATCCACGATTTATTGTAGCGTGGCCTACCGCTAAAATTGCAGTTATGGGCGGTGTACAAGCGGCTAAAGTGCTTACTCAAATTCAAGTAAGTGCACTTAAAGCTAAAGGGAAGATGCCAGATGATGATGAAGAAAAAAAACTATTTGAACAAATCAGTAAACGATATCTCGAGCAGACAAGCCCTTATTATGCAGCTGCAAGACTTTGGATAGATGCGATAATTGAACCTGATCAAACCCGGGATTGGATCATCATGGGAATCAAGACATCGCAATTTGCTGCGACAAAAAAATTTAATCCCGGAGTCATTCAAACTTAATTTATGGATGAGAAACATTCAAATTGGTTAAAAAAAATTGGCATAGCAGGATTTTTATTCTTTTTATTAAAAGGAATCATGTGGCTGATTTTTGGAACTGCATTTTATAAATGGATTAAAGACTTATTGATCATTTCTTCCATAGGACTATCCCCTGTAATCATTGAGGCTCAAACCCCTACTTTCTTTTTAAACAAACCAAAAGCGATTTTACCAGGATTGATCCAATACAACCAACCGAAACTTTACATTGAGGCTTCAGAAGAAAAACCCTTTTTCTGCAAACTTGAAGATCAATTGAATGAGCACAAAAAGACCTATTTAAAATTCAGATTAGGCTCCCTCGATTATTCCAATCAATTAGAATATTCAAAATTCCTGCAACAAAAACAAAATGAAATTTATTTAAAATAAACTTTCAAGCAGATTTTTAACAGGTACAGGACCCACTATATTGAATCCTTCTGCGTACTCCACTCCTACTGCCCTTCCATATGTTTTATTCTTTGCTTTGATCACATCAAAAAAGTCACTTCCCGAAATTGGTGATACAGGCTCAGAAGATAATGGATTATAAAATTGAGATGCGAAGCATTGAATGACTTTTAATTTTTGCTCCATCACATCAGAAATATCAAAGACAAGATCCACTTCGAGCTGATGGTCCTGTACATAATGCATTATTTGTTTGGGACGCCATCGCTCCTGTTCCTTATCGTTGGAATCAAAGGTGCTGATTTTTTGTAACCCCGAATAAAACACAGCATCAGCAGTTAATTTAGCTGCTCTTCCATGATCCGGATGCCTGTCGGATAATGCATTCGCCAAAATCAATTTCGGTTTTGAACTTCTTACAATATTGATAATTTTTAAAATTGCTGCTTTTTCGTAATTAAAAAAACCATCGGCCAGGTCTAATTGAATCCGAAACATGGCACCCATTAATTCAGCGGCATTCATGGCTTCCTGAGTACGCAATTCCGCATTTCCTCTGGTACCTAATTCACCACGTGTAAGATCTAAAAGTCCGACAGTGTAACCCTGAGCAATGTGTTTCAGTAATGTTCCTCCACAGGAAAGTTCAATGTCATCCGGATGAACGCCGATTGCCAAAATATCTACAGGTATTGCATTAATATTGAGCTTCATTAAAATACATTTGAACAAATAACAAGAAAATTTACAAAAAGATTACCAGCGAATCAATGCGGATCCCCAGGTAAATCCACTGCCAAATGCCGCAATGCAAACGAGATCCCCTTTGTTTATTTTACCTGCATCTCTGGCTTCGCACATTGCAATGGGAATAGTCGCAGCAGTCGTGTTTCCATATCGCTGGATATTATTCCATACCTGATCATCGCGCAATCCCAATTTATGCTGAACAAACTGACTAATCCGCAAATTAGCCTGATGTGGAATTAACATATTGATATCCGATACATTCAGTCCAGCCTTATTTAAACCACTTATAATTACTTCGGGAAATTTTTGAATGGCCATTTTAAATACCAGTTGCCCATTCATATTGGGAAATATCATTTGATCATCCCACATTTTTTGAGTCAGGAAAACACCTCCAAAATCAGTGTCTGGATACCCATATTGTTCTTTATTGCTATGATATCCACCATGACAACCCGGATTGATGAAGGCCAATTCTTCAGCGTAAGTACCATCGGAATGCAAAACAGTATTTACAACACCTTCTGAATCATCATCGGTCGGTTGTAAAATTACAGCACCTGCACCATCACCAAAAATCACTGAAACATTACGCCCTCTGGTACTGAAATCCAGGCCCATAGAATGCATCTCAGCTCCAACTAAAAGAATGTTTTTATACTGTCCTGTTTTAATAAACTGATCTGCAATAGATAGTCCATAAATGAACCCACTGCATTGATTTCGGATATCCAAAGCGCCGGCTTCATTCTTGGTCATTTTTAGCTCCCTTTGCATCAAAACACCACAACCGGGAAAATAATAATCAGGACTCAAGGTGGCAAAAATGATAAAATCAATATCATTTTTCTCAACACCAGCATCAGACATAGCTGCTTCAGCTGCTCTGGCTCCCAAAGTTGTTGTAGTCTCTAAATGTGCTTTTCCAAATCTCCTTTCTTTAATTCCGGTACGCTCCTGTATCCACTCATCAGATGTATCCATTATGGATTCAAATTCCTTATTACTTACAATTCGTTCCGGAACGTAATAACCCATACCTGCAATTTTCGTTCTCATGGCTTTAGTTTTTGCACATTCTTTTCTAAAATCTACTTCTGAATAAAAATAATTGGTTCAACAACTATGATCGGATAAATTAAGAATTGTCATTTAATCCATGAATGATTAAACACATTGGTAAATTTAAAAAAGAAATGGACAAAAAGGAAAGAATTTATGTTTTCCGCTCTTTCTTTTTAGCAGCCGGAAATAAGACATTATTGAGGATCAAACGGTAACCGGGAGAGTTTGGATGAAGACTTAGATCTGTCGGTGGATCCCCAACTTTATGCTGGTAATCTTCCGGATCGTGCCCACCATAAAATGTCCAGGTGCCAAAGTTATATTCACCATGTATATAACGCACCTCATCTACTGATTTTGTATCACCCATTATCAGGACATTTGATTTGATCAATCCTTTTTTAAACGCTGTAGTCTGACCCATAAATCCCTTGATGGTTTTGGTGTGATTTTGAGTAAGCATGGTTGGAACGGGATCCCATTTTGCAGAAAATTCAAACAAATTAAAATAATCGTTATCAACTTCTATTTTCCGGTCCTGGAAATTATCAATGGATGAAAATTCATATTCTAAAGGATTTTCCTTTAGCGTAAAATCCTTGAAAGCAAGTGTTTTTGAAAAGTCAAGTCTTGCATTTAGATTTTGGTCTGTACCATCACCGTCATAGTAGACCGCGCAGATATCCATACCTTCTGCAGCCAGTGCGATATCATAAGAATCCGTTGCTGAACACATGGCAAACATAAATCCACCTCCTGCTACATATTCTTTTATCTTTTTGGCAACCGCCAATTTGCATTGGGAAACTTTTGCAAAGCCGAGTTCTTTACTCAGACGTTCTTGCCGGCTTTGGTTTTCAATATACCACGCCTGGGTGTGGTACCCATTATAAAACCGTCCGAATTGCCCGGTAAAATCTTCGTGATGTAAATGAAGCCAGTCGTATTTAGGCAACAAATCATTGATGATCTCACGGTCATATATTTTATCAAAAGGGATTTCTGCATAAGTCAATGCCAGTGTAACGGCATCATCCCAGGGCTGTACCCGTTCACCACGCTCATTGTATTCAGGAGTATAAACAGCAATTTTAGGAGCCTTTTCGAGCTTAATCACTTCCTGGTTTACCTCAGGATTAGCAATTTCCGCCCTTATCCTTGCGAATTCTCCATCTGATACAACTTCATAGCTGACGCCACGCGTTATACATTCTTTTTCAAAAACCTTGGTATTGATAAATGCAAAACTACCTCCGCGGTAATTTAACAACCAATACACATCGATTTTTTGATCAATGATCCAATAGGCTATCCCATAAGCCTTTAGATGATTGACTTGCTTTAAATCCATTGGCAACAGGATAAATGATGCATGTACGGATCCAAAAACAAAGCATATTAAGCTTAAAAAACAGGCGATTTTTCTCATTCTACTCTTGAAAATAAAAGACAAATATAAGCAGATGATTTCTCCATAATTGTTGATTATCAGACTTTAATGGTTAAATTTTAGTTATCCTATATTAAGATAATTCAATTTATGGATATTTGCACCGCATAAAAACGGAAAATGGGTCAATTTAGTTTTCAGTATCCGATGTGGTTTATTGGAATTTGCTTGCTTGTTGCAATTGCTTCAGGCCTGCTTATGTATTACAAATCCCGGTTATTGTCTGATAAATCATTTGGCCAAAAACTATTGCTTTGTGTGCTTAGAATTTCTGCTGTATTTCTCATTTTGCTTTTATTGTTGAATCCATTTTATAAATACTATAAGCAATCCATTAAAAAACCGGTACTCATTTTTGCGCAGGATGTCAGTTCTTCCTTTCGCTCAAAAGACAGTAGCTTTCTTAAACTCTATATTCAGAACAGAGATAAAACGGAAATAGATTTATCCGAGAAATACGACGTAGTCCATATTGAATTTGCAAATAAAGCAACTCGCACAAAAACAGATCAGTTTAATGGCAAATCTACAAATCTAAGCACAGTATTCGATTATGCGGCAGACCAGTTGGATTTGGAAAATTTAAAAGGCATCATTCTTGCTACGGATGGAATTTACAATTCCGGAATGAATCCACTATACCATTCCACCTTAAAGCAGATTCCCGTATATCCTCTGTTATTCGGCGATACACTTCCGGAAAAAGATCTTTCTGTAACCAGCTTATTTTTTAATGAAATTATTTACGCGGGAGACAAATTCGCCGTTCAGGCTGACCTTCAAAGCTGGAATCTGGAAAATGAATCATTTACAGTTTCTTTGAAAAAATATAATGATGGACAATGGAATACCTTAAAATCAGAAGTAATTAAAATACAGCAAAAGAAATTTTTTCAGACTAAAGAATTTGTTATTCAGACAGATGCTCCCGGCATTAACCGCTACAAAATAGAATGCAGTACACTATCCTCCGAAACCAATACTAAAAATAATCAAAGAGAATTTTATGTCGAAGTATTGGATTCCAAGAAAAAAGTATTAATCTTAAGTTATGCTGTACATCCCGACATTGCTGCTTTACAAGAAGCACTAGTGTCTAATAAAAATTACGAAGTTGAAATTAAAACTATTAACGAGCCTGTTAGCAATTTAGAGAAATACAGTTTATTAATCACACATCAATTGCCGGCAGCATCTGGAAATGGGAGCCAGATCATTCAGCAGGCTAAATCCATGAAAGTTCCTGTACTGCTTATTTTGGGATCTCAGACAGATATTGCTTCCTTTAATAAATGCCAGGATATAGTTCAAATAACCGGAACATCTAAATCAGCTAATGAAGCTTTGCCACTTTACAGAAAAGCATTCAATCAGTTTACATTCAGTGATAAAACGCAGGAATCTTTTCAAAAATATCCGCCAATTAATGCAGTATACGGCAACTACAATGTTGATCCATCTGCCTCTATTTTATTATATCAAAAAATCGGTAAAGTAGAGACCAATTATCCATTATGGATATGTTCAGATAAAAACGGTTACAGAACATCCATTATTCTTGGAGAAGGAATCTGGAAATGGAAGCTCAATGAATTCATGTCTTCCAATTCATTTGATCCGTTTTTTGAGCTCATAAATAAAACGGTACAATACACTTCAACAAAAGAAGACAAACGAAAATTCAGGGTTTTGCAGGATAAGCGCATTTTTGACGAAGGAGAATCCATAGGTTTCAATGCCGAATTTTATAATGACAATCTGGAACGAATCAATACACCGGATGCCAATCTTTCTATTACCGGTCCGGGTAATGTAAAATATGATTACAGTTTTTCTAAACCTGAAAACTATTATACTTTGGATGCCGGTTCGCTGGCTCCTGGAGATTATTCCTATCAGGCTAATTTAAACTGGAACCGCAAAGATTATCAGGCAACTGGAAAATTTTCAATACAAAGCCTGGATATTGAAAATAGTTACAAAGTAGCTGATTTTGGATTACTCAGAAATCTTGCCCAACAATCTGGCGGTAACGTCTATTTACCAAATCAATTAGATCAATTATCTGCTGATTTAATTGAAAACAAAAGTGCCAAACCAATCATAACGCAGAATCTGGAAATCAATCCACTCATCGACCAGAAATGGGTATTTCTAATTCTGTTTTTATGCCTTGCCTTAGAGTGGTTTTTAAGAAGATACTGGGGTAGTTACTAAGTTCTCTTACTTCAAAGCATTTAACTTTTTACTGTTTTGTACTTCAATCCATTTATCTGGTGGCAAGCATTCAATAATTGTTTGCCTTGCTTTAATAAAAAATCAGGTCAGTCTAATTAGGGATCTGGGATTTCACGATTCCAAACCGAAATAATCATCTAATTTTACCGGACACTTAAGAACACCATGATTGAATACATCCTGGCCCGTCCATTTATTACTTTATTTTTTCTAAGTGCCATAGTAACGCTCATCGCAATAAATTCCGCAAGCTCATTTCAGTTCAAAGTAAATCCAATAACATGCCTCAGTGTTCTAACACTGGGAATCATATGCCTCTTCTATTCTAAAATGATTTCATCTGCGGTAATTTGTATAGCCATTTCCATTTTGTGTTTGAATATAAAATTACATTTAAACCGCGCACATTGCCTTATTAAAAATACGGAATCAGAATTAAATGATCCTTTAACTATTGTATCCTGTAATAAAATAAAGAATAAATTTATAGTCGAGACCAGGAATATGAACACCAATGATAAAACTTCGATCCAAGTTGAAATCCCGGAACGATATCTTAGCGAATTGCTGTTCTACGGAGATACCTTGTTTTGCCAATATCGATTAAACAAAGTATATAGCGTCAACAACAGATACTTTAGTAGTTTCAATAACTATCTGATCAATGAACATATATTTTATATGGCCAGGTTAACTGATTCGGTAATAACCTTCCATAAATCCAAAAAATTCTCCATCTTTTCGTTTTCACAAAAACTGTCCAATATATGCAGGAGTATTTTTATCGATAAGATTAAAGATACGCGTATAGCCAATCTTATGATTGCATTACTATTGGGTGACAAGGCCAATCTGGACAAGGAAATTAAAACAGATTTTATCAATAATGGAACAGCACATATCCTTGCCGTATCCGGCCTACATCTGGGCATGATTTATGGTATGATACAATTTGTAACTTCTCTATTGAAAAGCAAACGCATTGAGAAAAAGAAACACCTGTCTGATGTGTTGCTTGTATTAGGATTAGTATGGTTATTTGCCTGTATTAGCGGGCTTGGAGCATCTGTACTCAGGGCAGCTGTAATGCTTACTGTACTTGAGACCGGTAATTATTTAAAACGCAATACAGATTCTGTCAACAATTTATTCAGTTGTGGCTTTACCATGTTATTTATAGATCCCTGTACCCTTTTCGACATAGGATTTATGTTATCTTTTACGGCTGTGTTAAGTATAGTCCTGTTCAATCCATTTATAAACAGAATCTGGATTCCGGAGACACAAATCTTAAGAAGCATACGTGATCTTCTTTCGGTTACTACCGCCGTACAATTATTAGTAACTCCAATTAGTGTATACTATTTTCAGCAATTCCCATTGACCTTTTTATTGAGCAATATTGTCTGGGTGCCTTTATCCTTTATCTTAATGCTAAATGGCATTGCCCTGGTCGCCGTAAGCTCAATATTACCGGGTTTAAGTCATTGGATTGGCAATGTTAGTATTTTTCTATGCAATTTAGGATTGGCGCAATTTCAATTAATAAACGGATTGCCGGTACGGGCTTTGAACACATTATGGATTTACCCGGAAGAAGTTGCGGAATATCTTTTTTCAATGATCATGATTTACTTATGGATGAAATTTAACCGGAGTAAATTATTAATCATTGGGCTCAGTGCTTTCACTTTGATCCCATTCGGACATTTGATACGTAATGAACAACATAAAAGAAGTCGTGAGCTTATTATTTACTATGAAAATAAATCTGTTCAGATTGATATAAGAAGAGGTCAGATTTTATATACGAGCAATTTAAATTCCCGGATCATGCAGAAATACAGAAGCGCTTTCCCTATTCATACAGTCATTCAATACAATACTTTTGAATCATTTCAGTCTGAATTAATAAATTCTTCTAACGAATTGATTCTTCCTGATCAGGAGTCCACTTGTGCCTCAACAACAAGTTTAAAAACAATTCAACATTTATATTTAAAGCATTATCCGGATGATAAGAAGCCAGGAAGCTTTGATTTAACTGATGTGACGATCAACCGAGCTTTTCGTGATTATGCTAACTTCGAAAATCTCTATCCGCAATATAATCTCATGACTAACGAACCCATTGTTATCCAATTTAGGAATTATGCGCAAAAATGAACTCGACCATTTGTATCTTTCAAAAAATGAACGATTAGGTATTTTCATCCTGTTTGGAATGATGCTGCTACTCATCTTCATACCCTGGATATATAACCAACTTTACAGTACTATTAATCACGAAACAAAAGTTCTTGCTGAACTAAAATCAAGTTCAACTTATGACAGCACAAACGGGAATGAATCAATGAAAATCCCGGAATCAAATTATACCAATTCCCTTAAAATCGAACCAACTCAGGACTTATTTGAATTTGATCCGAATCAACTAACTGAGCAAGGAGCACATAGTCTGGGAATCAGCAATAAAGCATACCGCTCATTACAAAAATACCTGGCAACGGGAGCCAGAATAAGGTCAGCAGAACAGTTTAGCAAAATTTATGGAATGGATCAAAATCTCTATAACAAACTCAAACCTTTTATTAAAATTAAAGGTAAAAACAAGTCTGATCCAGCTCCTCTCAGTGAAAATCAAAAGCAAAATAAATTAATAAACCTAAACGCTGCAGAAATAGACGATCTCATTCCATTGCCCGGAATAGGAGAAAAGCTGGCAACAAGAATAATTAAATACAGAAATTTGCTTGGCGGATTTTATTCTTCGCTTCAACTTCAAGAAGTATTTGGTTTAAAGGATTCTGTAATTATGAAATTCCGTAACAAAATATCAATTGAAGGCCCTGTTCATAAAATAAATATCAACAAATGCAATTATGATACATTAAGCAAACACCCTTATATCGGTTTTAAAAAAGCCAAAATAATAATGGAATACAAAAAGCAGCACAGTGCATTTAAAGAGATAGCAGACTTATACCACGTAGTTGCACTGGATTCAAACTGGATCCGGAGAATAAGTGCATATTTGAGCTTTGAACCTGATGTTAGTTCAGAAAAGGGAGAATAGAATTTACATTTTCTACAGAGCCGATGATTATGGAAGATCGTTGATGCAATGTTTGGACCGGCAGCTCCATAATACGCTTTCCGTGTTCATCAATACAAATGCCTCCCGCCTGTTCAACAACAAAACTCATTGGATTGCATTCATAGAGCATTCGTAATTTTCCCTCCGGATTTTTCTTTGTTTTTGGATATAAAAAAATACCTCCCAAACAAAGGGTCCGATGTACATCGGCAACCATTGATCCAATATATCTAAGCATCATGTTTTCATCAGCACATTTATTTAAATAATCTTGTATCCTGGTATCAAACTGTCGGAAATAGCCCTGATTAATGGAGTAATGATTGCCACTTGGAGGTATTTTCATGTCTCGGTGACTGAGACAAAATTCACCAATTCCTCTGTCATAGGTAAATCCATTAACACCATATCCAGAAGTATAAACCAACATAGTTGAGGTGCCATATAAGACATAACCTGCGGCAACTAATTCGATTCCAGGCTGAAGAAAATCTTCCAGTTGCAATAGTTCACTTTCTGATGTCAATCTCTTGTAAATTCCGAATATAGTACCTACGCTGATATTTACATCGATATTAGAAGAACCATCTAATGGATCAATTACAACCAGATACTTGTTTTTTTGTGGAATTTTATTTGAGAAGGAGATAAATTCATCCAATTCCTCCGATGCGACACCTGCGCATTGACCAGAATTTTTCAAATATTCGATCATTAATTCGTTTGCATAAATATCCAGCTTCTGTACCGCATCACCTGAAGAATTCGTATTCCCATCCAATCCGATAATATCCATTAAACCCGCTTTATTAACGATCCGGTTTACAATTTTTGCAGCAATCCCAATATGTCTAAGTAAACCGGAAAATTCACCGGAAGCATTATCCTGATTCATTTGGCTATGCACAATGAACTCATCCAAGGTAACTCTGTTATTCATCGATGTGATTTGCTGCAAAGGTAGAAAAAAACAGGACCCTGAAATAGCATAATCCGACTTAGCTTTGTCACTTGAAACTATCATTTATTGAAACATCTATTCACACTTAACCGCTATTTTAGCAAGTACCGGTCTAAATTACTCCTTGGTATTCTGTTTGTTGTATTGTCGAATGTATTCCGCATATTACAACCTCAGGCCATACGAGAAGCTTTAAACCGCATTATTGAATTTATTAATACAGACCGCAGTGCATCTAAAGCAGATTTATTGAGTCACGAATTGATGAAATTCGGATTATACATCTTTGGTTTTGCGCTATTAATGGGTTTATTCATGTTTATGATGAGGCAAACGATTATCGTGATGTCCCGCCTGATAGAATATGATCTTCGAAAGGAAATATTCGAGCATTATTTAACTCTGGACACTGCTTTTTACAAACGCAATAAAACCGGAGACTTGATGTCAAGAATAAGCGAAGATGTAAATAAGGTCCGCATGTATCTGGGACCTGCTCTGCTATATGGTATTAATTTGATCAGCCTGGTTGTAATTGTCATATTTACCATGTTCAAAGTAAATACCATGCTTTCCATTTATACCTTACTCCCCTTGCCTATCCTGTCATTTATCATATACTGGGTAAGCAACAAAATCAATAAAAAAAGTGAATTAATACAAAAACAACTGGCGAAACTTACTACAATCTGCCAAGAATCATTCAGCGGAATACGGATTATAAAATCCTATGCAACAGAGGATTTCTGGAAAAAGGACCTCGAGCAAAATGCTTTTTCCTATCGCAATATGTACCTTGGTTTAGCTAAAATCGATGCACTTTTTTTCCCTTCCATGTTATTACTCATTGGATTGAGTACACTGATCACCATTTATGTCGGAGGACTTAATGTATATAATGGGACCGTGACAGCCGGAAATATTGCGGAATTCGTAATCTATGTCAATATGCTGACCTGGCCAGTCTCCGCATTAGGCTGGTGCGCGTCTATCATTCAACAAGCCGAGGCCTCTCAAAAAAGAATCAATGATTTTTTGGAAACAAAACCGGAAATCACTTCACCAAACAACCTGCTTCCTATACCATCCAGACCTGAAATTCAATTTGAAAATGTCAGTTTTAAGTATCCGGATTCTGGTATACAGGCTATTCGTGATCTTCAATTGAATTTAAGCTTCGGTACAAAACTTGCGGTTGTTGGTAAAACGGCATCCGGGAAAACGAGCATTGCCGAACTGTTGTTGAGGATGTATGATCCTACCAGCGGCCGCATCACAATCGGCGGAATTGATATTAGGAATTTTTCTTTACAAGATCTCAGAGAGCACATTGCTTATGTTCCACAGGATGTTTTTCTTTTTTCGGATACGATAGAAGCCAATATTGAATTCGGCATACAGAATCAACGAACAGGTCTTGCGAAGCAAGCTGCAAGCATAGCTGCAGTTGACCCGGAAATTGAAGAATTATCCTCTGGTTATCAGAGTATTCTTGGGGAAAGGGGCGTCAACCTTTCAGGTGGTCAAAAACAACGGATCAGCCTGGCACGGGCATTGACAAAATCTGCTCCTATTGTAATCCTGGATGATTGTTTTTCTGCAGTTGATCCGGAAACGGAAACAGCAATTTTCGATCAGTTATTCAATGACCTCCAAGGCAAAACCTTACTCTTCATTACACAGCGCCTGAAACAAACCCAGTATATGGATGCTATTGCCGTATTAGATCATGGTAAATTAGTCCAGTATGGCACGTACCAATCTCTGATCAAAGAGGATGGCTTATTTAACCATCTGTATGAGATAGAAAATAAGTCAGACTATTGACTTTTATCTAAAATCTCTTATTTTTACAGGAATATTACTAAAATCCTGCCCTGTGGAAAACGAAAAACATATTGAAAACATATTTTCAAAAAAGTTGCGTGCCGGCAAAAGACGAACCTACTTTTTCGACATTCGCAAAACCAAATCCGAAGATTTTTTCATTTCGATTACGGAGAGTACCCGTAAGTTTAATGGAGATGGCTTTGAGCGACACAAGATTTTTGTCTATAAAGAAGATTTCAATAGATTTGTGGATAACCTTCAGGAAGTCATAGATGAAATCAAAACAAAGTACTTACCGGATTTTGATTACGAAGCATTCGCTAAACGCGATGAAGAATGGGAAAACTCAAAGTCTGAAAATAAAGAATTAAAAGACGACAATATCAGTTGGTGATTATTTACTCATCCATTTATAGATCCAGTAAATCACATTTATCAAGATACTGATCAAAAGCATAGTACTTAACGGAAAATAAATTTTGGAATTTCCATTTTCCCACTTGAAATCACCAGGCAAGTTTCCAATCCAATTTAATTGTTTATTAAACAACATCCAAAGGAAACCGACCACTACGATAATCACTCCAATGATTATGATTTGTTTCCCTGTTTCCATCTTTTTATAAATTATTAAATTCAATTTATTTGGCGGTCAATGGAGACGGATATAAACCTTCCCGGATCATATTATTAAATGCATTTGTAACAGCAGGCTTATCTTCCTTGTAGGTCACTCCAATCCAATTGGATTCCGATTGCAACACCTGCACATTTAATTGTTCTGTATCTATTAAATGCTGAATAAGTTCTGGTATATAAAATTCAGCATTTGTAGAATGTATTTGTTTTTCCAGAAATTTTGAAAAATAAATTTCAGCTTTTTCAAAATATGATTTCCTGAAGGCCCACATATTCATGGAAACCAAAGTATCCGGCTTCAAAAAGTGACGAACTCCATTCAGCTCAAAATAAATCTGATCCGATTTTATGATGTTTTTACATTCATTTATTTTCCGCAGACTTCCATTGCTGTTCATTTCACAAACTCCACGGTTTACTGCTCCATGTTCAGAAAGCGTATTCATCAACAGGTAAGCGATAACTGCAAATTCCGATTCATTTTTTAAATACTGGTACAACAATTTCATAGCTCCTCTTCCATAGAAGTCATCGGCATTGATCACACCGAAAGATTCGTGTATAACATCTTTTGCTACCCAAACAGCATGTCCTGTACCCCATGGTTTCGTGCGGTCATCAGGACACTTAAAATCTCCGGGAAGGCGATCAAGTTCCTGAAACACATAATCGATTTCTACCTCGTTTTTCCAACGGGATTCCATAAGCTCAACAAATTCGCTTGCAAAAGATTTTCTGATCACAAAGACCAGTTTTTTAAACCCAGCCTGTAATGCATCGTAAATGGAAAAATCAATAATCGTCTCCCCATGGGGGCCGAATGAATCCAATTGTTTTAATCCTCCATAGCGACTGCCCATACCCGCTGCTAAAATCAATAATGAAGGGGAATGATTACTCATCTCATTGAAATTTGCTGCAATATTAAGAAGCCTTACCCTTATAAAATCGAAAACCCGGACTTTCGGCCGGGTTTCGACAAAAATTTGTGGACAGTGGTCAATTAAAGCTTGATCAATGCTTTTGTTTTTTGAGCGCTTTCAGATGCAATCCGGATATAATAATTTCCGGCAATCAGATCATTGGTTTCCAATCGTATAGTATGTTTACCACTACTCATCTTACCGGATTGAAGCACTTTAAGTTCAGAACCGAGGGAATCATAAACACTTAGCCTAATAAACTCATCTCTGGTTTCAAAATTGATTATGGAATAATCAGTAGCCGGATTAGGATATGTTTCAAACTGAAGGTTAAAATCCCTGTTATAATCATCTACTGAAGTCGGAGCACAACCATCGACGACTGGTAATTTCTGGAATTCCTTAAACAATATGTCACTGACTATGGCAGGCGACACTTCAAACCAGTCAATTAATATAGAAGCATAAATAGATCTGAAATCATATTGCATCGCAACCCCTTCATCATTCGCCACCCGATCGCTTATGGTCGGATTATTTCCAAGAATTCCAGGATTAACGCAATGTCCAAAAATGAACAACGGCGCTGCTGATCCATGATCGGTTCCGGTTGAGTCATTAGCCTGAATTCTTCTTCCGAATTCAGAAAATGTCATTCCCATCACTCGTTTTTCCAAACCCGCTTTTTCGATCTGAGATTGAAATCCGGCAATGGCATCTGAAAGAGTCTGTAAAAGATCTGCCTGGGTCCCGATTTCATGATCCGCAGGATCGCATTGATTGGAATGGGTATCGAAGCCGCCAAGTGTTACCACATAAACTTTGGTTTGCATACCGCCTTTTATGAGCTGTGCGACAATATTCAGCTGATCCAGTAATTTATTGCCTGTAGTCGCAATAGCGCCTCCTGCCCCATCATAAGCATTTTTAATGACATCGGTATAATCATTGGTTTGCTTTAATGTTTCAATCAGGTAGCTCAGTTCATTACCATAGTTAGTGCTCGGAATAGTTACCGGAAATGCTGGCTCCGTTAACTGGGCTAAAGTGGACGGATCATTAATGGCAAGACTAAAATTAGCAACAGGTCCCTGACAGGTTTGTGAGACTAGTGAGCCTATAGTGATCGCCAGAGGGTCAGGATAATCAGCACTCGGATAACCCGTGGGGTAACTACTGTGATTTTGATTGTAAAACCGTCCCAGCCATCCGGTAGGTTCTACCTGCTCTGCACTGGACCCTGAAGTCCAGATATCCGTAGATCTGAAATGGGATCTGTTTTGATTCGGATAACCAACCGATTGAACTAATTTCAATTTGGCATTGTCATAAAGACTTTTTAATCCTGTCATGGTCGGGTGCAGGGCCAGATCAGTTCGCAATTGAATACCCAAAGTTTCCGGAATCAGAATTTTACTCCTGACTTTAGAAAGGTTGGAATACTGATCCAATGGAAGGACCATATTAAGGCCATCATTCCCACCCGTGAGTTGAATCAACACCAGGATTTTATCATTATCCGGACTTACAAAATCAAGAAATGAATTTCTTGCAACAGCACTAACAGGAATGCCGTTTATGAGTACTGGCACGGAGGCCAATGAACTTACTTGGAGAAAGGTTCTTCTTTTCATTGTGGAAGAATTTTTAGCTTAGATAATATTCAGGCATGGACAATAAAGACACAAACAACGGTTTGAGTCTGGTTTCTACAACTGCTTTTGTTTGCGTGGTGGGATTGTTTTTATAATTATTCCAGGCAGAAGTCCATTGGGCTTCCGTGTTGGGACCCAGAAGTTTAGCTTTCAGATAATCCTTTTGATTCTGATAAATGGGTTGTGGTAACAAATGTGCAACTACATCATCAATCAGTTTTGAAGCGATTTCCGGATTCGAAAATCCACTGACATAAATGGCAAGTTCCAATCCTGCAAGACCAGCTACATTTCTAATTTTTACCGATCTGTTTGCAAAGCTAGTTGTGAAGGCTGTTCGAAGGGGTAACGTTACCGAGTTAACCCAAATTTCATGATAACTTGGCATTTGATAATAGGGAGTCCAACCGGCAACACTCGGCAGATCAAAATAGACTTGTTGCATACCCATCGTACCTCTGTACAAGTATAAATAAGCATTGTACTTTTCGGTAAGGTCTGTCGGAGGTATATATTTCATCGCTTTCAAGGTATTGAATACAAATTCATAAGGCGGACGGATCATACACCCCAATGCTTCCTCAGAATAGAAGTGAGAACTTCCTAAAAGAGTATTCAACACAGATGAAATATTGAAATTATTTGCTATTAATACATCTGCTAATCCTTCAACGATTTCATTTTCAATGCTTGAATTTACTTTGTAATAGATAAAATAGCGATACAATTTACGACACACAAATGTTGCCGCTTCCCGCTTTTGAAATATGATATCAATAACATTGCTGTACTCATTGCCATCTGCATTGGATATACTTTGATTATTAAAACGGGCTGATAGTTGTTTGGTAGAAGTATCGTGATTTTTTTGAACAAAAGCAGCCAATGGATAAACTCCACGGTTATCTACAGTCCAGCCGGTAAATGCTTTGGCCAGTGCTGCAACATCCTGTTCTGTATACGTTGTATAATCACCCGGACCGGCTAAAGCACCTTTTCCCAGCGTAAACAATTCCATCACTTCTCTTGCATAGTTTTCATTCGGATTGCCTTTGGTATTCTGAGCTCCGTTCAAATAAAGCAGCATTGCCTTATCAATCGTTATTGCTTTTGTTAGGGTTTTAAAATTTCCCAATGCATTAGCTCTTAATAAAGTAATATAATCATAGTTCATCCGTGGATCGAAAATATTAGAAACCACAAAATGATTATGCCAGAACAAAGTCATTTTTTCAGTAAGTGATACGCCCTCTGTAAACATTTGTTCCATAAGCCATGCATACATTGAGTTCTCTTTAGAATTGACGTTTCCCTGGATTTGCGGATTTAAAGGTGTCTTGACCCATGAACTACCTTTACTAACATTAGGATCAACAGGAGAATCATAATAAACAACCGGATCTGCCGGTGTTGGGCTTGGTGTTAGAAGTTTAGATAATGTTAGTTGGAGTCCATCGCTCACCGCCTGCAATATCTGCTCATGGGTAGGCCCAAACATTGCCCTACGCAAAAGATGTGCAGCAGTTGCATAATTCCAGGTACCAGAATAAGGAGTCAGTCCGCCAGCTATAGGCAAAGCATCATCCTGTAAGATAGTTCCTGTGGATGCTGCAAGATCAGCTCCAAGAAACTTCCTGAGTGTGGTTCTTCTATTCATAGAAAGGCAATTTATAGATGATTAGTAATAGTATATTGAAATTAGAGACTGGCAATTAGGACATTCGTTTAACAAAGATTAAAAAAAATTTAACGAATTCTTCAGTTTTTCGGGAACCAATTAACCCATACGTCCTATAAGGGCTTTGGGTTGTTTTTAAGTAGCTTTGCCGCTTAATTATGAAAACCGCAAAATCAGACATAGTTATAATTGGTGCGGGGCCTACAGGCTTATTCGCTGTATTCGAAGCAGGGCTTTTAAAAATGCACTGTCACCTGATTGACTATTTAGGCGTACCAGGTGGGCAACTTTCCGAAATTTATCCCAATAAGCCCATTTACGACATTCCGGGTTATCCCGTAATACTTGCCAAAGACCTAGTAAACAACCTCTTAAAACAGATTGAACCATTCCATCCGGAATTTACCTTAGGCGACCGGGTGGAAGAAATAACACAGCAAAGCAATGGGCAATTTCAAGTTAAAACGAGAAGAGGTTTATTAATTGAATGTGCAGTTATTATTATAGCAGGTGGACTTGGATGCTTTGAACCCAGAAAACCCGAACTTGAAGAGCTCCATAAATATGAAGATTCCGGAGTAGATTACATTATCCGTGATCCTGAGAAATACCGAAATCAAAATGTCGTCATTGCAGGTGGTGGTGACTCCGCTCTGGATTGGGCCTTATACTTAGCTGACTTGTGCAAATCGCTTACTTTAATTCATAGACGTACAGAATTCAGAGGAGCTCCTGAATCTGTTTCGAAATTAGAAGCTTATCGGAATTCAGGCAAGATTAATGTGCTCTTAAATTCAGAAGTAAGTAAACTAATCGGAGATGATAAACTCGAATTGGTCGAAGTGACGAGTGATCAAGGAAAACATCAATTTGAAGTGGATTATTTCATCCCCCTTTTTGGACTCAGCCCAAAGCTTGGACCAATTGCCAATTGGGGTTTGCAGATTACAAAAAATGCAATTGATGTCAATCCGCTGGATTACAGCACAAATATTCCAGGCATATTTGCCATTGGTGATATCAACAATTATCCCGGAAAATTAAAGCTTATACTCTGTGGATTCCATGAAGCAACACTTGTCATGCAATCGGCTTATAAAATAATTCACCATGGTAAAAAACCGAGCTTTAAATACACTACCGTAACCGGCATTAGTGAATTGCCTTAAAGAATCAAGCCAAAAAACTAATCTGATAGCCAATCAAGTTCATATTGCGTTTCTATTTAACAAAAAGAAACATTCGGTATAAGTATTGTTCAATGTTCTTACTTTCAGAATTAACTTCTAAATACACCACCTATCGGAAATTTTACTACGGTCTAAGCTGCTTTAACAGTTTTATTGATTCATCCTGTGATCCCAATATCAAATTCAGAGATAGCAAGATAAAGTTTTATACCTGCACCAGGCAAATGAGATGCTACTTATGATGTTATTATTTGGATATGTATTTATACATTCCGCAATGTTTTATAACATTTTAAGAATAGATAGCATACCAGTTTATAATTACCTTTGACGACCCATAGAAATTAAAAACCGTTTCACTCTTTTTGTGTTTATCTGTTTGTTTGTTACACTGAGCACGAAAGCAATTAAGCATTATTGGCAAATTATGGAGTTCCTGACCATTTTTATAAAGGATAAAACACAAAATATACAAGAGATCATCTTGCCGAATGATCCTTCGTTCTCTTTAATGGAATTGCTTCGCGCTGCCGAGTTACCAATATTAGGTACCTGCGGCGGCATGGCGCTTTGTGCCAGCTGTCATATTTATATTCATTCCAATCATACCTTACCCCAAAAGAGCGATAGTGAAAATTTAGTCCTTGATGGATTGCCAAATAGCCAGATCAATAGTCGCCTGTCATGTCAGTTAAGAATGAATGATTCCCTGGATAAACTTTTTATAGAATTAGCCACAGATTAATGCAAGCTCAATCTAATCTTCGCAATGCTTATATTGCCTTAATACTCGTATGCATAATCTGGGGAACGACTTATCTGGCTAATAAACTAGGCGTAACCCACATGCCACCATTGTTCTTTACATCGGTGCGTCAAATTATTGCCGGTATACTGCTATTGAGTTATCTGTTTATAATCCGAAAAGAAAAATGGCCTGAAACATCTTTTATTTACTTGCAAATCCTGTTAGGCATTTTACTGATTAGCGGTGGAAACGGACTTGGAATTTATGGATTACAATATATTGACAGTGGAATATCCGCAATACTAGCTACATTCTCTCCTATCCTTATGGCTTTTCTTTTATCGATCACCAAAACAGATCATCACATCAGTAAATGGACCTGGCTTGGATTGTCGTTAGGAAGCCTGGGGATTATCATTATTTGTCTCCAAAAAATAGGAATGCATCCGGGCGCAACTTCCATTACCGGAATAGTTTTTACGCTATTATCTGTAATATCCTGGTCAGCAGGATCTGTTTACAGTAAATCACGTCCTCATCATCATTCACCTTTTGTTTCTGCAGGATTTCAAATGCTATTCGGGGGTATTCCTGTTTTTATAAGTTCCCTGATTCTCGAAAAACCTTTAGAATTCGAAATACATTTCAATCATATTTTGATCTGGGCATATACCATTGTATTTGGATCACTTATTGCCTATTCTTGTTTTATTTATTGTCTCAAGCATTTACCTGTAACCTTAGTAAGTATTCACAATTACATCAATCCGATTCTTGCCATATTTCTGGGTGTACTCATTTTAAAAGAAACCATAACAATCTGGATCGCAGTCGGAGCCTTCATTACTTTAACAGGTGTGTATATTGTCACCAAACAGCGAGGCTAAAATCAATCGGACCATCAAGAATGCAGAATATCATTTGTCCTTTTCCGGACTTCGGCATACTATTCTGCTTTAAATTTTTGATTCAATTTACGGACAAAATCAAATTATGGACTACTTCCAGAATAGATGCCTTTATCTCCTGTTCAAGATGAGGATCAAGTTGTTTTAATTTAAATTGTATTCTGTACTTTACTTCTTCTTTATCAATCGACAGAATTTTAAACTGGTTGTATTCAGCATCAAGTGCTTGTTTGTAATTGTCCAATATTTTAAAAATATGGATTTGCAATTCACTTTTCGAAATGTGTTTCGAACCGGATATTCCAAAATCGAGATTATAATTTTTTATTTCCCTTTGTGTAAAATTGATAATATCGCTATAATAGGCTTTTGTATTTGAAATAAATACAATATCATCACTATCATTTCTCAACACAATTTTATGAATGTTAATATCGACAACTGTTCCTTTATGGTCTCCACATCGCACATAATCACCTATAGCCAGTTCCCTGGAAAAACTAATGTTCATTCCACAAATGATATCTGTAACCTGTTCCTTTGAAATAATGGCAATTGCAGCCGCTACGATACTGATTGATGTCAATAGGACCTTAGGTTCCAGGCCAAAAAAACCAAGTATCATAAAGATGATTCCAACCGCAGTTAAGATATAATAAATATTCTGCAAACCAATGATCACATTGTCCGAATATTTATGACCGTACTTCTTTCTTTTTCTGTAAAAAAACTGACTTGTTCTAATGATTAAATTGATCGCTGATAAAAATATTAAAAAATTCAAAAGCGGACTTGCAATTCTGGAATTGTCGACCAGGCTCTTAATAAACTCTGACCCCAAACCTTCTCTTAGAGAAATCAACAGGACCAGTACAATCAATTTTACAATAAACCTTAGTATTATCATAACAATCTACTAAATGAATTAAAAACTGCCTTTAGCATTTTTGGTCAAGACAATATTTTTCAATTAAACCAATCACTTTGCGAATCTAATTTGGAATAATTCTAAAAGTAGTCCTTCTGTTGAGTTGATGCTGAGCCTCTGTACATTCTTCACATTTACATTCTACTGAAGGATCCCTTTCTCCATATCCTTTATATTCCAATCGTTGAATGGCAATACCTTTTTCAACCAGCCAATTTAAAGCAGATTGTGCCCGTTTGGAAGATAATATATCATTGTAAGCATCGTCACCCCTGCAGTCCGTATGCGAGCCCAGAAGAATTCTTATTTTTGGATTGGTAACCAGCAACATGCGCAATTGCTCCAAAGCCGGAACGGCATCAGCTCTTATCTTCCAGTCATCAAAATCATAATACAATTCCTGAAGAATAAATTCCTGGTCATATCGTATAGGCAGCATTTCAACTTCGAGATTGATAATGTAAGTACTGTCATGATCAATTACCGGTGCATCAGGGGTATTAAAACTAAATTCCTTATTCAAATAATTCCGTTTACTGGCCAGAAAAGTATAATGATCTGAAGGCAATACTTTCAAACTCACATTACTAAGACCCCTGGTGTTTAAGGTGTTTTTACTTACTTTTTCGATTAGTTCTATTGAATCTAATTTTAGCTTTGTGTTATTCTTGTATATTTCATGAGATACAAACTGAATATTTACAACGATTTCCCATTTAAATTTTCCTGGTGGAATTATTTGTTTGGTTTCAGCCCGTTTTCTTAATTCCACGCTATAAATTTCATCATTATCTGTTTGTGCTCTGTTGGAAGAGAGTAATCCTTTTAAATAGACCGAATCATTCCTTGTGAATGAAGTATCCACGAAAAAACCAAAATCATCTGCTTCTGAATTGATTGCTGGCTTCATATTAATTGGAGGAACCCATTTCCTGTTTTCAACCTGATACGTTTTAAACACATCGAGTCCACCCATACCCGGGTGACCTGTACTGCTAAAAAACAGTGTATCTCTATACCATACCGGAAATTTCTCATCCAGCGCCGTATTCACAGTTTCGCCTAAATTTTCAGCCCTGGACCATCCTTCGCGACGCAAATAACTAATATACAAATCGTATTGGCCAATGCCGTTTTTAGCATCTGAACTTAGGACAAGAATTGAATCATTCTTATACAAAGCCGGATGCATTTGATTGGATACACCCAAACCGAAATCCATCAGCTCCGGTTCCGTCCAACCAGACGATGTTGAACTGGAAGAATAAATATTACAATAATCTTCTGATTCGCCAGTATTACTGCAACGGGTAAAATACAATGTTTTCATTTTGGAATCAAAACAAAAGGGTCCTTCATTGTCCGCGCTATTTACAGGTGCGGGTAAGGGAGAAACGGTATTGCCTGAAAATTTAAATATATCCGAAAAAAAACGTCCGGTCCAGGCAAATTTTGAAGTTTTGCTTTTGCTTTCCTGCAACCGGTCAGAAACAAAATAGATTACTCCTGAAGTATCCATCACAGCAGAATAGTCCGAACTTTTTTCATTAAGTTCACTCCAATTGATCAGTTTGTAATAAAACTCGCTTTTCTGCAACTTCCATTGCATATTGAGTTTACAAATGTTAATTTCCTTTCTAAATTCCGTTGTATTTTTTAGTTCTTCAGTTAATTCCTGAAATGCTGCTATAGCGGCTTCATATTCACCATTATCTTTCAGGGCAAAAGCGTATTCTTCAAGCGCCTTTAATCCGTAATTTAAGTCGTAAGCCTTTTTAAACCATTTAAGAGCCTGCTCAAAATGAGATACGTTTTTATAACAAAGACCAATCCTGAATGCCTTATAAGCTTTTATCTTGAGATCCTCGGATTGATCGAATTCGTTTCTGTATAGGTTTTGTGCCACAGCATATTGCTTGCTGTCATAAGCCTGATCACCCGTTTTTATTTTGATCTGGTATGAGCAGGCCAAAAACAAAAACAAGAGTGGTATACTTATATTTTTCATCAATATATGAACGAACAGAATTTTAGCCTAATATAAAAAAAATCGCCTTTTAAACAGCAAGTTTAAAAGGCGAACATACACATTTTATTTTATTTAGAACCTGTCTATACTTTAGCTACTTGCTTGGTGATTTTTTTTGTCTCCTTTTTGGTAACATATTTAAGGTTCTTTGTAAAGTCAATTACTACCGGCATAGCCACGCATATGGAAGAGAACGTACCGATAATGATACCTACGATCATTGCAAAACAAAATCCTTTTGTACTGGATCCACCAAAGAAAAACAATAATATTATGGTAAGCAGTGTGGCCAGAGAAGTATTAATTGTTCTGGACAGAGTCGTATTAATGGCATCATTCACGAGTTCTTTATCCGTCTTATTGCTATCCATCATTAAGAATTCTTTAATCCTGTCGAATACGATGACTGTATCGTTCATTGAATAACCAATCACAGTAAGAACCGCCGCAATTAAAGTCTGATCCACTTCCATAGCGAAATGAAACACACCATGGAACAAAGAAAATGCACCCAGTACAACTATCGTATCGTGAAATAAAGCGACGATAGATCCCAGACTATATTGCCATTTGCTGAAGCGAAGCAGGATATAAATAAAAATGACAATCAATGCGATGATAATCGATTTATAGGCGCTGGCTTTAATATCGTCAGCAATGATAGGTCCTACCCTGCTAAAAGCAGTAATGTGCGTACCTGAAGACTCATTGTTTATAAAGTCTTCATACTTGATGTTCTCGCCCATTGCTTCATTAACACCCTCTATTAATTTATGATTGACTCTGTCTACCACATCCTCTCCTGTTTCATTAATAAGATAAGAAGTAGTTATATTATACGTATTTTTAGTATCGACACTCTTTACAACCGGGTTTCCTTCAAAGGTTTTTGACAAAACATTTCTCAATTTTTCAGCATCGATATCTTTATCAAATGAAACATTATAAGAATAACCACCTTTGAATTCGACGCCTAATTCAAATCCTCTTGTAAAAAACGAAATAAAACTTATTGTAATCAAGGTTAGCGAAAACAAATAAGCATATTTGCGTCCACCGACCCAATCGATGTTGATATTTTTGAAAGCCCTTGCAGTCATCTGGCTTGCAAATCCCAAATGTCTTCCTTTTCCAAGCCACCAATCGATCATCAATCTCGTTACCAATACGGAAGTAAACAAAGAGAAAATAATACCAATAATCAATACAATAGCGAATCCCTTGATTGCACCAAGACCATAGATAAATAATACTACACAGGTCAGTAAATTGGTTACGTGAGCATCAATAATCGGAGCATAAGAATTTCTGAAGCCCTCTTTAATGGCTTCCAAAATACCCCTACCGGCAGCTAACTCTTCTTTGATCCTTTCATATATGACGACATTCGCGTCGACAGACATACCCATAGTCAATACCAAACCTGCAATACCAGGCAACGTTAATACCGTTCCGAATGAGGCCAGTGTAGCAAGTATGAATAGAATATTTAACAATAATGCAATGATGGAAAAGAAGCCCCCACCGGTATAATACAATACCATGAATAACATTACGAGAACAAAACCACCCAGAATTGACCATAATGATCTGGAGATATTCTCTTGTCCCAAAGATGGACCAATTAAGGATTCCTGAACGATTTGTGTTTTAGCTGGCAATTTTCCAACCTGTAGAATATTAGCTAGATCCTTAGCTTCATCAATCGTGAAACTTCCTGAAATCTGCGAACTACCACCGAGTATAGGCTCTCTTACACTGGGACACGAAACAACTTCATCATCAAGTAATATGGCTATTTCACGTTTATTGTCATTTGCCGCTTTTGTAGTCATGTCTCCCCAAATCTTAGAGCCTTTATTATCCATGGATAGGCTCACCACGACTTCACCAGTAAGATTATCAGGATTGGCTTGTGCCCTGATTACATGTTCTCCATCCAGCGGAGCAACTGTAGCACCTGGTCTTTTTTTGATAGCATAAACATTGTAGGAGTTGGAAACCACCTTAAGATCCTGCGATTTTTGCGGTTTTGCATCCACTCTGAATTCAAGATCTGCGGGAAAAATAGATTTCAACTCCGGCATGTTGACCAATTCTAAAAACCGTGTTCTTTTAGATTTTTCAACTGTACCGATGACGGCATATCCACCTGCAGCCGAGCTTGCCGGTGTGAACACACTCAGCAAAGGACCACGGTCCGACATTGGATCCTGATTTTTTATGGTATCCGTACCTGTTAAAGTAGAATCTATCGGGTTACCCAAAGAATCTCTTTTATATTCATATCTGTTTTTCAAAGTATATTCTTCCTTTACTACCGCAGACGTATCACCTTTAGAAAGCGCCTTTAACTTTTTATCAGCATTGATTATGGATTCAAATACACCGGCATCAATATTTCGGTAAACCTCCCAAAACTCCAGTTTAGCGCTTGCCTGAAGGTATTTTCTTGCCCTAACCGGATTATCAATACCCGGAAGCTCGACTACGATCATATCTCTGGCTTTATCCAGAGATACATTGGGCTGCGTAACCCCTATTTTATCAATACGATCTTTAAGCCTTTTAAAAGTAAGGTCTACAGTTTCATTCGCAATTTGTCTTAAAATCCTGGCCACGTCGATATCAGGAGTTTCAAACTTGATCCGGTCTTTCATGGAAGCACCGCGGGAGAACACCGAGGCCAGTGATTTCCCATTCCCCTCTTTTTTAAATTCTTCAACAAACAAACTTATAAAATCAGTTTGACTGGATTTCATCCGCTCTTCGGCTTTAATGATAGCATTTTTAAAAGCCGGATCCTGACTATTGCCGGATAAGGAAACCAGCAGCTCCCTAAGGTCAATTTGCAGAATGGTACTCATTCCACCTTTCAAGTCAAGACCTAATGCGAGCTGTTGCTTTTTAAGATCCGCATAAGTGTATTCTTTGATAAGAGGAATGCTGAATATCTTTTCATTGGAAACTGAATCCAGATATCTAATTTTTGCAATCTTGAATGCAGCTTGTTTTGAATTCTCATCCGGTGATGAAGCACTGTATTCTTTTGCATATTCGTCGGCCTGACGCTCTACTTTATTGGTTGGTATATAATAGACAAATTGCAGCAAGCAAATGAATATTATAGCGAAGAGTAACCACTTGACAATTCCTTTTTCAGACATAATTCAGGATTTCTATATTTTTTTAAAAAACTGCGCAAATATAGTGTAAGAAAAAGAAAATCAGGGCTTTTTGTAGAATTTAAACGAAAGAAATTTTATCCGAAGTTACACATTAACCATTGACCATCAAATACTTATGCATTGTGTTATAATTTATACGAAATACGGGCGGCTACATTTCTTGGTGCTGCCATCAATCCGGGTCTCTGGCTGTAATCTTCATTAAAAGCATTGTTGAAATTTATTTGAAGACCGAAATGCTTCAAATTGAGGCCAACTCTGAAATCATAAAGCCGGTAACCGGTATTATGTGATAACCTGTAATCCCTTTCCCCTTTAATAAAAAGATCAAATACTTTATCGATCGCAGCCACATTGGAGGCATAATTAAAATTCAATCCAAAGAAGAATTTAGAAAATTCCAACTGGATATCATATCGAATCAAGTACTTGGATCTGTATTTAAGGATATTCTCATCAGAACTCGAAGTAGCTGCATTGAGCTGCCCCCGGCTTGCCGTCTCAAAATTGGTTATTGGCGTTTTGTCAAATTCAAGATATCTTGGATCGATGTAAGTATAACCACCATTGGTGGTCAAGGTACAATTGCGGAATTCAGTAATAGTCTGCACCTCGATTTCAAATCCCTTGATATCTGTATCTCCTATATTTATGGATTGGAATTGAGCACGGTTGTTTAGTAAAAATTCCATCATTTCGTGGTACCTGGATTCAAAAATAGCCAGGTCTGCCAGCAACCTGGTGTTATTGAATTGAGCAGCCTGTTTTATGCCGATTTCATAACTGATACCGTATTCTGCATGCAGATCGGGATTCGGCACGACGCTCAGTCCCCCTGCTTTTGTACTTATGTATTTTTCTGCAATAGTCGGAAACCGGAAACCCTGTCCGAATGAAGCTCTCAGAAAACTTGCTTTAGCCAGTTTCAGATTTGCACCAAATCGGAATAAAGTCGTATCCTGACTTACATTGGGATCAACCGTTTTTCCACCCGCAAAGTGCGGTCCTTTAATTCGATAATTTTCATACCTGAATCCCCCTGAAATAATAAGCCGATCTGCAATTTTCTTTTCCAATTGAATGAAAGCAGCCAGATTTCGGTGATTAAAGCTCGTATCTCCATACAGCTCTGCATTAGTCCAGGATTGATTTAAGACGATACCTCCGGCACATTGCAGTGAAATAGTTTGAAAATTCCGCGATAACTGGTATTCGGAATACACATTATTACTCCGGTTGGATTGATTGTTTTCATTATTATTTTCCACGTAGTAATACCTGGATAGCAATTTATGCTGGAAGCCAGATTCAGAATCATAAGTAAGAGATGGATCAATCGTAAAACGAAGCTTTTGTGTAGTACTTGATGTCGTTGGATCGCCTTCGAAGGAACCATTGTCTTTCCAATAAAAAAAACTACTGCTTCTGCCCTGGTTATAATTGAGTCCAAGATTCAATTTTAACCGGTCATTGACTCTTTTGCGAATCAAAAAATGAACCCTACCTGTTTTGTAATCTTCATTTTTATTGTAACCCAGTTTATAGGAGTACTGACCACTTACTGCATAATCCAAAGTGTTTATCTTCTCCCTGCGTACAAAGTTGATGAATGTTTCATTGGGTACGCTTTCATCCCCGTTTTTACCCCACCATTCTTTAGAACTGGACGGTTTCAGATAAAATCTACTTCCCAGGGTAATATTTGTATATGGATCTGAACCTGGATAAGCCGTTCTAAAATGTATAATACCATTCATAGCTGCACCACCGTACAAAGCGGAAGAAGCCCCCTTTACGATTTCAAGCTGACCAATGTTTTCCAATGGCAAATCATCCCAATTCGGAAATCCGGAATCAGCAACCAAAACAGGTAATTCATCCATCATCAACAAAACCCGGCTTCCTGCCCCATAACTGTAACCGGATCCTCCCCGAATATTTGCCTGTCCATCGATTATTTGCACACCGGGCACCCGATCTAAAACCTGTGCAACCGTATTACAATTTAATTTTGAAGGAAATTCAGGCTTTATAACACTTAATGAAACGGATGACTCTGCTAATGGCTTTTCAAAACGGGAAGAAGTGATTACAGGCGTATTTAACAGATAACTTGCCTGAGTAAGAAAAACATTAAGCTCATGGTTTATGGGCAACTGAACCGTGGTATCTTCATAACCAATTAATCTAAAGTGCAAAAAATGAACTGAAGTGTCCACATTCAATTGAAAATTTCCATCCCTATCTGAAATGGTTCCGAATGCACCGAATCCTATCGAAACAGCTGTTAATCCCTCTTTGGTATGAATATCTTTAACCGCACCTTTAATTAAAATCAACTGACCCCATGAATTGAAATTAAACAGGAAAACCAATACTAAATGGATAGAAAGTTTTAGCATAAAATTGATTTACTTTGCAGTATATGATAAACCACCAAATATGAAATATTTATTCTATACTTTATTTTATTCTTTGAGTTTTTTAAATCTAAGTGCTCAGAATTGTCTTCCCGACAGTATTTACCGAGATTCAGCTACAGGTGTTTATCCCAGACCTGTTTCAGCGGATTATCCGAATGGTGGCATTAAGAAAAAAGCATGTATCAATAAGCCTTATGATTTTACATTCACTGTTGTAGTTCCGGATAGCGTTTTGGTACCACCACTTACCACGCCAATCCCGCTTGAAAAGGCCGCAATCGATACGGCCAATGCGATCATCAATTTACCAAAAGGGATTAAATATTCCTGTAATCCTCCGGATTGCATTTTTAAGAAGAAAACTTTCGGCTGTCTGATTTTACAAGGCACTGCAGATAATTCCAATTCACCGGGTGAATACAAGCCGGTAATCCATATGAAGTTGACTGTGAATTTAGGCTTCCCTGTTGATTATAATCTCGATTATCCCGGTACAAATTTTCCGGGCGAGTATATTCTCACTTTAGTTTCAGAGAATGATTGTGTCGCAGCTACTAAAGATCAATCATTGGCTACCAATCTTTGGTATCCCAACCCCAATCAGGGTCACTTACAAAATTTATCCACTCATATTGAACATGTTAAAATATACAACATGGCAGGAAAACTAGTCTATTCGGAAAATGGACTTAATAATTCCAATGTAAACCTGAATCCATTGAATATGGAGGGCATACATTTTATTCATTGGATAGAAAACAACCAGGCTTATGTACAAAAAATAATCATTCACAATTGATTATTTGATATAGATCAAAACAAACAATTAATCTGAATCAATTATTACTGTTTCAAGTTTGCTGATGCTGAAAGATTAGAATATGACCTGATGAGCGCTGCGATTTTTATTCTTCTTCATCAACTTCATCAAAGAAAATAGGATCGATCATAGGTAAGCCTATCCATATAGATTCCTCCCTACTTATAGACATCATGCGTAAAATACCACCAGAAGCTCTGGCGATTTGCTCTGCATAAGCAATAAAGGAAGTATAAAGCTGATTTGCTGTACGCATATTCAGTTTAGCAAAAATTTCATTGACAGCTGATAGACGTTTAGTCAATTCTCTGCTTCGGGCTTCAGCATTTTTAGGAAGCTCATTCAAAAATTTTTCGAACAAGTCTTTAAATTGTTCATCGACATCTTTATAATAAGGCTTGAGATCAAAATGGTTGTTATAACTCCGGATTTTGACAATCTTTTCAGCCCAGGTCTTTTCACGTAAATCGATATCATTATCTGCTCCTGCTATAAGTATGGCAATAAGAGGCACAGCATCGATTAGTAATTGGTATTCTTCCTTTTTCAAGCCATTAAATGCCGATATCATATCATCAGTTTTTGAACTGGTTTGTTTGGTCAAACCAGATTACAAATCTATAATAATTTTTATTGTTCAAAAAAATATTTCAAACGCAAAAATCTGCAAATCACAAAGGTTCAATGCCTTGTACCATAACATAAAATCATATAGCCGATGGCACCATGCAGTTTATCTACCCAAATCGGGCTATTTCTAATGCTACACCTGCATTTGTAACATTTTCTCTCTTAAGCACTTTGTATATTTGCGCAAACTTGAAACTTGAAAGGAGAAGCTTTACTCTTTGAGATTAACACCATGACCCCATTAATGGAGCAGTATTATGCTATGAAAAGCAAGCATCCTGACGCCATTTTACTTTATCGGGTTGGTGATTTTTATGAAACTTTCGGTGAAGATGCAATTACCACTTCCAAAATTTTGGGCATAGTACTTACCAAGAGAAACAATGGCGGAAATGATATAGAACTTGCCGGCTTCCCTTATCACTCGTTAGATGCTTATCTTCCCAAATTGGTTCGCGCAGGTTACCGCGTTGCGATATGCGAGCAACTTGAAAAACCAGTCAAAGGCAAAAAAATTGTAAAGAGAGGCATCACTGAAGTAATCACTCCGGGAATTACATTCGACGACAAATTACTTGATCACAAAAAAAACAATTTCCTGGCGTCTGTTTTTATTTCGAATGAAATTTGCGGAATATCCTTCGCGGATGTATCCACCGGAGAATTTTATCTCGCCCAGGGAAACGAAGATTATCTTCAAAAATTACTGCAAAGTTTTCAACCATCCGAGATCATACTTTCCAGAAGCAAAACATCTTACTTTGAATCCAATTTTGGCGAATCCTATTACCTCTATCCCCTTGAAGAATGGATCTATCAAACCGATTACACCAGGGAAAAATTATTACAGCATTTTAAAGTCAACAGTTTAAAAGGATTTGGTGTAGAAGAATATACTTACGGGCAAATCGCAGCAGGTGCGATTATCCACTATCTGGAAAGTATTGAAACAAAAAATCCGGCACATCTTTCGCAAATCAGCAGACTCGCGAGTGATGAGACAGTCTGGATGGATCGGTTTACTATCAAGAATCTGGAATTGGTTGATCCGATCCACTCGGAAGGATGCAGCTTACTCCAAATCCTCGACCATACACAGACGCCAATGGGTTCGCGTCAATTGCGCAAATGGATTATCATGCCTCTTCTGGATCTGGAGAAAATCCAAAACAGACTCGGAATGGTTGAATCGATTATTTCTCAGGATTCACTTCGGGAAGAACTAAATCAGATCTTAAATCATTTCGGAGATCTCGAACGATTGGTTTCCAAAATACCGCTGAGAAGAATAAATCCTCGGGAAATAAATCACATCCTAAAGAGTTTAAATAAATTATCTCCACTTAAGGATGTTTTAAGCAAACAAACCAATGAAGGCCTTTTAAGACTTGGTGAAAAAATACAGGAATGTGCAAGTCTTGCCCTTTTAATTTCTCAGCAATTACATCCTGATGCACCAAACCAAATCAATAAAGGTGGCATTTTCAAAACCGGATTCTCACCAGAGCTGGATGAATTAAAATACATTCTTACAAACAGTAAGGATCTCTTGCTCGATATTCAAAAACAGGAAATTATCAATACGGGCATTGCCAATCTGAAAATCGGATACAATTCGGTATTTGGTTATTTTCTTGAAGTGACCAATAAATATAAAAATCAGGGACTAGTGCCTGATCATTGGATCCGGAAGCAAACCATGTCGAATGGCGAACGATACGTCACAGATGAATTAAAAAAACTCGAGATAAAAATTCTGGGCGCAGAAGAACGGATCATTCAACTGGAAGAGGAGCTGTTTGAAAAATTAGTTGATTTGATTCAGGACTATTTGTTACCACTGCAACTCAACTCACAGGTAATTGCTGAAATTGATGTTTTGTATTCCTTTGCCAAAACCGCTCTTGCCAATAATTATTGTAAACCACAGGTAGACGACAGCAAAGTAATCGACATCAAAGATGGACGTCACCCGGTTATAGAAAAGCAATTGTCCAGCGGTGATCATTATATACCCAATGATATTTATCTGGATTCCGACTCTCAGCAAATTTTAATGATTACAGGACCAAACATGTCAGGTAAATCAGCCATACTTCGTCAAACTGCTTTAATTTGTTTGATGGCCCAGGTTGGGTCATACGTACCAGCAAGAGAAGCAAATCTTGGATTTATTGATCGGATATTTACCCGGGTTGGCGCCAGCGATAATATCTCATCCGGAGAATCCACTTTTATGGTTGAGATGAATGAAACTTCATCAATACTAAATAACTTATCAGACCGGTCTTTAATCCTGCTGGACGAAATTGGAAGAGGAACCAGTACCTACGATGGAATTTCCCTTGCCTGGGCAATTGCAGAGTACATACATGAAATTCAGGACAAAAGAGCAAAGACCTTATTTGCTACTCATTATCATGAGCTCAACGAATTAAGCGCCTATCTTCCAAGAATTAAAAACTTCCACGTCTCCACCCAGGAAATTGATAAATCCGTAATTTTTTTGAGAAAATTGGTTCCGGGTGGAAGTGAACATTCATTCGGAATTCACGTAGCACAGATGGCCGGGATGCCATTTGAAGTTTTACACCGTGCCCAGGAAATTCTTACCGATCTGGAAGAGAAAAGAACAAAATCCGGAAGTGAAGAAAAAAGCACAGCGCAAACCGGTAAAATGCAGGTCAATATTTATGAGTACGCCCAACAAGAAGACCGCAAGTTAATCAATGAAATCAAAGCGCTCGACGTGCAAACAATGACTCCCATCGAATGCATGATGAAATTACTCGAACTTCAGAAAAAGCTGAGATCGCTCTAATTTAGATCAGTTAACCTTTTGGTTTTTCACAGAATATTCCATTATTCAAATAATTCGAATTTGGTGATGAGAATATTTTCAGATTATACTCCGTATTTCAGCAATGAAAACAAACCTATTTCATCAATAATTTTGATTCAAATTTACTATTTGCAAAAGGTATGTTTATCTTTGATTTACCGGATCCCATCTTCAATCCATACTTTCTGTTGATAATTATTACGGTAAGTATTATACCATCATTTTAAAATTTTTAAAGTCTTTTAGATTTAGATATTCTACTCATCTGCGACATGACGAATAGTATAATCACATTTTAAAAACAATTGCAATGAAATCAATACTGACTATCTGCATGATTTTTTTAACTGTTTTTGGTAAGTTCTATGGTCAATGCAATTGTCCTTCCCTGCCTACTCCCGGTAAATCTGTTTTGGTGAATACGGTTACTGAACTTCAGCATGCACTTACGCTTGCCAATTCCAATAATGGCAACATGACAATACTACTTGCGAAAGGCAACTACAATCTCAATTCCAATCTGCTATATATTAGTTCTAATATGAAGAATCTGACTATCCGGGGACAAACAGGCAATCGCGACGATGTCGTCATTAAAGGCCTGGGATTTAATGGTGGGGTTACCCATATTTTCAATGTTGCAGCTGCACATTTTACAGTTGCCGATATGACCATTGGCTGGGTATACTATCATCCGATTCAGATACACGGAGAATCCAACGCCGATAGCGCTTTAATTCACAATGTCAAAATCATTGACGGCAATGAGCAGTTTATAAAAATATCCGGCAGTTCAACAGAACCCAATGTTTGTGATGGTGGAATTATTGAATGCTGTGAATTCGAATTTTCCTCAGGAATCGGCAATCAATATTATACCGGAGGAATAGATGGTCATCATTGTGCAAACTGGATCATAAGATACAATACTTTTAAACATCTGCGGAGTCCTGATGGCAATCTGGCAGAACATGCGATTCACTTCTGGTCAAACTCGTCAGATATCCTTGTTGAAAATAATTTTATTATGGATTGCGACAGAGGCATAGGCTTTGGTTTAAGCGACGATCCGTCACGGGGAAATTTTGGTGGGATGATCCGCAATAACATTGTACATACCAGCAGGGATGTAGGCATTGGCATTGAAAGAACTCCTGATGTCAAAATTTATAATAACACAGTTTGGACAGAAAATTATTTTAACTCCATCGAATACCGCTTTACAGGAAGCACGAATATTCAAATCGCCAATAATCTCACGAATCAAGCGATTGCTTTACGCGAAGGGGCACAGGGCATATTGACAAGCAACTACACTAAAGCAACTTCAGGTCTGTTTACTGATGCAGCAAACTTTAATTTTCACCTGGCTAAAAAGAATATTAACCTGATTGCTGCAGGCAAAGTATTAAATGATGTTATCACAGATATGGATTGCTTGCCCAGGGGAATAACAAATGATATCGGAGCTGATCAGTTCGAAGTGATTACCAGAGACATACAGGTTGATACAAAGACAAATAATGTACAAGTTTACCCTAATCCGGCATTAGATTTCATAACCATAGTTATTAAAGATCCCGTCACTCCGGATTTGAAATTTGAAATATCCAACCAGCTTGGGCAAATCAGGTGGCAACAAAAAATCAGCACGCAATCCACAAGAATTAATCTAAAAGATATTGAAACCGGAATTTATTGCCTGAGAATCACAAGTCCAACTAATCTTTACAAATCACAGATCAGCTTGGTGAAACTATAACAATCATTTCAATTCGAAATAAATTCACATCGCATTTTTAAATAATGGTGTCTTAGTTGACAATCCACTTTAAAACTTTACTGGACTGTTCAGTACTAAGCACTAAAAAGTATAATCCAGCCGGATAATCACTAAACTCAATTTCAAATTGATTTTGCATTTTAGAATCTACAGTTGACCAGATCGTTTTGCCCAATATATTAATAAGGTCGATTCGATACAATTGCTTTTCAAAAAGTTCTATTTTTATTATCCCATTTCCTTTGACAGGATTTGGTTCTATTTCAATTTGTTTAACAAACTTTCTTATGGCAGAATTGTACCGGTTATTCAATATGTTAAGTCCGGCAGTAGAATCAACCTGATTATTAAAACCTCCGGTTGAAACAAGTCCTGAATTGACTGAAAATTTTGCTTTACAGGTTTTATTGGGCTCGCAACCACTCGCTATGCTAAAGAGGACTGTCCTGGAACCACCTTTACTTGAAGGAGCATCTGTACTATTATTACTAATTACTGCATTACATCCTCCTGAAAAACTATAATCATTCAGCCACTTTGCAAATTTTATATTTATTTGAGATTGAGTCTGACCTGTGTCTTCAACTTGATTTGCCGGACAAGTTAATACTACCGGTGGTGAACTCTGAACGGTAAATACAGAAATGCAGGTCTTTGGCGGTTCACAAGCAGTGGTCACCACGAATCGCACATTAGCTGAGCCACCGCAAGCAGATGGTGCACCCAAATTATCATTACTCAATGCAGCATAACACCCACCTAAATATGAAGCAGAAGCCAACCACGTCGCAAATTTAGAATCAATTTCTGCCTGAGATTGACATGGTGCTTCAGTCTTGTTCACAGGACAAAGTAGGACTACCGATGGTGAAGGTACAACCGCAAAAGAAGCCGAACAGGTCACCGTGGGATCGCACGAACTAGTTGCAGTGAACTTTACCGAAGTAGAACCGCCACAGGCCGGAGGCGAACCTGTATTATTATTTGTTACCACTACATTACAGCCTCCTTCAAAAGTTACTGAATTCAACCAGGTATTAAATTTCGCATTTATTTCTGCCTGAGTCTGACATGCTAATTCTGCGACATTTAAAGGACATTTCAATGAAAATACAGGTGGTTTAACTGTAAAAGTTGATCTGCAAGTTTTGTTCGGCTCACAACTACTTGTCACTGTAAATATTACAGTAACAGATCCTCCGGAATGATCCGGTGCACCAGTACTATTATTACTTAAATTTGCATTACACCCTCCTGAAAAACTGGCGCTATTTAGCCAGGCTGCATATTTCCAATCAATGCTTGATTGTGATTGGCCTGCAGCTTCCGTAATATTTGTTGGACAACTAACTATAACCGGAGGAGATGGAGTAACCGTAAATTTAGCGCTTGCTGTTACTGGTGGGTCACAAGTACTTGTCACTATAAACTTTACTGTTTTTGTTCCACCACAGGCAGGCGGTGAACCATCATTATTATTACTGATTGCTGAATTGCAACCACCACTAAATGTCGTTGTTGCCAACCAGTTGGCAAATGCCGAATTAATTGCAGCTTGTGTTTTACAAGATGCTTCAATAACATTACCTGCGGTATTCAGAATCACCGGTGGAGGGTTTATAACTGCAAATACGGCAGAACAACTAACGGAAGGATCGCAAGAACTCGTTACCGTAAACGTCACTGTTACCGATCCCCCACAGGCACTGGGAGCACCTGTATTATTATTCGAAAGCAATGGATTGCAGCCTCCTGAAAACGTAGCCGAACTTAACCAGCTTGCAAATTTAGCATCGATAGCTGCCTGAGTTTGACGAGCCGCTTCGGTTGCATTTACAGGGCAATTAATCACCAATGCGCCCGGATTTACCTCAATCATTTGGATCAGGGACTTTGAGTCAAACTTGGTAAGGTTTTTTTGACTTATTATTTCGCTGAACAGCAAATTAAGGCAGAGCGTAAAACCCAGAGATAAGATAAACCTGATCATAACAATGTATTTAATCGAAAAAAAAACTATGATAATTAGAGAAATTAATTCTCTTACAAACTACAATTATCCATGATCAAAACTATGCAATGGCAAACGCACTTATCGACACAAGTTTTAAGAGCAATCCAATTTATTCGATGATCCATTTTAATACCACACGCGAACGGTCATCACCAAGCATTACAAAATACAAACCCCGGGCATAATTATTAAAATCCATTGGGATAAATTCATCAGAGGTGACCTTAGTCCAAACAATTTCACCAAATGCATTTAGCATGTTCAAGGTAAAATTATTTAACTTAGCCGAATGAACATGTATCATCCCTTTGCCACTCGCCGGATTTGGCATTATTTCTAAATAGTTTACACCATCAGAATGATTGGTTGCGGTTATTTCTTTAATGGTAAAGGGTCCAAATATTTTTACGCAATTATTGGAATCGCTTAGTTCACAGGTATAATCGCCAGCACCCAGATCAATTGCAGGATTTGAAGTCATTCCATTTGACCAAAGAAACTTGTATTGCGGTACGCCACCGGAAATGTCCAGCAAAATACTTCCTTCATTCTTACCGGAGCTTGTATTCACTATTGTGGCGTTTCTAAGTTCAATTTCCTGAGCCTCATCGATTTTGAAGCTTTTTATCAAAAGGGTGCCTTGCTGGTCTTTGATTTCAACAGTATAATCTCCTGCCACCAGGCCTGATATATCTTTCGAGGTTTCCTGATTACTCCAATTGTATTTATAAGGAGGAACTCCTCCCTGCACAGTTAATGTTATTGATCCGTCATTTCCACCGAAACAACTCACCGGATGAATATCGGATGAAGCAAGATCAAGTGCAGCAGAAATTCCAACAAGAATTTTCTGACATTTAACATCCTGCCCGCAATCATTTTGGATGGAAAGACAAACTTCATATTCACCATCTGAAGGAAATTCATGCTCCGGATTTTTCTCACTGCTTTTCGTTCCATCGCCAAACATCCATTGCCATGAAGAAGGAATACCCTGAGAGAGATCATTGAATTTAGCAGAAAGGCCATTAATGAACTGTGTAAAAGCAGCGACTGGACTGGTTTGTTGTAACACAGAAACACTCGCTTTACTTTTGCAATAATTTTTTGTATTGGTTACTTCCAGGATATATTCCCCACCTTTGTTAACCAGAGGCTTCAATGTACTATCACCTGTTACAATATTTCCATTCGACGTTACCCAATGATATGTAAATTCAATTCCTTGAGACGATGCACTACCATCAATAACCACTTCAGTATTTTTGCAGCTAACTTCTTTTTCAGGAACAGCAACAGCCTGAGGCTTGTTCTGATCGGTCAGAATCCGGATCGTGTCTTTTGAAATACATAAATTAATGGTATCCACTACCTGAAATACATATTGCCCGGAATCCGATACAATAAACTTTTTCCCATTGAAAACAAATAGTGAATCTTTTATTTTTTTCCAATAAAATTTTGAGTTGCTGTTTGTACTATTTCCCGACAATTCTGTTTCAGTTAAATTACAATTCAGCGTAGTATCTCCGGTTGCGCTGATATCTGGATAAATTCGTTTATCAATAACCAATACGGAATCATTATTGACACACTTATTATCTATGTTGGTGACTTTCAAATAATACTTACCCGGTTTAATGACTTGAGGCAACAAAGTTTCGGCATCCTTTACAATTATACCATCACTGGTAGTCCATGAATAAACAAAAGGCGAACCCTGATCTGATTGTGTTCCATCTAAACTAATCGTATCTTTTTTACAATCCAATGATTTATCTGAACCAGCGTCTGCTTTTGGTCTTTCTGTTATATCGACAAATATGGTTACTGATTCTGTACATGCATTTGCATCTGTTATCGTAACTGTGTAGTCTTTTCCTCCCTTTAATTTTGCAAAGTAAGGACTCGTTTGAATCCCACTACCCAAATCATATTTATATGGCGATACGCCGCCCTGTCCTTTTACCTGAATAAATCCATCCTGATTCGAACAATTTTCTTTTCCGGAGGTGGCTGTAATTTTAAGATCAGCCGGTTGTGACAAAGTATAGGACTTCATTCTGGTACAACCATTACTATCTGTTATAGTAATGCTATAAATACCTGCTTTCAGATTATCAATGCTTGAAGAAGTAAATCCATTTGACCAGGAATAAGTATAAGGAGGTGTTCCATAATCTGCTTGAATAGAGATACTTCCTGTAGCCTCATCAAAGCATTTAATGTGCGTTAAATTTACATTTGTTACATCAACGCGTTTTTGAGGACCAGTGATGACATAGGGCCCAAACGATTTGAAGTAACCATTCACGTCGGTTATGGTTACTGAATACGTACCACCGGGAATATTGTTTAGATCTTTTGTAGTTTCCCCATTGCTCCATTTATAACTTAAAGTACTGAAGCCACCCGTGGGATTTAAAATAATTTTTCCATTATCACCACAGGTAGAATTCGTAAGATTTGCTGTTGCTGCCAGAGTAAAACTTCCGGTAATCCAATTGACATAATTCTGGTAGGTCCTTACCATAATTTCCCAAACCCTTTTATCCGGAGAGATGACATACAGGGTTGGATAATAAGCAATATTATAATCGTTATTGACACCTGCACCGTTTGATGATGAAAGATCTGCGATTGGATATGGAGTGCCGGCGACCCAATTTCCCTGTGTTACATTGTTACATCCACTAGGGCCATATAAACAATTGGTATTGGTGTTCCAATCAGATTCCAGAAAAATGACTGTAGTATAAGCGCTCAGATTATTATTAACCTGCTCCAGCACTCCGCTCTGATGAAATGACCAGCATGGAGCACACCAGGTTGCGGAAAAATCAAGACAAGCTGATTTGTTAGCGCCCATTTTCGAAAACAAGCTGTAAGTACCCCCATTTATATCCTGGACCGTGAAATCATTTGCATCAGAACCATTTGGAAGTTGACCAAAAATTTTAGAGCTGACTGCAATCAGAATCAAAATCCTGAAAGTGTTAAACATCGGTGTTGAATTTGTAGTAAAATTAGCAAATTCAACCGGAAGTTCACTATCAGAATGGACAAGTAAAGTATTAAAATTCGAACACCCTATGTCCGTTAAAGCCAGAACGACTTTACATAAATGCTTATCTTCTCATATTCTTCATTTGATTCATCATTTGGCCCATTCCCTGACCTTTTGACATCATAAACATCATTTTTCGCATTTCTTCAAATTGCTTGATAAATGCATTTATTTCGTGAATATTCTTTCCGCAACCCGCAGCAATTCTGCTTTTTCTGGACATATTCAGGATTTCAGGATTTGCCCGTTCCTGCGGTGTCATCGATTGGATGATTGCCTCAACTTTTGAAAAGGCTTTATCATCAATATTAATATCCTTTAACATCTTACCCGCGCCAGGTATCATGCCTAACAAGCTCTTCAAATCTCCCATTTTCTTAATTTGTTGAAGCTGGCCCTGAAAGTCATTAAAATCGAATTTGTTCTGTTTAATTTTCTTTTCAATCTTTTTTGCTTCTGCATCATCAAATTGTTCCTGAGCCTTTTCCACCAAGCTTACAATATCTCCCATCCCCAGAATCCGTTGTGCCATGCGATCCGGATAAAAGACATCAAGGGCATCCATTTTTTCGCCCGTAGAAACAAATTTGATCGGCTTTCCAATGGTATACTTAACAGAAAGAGCTGCTCCGCCTCTGGTATCTCCATCCAGTTTGGTTAATACAACTCCATCATATTGAATCCGATCGTGAAAAGCCTGTGCCGTGTTTACTGCATCCTGACCAGTCATTGAATCGACAACAAATAATGTTTCTGAAGGCTGAATGGCCTGTTTCACATTCGCTATTTCTGTCATCATTTCTTCATCGACTGAAGTTCTTCCTGCTGTATCTATGATGACTACATCCAATTTATTTGTCCTTGCGAAATCAACTGCATGCCTGGCAATCAGTATAGGATCTTTAACATCCGGTTCCTTATAAATCTCAACCCCGACTTGCTCTGCCAATACAGTCAACTGATCAATTGCCGCCGGGCGGTACACGTCGCATGCCGTCAACAAAACCTTTTTATTCTTTTTGGTTTTGAGAAACAAAGCCAGTTTTCCCGAAAAAGTAGTTTTACCCGAGCCCTGAAGACCGGCAATTAAAATCACAGCCGGATTTCCATTTAAATTAAGCCCTTCCGCCTGTCCGCCCATGAGCTCAACCAACTCATCCATTACAATCTTCACCATCAGCTCTCCCGGTTTGACTGACTTCAGCACATTGCGGGTACCAAGGGCCTGCTCCTTAACTTTATCGGTAAATTCCTTGGCAATTTTATAATTCACATCCGCATCGACGAGGGCACGGCGAATTTCCTTAATGGATTCTGCAACATTGAGATCCGTAATCCTGGCTTCTCCTTTTACACTTTTAAGCGCCAGTTCCAGGCGTTCATTCAAACTTTCAAACATAATTTCAAAATTAGTAGGCAAAGATACCTGCCTTCAAGTTTTAAGAAGAGCTAAATTAAGGTCTTTTAGAAGTTCTATTCAGCCGTAATTAAGGAGCCGTTCACCAATTTCATTGATTTGCAACTAGTTATTTCCTTGGCCCAACCATAAAGCGAAGTAGAGATAATCGTCATCCGCTCGGAAACCCTGTAAGATTGAATGATTTCCAGTACCTGTCTGCGGTATTTATCATCCAGTAAATCCAGGCTCTGATCCATTAAAAGCAATTTAGGTCTATGGACTAATGCCCGGGCCAAAGCAGTAAGATGCTGCTGGCTATAAGACAATTCCCTGACTTCTCTGCGAATACAATCTTTCAATGAAAAACGATCCAGCAATTCTTCAATCTGACTTTCGGAATCCAGATCCGTGATTCGGTCTGCTGCATTTAAAGCCATTGCCAGATTAGCCCTGACTGTTTTATTCTCAACCAGATTTGATCCTTGTTTTGCATATCCCAGCTTTCTCCGAAGGGTTGCTAAATCCCCTTTGGATACAGGCATCATCGAATAGTCAAGTACAAATAATTGTCCGGAACTGTTGCCCGGATGTCCATATATAGCATTTAAAAGGGTTGTTTTACCGGTATGATTCAAACCAGTGATTTCAATAAATTCAGATTCATCAACCATCCAATTTAAGTTAGCAATCAAGGGGTTTTCCTGCTGATAAATATTGAAATTAATGGTTTGAATGATGTGTTTTGACATAGTCGGTTTTTCAAATTCAAAAATAGACTCAAGTTTTAACTAAAAACCAGCCCGCAAGTTATTTAAACTATTATTAACCCTGTTCTCAAATCCCCCCGGCTACAGTGAATCAAGCTTATTAAACAATTGGCATTCAAATTCATTATTTAGTAATTAGGTTTAACTTTGCTACTCTATGAAAAAATCATATATATTGGCTTTATCTCTAATAGGTGCAGCCATAATATTGCTGATTTCCGCATCAAAAGACTTTTCGACTTACTCCAGTTTTGGATCAGCAGCAAAAAGTGGTGGCCTGGTAAAACTGGTCGGGCATCTGGCGAAAGAAAAAGAGATTTATTACCAACCGGAAAAAGAAGCCAACTATTTCAGCTTCTTTTTAACAGACAAAGATGGTGTTACCAAACAAGTAATTCTTAGGGCTCCTAAACCTCAGGATTTTGAATTATCCGAACAAGTGGTATTAACCGGTACCATGAAAGAAGATATATTCGAAGCCAAGAGTATGCTTTTAAAATGTCCTTCCAAATACAAAGACGAAGAAATCTATATTAAGTCCACTACAGCTTTATGAATAATGTTCAATACGTAGGTGAACATTTGTGGGTTCATTATTGCGGACGGTTTCTCGTCTTACTCGCATTTTTCAGTGCCTTGTTTTATTTGATTGCATTTATTAAAAATTATAAAGAGCTTTCTCCGGTATGGAGCAAATCCATTAAGTCAGCTTTCCTGATACATCTCGTTTCCGTTTTCGGGATCATCATTCTCATTTTTTTTATGATGACCCGTCATTACTACGAATACCAATATGCCTGGGCACACGTATCAGATGAGCTTCCCATGAAATACATCGTATCTGCTTTTTGGGAAGGTCAGGAAGGAAGTTTTCTTTTATGGATGTTTTGGAATTGTCTACTGGGATCATTCTTTTTTAGATTCAAATCAAAATTGGATGCTTCGATCCTGATGGTGATACTTGCTGTGAATCTCATCTTAACTACAATGTTACTTGGTATATATGTAGGTGAGTCCAGGATAGGTAGCAGTCCATTCAGTTTATTAAGACACACAATGAATATTCCTTTATTCAGTAATGCTGAATACACTAAATTGATTAAGGGCAATGGTTTGAATCCACTGCTTCAAAATTATTGGAATATCATTCATCCTCCTACCCTGTTTCTCGGTTTTGCTTCAACGATTGTTCCTTTTGCCTATGCCATTTCCGCTTTGCTGTATAAAGAGTATAAGAACTGGATCCGTCTTGTTTTACCCTGGGCTTTATTCTCCGGATTTATTTTAGGTACCGGAGTCCTGATGGGCGGTGCCTGGGCATATGAAGCGTTGAGCTTTGGTGGATACTGGGCCTGGGATCCGGTAGAAAACATGTCATTGGTACCCTGGATTGTTATTATTGCCGGAATACATACGAATCTGATTTCCAAATCAACGGGTTATTCAATTCGGGCAACCTTCATTTTTTATTTACTTGCATTTATCCTCGTTGTATATTCTTCATTTTTGACGCGTAGTGGCATTCTGGGTGACAGTTCGGCACATGCTTTCACACAAATGGGTCTTGAATGGCAGTTGGTCATTTTTTGCCTTATTGTAACAATTGCCTCTGTACTCTTTCTGATCAAACGATTTAAGGAAATCCCGACAAAACAAAAGGAAGAACAATTTATTTCCAGAGAATTCTGGATGCTGATAGGTAGTCTTATATTACTATTTGGTGCATTGCTTATCAGTTTTACTACTTCAATTCCCGTTTATAACAAGTTGCTCGATTTGATCGGAAAACTCTTAAACACCTCTATGGAGAGCTGGCACAGAAGTACGCCATTAAATCCGGTTGCGCATCACAACCAATATCAAATTTGGATTGCCATTTTTACAGGAATGCTCTCTTCCTTTTCACTGTATCTGAAATATCTTGATGACCGGGAAAGTAAACTTGGAAAACTATTTTTCATCAATACAGGAATAAGCCTGCTATTAAGCAGTATAGCGTTTGGCCTTACTTTTAATTCGTTTGAAAAGCTGCACTGGAGTCATGCTCTTTTTCTTTGGACTGCCTGGTTTGCCATAATTAGTTCTTTCATTTATCTGATTCGTGTCATACAATTCAAATGGCGATTAGCGGGCCCTGTGCTTTCGCATGGTGGATTTGGTATATTATTACTGGGAATATTATTTACAGGAATAAATAAAAATATCATTTCACACAATCGCTTTGCGCAACAAGACCTGCTGCCCGGACAAGCTGATGAAGAACTCTCCAAACATTTGACTTTGATAAGAGGTCAAAAGATGTTTATGAATGGATACTGGGTGATGTACGAAAAAGATACCTTCATTTTGAAAAGCAGAATTTACGATCTGAAAGTCTGGAAGGAAGATTCGTTGAACCATATCACAGAATCGTTTATGTTGCATCCGGAAGTTCAATATGATAATAAACTAACTAAAGTTGCAGCGTCAAATCCATCGACCAAACATTATATCAATAAGGATATCTTTTCTTTAATTGCACAGATTCCTCAAACACAGACTGACGCTAATGCAGCACAGAAAGCAGAAGACAGCCTGGACTACAAATTATATACATGCAAACTAAATGATACCGTCTTTACAAAAAATCATTATTTGATATTAAAAGAGATCTCCAATGATTTTCAACCTCAGGACTTAGAATCAAAACCTTTTGATCAGAAGTTACAATTGACCTTTGAAGTTAGAAAACCAGAAGACAGTACCTTCCAGATTAGCAAACCAGCAATTATTTTCAGGAATAATCTGATCTATAAATTTCCGTCACACGTGGATGCTTTACAGATGAGAGTTCAAATTCCGGATTCTGCATATGATGCATTTATGCCATCATTTGAAAACCTGAAATTGACTCAGATCGAATTAAAGAAAGGCGATTCTATTGAAATCGGAAGTGGTAAATATTTAAAACTGCTTGGTTTTTCAAAGGAAATCGATCCAGATATCCTGGTGCCAAAGGAAAATGAAATTGCTTTATCTGCGCAGGTCGAATTCAAAGACCATGAATTTACTGCCAAACTGAATCCGATATTCATGATACGCGACAATCAGGTAATATCGCTGCCAGTTCAATCCATTATTCCCGGAATCACCCTTAAGTTTTCAAAAATAATTCCTGAAACCGAAACGATGCAATTTCAATATGCACTACACCCTGATTTCAAGAGTGTTGCGATTCCATTTCTCGTAGCTGAAAATGCGCCAAGAAATGATTTCATTGTAATTCAGGTCATTGAATTTCCATGGATCATTCTGGTTTGGCTGGGAGGAATAATCATGTTAAGCGGTTTACTCTTATCTTCATACCTTAAAAGATATCCTAAACTGCATGCAGCATGATATAGTCTTAATCGGCTCCGGCAATCTGGCAACAGTACTTGGATTAAAACTCTCCCTTTCCGGTCAAAAAATAGTTCAGGTATTTTCGAGAAATCCCGAGCATGCTAAGCTTTTAGCAGACCAACTAAATTGTACAGGAGTCCATTCACTTGATCATCTAAATAAAAATGCTGATCTGTATTTGATTTGCATTAAAGATGATGCGATTGCTGATTTGAGTAGCAAGCTATCCAATCAACTCACTCCTGATAAATTAATAGCACATAGTTCCGGTGTAAACTCCCCTGATATCATAGACGCTTATTTTAAAAACCGGGGACTCTTCTACCCTTTGCAAAGTTTTTCAAAATTGAAAACGCCCAACTGGTCTGAAATACCTGTATTTGTCGAAGGCAATCCAACAATCCTGCCAGTGTTGAAAGACATTGCAGGCAAAATCAGTCCGGAAGTTTTTATCATGAGTGATATTATTCGCACGCACCTTCATCTTGCTTCTGTTTTTGCAAATAACTTTTCCAATTACAACTTAGTCATTGCCCAAAAAATTCTGGAAAAAACAAATGTACCTTTCAAAGTATTAAAAAGCCTGATGACTGAAACGGTTGAAAAAGCTTTTGCCATGAATCCTCACAGTGCACAAACCGGGCCTGCCAAAAGAGGTGACTTGCACAGTATTGAAAAACACATCCGGTTGCTTGTACAGGAATTTCCTGAATACAGGTCACTTTACAAAAAATATTCCCAAATTATTCAACAAGACTTTAAGCATGAGAATCCTGGGCCAGATTCCGCATCCTGAATTAATTATTCAGGTATTCAAATCCGGAAATAAATTTATTCTAAAGTTTGAAGCCGGACCTTTTGAACAAAGTTATAAATTTATGGAAACAGAACGACTGTCTTCATTTGAAGATTTCAAAACTATAGTCACTGAAGAATTAATCAGAGAGATCTATTCCATTTTTGATCAAATGAATACCCGTTATATTTTGATATCATCCAAATTATAAATGTTCATAACAGATTAATATAGAAATATGAATTGGCGTATCTCAATCCAGATAATCCTGGTATTAATCACTATGAATTCTTGCTTAAAAGATACCGACCTGCCAACTGATTATTTTGGCGGACCCAGTGAATTTGATATTGAATTTCAATCCGGTTCATTTACCGGAAGAACCTATCACCTGGTCAGTAGGACCATATATCATGATCATGAATACCTGAGCTCTGCAAATATTCAAAAAATATTAAGTCAACCCATAGAGGAATATCCAACTAATACACTCGCTGGTAATAGTTTTATTAATTGGGCGTGGAAAGGTGACACCACTGCCGGGCAATTCTCCTCAATATTTGCCAACGATCCAACTATTTCCAAATCAGGTGATCTTCAAATGATCTTTTCAAATGGTGACGAATTTATTAGCCAGATTCCAAAAGGCGCCTCTATATCCATAGCGTCTTATGGAAGTCCCCAGGGTTCAATTACAGGAAGTCTTACATATACCTCTACTTTGGATTACAAGTTTTCCGGAACGAGCAAAAGGGAAACGGCTAGTTTGTTTATACAGTTCAAAATCAAGAGAGGACCAAACCTGTAAAAGCCGGATTCGTTTACCTTTTACTAAAGAAAGTCTAAGCCAGTGTTAATAGGTGAGTTTTCGTGTTAATCATTTAATAATGATGATTCAAACAGTATCGCAGACAAAAGTAAATCTTCAAATTTACGTTTGGTTTTATTTAACTCACCAATTAATTAATTAATTTTATTATGAAAAACTTGTTTTTATTATTCGCTTTGACTCTTTGCCTTGGATTTGTAAATGCACAAACCAATCCGGCTCCGGCTGCTAAACCAATGGATAAAGCTGCTGCTAAACCAATGGAAAAACCAGCTGCTAAGCCAATGGATAAGACTGCTGCTAAACCAGCTGAGGCTGCAAAACCAGCTGCTGATGCTAAAAAAATGGACAAAACTGCTAAACCAGCAGATGCAGCAAAACCAGCAGACACTGCTAAGCCAGCAACTGAAGGTAAAAAAACCAAAAAAGCAAAGAAAGCTAAAAAGATGGCACCAGCTACTCCAGCAGAAAAGAAGAGCTAGTATTTCTTTTAATCAAAAATGAATTATCCAGGGGATTGAATGCATATTCAATCCCCTGTTTTTTTTATTCATTTCCTTCAAATCATTCAAAATACAACAGCTATAAAATTAAAAATGAGGCAGTTACCCGCAGCTAAATATCAAGATTCAAAAAAGATGGGCTGCATGCTCATACCTTCACATTAAATCTATTCCTATTAATTGTTAAGAGCTTCTAAATATATACTCTGGAAAGAGCTATTTCTTTAAAATACCAAATTTATTAGTGAATTTTACGTTCGGTTTATTTAATTCACTAATTAATTAATTAATTTTATTATGAAAAACTTGCTTTTATTATTCGCTTTCTCTCTTAGCTTAGGTTTCGCAAACGCACAAACCAATCCAGCACCGGCTGCAAAACCAATGGACAAACCAGCTGCTAAGCCAATGGAAAAACCAGCTGCTAAACCTATGGATAAGCCTGCTGCTAAACCAGCTGACGCTGCAAAACCTGCTGCTGATGCTAAAAAAATGGATTCCAAAATGGCTGACATGAACACTAAAGATCACGTTTGTACAGCTGCTTGTAAAGATGGAAAACACGTTTACGCTCATGGTGAAAAAGGCCACACTTGTACAGCTGCTTGCCATAAAGCAATGGGAAAATCAAAGAAAACCAAAAAAGCTGCTGCTGCAGCTCCTGCTGAGAAGAAAAGCTAAGCTTTTTAAAAGCCTAAATAATACTTACAGGGATCGATATTTTCATATCGATCCCTTTTTTATTTCATGCACCACCGATCTGTTAAATTGAATCGTATTAAATTAACCCATTGGCAAGCTTACTGAAACACCTGTCTAATTCTTTCTTGTAAATTCTGCCAACAGGCAATCGGGTTGAGCCCACAAGAATTTGAGCCGCGCTTACAGACTGAATTTTATCCATGCTGACCAGATACGATTTATGGATCCTTACAAATTGATCTTTTCCGAGTACATTATATAAAGAGCCAATTTGATATTTGGTTACTATACTGGAATCGAGCAAATGAATTCGCACATAGTCTTTTAAGCTTTCTATATAAACTATGTCTTTCAGGTATATCTTAACCTGGCGCTTATCGACATTAAAAAATAGAAAAGCAGGTTCGTTTACTATTGATTCCGCATATTGTTTTTTGAGCGCATGCAACTTCATTACTTTTTCAATGGCCTGTAAGAAACGCTCCAATTCAATAGGCTTCAAAAGATAATCAACTACATTTAGCTTATAACCCTCCAGAGCAAAATCATCATACGCGGTGGTAAGAATTGTGTAATAATCCCCTTTAAGCGACTTTATAAATTCAATACCATTCATTTTGGGCATATTTACATCGACAAACAAAACATCCATTTTTTCATTCGCAAGCACATGAAGTGCGTCCAAACCATTTTCACAAACTGCCCGAAGGTTTAATTGCGGAGCATGGACTAAATAGTCTTGTAGTATTTTGACGGCTAATGGCTCATCTTCTAAGATCAAACAATTCATTTCCTCTATATGAATTTAAATTAATAAATAACTCCAATTTAAATTGATTCTGGTCTATATAATATTTAAAATTAAAATCTTTATAAAGAAGTTTGATTTGCTTTTGCACATTGGATAGTCCAGTTCCTTTTTTTAGCACCTCATTTGAACAAACCGGATTAGTCGCAATCAGTGTTAATCTCCCATTAATTAAATTCAATTTAAAAGATGCAATTGCTCCGTGTACGTCACAATGTTTATAACTATTTTCGACAATTGGCAGTAATATTAAGGGTGTAATCTGTTCTTCTTCTTTATCAATATTGATTTCCAATTTCACTTCCATTCTGTTTGAGAAACGCAACTGCTGCAACTCAATATAATCGGCAATCATTTTCAATTCATCTTTAATTGAAACTGTTTTTTGCACAGTATCATAAAGAGTATATCGCATGAGTTTTGAGAGCCTCATAACGGTATCGGCCGTATTCTCGGATTTCTCTCTGGCTAATGAATAAATACTATTCAGGGTATTAAACAGAAAATGAGGATTAATTTGGGACTTCAAATGCATTAATTCCGCCCTGCTTCGTTCTATTATTAATTTTTTTTCTTTTTTAATTAACTCTGATCTCAATTTATATAGCTTAACAGAAACTGCAATACCTGCAATTTGCACAAGATCCAACAAAGAATAAAAATAACGGGCTACAAAGGTTGGAACAGACAAGATTACATTCTTGTCTTTATATATGCATGGCCAGATAATGAGATGCATCATCATTCGCATCAAAAAAGCGCCAACCAATAAACTTATTATGGTAAACAGAATAAATTGGACTCTCCTCTTATCATCTATCCAGGAAGGGATCAGGCCATACAATATAAAATAGACAACGGTAATTTTAATAATCAATAGCAAAAAAACCGCTAAGACGGCTTTATAAAATAAACTTAACTCAGGATGCGATAAAAAAGATGGAGAAAGATACAATTCGTTGTATAAACAAATTATATAATAAATACCCCAGAATAAAAAATGATAACCCAGTCTATTTTTCACCTTTTCAAAATTGATCAATTTCTTTAAAATCAACACAAAATAAATACAAACAACAAGAATTTACCCCCGAACAACAATTGCCAATAAAATTCAATTCGCACCTGGATAGGTAATCCGTGTTGTTTGTCATGTGCAAACTGCCGTTATGATACTTTTTATTTATCTCACGGCGACACACGGTATCTTGAGCAAAAAACAAACAATGCTTAGGAATTCTTATTTGATTTTGTCGTTGGTTATCTTTATTTCAACTGTAAAAGGACAGTATTTTACTAAAATAAACACAGGTCCGTTGGTCAATTCACCTGGAGATTCAAGAAGTGTGAATTGGGTGGATGTTAATAATGATGGTTGGGTCGATTGTTTTATCAGCAATGGTCCAACTGGCGGACAAAACAATTCACTTTTCATCAATGATACGCATGGCAATTTTACTGCTGTTATCAACGACCCTATAGTATTGGACAACAAACCTTCAGATGGAGCAAGTTTTGCGGATCTCGATAATGATGGAGACCTGGATGCTTTTGTGGTTAACTGGTATGGGGTTAACAAACTGATGTATATAAATCATGGCAATGGTAGTTTTACACAAATCGATACAGGAGTCATTGTGAATGATGGAGGATATTCAGAAACCGCTGCCTGGGGAGATTATGATAAAGATGGCTTTGTGGATCTGTACATTACCAATAGTGCCGGAGATCGCAAAAATTATTTATACCATAATAATGGCAATTCCTCTTTCACAAAGATCATTACTGGTTCAATGGTTACAGATGCCCTTAGTTCACGAAGCGTAAACTGGACTGACATCGATAATGATGGTGACCCCGATCTTTTTGTGAGTAATGAGAACAATCAAAATGAAAACATCTATAGAAATGATGGAATGGGATTGTTTACGAAACTAAACACAGGCCCTCTTCTTACAAATCTGGGTAATACGATGAGCAGCAGTTGGGCGGATATTGATAATGATGGGGATTTAGATGTATTTCTGGCAAATGATCAGGGTTTTAACTCACTTTTTATGAACAACGGATCATTTAATTTTACCAAATTAGTTAATGACACTTTGGTCAAAACACCTTCACGCTCATTTAGCAGTGCATGGAGCGATATAGACAATGATGGTGATTTGGATTTATTTGTTACAAATGCGTTTGGAACTGCAAAAAAACAATTGAACTTTTTATATATAAATGATGGTGCCGGTCACTTCACAAGAAACAGTTCAGATATAGTTGCCCGGGATTCATCCTGGTCGTATGGCTGCGCTTTTGGTGATTATGATAATGATGGCTTCGAAGATCTCGCTGTGGCAACTTGCAGATATGGAGGAATCGATTATCCTGATTTCCTTTATCATAACAATGGAAATTCAAACCACTGGATCACCATTCAATTATCCGGCACTTATAGCAACCGTTCAGGGATCGGCACTAAAATACGGGTGAAAGCAGTCATCAATGGAGCACATGTCTGGCAAATGAGAGAAATTTCAGCACAAACATCCTATTGCGGACAAAATGATATGCGTGTTCATTTCGGACTTGGGATTGCAACTCTGATAGACTCTATTCAAATTGAATGGCCCCGTGGGATGATAGAATTCTATAAGGACATCCCGGCAGACCAATTTTTACACTATTCTGAAAAAATAGTGAATACAACCAATAATTCCGGATTGAATAATCTGGAGTTTAATGTCTTTCCAAATCCTGGTTCAAAATCGATTAGTCTTTCCTTATCCAATGATTATTTCCACGAAAGTGATCAGGTCCTAATATGCGACATCCATGGCAAGGTGCTTATCCGCATTACACCAATTCATACCCGTATATTGAGCATTGAGCTGACAAAATATAAATTGCACACTGGAACATACTTCATAAAACTCAATAGAAACGGGATGGAAATGATTCGGAAATTCATTTTAGAAAATTAATTAAAAATACCGAAAGCCAAAATAAACCATTGCTTATTCTTGCTTGTCAACATACAGCTGGCGACTGATTAATTTTAAAAAACGCTTAAGTCACTAAATTAAAAAATTCAGTTCCCATAGAATTCCCTTGCAACTCAATATAATTTTATTTGGTTTAGTGACAACCAAAGGAGACATTATTTATTTTTCATACATTTGCAAACCCAGGTCAGGTGATGGCACAAAATAGATGCAAATCTGATTTATTCCAGAGCGATGGATGTTTCATTTTTTAATTCTCTTCATTCTTATTTTGTATATTTTTGATGCAAATACTTTAGGCGCCGCAAATGCAACAAATAAAATGGAATACATGAGCAAAGGAACCAGAATGGAAACAAAACAAAGCAGAAAAGCAATGAGGTTATAGAATATGGCATAGCGATAAATAATTTTATAAGCGCTATAATATTCTCTTTGGCTATCTTCAATCAAACGTGCATTATAGGCATAGGTGCATAACAAATCGGCTGCAACCGAAATCAAAATATAATTTAATCCAAACATAGCCAATGCAGTACCACCTTCCTTATCCAGGTATTCCGCCAAAACAGCTGTAGGAAATGGAGTTAAGGTTACCACGAATAAAAGAAAACCATTAATCCACATAAAATTAGTGTCTATTCTATGGACGAACTCAAGAGCTAAATGATGGTTTATCTAGCAAACCATTATCGTAACAAAACCTATGGCAAAAGCCAGAAAAGATTGCCAGTGATGCAAACAAGTCGCTATCAGTTTTTCATCTGACTTAATATGCAAGGTGCTAATCAACTCCAACACTAAAAGGGTTATTGCGATGGCAAATACACCATCGCTAAAAGCCTCAATTCTTGTCGTTTTTTTCTGTGTTTCCATAAACTACCCCGGTATTCAATCCCTGACTTACAAAGCCAATTTAAAGGTCAAAGTAAGTAAAAATCAAGATACTAAAGGCAGTCAATCTCCGGCTATCGCATCTGACGGAATTCCTGACAATTTCAATTCGCGAAAGTCTTATGAAGTCAGCTGTTGATAGGTACAGACCTGTTTATTCAACATCACAATTAATTAATGAATACCAAACCATAGGAGGTTTACGCAATAAACGCGAGGCCAATTTACAGATGACATAAATACAAATCACATTGCATATCAATAAGTTAAGTAAGTTACAACATGATTTTACAATTCGGTAACATCGTTTTACAACGAAAAGGAGTGGCTGATTTTGGTTGAACAATACCTTTACTTCATTATTTCACCATATAAGTTCCTATCATGTTTAAACTATTTCTTACTTTTTTCATATTCATTGAGTCAATGGTTGGCTCTCAGTTGAAGCAGGATAATCATAAGCCAACATCTAGCAATATTATTTTCAAGTCCACAGACGGAGGACAAACCTGGCAAGACATAAGTGATGGCCTTTCGGAAAATGAGCCTGCAAGATTTGTTCTTCCTTATAAAGACCAAGTCTTTTTAGCCTTTGAAACAGGTATTTATCGTAGTCAAATTAATGAACCAACACCGATATGGAATAAGGATTTTTTGCTGGATGAAAAAATTTCGGAAATTTTTCGAGGCGCTGATGGACCGTATATCCGGAGTTATGAAAATGGTTTCTACAAGGAATTATCGAAGACCGGTATTTGGCTTCCGGTATTTTCTGTTTTAAATGGCAATAGAGTAAGAAGCATTTTAGAAGCATCAGACGGAGCCCTTTACATCAGCAGCGATAATGGCATCTTTAAATCAAGGGATAGAGGTCAAAACTGGAAACAGGTTGTTCAGGGTCAACAAGTATTAAGCCTGGTAGAACTCAATGGTGTGATCATAGGAGGTGGATTTCAAGGCTTGATCAGATCAATAGACAATGGGAATCATTGGAATTGGGTGTTAACAAACCAAGGTTCGATTCGAAAAACAGGAATTATAAATGGCCATTTTTACGCAATAACTAATGGCAATGGTCCTTGGGACGAAATTATGAAAGACCAAGACGGACTAGCCAACAGCTTTATTATTTCATACGACAATGGTAAAACCTGGACAAATCTTGATGATGGACTTACTGCAGGCAGGTACGTTTATGATCCAAATCAAAGGCAAATAGTGCAATTTCTTAATGATATTGAACAACAGGATGGATACCTCTTTTGCAGTCTTAACTCCGGAATTTACAGGTCGTGTAATCAGGGTAAAACATGGGAACTTGTTTTTGCAGATACAAGCAAACTGATGTTCACCTTTGCCGTTTCCGGGAAAGTGATTTATGCAATCAGATCGAGCTTATTAGGAGGGTGTTGAAAAAAACATCTTATTTTTCGGCATGCAAATCACCCGTTTATTCCGATTTTTCCTGCCTGCCATACTGTTCGTTTTACCAGGAATGCTATGGTCATCCACTTCAATACCGGACCAATTTCAAGGCAACTTAATTCCAGAAAAAGTAAACCTGGCACTACGCCGAACTGTTGATGGCTTGCTTAGAGCCCTGGGTGACAGCACGAGTCGCATACCAGCCATCGAGCAAGCCGGAATGGGTATTTGGCGGGTTCGCATTGATCAACCGTTTTTATACGATCAACTTCCGGCTTTGCTTCAATCTTCTCTGGACCAATATGACATTCATCAGGCTTACCAGGTTGCTGTTCGCAATTGCACGGATGATCAAATCGATTTAGGATATCATCAATTTGATGTCTTGAAAAACAATGTTGTTCCTTGTAAAGGTCGCGACTTTCCCGCCGGTTGCCATTATATCGAAATTACTTTTTTGGACAATAAGCTTAAGAATGCGCAATGGGCAAATAATCCCTGGATGTATCTACTTCTGTTTTGCGGATTAATTGGTTTATGGCTATTTGGACGATACAAACTGAATAAAACGACAATCAGGACTGATGATGATACGGAATTATTGGAATTCGGAAATTCTCGCCTAAACGTAAGCCAACAGTTGCTCCTTTATGGTAACACCCAGCAAAATCTTACTTTCCGCGAAACGAAGTTGTTGCGTCTTTTTGCTGTTAGCCCCAACCAATTACTGGAAAGAGATTATATCCTCCAACAAGTATGGGCTGATGAGGGAGTTCTTGTAGGACGAAGTATTGATGTTTTCATATCGAGATTACGCAAAAAACTAGCCGCAGATCAATCTATCGGAATAGTTGCTGTGCACGGCGTTGGATACAGAATGGAAACAGATAAAATTTCTTGATTTATTACGAGGTTCAAATAGTACAGATGTTCATTGCATCTGGATTCAATCAAGTTGTGAATGATATTCAATCCAGTTGGTATATATGAGTAAAATTTATTCCGTATTTTCAGTATATTTTTTAAACAGTTTATCCCAACCCCGTAAACTGCCAATAATATAAATAAAGAACAAACCCAATTTAAAAAATGATGCCGGAATATTAGTAGGTCGCGTAATACATTTTGCATTCATTCTTTTTGTAAAATAGCCAAGTTTAGACATATTCATTTGTCCTTTACTATCCAAATCATTGTCCAAAACCAATCCTCCCATACATTGATAAAATTTGAACATATCAAGGCCCGGTCGATATTCAACAATACATTTTAGGATTTCATTTTTATTATTAAAAGCTATGTGTGCTTTTCCCCTATCCACAGTTATCGTTTCTCCTGCTCCGGCTATATGTTGCTTTCCTTCGATAAGAAATTTTACTTCTCCTGATACTACCTGAAATAACTCATCCTGATTTAAATGAATATGTTCAAAAGGAACAAATCCATTTGGCTCCACCTTCCATTCAATGATAAATGCTTCTGGTGTTGAAGAAAGGCACCGAAAAGATTCCCCGGTAATTTTGTTTGAAAATCCTTTAAACAAATCAGTTGCCATAAGTTTAATGATCAATTAAAAACTTTAGATATCATTCAAATTAACATTCAACAAAATTGCTAAAAAATTCTAATCCTTACCATTAACTCATTCTATTATTTTCCAACTGCAACGCGAGATTTGCCAAAACAATAAAAGCCATGTATTGACATGGCTTTTATTCATCGAGTGATATTTAAATAAACAACGAACTGATTCCTTGCTTATCAAATTAATCATTCATCATTGTGGAGCTGGCGGGAGTCGAACCCGCGTCCAGAGAAAGAATCGATAAGCTTTCTACATGTTTAGTTTCTTATTTGATTGTCAGGTTATGAGGAGCTTAAGAAACGAGCTTTCAAAACCTTATTCCCGTATTGTCTCGTCTGTCAAAAGGGACCATTGACAAACCAGCCTGATGTTTGTTTGATGCGCCGACCGAAGTTTATCAGACATCCGCTCCGGGGCACAGAAGCAATCTAACTCAATGAATTAGGCTGCAACGGCAAAAGAAGTATTGCCATCTATGGTTTGATAACCGTTTTTAACGTAGCGTGCTATCATCCTACGACATGCTTACCAACCCATTACATTTCCTGTCGATTCCAATACAACCCCAATTTGGCTATAGTGTGACTGTGCGTATGTGTTTGTGTTGATACAAATACAAAAAGTGAGTATTCGGATCTCACTCCTAAAACTGCTTTCAGCTTAAGAAAAACACTAACAAGACAGAATCGGATTTCGTTCCGTTTATTATAGATATTTTGAAAGATTCCTGGCAATTCGCTCCGCTATCGGAATATCCGGGGAGGGTTTCTGGAACTTCAGTCCTGTTATTTTTTCATATAATTCGATGTAGCGTTCAGAAACATGCCAAACAAATAAATCCGGCATTTCCGGCATGATTTGATCTTCTTTACCCTGAAAACCATGGGCCATCAACCATTCGCGTACAAACTCTTTGGATAATTGGGTTTGCGGTTGACCGCTTTTCATATTTGCCTCATAAGCTACCTGCTCAAAATACCTTGAACTATCCGGAGTATGAATTTCATCCATTAGTACCAGGTCGTTTTCGTGCAACCCAAATTCATATTTTGTATCTACTAATATGAGACCTTGCTTTTCAGCCATCTGACTGCCCCTCTCAAATAATTGAAGAGCCTTTGCACACATGTGATCTAAAACTTCAGGTGGTACAATTTTTCTGAGTTTGATTTCATGAATGGATATATCTTCATCATGACCTTCACTGGCCTTGGTGGTTGGTGTAATAATGACCTGATCCAACTTCTGATTTTCTTTCATCCCATCTCTCAAATGAACTCCGCACAATTCCCTTCCACCACTTGCATATACCCGCCATGCGTGTCCGGAGAGATAAGCCCTCACCACCATCTCAATGGGTATAGGTTTGCATTTTTGACCTACCGACACATTCGCATCCGGACATTCACTCAACCAAACTTTACAAATATCTTTTACCGCATTTAAAAAATGGGCTGCTATCTGATTTAACACCTGTCCTTTATAAGGAATTGGTCTTGGCAAAATATGATCGAAAGCAGAAATGCGATCTGTAGTAATCATTAATAATTGCTCTCCTAAATCATAAACATCGCGAACCTTTCCTTGATATTTACCCTGCTGATTTCTAAATTTAAAATCAGTTGATACTAATGAAATTTGCTCAGGTGAAGACACTGGGTAGGTCGTTAGAAGTTAAAAAAAAAGATTCTATAAGTAAAATGAAGAATGCTGTCTATCTCAACAATGCTAAAAATTTATATTTATGCCATTTCAAATTGATTCAAGTCCTCTGAAAGTCATTAAACCTAAATATTCTTGACTGTATTTCTATCCAACAAAATATCTTTTAACTCTTTTAAAAAAGCATACTCCTGTGGAAGCATTTTTTTAAATGCTTCTTTTACTGCAACATAAGCTGAATCTTCCATTTCGGGAAGTTTATGTTTTAATGTATCTTTTACAAAATGAAGATCCTTCATGAGCAACTCCCTAACTCTTGGCAATTCGTGCCAGTCTGCTTCAATGGCAATGGCTTTGACGTCTGTTCCTTCAGGACCATTTAATTCAATAAATGGACCATTCAATGATTTACCTGCCAATTGTTCGAGATTGTATTTTGCGTTCATTAGTATCCAATTGGCATCTGTTCCTTCTGTTTTAGTCAACAAAACTTCCAGTCCTTTCTCATGAATTCTATAAACGACAAGTCGGATTGTGTTACGTACGGTCATGCTGCGAAGGTAAATAGAATGTTAGAAATGAGGAAGACAAAATGCGCTGCAGGCATCTGCTGAATGCGTTCAAGCTGATTTTAATACGTGTATTCAGAGGGTTTAAATAGCTTAAATATTCGGCCAATTAATCTGCGAACAGAGACTATATTCGTCTTCTGCAAACGGAATTAAACTTATTGATGAATAAAATCAACAGAAACCGGTATTATGAATTGAATGGCTTGATGTTATAGCGGTGAAAATACCTTCTCAATCGCCTGAAAGCATGTTCCTTGACCTGCCGGGTCCTTTCGGGAGAGATTCCGAATAGCGAAGCCACCTCATCTATGCTTTTTGGAATTTCGCCATCCAGTCCATATAAAACCTTGAGGATATCACTTTCCCGGGGTGAAAGATGCACCATACCGAATTTTAATTCCTCCTTCATTGAGGCCTTCATCAGATCAAGATCAGGAGCTTCGATTGAGGTATCGCCAATCGTATCGATGATCTCAAATCCGCCTTCATTTCCATCCACAGGAGAATCTAAGGAAACGTGCCGGTTGGATGACTGCAGTATGGAATATACATCTTCAGGTTTCATTCCGAAGATATCCGAAATTTCTTCCGGACTGGGTTCTCTTTCAAATTGCTGAAGAAAAGATTGATAGGTATCGTTGATTTGCTTCTGACTGTGAAACTTGTTATACGGGAGTCGGATCATCCTCGAGTTTTCAATGATTGCCGTAAGAATGGATTGTCTGATCCACCAAACTGCAAACGTGATGAATTTGAATCCCCTGGTTTCGTCGAAGCGTTTCGCCGCCTTTAAAAGTCCTACATTGCCTTCATTGATCAAATCATTCAGGGTAAGGCCATTATTTTGATATTGCTTGGCGACAGAAACGACAAACCTAAGATTAGCCTTCACCAATTGATCCAAAGCTACCTGATCCCCTTCCTTAATTTTTTTGGCCAAGGCTACTTCTTCTTCAGGGCTGATCTTATCAATACGAGCGATCTCAGTCAGATATCGCTCCAGGGCAACACTTTCCCTATTCGTAATTTTTTGCGAAATCTTTAATTGCCTCATCAAACGGAATCAACTGCTTATAATAATAAGCAAAGTACGCAAAAAGTTTCAAAAAAAACGAATGATCTAGAGCTTACAAAGGAGCATACATAGAGGCTTATATACAGCCACAAAAAATAGATTGACAATATTGAATGGCCATACGTAAACCTATTGCCAACCAAATGAAATAATAAAGAAATAGGGTAATTTGAAAGCAATGCAGCAAACAATGCAGGGAAATTCTAAAATGATATTGAATTTAGAACTGTTGTCTGTATTTAGCTAAACAATAGCCTCCTTATTTTTCTTCAGATTTTCCCGTCGTTTTTGGCATTAATGCCTTTCTGGAAAGACGCAATTTTCCTGTTTTAGGATCTAATCCGATTAACTTTATCTTTACGGGATCGCCAACTTTAAAGACTTCTTCTACATTATCAATTCTGCTATGCGAGATTTCACTCACGTGAAGCAGACCTGATTTGTTTTTAAAATCCACAAACACACCAAATGGAAAAATGGAAGAAACTTTACCGTCATATACATCGCCAATCTGTGGTACAAAAGTAATAGCCTGAATCATAGCAAGAGCAGCGTCCATCCCTTCTTTATTGGTTCCGGCGATATTGATTACACCTTTATCTCCAACCTCTTCAATATTAATTTTTGTACCGGTTTTTGCCTGCATTTCCTGAATGATCTTTCCACCAGGCCCAATGACCGCACCGATAAAACTTTTTTCAATGATAATTTCGATGATGCGGGGGGCATGAGGTTTAAGATCCGGATTCGGTACAGCAATGGTCTTCGCCATTTCATCCAAAATGTGAATTCTTCCTCTTTTAGCCTGTTCCAGAGCCTGCTCTAATAACTCATAGGACAAACCGTCAATCTTCATATCCATCTGAGTACCGCATATTCCTTTTCGCGTACCTGTGACTTTAAAATCCATATCTCCCAGAGCATCTTCATCTCCTAAAATATCAGACAAGATACTCGTTTTACCTCCTTCTGAGATCAGACCCATTGCAATACCTGAAATGGCATTTTTAACCGGAACACCAGCATCCATCAAAGCCAATGAACCTGCGCAAACTGTAGCCATGGAAGATGATCCATTTGACTCCAGGATGTCTGAAACAATTCTGGTCGTATACGCAAAAGTATCCGGCATAATTTTACGCAAGGATCTTGCAGCTAAATTCGCATGCCCTACTTCCCTTCTTCCCGGAGCGCGCATCGGCTTCGCTTCACCAACTGAAAATGCGGGGAAATTATAATGCAGAATAAACTTTTCATTATAGAGTTTCAATGCATTATCGATGAGCATTTCATCATCCTTGGTTCCCAAAGTAACTGAAGTGAGGGATTGCGTTTCTCCCCGGTTAAAAATAGCTGAACCATGGGTCGCCGGCAAATAATCGATTTCAGTCCATATCGGTCTTACTTCGTCAAATGCTCTTCCATCCAATCGCTTACCACTGTCCAACACCATATGCCTGACAATGTGTTTCTTTAATTTATCGTAATAGCTTCCGATTTCCTTTTTCTTTTCATCGATGTATTCCTCCCCTTTTTCGGTTTTCAATTTTTCTACACATTCTTTAAGTATTGCATCAAATGAATCTTTACGGGCTTGTTTATCTAATGCAGACTCTGCAATTTTTTTAATCTGTGCGGCAGCGTTTTGTTCAATAAATGCTTTGAGTTCTTCATCTACTTTTTCTGCAGGTATTTCTCTTTTCTTGGCGACTTTATCCCCAAGCTGAGCGGCCAGCGCTAACTGCGCTTTACATTGAATTTTAATAGCTTCATGACCAACTTTAATTGCCTCAATCAAATCGTGTTCGCTACATTCCTGAGCTTCACCTTCGACCATCATCAAATTCTTTTCAGTAGCCCCTATTATGATATCCAATTCAGCTTTATCGAGGCTGGAACGGTTTGGATTTACCAGAAACTGGCCATCAATTTTTGCGACGCGAACTTCAGAAATTGGTCCTTCCCAGGCTATATCCGAACAGGACAAAGCTGTAGAAGCTGCCAAACCCACCAATGCATCGGGCATCGTTTCTTCATCACCTGAAATCAAATAGATGATAATTTGGGTTTCATTCATGTAGGTATCTGCAAACAAGGGACGAATGGTGCGATCGACCAATCTTGATATCAAAACTTCATAATCAGAAAGTTTGGTTTCTCTTCTGAAAAAGTTACCCGGGATTTTACCAGCTGCAGCAAATTTCTCCTGATAATCCACGGACAGTGGAAAAAAATCCTGTCCTTCTCTGGCTTCTTTATTGGATACCACACTAGCAAAAAGCATGGTCTTGCCTAGTTTAACTACGGCAGAGCCATGAGCTTGTGTGCCTAGTTTTCCGGTTTCAAGGATAACCTCACGCCCATCTGGAAGATGAAATGAGGTTGAAAAAGGCGTTTGTAAACCCATAATAAAAATTCTTAATATGTTTGATAATCAAAGAGAACACTTCCGCTCTCTTAAGTGAGTATTAATTTCAAGTTTAAACCCAATACAGGAAAAAAGTCAACTGACAAGTTTACTTTCTCAGGCCCAACTGATCCAGAATAGCCCTGTAACGGCCTAGATCCTTGTGGTGCAGGTAATTCAGCAATTGCTTGCGTTTACCTACTAAATGGAGAAGGGTACGACGGCAAGAATGGTCTTTCCGGTTTGTTTGCAAATGTTCTGAAAGCGCCTTAATACGTGCTGTGAACAATGCAATCTGTGCCTCTGATAGGCCGGTGTTTTTTTCAGTTCCACCATACTGTTTGAATAATTCCGCTTTACTTTCTTTTGTTAAATATACGCTCATGTTAATAGAATAACTTGTTACCAAATGGGATCACGAAGATCTTTATTAGCGGCGCAAAGATAATGATTTCTAACAAATTAGAAATCAATTTATTACTGCCAGATAAATCGACACAGATCTAAATAATTATTGATAATCAATATTTAACGAATTAATTATTTATATATGTATATAAAATTGCAAAAATCAGAAGACTTGTAAAAATTTATTGGCTATAAGATTACATATCCTTACATTTGAAAAAGAATCAAATACTCATTTTATTACCATATGTTCGTTATGAAGTCTAACTTTTACCATACTATTGCTCTCGCAGTAATCTTTTCCATTTTTTTATCCTGTTCAAAAGATGACAATTGCACACCTAAAGTCTTTAAGGAAAATATAGTTGGAAGCTGGAATATTTCATTTAGTGTTTTCGGATTTAGTAATTCAGGTACAGGAACATTTAATACCGACGGTTCATTCACTACCAATCCAAATGATTTGCTCATAGGTTCTGACAATGACAAAAAGACCTACACGATTAATGATAGTCTCATTACTTTTAAATCATTAAGCAATGGCGTTTCCATCTCTATTGATGGAAATATGACTTCGAATTCCTGTAATAAAATCATTATTGCTGATCATTCATTGGGTGGTACATTGACATTCACAAAGTAATCATTCAGACTAAGCATAACTTATTCAAGCTTCTTTGCCAGATTCCAAAGTACATCCATTTCTTCCAATGTCATTTCCAACAATGGTTTTTGCGCATTTTCTTCTATGAATTGAAATCGCTTTCTGAATTTGTGATTGACCTTATCCAATGCAGTTTCCGGATCTATTTTTAAAAACCGGGCATAATTTATTAAAGCAAAAAAAACATCTCCCAGTTCACCTTCAATTTCCTCTTTTGATTTCTTACTGTCTATTGCTTCCTTTAATTCGGAGATTTCTTCATTTACTTTATCCCAAACCTGCTCCAGGTTTTCCCATTCAAATCCAACTTGTTTTGTTTTATCCTGCATTCTCAACGCTTTCACCATAGCCGGCATAGTATCAGGAACTCCTGCCAGTAAGCTTTTTTTACCTTCCTTTTGCTTGAGTTTTTCCCAATTCTGTTTGACCTGCTCTTCATTCTCCAGGACGAGGTCCCCGTAAATATGGGGATGCCGGTCGATTAGTTTTTTACTAATTGAATCAATTACATCCTGCAACTCAAACCACTTTTCTTCTTTAGCTATGCGCGAGTAAAATAAAATGTGCAGTAACAAATCACCGAGTTCTTCTTTGATACCCTCGTAATCTTCTTTTAAAATAGCATCTGTCAATTCGTAGCTTTCTTCAATGGTCAATGACCGCAAAGTATGTATTGTCTGCTTCTTATCCCAGGGACAAGCCTCTCTCAATTCGTCCATGATTTTGACCAATTTCAGAAAAGAATCAGATAAGGAATTCATAAAAGCGAATTGATTGATTGATAGTAATTTTAAAGTAGAATATGGATAACAGAATTAATTTCAATCATAGGTTGCATTTTAAAATTCATTTTCAGGCATCTGCGGATTTATGCAGAAATGGATTTATTAATTGAATTTAATGAATACTTTTTTTTGTTTGGAATGTAAAAATGAAAATTTGAATATTCCCTATTTAGGAAACAAATGACCGAGTTTTTCCCGCTTGGTGTTGAGATAATTTTTATTGTAGTCATTAAACGGAGAAATCAATGGAATTCGCTCCACCACTTTGATTCCAGCATCTTCCAGTGCGGTCACTTTGCTTGGATTATTGGTCAGCAGTCGAATCGATTCCAAACCAAATAATTTCAGAATTCCAATGGCGATATCATAATTCCGCAAATCCGGTTCAAATCCAAGTGCTTCATTGGCCTGCACGGTATCCAGGCCGGAATCCTGCATGTGATAGGCTTCAATTTTATGATGCAAACCAATGCCTCTGCCTTCCTGTCGCATATAAATCAGCATACCTCCCTCCTGGGCAATTCGCTTCAGAGAACTCTGTAACTGAACCCCGCAATCACAACGCAATGAGCCAAATACATCTCCGGTCAGACATTCAGAATGCAGTCTGACCATAGGATTTGGCATTCCCGCAAGATCCCCGGAAATCAACACCAAATCAGGTGCATAAGGGTTGTCCGCATTTGGGAAACTGTGAATATCAAAAGATCCGTAAATGGTAGGTAAGAAAGCTTCAATCGAATGATTCATCAACGAAGGTCATTTATTTAACCCAGAACTCAAAACAACGGTCCTTGGGTGAATGTTGAGATGAGCTTTGGTTAAAAGGCAAAAACTAAATTCTTCGCATGGAAGAACCTTTTCTTTGCCATAGCGTGAGAACTGTACTAGCAAGTAATACAGCCGTTACAATACAGACTATTATCATTGAAGTGGTTGGTTTTAACGTAAGCTTGATTCGTGCACAATATCCGAAATTAGCTCATGTTAAATCAAGTTTCCGCCAAACTTTCTTACATATTTTTTCTTTAAATGCATTAGTTTGTCAGTTTAGAGGAGATACGAAAGATGCACATTCCGATTATGAGATTTGAATTAAACTCATACTAAAGGATGTTCCAGGGACTGACAATACCCAATAAATGGTCAATTTCTTTTAAAAGCCATTCGCGTTTGTCTTGCAGTATACTTTTAAGTGGTTCAGACCGACCTCTTTAGTGCTTTTAAGTCTAATTGGCCATTTCCTCCAATACGACCTCATGATCATACTTTCGCAAATCGACAGCAGTTACAGAGGAAATTCCCTGATCTTCCATATATACACCATATAGCACGTCGACATCAGCCATGGTCAATTTATTATGGGTGATTATGACAAACTGGGAATCCGATGAAAATTTGCGGATGATTTGATTGAATTTCTCAATATTCACATCATCTAAAGGTGCATCAACCTCATCAAATATACAGAATGGTGCCGGCTTCAGAAGGTACAGAGAAAACAACATCGCAATCGCAGTAAGTGTCTTTTCTCCACCGGACAACTGAGAAATCGATTTCGGCCTTTTTCCTTTTGGTTTTGCTATGATATCAATGTCGCATTCCAAAGGATCGTTTTCATCGACAAGAATCAGATCACAGTCATCGTCCTCAGTAAACAGGCTTCTGAATACAGACTGAAAATGAACCCTGACCTGATTAAACGCTTCTAAAAATCCGGCTGTGGCCGTGTCTTCGATCTCTTTTATGGTTTCCAGCAAGCTATCCTGGGCTTTGAGAATATCATCGCGCTGTTCCTGAATCTTTTCAAGACGCGTTTTCATTTCTTCATAAGCCTCTAATGCCAATGGATTTACTTCTCCATAATTTTCAATCCGGGATTTATAATATCGCGATTTTTCTTCTAATGCTTCAAGCTCGAGTTCCATATCCTTTTCATCCGGGACATAGTGTTCCAGATCTGCAGCAAATTCAATTCTTGCAATCTCCTGTGCAGATTGAATTCTGAATTTAAACTCCGCTTTTTGTTCTTTAATGCCATTGATCAAAGATTGCAAATCGTGTATATTTCTTTGATGCGATTTAACTTTTGCTTCGGTTTCACTGATCAGATTTCTCAACTCATAGTATTCCCTTTCAATAGCTGATAAATTGGAATCCATATTTTTTCTGAATTCTAATTTTTCCATCAATTCCGTTTGATGTGTTTCAACTGATAAACCAAGTTGAACTATTGATGATTTTAATTCATCCTGCTTTTGTTGATCGGCCTGGTTCTGAGCCGTCAATTCCAAGAGCTGATTATTCTTATATTCAAGATCTTTCTGAACATTATCTAATTTGTTTTCCCATTTCAGTAATTCCAGCTTAGCCTGATGATATACATTGGACGCTTCAGACAATTCTGCAGAAATCCGGTTGTATTCTTCATCTGAATTAGTCAAGGAATTTACCAATTGCTGTTGCACTACCTGCAATTCAGATATGGATGATGAACACCGCTGCATTTTCAACTCAATTTCTGAAACGCGCTGTTGATTTTCTTGAATTCTGATTTCAAGCTCAGATTTTGAGTCATGTATATGTTGAATCTTAGCTTTTAACTGCGCACTTTGTTGCAATAATTCACTTTCCTTTTTGCGTAACTCTTCAATCTCTCTTATTCTTTCCTGCAACTCAATCGAACGCAATTCATTCTTTTGTTCCGAAAGTTGTTTTTCTAATTCAATAGTCTGAATTTCCAGCACTTTAATTTCGGCCTCCAGTTTCTCCAGATTCTTCTTCCTTCCCAATTTCTTTCCTTCAAACAAACCAACAGATCCACCTGTAATTACTTTATTTGACTTTACAATAGAACCAGATAAAGAAATGATAGAAATATCATCCGGAAATTGAATGACATCTTCCAGATGTTGTTCATTATCCAAAATATAAACATCCTTAAGCAGTTCATTGAGCAATGGCTGATATAAATCCGAAACCTCAATAACGGAGAGTGCTGGAACACAACCCGGAATTTGTTTAACTCCCGTTGATGCGTTCCTGAATTTATCCAGAATAAAGAAATTGGCCTTTCCTTTTGAATTATTGAATAAAAGACGAATTGCTTTAACGGCATCATCTTCATTATTTACAACATAATAATTCAAATAATTTTCCAAAAACAATTCTATACCGGAACGGTATTTCTCCTCGGTATAAATCAGGTCCAATAATACAGGAACATCCTGTCGCCAGCTTTGATGCAGAAATTTGATGGACTCCGGAAATCCTTCCATCTTTTCCACCATGCTTTTCAATAAATCAAACTCATTCTTTTTAGCATCCCTCTGCCGGTAAATAGTTGAAACTTTTTCATTTAATTTCTCGACCTGAGTTTGAATATTTTTAAGTGAGGTTTGTCTGTTTTCTTCGTCTGTATATAATTGATTGATTTCTCTTGCCAGGGTTTCCAGCTGGGAAGTAATTTGAACATTTTGCTTTTCTAAATCCTGTTGCTCTGCTGATTTATTTTGAGATTCATCGGTACAACGGGCTGAATCCGCAGCAAGACTCTCCAACTGATTGCCGAATACGGCTATTTCCTTCTCGAGGTCGAAAATCTGCGATTCATTTTTCTGCTTATCTAATTGAAATTGATCTACACCTGTTTTTAATAAATTGTATGCCTCTTGTTTTTCATTGTAAATCGATTCAAAATCAATGACCTGTTGTCCTGCTTTATCCAGCTCCAGCCTGGTGTTTTCTAAATCCTTTTTGACATTCTCTATTTCTGAAATCAAGGATTGGATTTTTACTCCAACAGTTATTATTTTTTCATCAAGCAATTCCAACTGACTGTTTTGAAAATGTTTCTTTTGAATATCGATTTCAATTGAACTTTCAAGATTGCGGATTACGTCCAGTATTTCATTTACTTTTTTCTGGAAATCGGAAAGATTCTTTTCCTGGTCGAGATTTTCCTTTTTATAAGATTCTATTTGAGCTTCCAGCGTATTTACACTTGCTTCTTCAGCAATCACTTTATCATTTTCTAATTCTATAGAATCCTGGATGCCATTTAATTTTTCGCTAAGCGATTTAACCAAAAGGTATTGAACCAGTAAACCGGCTGACTTATATTTTTCTTTTAGATCATTGTATTTTTTAGTTCGCTTTGCCTGCTTTTCAAGTTCCAGTAAATTATTATTAATTTCAAAAAGCAAATCTTCAATGCGCGCTAGATCTTCCTTTGCAATTTTTAGTTTATTGAGTGTCTCCCGTTTTCTGGATTTGTACTTGGAAATACCAGCAGCCTGCTCAAACATTTTTCTTCTCGCACTTTCTTTATTTGAAAGTATTTCCTCGACCATGTTTAAAGCAATGATTGCATAGGAGTCAGAGCCAATTCCGGTATCGAGAAACAAACTGGTTATATCTTTTAACCGGCAACTCACACCATTGAGACGGTACTCACTGTCACCGCTGCGGTAGAGGTATCTGCCTATTTCAACATTTTGATATTCAGTCGGAAGAAGGTTTTTGGTATTTTCAAAATTGAGGCTCACCTGAGCCAGGGGTGCTTCTTTTCTCTTTTTGGTACCATTAAAAATGACATCTGACATTTGCTCCAGGCGGAGCTCTCTACCCTTTTGTTCACCTAGAACCCAACGAATGGCATCGACAATGTTTGACTTTCCAGATCCATTAGGTCCTACAATTCCCGTAACGGCTTCATTGAAATGGATAACCGTTTCATCGGCAAAGCTTTTAAATCCTTTAATATGCAGGCTCTTCAATCTCATGGCGCAAAAATATGGAATTCTTTAATATAAATTATTTCTATATATTTTGTTGACACTCTATAAAAATTTGTATATCAACACCATATACATTAAAAATGAATTTTTATATAAAAGGCAATTGAAAGTTCCTCAGGGGAAGGCAAGTTATATTTTAAGAAAATTCCAATTCCCCGAATGCATTACTCTGTATGACAAGAATCCCTGAATGAGCCAATACACAATTTCGGAAGACCAGGCTAATGCCAATCCATTCACTGGATCCTTTACTGCAAAGAAAGCCAGGGTTAAATATGTAGTACAGGCAATTGTTTGAATTTGAAGTGCCTTCATCGTTTCTCCGGTACCGGTAACCCCATTGCAATACATCGTGGTTATGGAATAAATCAATAAGATGCAAAGTAATATCCTGAAATACGGTACTGCTTCTTGTATTAGCGTTGTATCGTGATTTCCAAGAACCGGCGCAAGAAATGTGAGCGGAAACAATAAGAATGGAATTGAAAAAATAGCTGTTGTCGCAAATGCGACCATGGAAGAATGGTAAACTAATTTGAGCACCCGTTTATTTCGCTTTTTACCTATGGTGCTGCTTACCAAAGTATTGATACTTGTCGAATAACCCCAGCAGGGAATCGCAAGAACGAGATAAGCGATGCGAAGCAGGTTGGAAATGGCCAATGCCCGCTCTCCCAGTTTTTCGATAAAAGAAAAGAATAAAAACCAGGATCCAATGGCAAGCATGGATTGAAGCAATATGGTAAAACTAATGGAATTGATTGTTTTAATCCAGGCAAATTCGAAATGGGGAATCTTTAGCAAATCAAATTTCCGGATTTCTTTATCAAATATCATGTAGATCACAAAAATGACGAAAGCGGTTATTTCTGAAATGCCACTGGCCAATCCTGCTCCGGCTATTCCCATTTCAGGAAATCCCATTTTGCCAAATACCAACAGATAGCCCAAAATGATATTCACTGTACACAAGATCAGGGTGTCGATAAACATAAATGTTGGTCGTTTAATACCGATATAAAGTGCGACTAAAGCCAAGCCGACATAAGCAAATATGAGACCGATGATCCTGTTGCCAAGAAACAACAGCGATTTTTCTAAAATAATAGGTGATTGAATGAAAAGCGATAAAATGGGACGTGCGGCAAAAAACAATATTAAAAAAACGGTTACGCCAATTATAAATTCGAAAATCAGAATGGCGTAAAAATACTTCTTGACATAATCAAAGGATCGTTCGCCAAATTTCCTGGCGATCAGAATTTGCCCGCCCTTGCTGAATCCAAAGGCAATGGCCGAAACTACAAGATAAAATACGGAAACAAAGCCAGCTGCTGCAAAATCATGAACATTATAATAATACAGGTAAATACTATCTGTAAGCGCAATGATGTTTTGAGCTGCACTACCCAACATCATGGGTAATGACAGACGCATTACATGTTTGACATTAAACCAAAACTCGTGCAAACTGAAATAGTATTTGGCTTAAAGATAGGAATGAGATTTGAAAGAAGAACTATGAGATTTTAGTTAGCTACGCTCAGTTAAAAGTATCCGGTATAATGGTACAGATACCCTAAATTAATGAATTTGAAGTACTGGTTAAATTAAAATGAACGGTATGTCTTGCTAAGCTTCTCCTCTTCTCAATTCAATTTGGGTGATTTCAGGCCAGATTCCCACCCTGCCCCTGAACCCAAGAACTCCGAAACCACGGTTTACATAAAGGTAACGGTTGTTTTCCTCATAGATTCCTGCCCATTTGGGATACCGATACTGAATCGGGCTCCATTTTATCCCAGGTATTTCAATTCCCATTTGCATTCCGTGTGTGTGGCCGCTAAAGGTCAAATGTATTTTTTTGTCATGATTTTTGACTTCGTACTCCCAATGACTTGGATCATGGGAAAGCAATATTTTGAAGTCATCTGGTTTGGATTGCTGCAAGGCCTTGGCCAGGTTTCCTCTTTTTCCAAATCCAACACCCCAATTTTCAATACCAAGCAGTGAAATGGACTGACCATTTTTTTCAATCTGAACCGCTTCATCAAGCATCAATTTGAAACCCATATTCCCATGATGTGCCTTAATCTCTTCAAAGTTTTTTTGTTTCGCTTCAAGACTGCTCCATTGGGTATATTCACCATAATCATGATTGCCCAGAACAGAGTATTTACCGTAAGGAGCATACAAGCTTTTAAAATCATCTATCCATGGATCAAATTCATCTGCAAAAGTATTGACCAAATCTCCCGTAAAAACGACAAGGTCACTATTCAGCGATTTTGCCATTTCAATTCCTTTCAGAACACCTTCCCTGTTATCAAAACTTCCCGAATGAATGTCTGAAAGTTGGGTGATGGTAAAGCCCTCAAAAGCTTCAGGTAAATCTTTAAAAAACAAAGTTTGTTTGTGAATTTTGTATTGATACCTTCCTCTGATCATGCCATAAGACAAAGACAAAAAAGGAAGAGCAGCTAATATCAAAGCGCTTTGGCTTACAAACCGTCTGCGGGATGGAAGAAAGGTCGAATTAACAACAGCATCCGCTGAATTCTTATCAAATAGTTTATTAAACAAACCTGCAACCAATCGATAAATATCTTCACCGAATAAGACGAATACAAAAACCAATTTTGAAAGCAACAAAATGAACCAGATATTACCCAATAAGACCACGATATAAGGTGTATGGTCATATTTTTTCATTTCAATGATTCCAAATACAAAAAGGATTGGAATCACCATTGAAATAAACCAATAGCCAGAATAAATGATAATGCGGCTTATATCGGGTATGCCAGGAGTAAAATACGCCTTCACACCTTGAAATGTATAATAATCAATGGCAAATACAAATAATAGACCAATTAAATATCCCATCTTCTTAATCAAGTGAATCGTTTAACTTTTAGTTACTCAATAAGTGTTCATTTAAAACTTCTACAGGGTATAGCACAGGCTATTGAACAAGGATTAATTTGAATTTGTTTCCCAAGTTTAAAATTTATATGAATAAAACTCCAGAATCCAGGCACCGGATCCGCTTTAAAGATTGTGATCCCATGGGACATCTCTACAACACAAGATTCATAGAATATATGTTGGAAGCCCGTGAAGATCAGCTCATTGAGCATTATGGCTTAAGCTTGATGGATTATGCCGACCAGCGCAAAATGGCCTGGGTTTTAATAAGGCATGAAATCAATTATCTCAAGGAGGCAAAAAGGAATGAGACCGTCATCATAAAAACCCAAATTATCCATACAGATGACAAAAGTCTAATTATGGAATACCAGATGTGGAATGAAGACCGAAGCCATCTTAAAACCATTTTATGGTCGCGGTTTTTGCATATTGATTTAATGACAAAAAGAACGGCACCTCATCCGAAGGATGTGCAGGAGATGTTGGAATCATTGGTTATTCCGATTACTGAAGTTTCAATAGATGAAAGGGTGAAGAGTTTGTTGAGGAAGTGAATTAAATTTTAAATCAAAATCAATTCTAATCCGCTGTCCTATATTTTACATTTGCGATGCACAACTGTATGGGAGTATACAGCAAATGGGATGTTATGCAGGTTGCTTTAATCTTTTATCCTATTTTCAATATCCATTCTCTTATGCAAGATCCTATCTATCAATATTTTTTTATCTTTTACTTGGTACACAATTATATGCGATTTTACTTGTAGCACTCTATGATTTTGTTTAATGCTTGAAATTGACTTCCCTGTTGCTGGATTTTTGCAGATTTCTTTAATTTTTAAAAAAATTAACTTGTAATAACTATTTGCTTGTCTAATTGACCATTCATTTACTGTGTAAATCCAAATCTCTTCTAAATCCGTTTTAGCTAAATTACTTAACTCAAATAGTAATTTCATTTAGCGTGTTTCTTATTCAAACTAGCCAAGTGTTTTATTGGATCAAATTTTTTTACATATCCGCTTTCTTCACCTTTTTCAATGGCTTCTTTTAAAAGTTGAACTTTAGATTCTTCTTCTTCAATAAGCCTTAATCCTGCCCGTATTACTTCGCTAGCTGAAGCAAATCTTCCAGATTTAATACCATTTTCGATTATCCCCTCAAAATGGTCACCAAGAGAGATGGATGTATTTTTTGACATTCTAATTTTTTATACAAAAATACCAATTATTGGTAAAATGATCAATAAATAATTATATCTTTCTTGCCTTTTAAAATAGAAAAGGCTTCAGTGACGTAAGCTTGAATTTTTTCTTTTATCTGGCTTGCTGGCCTCCTCTTTCCCAACTCAATATTTATAAACTTCGAAGCCCCTATCCCAATTATTTTCGCCGCCTCTCTTTGCGTCTCCCCCCGAATAAGCCTTGTAAAATATAGCTGTTTCCTTAGGGAAAACCGATTGGTGGTAATCGGTGGGAAGTATCCCAAAAAGTCAATAATTCTATGGCTAGCTCTCAGACGAGGACTTTTCCGGTTCTCTTCCCAAGATCTAACAGTATCCGGACAAATTTTTAGCAACCTGGAAACACTAATAAGCGACATATCACGGTTAAGTCGCTCTTTTCGAAGATAATCTCCTAAAGTGTTTAAAATGAGAGGATAACAAGGCTTTTTAGCAGTAAAACTGCAATTGACAAATATGACACACAACCTAATGAGAGGGTCATCATCAAAACCCAAATTATCCAAACCGATGAAAAAAGTTTAATTATGGAATACCAAATGTGGAATGAAGATCGAAGTCATCTTAAAACCATTTTATGGTCCAGGTTTTTGCATATTGATTTATTGACAAAGAGAACAACTCCGCATCCGAATGATGTGCAGGAGATGTTGGAATCATTGGTGGTTCCGGTGGCAGAGGTATCAATAGATGAAAGGGTGAAAAACTTGTTAGGCAATTAAATTCTAAATGATTGTAATAAAGTATTTCAATTAATACTAACTTTGGCTTAATGGGACTTATTACAGGATTTCTATTTGTAATTAAAACTAAATATTCCATTTGTAATCTCCTTTTTTAAAGTTTTTAGCGGTTTATCATAGATACCTGTGAAATTAAAAATACCAGTCACGTATTTGTTTTCATAATCAATTGTTTTGATTTCAATAATCCCATTAGATTGCGCATCAAATTCCTTATCGTTATTGGCCGTCAAATTATCATCTAAAAGATAAAATCCCCAAAAATCCTCGCCGTTAAACATAGTATCCACTCCTATTTCGCATGGAAATACAAAGTCGAGATTAATAATATGGAATATTGTATCCTTTATTCCTTTTCGAATGTATTGATTGCCTTGTATTGAATAGCCACCAGAGTCAATTGTGATGGTATAATCAGTTGGAGTCCAATTTAGAGAGTCGATTTTTGCACTCATTTTTAGATTGAAAATTTCATTGAAATTCAATTCGAAATTATCATCTGGCACAACTGTTGTTTCTGTTAAGGTGCAAGTTATAAGGCAGCAACTAAAAAAGATTAAAATAGAAAACTTCTTCATATTATATTTTTACTAACAATTTCGTCATTTACATTGCCGGTTCGCTTTAATACAACCCAATGAACAAATTCACCTTTAATTGCACGAAGAATAGATTTGATTAAAACAATAAATAGTAACTGTCTGTATACGATACGCTGTGGAATTATAAGTAGAAGCGTCTTTACTGAAATGCGTTCTCCGTCATAAGAATAGGCTATAATTGCAATAAGCATTTCAATAGCCATATAAACCAAATACAATACAAATGTTATCAGTGTTTTTCCGAATACTAATGAAAAGATTAACATCAAGTCGACAAATGGATTAAAGAGTGGTAATAGAAACTGAAAAACCAACATATTCGGCAATAATATCCACGCCAAATTAATATTTTTAAACCTGAATAATAAACGTTTGTGTTTCCAAAAACTTTGCATGATCCCGAAACACCATCTCAAGCGTTGTTTCATAAAAGCCCTGACAGTTTCGGGAGCTTCCGTAAAAGCTAGCGCTTCATTACAAGTTTTAACCTTAAATCCAGCCTGCAATAATCGCATCGTCAAATCACAATCTTCTGCGAGGGTATCAACTGAAAATTTACCCACCTGATTCACCGCTGTTTTTCGAAACATTCCGATGGCACCAGGTATCACCATTATTGCATTCAATTGATCGAAAGCCAGTCTCTCAAAATTTTGACTAATAATATATTCAATGCTTTGCCATTTGGTTAATAAATTGATTTTGTTTCCCACTTTGACATTTCCGGATAAACCTGCAACCAAAGCATCATCAAAATAAGGGACCATTTTTTCAATGGCATCTGCGGCAATTAATGTATCTGCATCGATACAAAACAACAAATCACCCTTAGAATGTTGGATTCCAAGATTTAAGGCAGAAGCCTTTCCTGCATTTTTTTTTGTATAAATTGTTACTCTTGAATGATTAGAATATACTTCTTGCAAAAGAAGAAGTGTTCGGTCTTTCGATCCGTCATCAACAACTATAATTTCAAGGTTAAGATAATTGCTTTGTAGAAGTTGCTGAATGGTTTTCACAACATTCAATTCTTCATTATATGCAGGAACGATAATACTTACCAATGGACCATTTTTCGTTGTAGGTACAATTTGTTTGTTTTGATTTGCTTTTTTCTTTGTAGCCAACACAGCTATCACTATAGCTCTGAAAGCAGTAAGAACCAAGGCTAACAAAAATACATAAAATAAAAAATGTTGACCATAGTATAAAATATTAAGCAATATCACATTTAAAATTGCCAAATACCTATCCTTATTACTGGTAATTTCTGGCATTAATTCGGCTTCAGATTTATCAAGCAAATGCGCCAATGTGGTAAACGTATACCCATTATCTTGATAGTACTGAATGATAGCAGGCAATGCTTTAATAGTTTCATCGCGATTTCCTCCAGCATCGTGAAGTAAAATGATATTGCCTAAATGTTGTTGCGCAATGGTCCTTGCTATAATGGTATCAGCCGTGATTCCTTTCTCCCAATCACGCGGGTCGATGGATGAACCAATGCTAATGTAATTATCTGTTCTACCTATGGCAATGGGAAGCAATTCTGAAAACGTAGTAGGTTCCGCATCAGTATTGTAAGGCGCTCTGAATAGAATGGTAGAGTGTCCCGTAATCGCTTCAATCATCCTTCGTGTTGTTCTCAATTCAAATAATATGCGCTCTTTGCTGGCAGTTTCCAGGTTTACATGTGTATAGGTGTGGTTGCCAATTTCGTATCCTTCTTTAATAAGACTTTTCAATCCGGGAATATCATTTTGAATATTAATACCTGTTACAAAAAACGAAGCAGGGATGTTGAATTGTTTTAAGATATTAATTATTCGCGGAGTATAATCAGGATCCGGACCATCATCAAAAGACAATACAATCGTTTTTGCTTTTTCCCCGCTTTTGCGAATCACATAACCGGATGGCAAAACCAAATATCGTTCTTCCGAAATGAGTTGATCAGTAGTGTCATACTCAAATTCAATTACACCTTTTGATGGAGCAGTAACAATATTCAAAATTTCACCTGCTCCAATATAATCTACATTGGTAGAGGGTGCAATTTCTTTTAATTTTTCTGTAATGACAATTTGCGATGCGATAGAATCGAATGCTAGTCTTTTATTATAAAAAGTCCAAATTCGATCATCTTCTGATCCTAAACGCCATAATGCAAATCCCGCAGTTCCAAAATCTTCTCCAGCCCGCATTGCATTGTATGCCGAAGCTGCATCCGTAAAATAAACTTCATGTTCTTTATCGAATTCATCCCAATAGGTATAGTTAAGGTTGTAGGTATGGTTGTTAAAATATGGAATGGTATCGCTCTCCGACGCAATGGCAACAGCTTCCTGATAGGTGATATTGACTCCTTCAAACCCTTTTATCCAATCATATCCGTATGCTGAAATACACAATACTACTTTATCAGAAGGAATATTTTCCAAAGCCTGATCCAAGGCATTTTCAATCCAGGATTGTCCGGCAATAGGTCCGGGATAACTTCCCTGGTTATGTTGGTCATAAGCCATTAAAAATAATAAATCATTATATTTTATTAATTCCTTGTAGTTGTAATCCTCGTTGAACGGAGATACATCCTGGGTAACTATAAATCCATTTTGATGTAAAGCAGAATAAAGGTCTCTTTGAAACGCAATAATATATTTATCAGTAGATTCATTTAACTCTTCAAAATCAATATTAACACCATTGAAATTATATTTATTCAAATTATCAATGATACTGTTTATAAATATTTGCTTTCGTTTTGGATCATGAATGATCCGCTTTACATTGTTTCCATTCCAATTTTTATTGAAGTAATTAGAAACCATTGGAATAATACGTATTTTTGAAGCACGCATCACATCTAATGCCTTTAGCGCGGCATCACTTAAATCAACACTTATTTCATCGCTGCTATCTGATACAAAAAACCATTCAGGAAGCACCATGTTTATTTCATTGATATGTTCTTTTAGTGATAAAAAAGATTGAATATCCCAATTAACAAAAAAAGCGGCTCGAATTGGAATCAACGAGTTAACTTGTTTATTGTGATTGCTTGAAGGAATGGAGCTTGAATGGGTATAAAAATCAAGATGGTTTTTATCTCTGATTTTTCGAATATCTTTATCAAATTCATCATGAATAACATCACCAAGGGTATCGCTTTCGATAATTTTCTTTAACGTGCGCATTCCAAATTGTTTTGGAATATTCAGTTTCTCTGATTTATTTACTGAATACAAGCCAATAGTTATTAATAACAGCAATAAGCCAAATACGGCAACTAATATTAACCGAAATCTTTTCCAACGCATTGAAGAAGAAGAATTAAATACTTGCTTATTTTCTTCGGCCATTTTGGTTTAAAAAGTATAAATTATACAAAACATTTAATGAAAAATATCCAAATCCACTTTTTAAATATTGGCTTAAAGGAGGATCTTCATAACTTACTGAAATTGGGTAATTGTAATGATAAGCGGGAGTAATGACAAGGTTTCTATATTCAATATTCAATTTTAAGAGGGCTTCATAGTTTACTAAGCTGGGACTCTGCAAAGTATATTTTGATTTGATTGAAAGGAATGGAGCATTGTTTGAGAAAAACCGAGTTGTATCATTTTTTACTTTGTCACTGGCATAAAATGATAGATTAAATGTAAGATTTAAATTCCAATGAAAATCCCTGGTAGTAGAAGGTAATTCCACTTTATATTCAGTGGTTCCTTCAATTAAATATGCATTTTCTTTACCCCATAAATAATAAATACCCAATTCGCCATTTAGTCTTTCAAAATTGGTGCTTAAAGCGGATAGAATCATATTATTGTAATTCATTCCCAGAAAGAATGTATCATTAGCCAAAAACCATCTTTCATAGGAACAATTAATATTGAAGTATTCAGATATATCTTTATCAAGTCCAATACCCAGATCAGTTTTTGCAATTGGAGAATGGATACCACTCCAATTATAATTATTCAAATTAAAATAAAGTCCACTTGGAATCTTATAGGTTAAGACAGAATTAAATCCATGCTGGATTAAACCAAAATCGCGTCCCCTGTAAATTACCTTACTAGAATAGCCAGCTTCCATCGAAAGGAGGCCGCTATTTTCGCGTACCAGATCTATACTGTCTTCTTTGAACTGGGCAAGGCTGTCCTGAATCACTTGGACTTGCCCGTCTATCTTAATAGACTTTTCAATTTGAGCGAAAAGAGAAATAGATAAAAGTACAAAAAAAATCAATTGACAAAGCAACCTCATTAAGACTAGATTGAAATTAATGAACTTAGTTTAAAATGATAAGTAAAAAAATACAAATCGAGATCAAGTTGATAAAACCTATTCACTAGTTTAGATGGCTATAGTCTTGCGATAATTTTCCATCCCACAAAGTGATTCAACTTAAGTCTTCGTCTAAAAGGAGAGTGATTTTCCTCCAGATGGAGACCTCAATCATACAATTCTCCTAACGGTTATAAGCTATTGCTAAATCCCTATCCGATGAGATAAGCAACTCCTTGATTAAACGGTTTACATAAATCAATGATCAGGTTCTCTCTGCAAAGCGTTTCAAATGAATCTCTGATCACTTTATAATTATTATGAATTGGACATGGATGCGCAGTCGAACACTTACTCAACCCCAAACCACATTCCTTAAATACGCCTTTACCATCAATCGCTTCAATTATTTTTATTATAGGTTGACGTTTTTGTTTGGCCGTCATGTAGAATCCACCGTTAGGCCCTTTTGCGCTATATATTAATTCCTTTTTTACCAATGATTGCAGTATTTTACCTACCGTATGCTCACTGGCATCAATATACTCAGCTACTTTTTTGATTCCCGTTTTTTCTTCAGTATCATTTTTAGAAGCCAGAAAGACTATTGCTTTGATAGCTGTTTTGCTGGTAAGACTCAACATGACTATTGATTTAAAAAATAATTTCCCTCTTTTGAAATGAATTCAGAGCTCCATGGAGGATCGAACGTAAGTTCAACAATGACAGTACTGTTTGTAAATGTATTTTCCAAAACGCTTTTAATGTCACTTGTTATGGATTCGCTCATTGGACAATATGGTACGGTTAGCGTCATAAGGATATAGATTTTATTACCATTAGTTTCATCAAAATTAATATGATAGATCAAACCCAGATCTATAACATTCAAACCGATTTCCGGATCCAGCACATATTTTAATACTGATATGGCCTTGTCGCATTTAATCCGGTCATTGGTAATTATACTCATGAGAGGACGGGTTTATGCAACAAAACCTTAATTACATTCCAATTATACAATAAAGCCGCAACTATTAAAAAAAGAGAACCCGGCTTTAAAAAATAAATACTCTTCATAAATAAACCTATGATAAATAAAGCAAAACCTGTCAGATAAAATATGCCCATTACATTATAAACGTTACCGTTAAATAATACTCTTGGGCTAGGTGGCCTGACCCTGCCAACCAACATATGATATACTTTAAGCCAAACAATAAACGGAAGTGTTTTAAAAGTCATCCCAAATATGATTGCAGTTATCCATCCAAAAAAAATAATAAAGCCATACGCTAAAAATAATTGCGAATCAAAGGTATCCAATATCATCATCCATATCAATGCAAGGAGCAGAATAAGTGGCAACAGCATCATGATTACAGATAATAAAGAAACTTTCATTTGTTCATCCAACTGTTTGCGCACGCGCTGCTTAAAGCTGCAGTAACAATAATAAGCAAATAGAATCAAAGAACTCAATATGGACAAAACAGGTATGATATAGAATACAATTTCAATAGAATACCAAAAAAAAATGATAAATGTCAAAAGGCTACCATTTATCATGGCATAAATAATCCATAATAACGTCGTATTTGTATATTTTGAAATAAGAAACATAGGTATTAACCGGGATCCTACTCCAATTATTAATAATAAAAACCAACCAATAATGCCTGTATGGGCATGGAGGGGTATATATTCCAATGATTTTAATGATAAAATCGAAATCGAATGATTATACACCAAAACCAATCCGAATGTTATGGTAATAAATAACCAACATGCAGCTGTAAGAATAAAACAAGCATGTACATTCACCTTCCTGCTTTTGATAAAACTCACGCTGAGATTTACTAAATAAGAAAAAATGGCTAAAAAGATAATACGCCCTCCCCATTTCGCCGGCCATCCCATATTATAAGAATAGAATCCATACACGAGCAAAGGGATACCAACAGCTGCTAATACAAATGAGAAATACGCTAATTTGATACTATACAACTTTCCTTCAATGAAGACAGGCACCAACTGGTGACTGGCACCTAAAATAATCATGGTGCCCCAACCCAAAGCCATGATGTGTGTAATGGCCAAAATATGCGGATGAAAATAATGTTGGACAAATGAGGAAGAAAAAAAAAATAAAAATATTGTGGCAGTCAGGAAAGATAATGCCGCATACATATAAAAGGGAAGGACTACTTTGTAAGTCGTCTTCTTAACCAGAAAATTTGTATTCCCTTCAATCAACATCACGTGATTTAAAAATTAAGAGTTGTACATCCCCATCACTGATTTCGTTGATGCGGTAGTCAAATTTCCGTTCGGTTAATTCAGGCAGTAAAAACACAGGGATCCGCTTATGGTAAACAAATAAAGCTTGATCCTCAGGTAGATTTTCTAATGCCTCGAGGATTGTAAGCATTGGCAAAGGCATTTCAAGATTTTTCACGTCAATGACTTGCAGCTTGTTTTGAAATTTATTTAAAGCTCCACCCCATTCAGAAGCAGTATGTTTTTCCTCCGTTGATTGATAGGATTCCACTTTACTTTGTTTACAAAAATACGTTTCTACCAGATTATCATCAATAAGATCAGCGTAAACCGCGAAGCCTTGTTTTTCTAAAAGCAACATCAAAGGAACAGGCTCAAAACTATTGATGATTTTTAAAACCTGACCTATCTGAATCCCTTTTACTTTTTCAGTAATGATATTCAAAGGATCTTTTCCCGAACCAATGATCGGCCTGACATCTAATACAACCAGCTGTTCTTTTTGGAGATCCCTCATAAAATCTGGAATTTTCTTTTTTTCTTCGGTCGCAATCATTGTGGATTCATCAATGTCAAATCCCAGAGGTTTTAATTTTTCAAAAAATGCACTCACGTTACATCCAGCAATTTTTGAGGCCATTGCAATACTGGCCCGTCCTGCCATTAACTTACGCAACATCGGGTTCCTGAGTTTTTCAAATTTAGGACTAATTGCGACAATTGCTTCCAAAGCATCCGGGTGTCCTTTCAGGATTGCTGCAATTTTGGTGTTGGCATTAATGGTCATTATTACTTAAAATATTGATTATAGAGATTTGCTTGATTTTGAATAGCTGCATACAATTGAGCTGCATCCGCAACTGTGGCTGCATTTTTTAGTTTTGACACCTGCTCTATTAATGGTTCCAGCCATCTGTGCAATGCTTCATGGTCTGCTCCCTGCATTTTACATTCGCTTATCATTTTATTCAATCCTCCCTGCAATCCCATTGCTATATTTTTATAAGCCAACAATGATTTGTCCGCGCCATCATTGAAGCTCTGAATACTAATCAGTAAACTCTTTACATTTTTATTTGTAGTACTGTCAGCTTTCCACTTGGCTCCGTTGTTTAATGTCAGGTCGATAGATTTAGATTCATGTTGATCAGAATCTTTTTCTGAAGTATTCAAGTTTGCATTGTGATCAGAATGCTTCTCATGGTTACAAGCCCAAAGAATACTAGAAAACAATATAATAATAACTATCTTTTTCATCTTAGATTTTATTAAGTTTGATTCTATTCCATTTTAAAAAACTGTAGAATACAGGCTATAGGTTGTAAGCTGTAGGTTGTAGAAATTTAAATATATTAATCCTTACATACCTTTTTCTTATAACCCTTGCCTCTTGCCCTTAGCCTTTTGCCATTTGCTTATTGCTTATTGCTTATTGTCACTTTCTCCAATTCCAATACTTTCGGGAAAAGGATATTATTTTCAAGATGAATATGCAAATGTAAATCCTCCTCAAATTCATCCAGCATTCTATATAGCAAACTGTAACTTGCACACGCATCGTCCGGCAATGTATAGTTATTGGAAAGCTCTCTGATTTCGGCAAGATTTTTCCCAACAATTTCATGTTCCACTTCCATCATGTTGATCGGATTTTGAACCGTTCCGAAAGGAGAATTATGCATTGCCAATGAATTATTTTTTATTCCAGCCAGTTCTTTAATATATGGGAACAGCACTCTTTCCTCTTTTGCCAAATGTGCTGTTAGCTCATTACTCAATTCTTCCACCAATTGCCAGATTTGCAATAATTCAGGATGACGACTACCATGTACTTTCATGACTTTTGATGCATAGGATCTGATATCGGGTAGATTTTTTCTGATATAACTATGATGTGTATTTACAATATAATCTGCTAGAAAATCCAAACTCCAATCACCATATGGAAGTGGGCGGGATGATGGCACTTTATCAGCCTGCTGAAGTTCTTGCTCAATTCTGGTTACGTCCAATCCCTTTTCCGAACAGGCTTCTTTTACCGTTTTTTTTCCACCGCAACAAAAGTCCAATCCATATTTCTTAAATATTTTAGCTTTACGTAAATCTTTGGCTGCTATTTGCCCTAAGGTTTCTTCCTTCTCACCAGTAATGCGTTTAGTGATCCTGACTTTCCACCATTCCGGACCTTGTTCCAGGTATTCCCAGTTAAATACATTTCCTCTTTCTCCAAGTAGTTGATAATATAATGGCTTCGGATCATGATCATTATGAATGGTTACACTCTCCCCTTCCATCAAGGCATCAAAACGTTTAAAGATGGTCGGATGCTTTTCCTTGGGTTCAAGAATAGTTACATCTAGGAAATTTTCTGTTTCTGCTTGCATGGTAATAAATTTAAATTTTAAACAGCTTTAGCAAAGATACTACAAACCAGTTATATAAAAGTATTTATTTACTTTTATTATTAAAATAATTTTTGTTCTGCAACAAAAAAGCACTGATTTTGAAACAAGAGCCCCTACTATTGAATATAGAAAGTAAGAAAGAAGCAATTTTTAAGCATAGTCAAATAATGTTATCCAAATTATTGTTTTTCAATACTTTACAATACATAAACTCAAAATAAAAACATCATTACGCTATAACAAAACGAGTCATTTTCTGACCCAGATCATTTTTTTACCGAACAACATACTACTATCCGTCATTTTAATACTATGTAACTGAACGGTATATATGCTCCCTTGCCTGACCAGTGCCATTGGAAATTTATCATGATATTTTTTAAATGCACCATTTTTCCATTGATCTGTTTTGTCTATCACCATTCCGGTAAATTGGACTCCTTTTACCTTGATTTTATTTAATTTATCCGGCAGAATAGTACCTGCCACATTAGGATTCTTCTCTATTAATAAAGAATGGTATGATTCCAATGAAGACTTGTAATACAATAAGGCCGTCTCCATATCAAATATATAATAACAGCTAAAACAATATGGCAATCTTAAATCATCAATAACGCAAATAGTGGCACAGGTTTGAGTTTTCAAAAATGCAATAAGCAATTCGTTCATTGGATTTTAATTATATTAACCGGACATGAATGGACAACGTCTTTCATTTGAGGCAAAACTGATATACCAACAGAACGAATAAATACACACCGCTTTTTACAAGCGTTTACTAAGGAAGCCTTTCCGTCTCTATTGGACATCCTCCAAAATTCAGGCTGCAACTCATAACAAGTACCACAACCTATACAATTATTTCTATGAAAGATAATTTTAAACATCCCTATTTTTAAAGATCTTATAAAGTTTATCGTTGGCTGAAATTTTAGTAGCAAAAGGAAATGTAACCTTGTCTCCTTTAGTTGCTTCACTTGCTTCAACTCCATTCACAACCAATTTCAACATCTGCAGTCTTTGCACACCGCATATCGGTCCAATTACCATTATTGTATCAAACACATTAATCTTACCTGCCTCCACTATAAATTCACCTACCTTCATTTTAGAAAAATAATTACTCCCTTTTCCAATATAAATCTTCTTCTCAGTTGCAATTGAGCCATAATGGCTAGTCCATTGTCCCGTCATTTGCCCTAAATAATGACCCTCCCAGAAGCCTCTGTTATAAACTTTAGCTAATTCTGTTTTCCAATTCTCTATTTTATCATAGGAAAAAGTCCCTTCATCAATTGATTGCAGTGCTTCCTTGTAGCACTTGGTAACGGAATAAATATAATCCGCTCCTTTGGTTCGTCCTTCAATTTTAAGAATATCCACACCACTGTGTGCAATCTGATCCAATATATCTATTGTACACAAATCTTTTGATGACATGATGTATTTATTATCGATCGAAAGCTCCTCATTGGTTTCACAATTGATGACTTTATAAAGATGCCTGCAATTTTGAAAGCATGCTCCCCGATTTGCTGAGGCGTTATGTGTGTGCAGGCTCAAATAACATTTCCCTGAAATAGCCATACATAATGAACCATGAACAAAAACTTCAACTTTCATTAATTCACCTGAGACTCCCAAAATACTTTGCCTTTTAATTTCTGATGTTATCTGTTTAATTTGCGACAAGGTTAATTCTCTGGCCAAAACTACCACATCTGCATATTTAGAGTATAAACGGACAGATTCCAAATTACAGACATTGGCTTGTGTAGAGATATGAAGAGGTATGTTCAAATCTGAGCAATATGAAATCACAGCGAAGTCCGATGCTATTACTGCATCTATATTATTTTTTAATACTTCTTTTAAAATGCCACGCATTAACTGCATATCATGATCGTATATCTCAGTATTTAAAGTTAAGTATGTTTTGATTCCATTGGCTTTGCAAAGAGTGCTCACCTCTTTCATATCGTTGATCTTAAATGAATGCGTTGAGCGTGCACGCATATTCAATTGTTCTACCCCAAAATAAACAGCATCGGCACCTGCCTGGACGGCAGCCTGGATACAATCTAAAGAGCCAGCTGGCGACAAAATCTCAATTTTCTTTTTAATCATGTTACTTGCGATTGATTTTAGTTTTACAATAAATGCAACAAACTCCAAATTGGTATTCTATAGAAAACCAAATTTCATTTCAATCATGTCTCTTCCCATTTGTTGTTTTAAATACGTGAAGGATATAAGGAAACAATGCATCCATACTTTCACTGGCCCCTCTTGTCGAACCAGGTAATGCAAGAATAAGCATCTCCCCTTTTAATCCAGCAATACTCCTGGAGAGCATTGAGTATGGCATTTGTTCCTGACCATAATTCCTGACAGTCTCTCCGATACCAGGAATTTCACGATCCAGCATAGGCCTTACAGCTTCAGGTGTAACATCACGGGGAGACAAACCTGTACCACCAGTAAGGACTACTAAATCCATTTTATTCTCATAAAAAAATTGGATTTTATCCTGTATCACCTCAAATTCATCAGGAATAATGCAATAATGTTCAATAACAACTCCCATACTTTCAAGTTTGCTTACAATTGCTTTACCAGATAAATCGGGTTTAGTTCCAGCTGATATACTATCTGAGCACACAATCACAGCTGCTTTAATGGGATAAATAAACAAATCTATATATTGAGATTTCCCTCCCTTTTTACTCAATAATTTTATACTTGTTATTTCAATACTTTTATCAATTGGCTTGAGCATATCATAAATCGTTAAAGCCACTATAGATGCTCCGTGCATTGCTTCTACTTCCACCCCTGTTCTGTAGATTGTATGAACTTCAGTTTCAATAATTATTTCCAATCCCTTTAACTTGTGGGTTACAGAGGCAAATTCAACCGGAAGGGGATGGCAATCGGGGATTACATCGCTTGTTTTTTTAATTCCAAATAATCCAGCTATTCTGCTCGCCTCAATGACATCACCTTTTGGAACCGTTTTGTTAATAATTGCTTCCATTGTTTCAGGCATACTGACCCTTACTATAGCCTGGGCAATTGCCGAACGATGTGTTTTAATTTTATTAGTTATATTTATCATATCAATTGCTTTAAATAATTATTACGTGTTAAGATGCTTAAGTGGCCAGATCAGGCTGGGTTTTTCCACACAAAACTTTCATCTTCAAATAATTCCTTTCCCCAAATAGCAACTTCATTTTTAATTCTTTCAACAATTTCAGTACATGCATCTATGGAATCTTTACGATGGATAGAAGAAGTAAAAACGAATAAGCAAATCCCCCCCGCTTCTACTCTTCCGAGACTATGATAAATATGCATGCATATCAAATTATATTTTTTGAAAATACTTTCCCGAATTTCATGCAACCTTTCTTCGGCCATTTCCATATATGCACTATAATGAATTGCAACTACCGAATTGTTTTCAATTAAATCGCAACGAACCTGACCAAGAAAAATACTATGGGCGCCAATATTTTTCTTGTTTGTATGTTTTGCAATAGCTTCACCTACGAATATTGGCGAAATAGCTCCATTAACAAATACGTTTTTAATCTTATTTTGCTCCATGCAATAATTATTTTTTTAATTTACATTTTAACCATGAATAGATTCTTTCTTTAAACTAACATACTCCACTTTAGGCAAATTAGTTAATCCTCCAATTACCAGATAGTATTCAGAAATTAAAGAGAAAGTATGATTCAAACCTAACAGCTCAGCGAAAGCATGAATTATCAGACCAGGATTATTTGCTTTCAATTTTCTTAAAACTGAATGCACTATTAATTTTCCTATAAAGGCGGGAACCAAGTATTGAATAACTTTAAGGCCCAGGCTATCTTCTTTTATAAATGTTTCTTTAGCCATTAAAATCAATCCCAGGCCAGCGACTCCTGATGCTGCAAATAGTATTTGACGATGATATAGTCTTAAATGAGATGCAAAAATCATTGATCTAAATATTAACCTCCGGAAAAAGGAGGCAGTAATGCTACTGTATCTCCATCATTAAGCAAAGTATTCATCAGAATCAATTTCTTATTAATTGCCAAAACGTATTTGACTTTATGTAATTCAGGAAATTCACCATGCAGCGTTTGCAACAAATCCTTCGTATTATTACCGCAGGTAATTTTCCATGAAGACTTTCCAGTCAAGTCAGCTATATTACCAAAAGCAAGGATAGTAATTTTCATTTTATAACTTCATCAAGTTGTTTAAATATCCATTTAATAGAAATCATCTTTAAATAGATGATCTATTTTTTTACTAATTCACACTAGCTAACCAAATCTTTTCGTATCCAAAATTATTTGATTAAAACTCAATTCATTAATGCCTTTATATAGTTTTAATGATCCTAAATTAATGGCATTATTTAATTTTATTAATTTGAGGATTTGCTTCCAGCTAATGTCAAACAATCATGGATACATTAACTAAATCTCCCTTTTTATATAATTCTTTATCCTCTTCCAATTCCAAAATACAATCGGCCATAGCAAATGAATTCATCATATAACTTTCCTGGTTATTTAAAATAATAACCTCATGATATTTAGTTTTACCCTTTAGAAAAAAAGTCAATCCTGGTTTCTTCCTAAAATCGCTTGCCAATGGCATTTGTAGTCTTCTAAAGTATTGTTTTTGAGTGAATCTACTGATGGCAGGTAATACATATTCATAAAAACAAGTTAGTACTGCTGCAGGATTTCCAGGCAAAGCAAACACTAGTGTCTGATTAATTTTTCCAAAATAAAGGGGTTTTCCTGGTTTTTGTTTGACTTTATGAAAAATTTGTACAACACCGCATTGTTTTAGACTTGATGGCACTAAATCATAATTACCCACAGATACACCACCCGTTAAAATGAGTATATCGGTTGACAAACGACTTGTTATTGTCTTTATAATTTCCGCTTCTTCATCATTCACAATGTCAATTGAAACGGGCGAAATATTTATTTGGTTTAATGCCGCTGTAAGTCCGAAAGAATTGGATTCATAAATTTGCCCGTTGGAAAGAATCCTTCCTGGCGGCATGAGCTCATCACCGGTAACAATGATACTAACAGATGGCTTGGAATAAACATTTAATTTGTCAACCCCAATACTTGCAAGAAAAGAAATTGCGGCTGGTGTGAGCAATTGACCTTTTTGCATCACCAATTCTCCTTTTATGGTTTGTGAACCCTCCCTTCTGACATTGCTTCCTTTAACAAGCAGATTATCCTGAATACATATAGTTTTCCCAACTACTATTATTTTTTCCTGCATAACCACAGTATCAGTTCCAGTTGGCAAGGGTGCTCCTGTAAAGATTCTTACAGTTTCAAATGACTTAACAGTTGCGGAAGAAAAATTCCCTGCCTGAACTTCACCAGAAACAGTCAAAACTGATTTTCTGTCCCAACTATCAAAATCAAAAGCATACCCGTCCATGGCAGCTTGATCAAATGGAGGAGTATTGACTACAGAATTGATCTTCTCAGCCAAAACAGATCCTGTGGCTTCCAGTAATGATACGTTCTCGATTTTTGCAGTGATGCAACTCTCGAGAATTAATTTTTTTGCTTCCGATACATTTATTATTCCCAATGTAATCTGCATAATTTTATTAAAACTCTATTTTATACCTGCTATACGCTTTAACATGTTTCGAAAAATGAAATAATGAAACGGCAACATGGTATACCAATAATTTCGACCAGCAATACCTTTGGGTCTAAACGTTGCTGTTTGTTTCAAAATACAGCGATTATCGTTTTTTGAGATCGCAAATTCGAGCCATGCTTCACCAGGCAACTTCATTTCAGCAAACAAAAGCAGCCTGTGATTTTTTTTATCCACTAAAAGCACTCTCCAGAAATCAAGCGCGTCGCCTGGCTGAATATCGACATCACTTCTCCTACCTCTTCCGATACCGACTCCACCAAATAATTTGTCAATAATTCCACGCATTCTCCATAATACATCTGCATAATACCAACCTTGATTTCCACCTATTCCAAAAAATCGATTAGCCACTTCTTGAATCTTGTCTTTATCTATTTCTATCCATCTCCTGTCCTTGTAACATCCATTAACAGGTACTTCAATGTATTGATTAATATCCAACCTGCTTAGACTGCTTGAAGCTGCATCTGTCCAACTTGAAACTACCATATTTTGTTCAATTTTGAGAAATGCAAGACTAATTGCTTCCTTATAGGGAATTAAATATTGTGGGATGATTTCCAGGATTGAAAAATTCTTGCAAATTACATCATTTTTCATGCTATGTACTAACTGTCTTGCAATAATAAAATTTGCTGACGTTGTTAAATAAAGCCAATAAGCTGACAGTCCAGGAAATAAAACGGGTAAGGAAATAATGAATCGCTTATAACAACGAACCTCTGCAAATTCCTTAAGCATTTTCTTATAACTTAATATATTCGGGCCTCCGATTTCAAACATTTTATTAAATGTTTTCTCGTTGTTCAAACAACCAAATAAATAATTAATTACATTTCGAATAGCAATAGGCTGACATTTCGAATTTAGCCATTTCGGAACGATCATCAATGGTAATTTCTCTGTTAAATCCCTTATTATTTCAAAGGAAATACTTCCAGAACCTACAATAATACCAGCATCCAAAATAGTATAGGGAATTCCGGAATTAATCAATACTTCTTTGACACCTTTCCGTGCAAGCAAATGTTTAGAAAGTGATTTGTCATTGCTAATGCCACCTAAGTAGATAATTTGTTTAATTTGTACAATCGCTGCCACTAAAACAAAACAACCAGCTGACCTGGATTCATACTCCTTTAAAGTTGTTTTAGTATCCCCCAATGAATGGATTAAATAATAAGCAACATCAAATTTTTTGTTATTAAATTTTTGTATTGCATTTTCCGGGTGAAGAAAATCAAATTCAATTATGCTAATCTTATTTAAGAGATCAGGAGAAGGTTGAAATCTTTTTCGATCCCGAACCACACAAGTAACTTCATGCCCAGCTTCAACGAGTACAGGCAATAACCTCATACCAATATAACCATTTGCACCCGTTAATAAAATATTCATAAACTAATCGCCGGTTTAAAATTTTCAATATTGTTATTTTATTATAATCCTTTGTTTATGTACTTAATTCAACCTCCAATATTAATCATACTGCGATTCTGAATTTTTGAAGCATCGGTACCTTCAAGGCGACTTGTAAACTGTCCTCCTAAAAATTCTTCCTTAGTAGCAACACAATTTTTTATAAGAGATACAATATCATGTCCGTTACGAAGTGCCCCCAAAATATCCACTTCGCTTTTTGAAAATAGACAATTCTTTAATTTACCATCAGTAGTAAGCCTCATTCTATTACAACCGCTGCAAAATGGTTCGCTCATTGTGCTTATTACTGCGAAAGTACCCAGGTGCCCAGGAACAAAATATCTTTTTGCAGTATCATTTTTTATTTCAGGCAATATGATAAAATCATATTTTGACGAAATCAACTCCATCATCTCCTTGTGTGAAAAAACTTTATGGCTGCTCCAATGATTTCCTGAAAATGGCATGAACTCAATAAACCGCACATGCACCGGTTGATGCTTTGTCCATTCCACAAATTCCAAAATTTCGTCTTCATTTACTTTTTTCATGACCACCATATTAACTTTAACATAAAATTTATTTTCTAATAAGAGATTTATGTTACGAATAACCCTGTCAAATTCATCTCGTTGAGTAATGGAATTATTTTTTTCTTTCATTAAAGAATCCAGGCTTACATTCACAGACTGTATTCCCGTTTGTTTAAATATGTCAATAAACTCATGGATAAAAACTCCATTTGTCGTAACACCCAGTCGCACAGGATATTTTGACAAGCGTTGCAAAATTTCTTTCGCATCTTTTCTAATCAATGGTTCTCCACCTGTGAGTCGGATTTTTTTTACACCTGAATTGACAAAAATAGAAACAATCTTATCTATTTCATCAGCTGTCATCCTCTTAGTACCTGCAAAATACCCCCTGGGCAACTCCACTGGATTACAATAGGTGCAACGGAGGTTACACCTATCCGTAAGTGAAATTCTTAAATAATCATGTATGCGCCCGTAAGAATCTTTTAACATTTTAAATATTTATTAATATATGTAAACCGTATCTTATTCAAGTTATAATATTAGTTTGGAATTAATTGCGGTTTAAAAGTAAGCATAAAATATCCCCAATTATTTGTTTCAGCTTTAGATACAACTCTTAATACTCTCAAAGTTTCTGTGTCAAACATATGCGAATATCCGGCTTGCATGGAAACTCCTTTTGTCAAGTTAAACACAAAGGTTAAATCCAATTCAGTCCCCAAAGATGAATTCATTGCGACATATTTACCCTGCTGCGATAGTACTTTGGGATTGACAACATCGGCGGCAGCCATGAACTTATGAACATCCAGTCCAATCCACCATTCTCTTTGCTTGTATAATGCTTTTGAATAAATGTCAATCAGACCTACTGAGTTGATGTGGTTGCTTCCCAAATAAAAATAATCCATATATCCATTAAATTTATGAACCGTACCATAAAGGGGATTAAACGAATGATTTTTATCCTGATATGTTATTGTGGTATCAGTTTGACTCTGACCAGATAACAGCTCAGCACCTATTCCAAGTTTAAGATTGAAAGGTAATGAGTAGAACACATCTGTACCACATAAATAGGCTTTGATGTTTTTATTGCTACCCCCATCTGTTCCTTCTTGATAGTATGCACGAAAGTTAGTCTTCCATTGATTTTTTTTGAATTCAATATAAGGTCCAATTGTTTGGCTAAACCGCGTACCATTTATTGAAGTTGGAGATTGTAGACCATTGTTTAATATAAGAATGCTGATATCAAATTCTCTTATTTTTTTATTCAACCAAAGGAACTGCAATTCCTTGTAATTGTTTGTTACAGTGTACGGGGTTCCAACAGCTATATCTGCATTCTGATTATATGCCAATCCACCATGTATTGTAAATGTACTATCAGAATATTTAAGAAGAACCAAATCATGGCTTCTTCCTTGTTGTGTCCAGTTTCCAGCTCCCAGTATTCTCTCATCATTATAATTCAATTCTTGCCTTCCCAATTGAGCAGAAAACGTAGATGTAAAATGATACTCCGCCCATGCAGTATGAAACGAAGTGAGTCCATCCGTTTTGTTTAATTGTGGCTGGCTTCCCCAAGTTCGAATATCCTGAATAGACATACTTATTTTATAGTTTTCAGCAACATAATTAAAATTCAGGCGAGCCCTTTGCTCTGTAAAAAGAGCACCAGTCTGACCGGTGTCAATCAAAGTTTTGTAGCCATGCCGGTATTCAGTGCGTGGTCGGATTTCACCTGTAACCTGAAGTTGGGAGTAAGAGGCATTTAAAAATACGATCAAGAAAGCAGTCAAGAAAAGACTGATAAATTTTTTCATATGAACCATCCTTAAATGATAATTATTAAAGAATAATTGAAAAATATTTTTTCATCTTCAATTCCATTTCGGTAAACTCTTCCTTTGAAAGATATTTATGCGCCAGTCCAAATACCACATTGTCTTCTCTGAAAATATGAAGCCGCAATAATTCAACAAGTGAATTTCCTTGTCCAACAGCCATATCAGATAGTACTGCACGAGAGGTAGGATCTGTTAGTCTTGAGGCAATACCCAATAAAGTAAAAGCAAGTGTTGCAAGCTGCATAATCTTGATATGATCATTTTCGAGCATATCGATTGCAGTTTCAGGAATAGCAGTGTTGCTTTTTTCACCTCTATCAAGCAACCGGTCATGTAACAGTGGAAATAAAATACGTTCTTCCTTTAGGTTATGAAGCACAATGACCTCATCAAGAAATCGAAAAAAATCAGAGAGATTTTTGTTTCTCACTTTATTAATTCCTTCTTTTCTAATTTCGAGAAGAGTGGACTCAAATTTATGTATTTCTAATAAAATAATTTTATGTTCATCTATGAGATGTTTCAAAAACGGGTAATACTCTTCGTAGGGAACTTGTAAAAGACTTGGTGGCTTATATGCATCTGGCGGATCCATTGGTGAAAACTCAGGCTGCCCATTCGTTTCTTTATCTGCATTTCGCTTAATATAATCCGAGTTACTAAAAACAGTATTCATAATTAATTAATTTGGCTTAAATAATAATTTTGTAAAGATGAAAATTAAGACTACTTGAAGGCATGAAAAGGACATATTTGTTCATGATAAAAATGAAGTTGTTTAATAAATTGGATAAAATATAAATTGCTCATCTCAAACGCATTACTTTGTTTGCGAATTAATTATCCTGCATTGAGTAACTATTTTGCATTGGAATTGATAATGGACCACATATGATATGATATGCCTGACTTTGAAGTTTACCCACACTTTCCTTATTCACCCCCTTTGTCTGAATAGGCTTGTGAATAATTACTTCAGCAATTCCCGGCCCAGCTTTTCCATGCCAAAGTCCACTTCTCTGGAGCCTCTTCCAATTAGTAACAAACGTCACTGGAAGAATCGGTATTTGTTTTTGAATCGCTAAGGCAAAAGCACCAGACTTAAATGGTGCAAGTTTTGGAACGTTCTTGGATATAGTGCCTTCAGGAAATATCATTAGAGGATTCCCCTTATCAATTTCCTTCGACATCCGCTTTAACGCTTTAATCGCACTGTTTTTATTGTGACGATCCACCAAAATATTCATACCGGAAGTATAATAAATATGAAATAAAGGCCAATTTTCAATTTCTTGTTTTCCGATAAAAACAAAGTATCTCCGGAATATGGAGTAAAGACAAAAAATATCCACATACGAAGTATGATTCGGGCAAATAATAAATGCTCCTTTCTGGGGAATATTTTCAATACCCTTCACCTTTAAATGAATCCCTGTAATAACTAGAATTAAATAAGCATGCCATTCCATTAATACAAATGCTTTTGGAAAGCGTTTCGGCTCTGCTAGATAATAAATTAAAAATGGATATACTATAATAAGAGTAATTACAAAAATACTTAAAAAGTAAATTTTATACAACACCCGAAGTGGCAATAAGAAATAATCCATAAATTTTAAATCAACCTCTATTCAATTTTAAATACTATTTTTAATTTTCCTAAATATTTCAACCTCCTATTAATTGGATTTGACACTTAATTTTTAACACCTTTGAATAATAAGAGCGTATTAAACCTCCAAAAGTTACAATCCATGCGATCAATGCAATATAAATAAAGACATCATAGATCCAATGCAGAAAAGATACTTTCAAGGCTTGTGCTAATCGATATGTACAAACAGTATACATACCTTGGGGGAAAACCGCACCCCAATATAAAGGGTCATACTTCAACGGGTATCGTTTGTAAATATGTCGCCAAATGGCTAAAATAATGAGCATTGGAATCCACCACGTTCCGGTTGCCCAATAGAAAACTGTAAAGCCTTTCATAAACGGGAGTAGTGATTGAAGAAAAGGAGCATCGGGAGAATTGATTATTAATACAGAACCCGCAAGTGTAGAAATAGCCATTGCCCCCATATTAATCCAGTAAGGAGGCGCGAGATCGTCTGGAGAAAATTTGAAAAAAGTGTATCGGTAGAAAATCAGTGATATCATCCATATATAAAACATACCACCCCAAAGCCACATGGATAGTGCAAAAAAATTTACTTCAATGCGGTGTGGCTGTGCTAGGTGAGATGCTATTAAAGCACTTAATATAGCCACAGATTGTGTGGCAACAATTGCTGTTAGCCATGCTCCAGTGATTCCTTCACCAAGAGTTGGTTTATCGTGTTTAATTGTAAGAGCTGTGAAAATGGCATAAGTTAAAATAATCCATAGCAGTATTCCAAACAATAACAAAATTATAGCTAGATTAAAATTCTCAAATAAGATGATATACTGCCCACCAAGAACGCATGTTCCTGCAACTGCAGTAAAAAAACCAGGACCCTTCATGTGATTTGTCATATCACTTAAAACTTCTTTTGGAAACCAGACTAATCGTAAAATGGACAATATCCATAAGATTAAAAAAAATACATTATTAAGCATGAACAAAGTGGTAGCAATAATATTCATTTCCATTAAATGAGCTGCAATGGAAATAATCCCAGTTGCCATGATGAGAGCAAAATATGCAGGAGAAAGATTTTGTATTCCGTTTTTTAGCTCAGTCCAAATTAATTTGTATGATGTAGTGGTAAAAATATTATTGAATTGTTTCACGATTAGTAATTTTAAACTGTGTGTTTAACTTATTTTTACCATTTGCAATAATTGCCTTAATCGCGATTCGTTGTAAGACAATGCAGATCGCAGCAATCAGAGCTAAAAACATCCAACAAGTAGTCCAAACTCCCGATACTCTAAGTAAGTAACCAAAAAATATCGGTCCGAAAAAACCGCCAAGTCCACCTAAAACCCCCACAATTCCTCCTACTGCTCCAATGTTAGTTGGGTAATAATCTGAGATATGCTTGTAAACGGCTGCTCCCCCAATTCCCATCATGATTCCAATGAGAAAAATTAAGCTCGAGAAAATCCATCTATTGGCTTGAAAATAGACATGAGTAACTCCACTCGCCAGTAATTGCCCTTTACTTACAGTATCTCCTAATTTAACTTTTGGTTCTTGACTGATTGAAGCAGTAGGGAGAAATAAAAAACCCTCATTATCATTATGAATTCCAAATCTAATCATAACTTGGTGAGAATCATTTTCTTTATTCTGAAGAAAATATTTATCCTCACTAACCACAATTTCATTATTAGAAACTGAAGTTACCGTGCCAGGCCTAACAGCCATAATTCCTTGCCCAGGTGCAAGAATTTCCATTCGCGGAATAAATAGAAAAAACAAGCATACGATACACACTCCAAAGACCCATAAAAGCACCATTCGGGCACCTACTTTATCGGCAAGCCATCCACCCCCTGCTCTAAATAATCCTGCAGGTAAACTAAATGCAGTTGCCATAAAACCTGCAGTCACTATAGATAAAGAATATACATTTACATAATAAGGAATTAGCCATTGAGACAAAGCAACAAAACTTCCAAATACAAAAAAATAATAAAGACCGAACCTCCAAACTCTGATTTCTTTTAACGGTGATAATCGCTGACCCATCGATTTGGATTCATGAGGGATTTTGTTTTTAGTTCCAAAAAGAAAAATAATTCCAACAATTATAAGCATAATGGCATATAATTTTGGCAAAGTCCGCCATGCATCGAGATTAGCACCATGGCTTGTAAGCTTATCCAGAACAGAAGGCGCAATTAAAGTAGTCAGTGAAGCTCCAATGTTTCCAGCTCCAAATATCCCTAATACCGTACCTTGTTTTTCCTTTGGGTACCAAAGGGAAGTATAAGCCACACCGGCGGCAAAAGATGTTCCAGCTAATCCAAAACCCAAACCTAATAAAAGAAATGAAATAAAGGTATTAGCCTGCGATAAAAAATACATTGGAATGGCACTAAAAAATAAAATTGATGACATCACCAATTTGCCGCCGTATTTGTCTGTAATTATTCCAATAGGCAAACGAAAGACTGAACCTACTAGAATTGGTACACCCAAAAGCCAGCCAATTTCGACCGGACTCCAAATGAAAACTCTGTTATTAACTAAGAAGGTAACCAATACTCCGTTAATTACCCACGAAGCAAAACATACTATGAATGAAATTGTGGTAAGAAAAAGAATTCTATGAGAAATTAAATTTAAGTTTTGCTCCATACATTCAAAAGCTTTTGCTTGTATTCATTCTGCTTTCATTTCAAAATTCATTCTGCCAAGGCTGGGAAATTCAGGTGAATATCTCACCATGTATTTCCCAGCTGGCACCTTGATACTGTCTTTAGAAACCGGATGAAAAGTATTGCAACCATAGAATTTCTTACCTGATATTTCATATTCAAACTCAATTCCTTCACCTCTTGCGAAAGCACTGCAAAACCCAATAGTCGTCCCAGGAATATATTTCGGGTATTTAAGAAGAGCTTCTTCCAAAGCGTATTCTTTAAAAACAATGACGAAAATTACAAGTAGAATGAAAAGAGTTGCGATTTTAATAGCGCGCTTACCATTTGTTTTTTTGTGATAAAGACTGAATAATTTATAAACAATACCTACACTTAAAACTATTAAGAGAATTGCTTTAATAATCTGGCTTGTTAATAATTCTTCATCGGTAACTATTACAAGAAACATGGATTTAATTGTTTTTAGGCCGATGTAAGGACCATAAAGTATTGGGATTTCTGACTTTTCGTTTATTCCAGTACCATGTTACTTGCTGGAAAGGCCTCCAGATATAATTAATAGGAGGGACCAAAAAATGGATCATCCGGGAAAAAGGAATCAAACCAATAATGGTAAATGCTCCAATGATATGCAGTTTAACCGTCCAGGGAAGAGGAACGATTGCAGCCGTGTCAGGCTGAAATACAAAGATAGAATTAAGATAAGGAGCTAATAATGATGAAAACCAGGAGGAACCCCAACGAAAATTATATGCAATCCAAAGTCCCAAAAATGTTTGCGTAATAAGCAACAGATAAACAACAAGATCCATCTTATTGGTAACAAATTTCAGACGTGGTGTAGTATAGCGTCTTATAAGTAGATTTATCAATCCTATAAACATACTAATGCCGAAAACAAAAGCCGTAATTTCCAAAATCATCAACCTCACCGGCTGACTATTCCATGCTAGAATACTTTTGGGAAACAAAAATGCAATGAGGTGTCCAACAAATAGAAATAATACACCCCAATGAAATGGTACAGAACCATAAAACAATTTTCTGCCTTCCAGAAACTGAGATGAAAGGGACGATAACTGAAATCCCTTATACGTATAGCGATAAATAGATCCAACCAGGAAAACCGCTATTGCAATATATGGTAAAGCGATCAAAAAAAAATTGTCAAGCATATTCATGATATGGATATTTTAAATAATTACTAATCTTTTTCAATAAGCATTTCTGTTTCTATGATTTGACCATAATCCTTTATAGAGGAACTGCATGAACAGGTTGAATTGATTTGGCATGCACCTATTTCAGGAACGTCCTTTTCCATTTGCAATTCATCTTGCTGCGCTTCGCAACCAAAATCTTTCTTAAGTACAATTAATAATGCTTCAAGTAAGGCTTGATAAACAGTTCTGTAATCTTGTGAATAATCCAAAATCGATTTATAATTTTTTTTGTAGACTACGTCTTTCTTTTCTATTTTTTCATTTGAAAATTCTTCTATCATTTTTACGACAGCAGGAATAACCAAACGGCTTGCAATCTCAGCACGCATAACTTCATCCTTCATTTTTTGAATCAGTTTCAGCACATTTGGAAGATGATCCGATAATTCTGTCTGACAATCGTTTCCTGCGTCCCTATGTTCCTTATTAAGATGGACTAATAATTGTCCTCGCTTATAGTCTTCTCCAAACAGCGTAAATCCAATGTCCAGTGTTGTTATGGCCTGCACATCAAATGATCTTAGAAATAATTCCTGCATAGCTGTGAATGATGATCTGGACAAAAAAGCCATGAAAGGATTCATCGCTTCAGCAGCTTCAGGGATTGTTTCTAAAAGACTATTGTAAATATCGTTCACATTATTCTTAAATGATTCATCTATTGGATATAAAAATAGTTCGGCCAATTTCACATAGTTTCCAGTTAGTTGAATTGCTGAAATTCGATTCTCCTTGTTTGTTTTATTTGTTGTATTCATTTAAATTTAATTTTATAATATTTTTTAAAATTTAAAATTTATTTTGTTTACAATCCTCTTCTCAATTTGCTCTTAATTCCAAAGCCAACTTCTCCTTTAGTATCTCCGGTGAAGTCCATCATTTCAATAGCTTGTTCTCTGTGAGCAGGTGGAATTACAAAGCGATCTTCAAATTTTGCCAATGCCGTCAGATAAAAAATTCCATCTGCCATTTCAGCGGTTATCCCAGCTTCTTGTAAAACTTCATCTGCTTTTTCATTACTGATATCGCCTACGGTCACTCTTCTTCGGTGTATGCGCACAGCCATCAATTTTTTCCACTTGTCTTTGATCAACTCTTCATCTCCGGCACTTAATAAACTTGCGAGATATTTTAGAGGGAACCTTACCTGATCAAGCGTTCCCCATAAATCTTTTGTACTGGTGTCGTAAAGCCAATTATCATCCCAGTACTTAGCAATTGGATTCATTTTTTCAGATTGTGCGCTATTATCAACTTGTTTTACAGTAGCCATTACAGGTAATAATGGTGGTACATAAAAAAGCATCGGCAGCGTCCGGAATTCCGCATGGAGTGGCAGAGCGAGTTTCCATTGTTTTACATACTTATAAACTGGTGAGAACTGAGCAGCATGAATTGTCGAATCAGCAACCCCATTCATTTTAGCAGCACGAATCACTTTTGGATCAAATGGATCTAGAATAATATCGAGATGTCGATCAATCAGGCTATCTGTATCATCATTTATAGCTGCTTCTATTTTAGAGGCATCATAAAGCAACACACCGAGATACCGTATTCTTCCCACGCATGAGTGCATGCATGCAGGAGCTAAACCTGCTTCAATACGCGGAAAGCAAAGTATGCATTTTTCAGATTTACCTGTGTGCCAGTTGTAATAAGATTTTTTATATGGACATGCGGTAACACACATTCTCCAAGCCCGGCATACTTCCTGATTTATGAGTACTACACCATCTTCTCCTCTTTTGTAAATGGCTCCTGAAGGACATGAAGCAACACAGGCAGGATTCAGACAATGGTTACAAATTCGCGGCAAATAAAAAAAGGCCATTCTTTCCAATTGAAACATGACTTCTTGTTCGGCAGCAGAAAGATTTTTTAAATTCGGATCGTTTCGTGCATAATCCGGAGTGCCACTTAAATCATCATCCCAATTTGGTCCCATCTTGATATCAATGGGCTCACCGGTAATCAATGAAACAGGTCTTGCAGTAGGTTGGTCATTTCCTTCAGGGGCTTCAATCAGATCCAAATATTTAAAAGTGAAAGGTTCATAATAATCATCAATCACAGGAAGATTCGGATTGTAAAAAATATTGGTGAGACCACGTCTTTTTCCGGCTCCTTTCAAAGTAACCTTTCCATTGTCTTTTTGCCAACCACCTTTATAAATACTTTGATCTTCCCATTTTGTTGGATAACCTGTTCCAGGTTTTGTTTCCACATTATTCCACCACATGTATTCCGCACCTTTCCGGTCGGTCCATATGTTTTTACAAGCAATAGAACAGGTATGGCAACCTATACATTTATCCAGGTGAAACACCATTGATATTTGTGAACGAACATCCATAATTAATTAAAATTTAAAATTCTTAGCCCAAATAATTTTATTTATATATTTCACACTTAATTGCATCAATAAATTGTTGAACTGATTTAACAAACAATCATATTCATTATTACCAAACAAGTTTTTCCATTTTTTTCACAATGACATGCGTATCACGCTGTGGTGCGATAGGTCCCCAATAATTAAAATGATAAGAGAATTGTCCATATCCACCACATAGATAATTTGGTTTAAGATGCGTTCGCGTCACACTATTATGTCCTCCGCCTCTCCTATTGCCTCTTAACTGTGATTTTGGAATTCCAACAGTTCGTTCCGGAACGTGATATACAATGCAACTACCAGGTGCAACCCTCGAACTTACACATGCACGCGTCACATATACTCCATGATCATTATGAACTTCTACCCAATCATTATCTTTTATTCCAAGCGTTTCAGCATCTTTTTCATTTAGCCAACAAGGCTCACATCCACGGGACAAGGTGAGCATTCTTAAATTTTCCATGTAGGTGGAATGAATATGCCATTTGCCATGAGGAGTCAGGTAGTTTAGTGCAAGTGCCTTTCCACTTTTCCAGGTTTCGCGCAGGTCACCATACACCTCTGGTCTTGGTGCCGGTTTGTAAGTAGGCAAATGTTCACCATGCGCAATGTACAATTCATGATCGAGATAAAAATGCTGCCTTCCTGTCAAAGTTCTCCATGGTACAAGTCGTTCTACATTATAGGTATAGGCCGAGTAAGCCCTTCCATCATTCATCAAACCAGACCATAATGGAGATGTGTTATATCGTCTTGGTTGTGCCGCCAAATCCTGATAACGAAGTTTTAAATCTTTGCTTCCTTCCCCTAAATCTGCAAGTTTGAGTCCTGTTTTTTTCTCCATGTTTTTGTATGCTTCTACATTCAATTTGCCATTGGTAAGTGTGGAGAGATTAAGTATTGCATTTGCTACCCATTCATCTTCCTGAATAGACGGCAATGTTTTTCCGTCAAATTTTCTTTTCGGAAAATGATTAGAAATACACATCTCATCATATTCTTCTTTGCAGAAATAATGATTACCATGAGCACCCAATCCTTTTTCTCGTATTCCTTCACCTAGTGTGATGAATTTTTCATAAATCTGAGTGTAGTCTCGTGTAACAATAGAAAGTTTTGGCATTGACTTTCCGGGTATAGGTTCACATTCTCCTTTAAACCAATCTTTGATACTGGGCTGTGTGATTTCATCCGGGGAATCATGTGAAAGCGGAGTCATGACAACATCCCTTTGCGGCTCATCAAAAAACCGCTTAGCAATTTCACTGGTTGCTTTTGCAAGATGTTTAAATATATCCCAATCTGTTTTGGATTCCCACACAGGGGCAACTGCTTGTCCCAAAGGATGAATGAATGAATGTAAATCCGTGCTGTTGAGATCTGTTTTTTCATACCACGATGCTGCAGGAAGAACAATGTCAGAATATAGTGCTGAAGAATCCATCCGGAAATTCAGATCTACAACCAAATCCAATTTTCCTTCAGGAGCAATTTCATGCCATACTACTTCTTCTGTCTTCTCTTCCGCATCATTTGCGATTACATTGTTTTGAGTTCCGAGATAATGTTTCAATGCATATTCAGTTCCTTTCATACTTCCATGAATAGCATTTCCACGCCAGATATACCATACACGAGGAAAATTTTCTTCAGCATCCGGATCATTAATAGAAAATTGAAGTTGTTTTGATTTTAACTGTTCAACGGTATATTTAATAATCTCATCATCTGATTTTGCTCCATGCATTGCTGCTTCTTTTACGATATCCAACGGGTTCTTATTGAACTGTGGATAATAAGGCATCCATCCATTTCTCACGGAAGTAAAAATACTTTCAGCGGTATGTTTTTGTGTCAATTCATTATCTGGTACAGTGTTGTAATTTGAATGCTTGCCATCATATCTCCACTGACAGGTATTTATGTAATGCCATAAAGGTGCCTGTTGAAGGCGTGAAACGGGAACCCAATCCTTTGCAAATGTGATTGCTCCCCAGGAATCTACAGGTGCAAGTTTTTCCTGTCCTACATAGTGATTCAAACCGCCACCATTAATACCGAAGCATCCTGTAAGAGCAATCGTCATTGCTGCTGAACGATAAATGAGATTGGCGTGATACCAGTGATTGATACCGGCACCAACGATAACCATGCATTTTCCTTTAGTGGCTTCTGCAGTGTTTCCCCATTCATGAGCAAATTGAATTACTGTTTTTGAATCGATACCCGTAAAAATCTCCTGCCAGGCAGGGGTATAAGATGCATTTTTATCAGTATAATCTTTGGGATATTGTCCTTCCAATCCACGATCCACTCCATATTGGCCCATTAACAAATCATAAATTGTGGCAACTGGAATTCTACCATTAACTGTATCGAGATATTTCACAGGTACACCACGAAGGAATTTATTATCCAGACCATATTCAATAAATTCGGTTAGTAACACATCGTCATTATTATTTAAAGTAGTTAATACCGGATCATAATTTTTTTCAGTTTCTCCACATTCAAATTTCATATTCCATTTACCTCCATTTTTATCCCAGCGATAACCCATAGTTCCTTTTGGCACAATGAGATCGCCTGTTTTTTCATCTATGTTGAGGAATTTCCAATCACCATTCTCGATATCTTTCCATTTGTAAATTTCGTTTGCACGAATTAATCTTCCTGGTTTAAAATGATCTCCATTTTTTTCAAGTTTTACAAGAAATGGAGAATCCGTGTATTTTTTTGTGTATTCAATGAAATAAGGAGTTTGTTTTTGGTGATGATATTCTTTTAATATGATATGGGTAACAGCCATCCAAAAAGCATTATCCGTACCAGGATGAACGGGTACCCATTGATCAGCATATTTACACACCTGACTAAAATCAGGAGAGAACACAACTGCTTTTGTTCCATTGTGTCGGGATTCTGCAAAAAAATGACAATCGGGAGTGCGGGTCATATTCAAACAAGCCCCCATATCAGCAATCAATTTGGAATTATACCAATCTGCACTTTCACAAACATCTGTTTGTTCTCCCCACATTTCCGGGAAATGGGTTGGTAAATCACAATACCAATCGTAAAAGCTTAAATTAAATCCACCAAAAAGTTGAAGAAATCTAGCTCCAGCTGCATAACTAATCATAGACATTGCAGGAATAGGAGAAAACCCAGCAACTCGATCAGGACCATATTTTTTTGCAGTATAAATATTGGCAACTGCCATTATTTCCAAAACAACATCCCAGGAGGCTCTACGAAAACCACCTTTCCCTCTTGCTTTTTGATACCTTTGGCGTTTAACGGGATCGCTCTGAAGATTTTCCCAGGCTATCATTGGGTTCCCTCCCGCCTTTTCCTTTTCTTTTGTGAATAAATCAAGAAGTGCTCCTCGTATAAGTGGATACTTAATCCTCAACGGGCTATACAAATACCAAGAATAAGAAATTCCCCGTTGGCAACCTCTTGGTTCATATGGAGGAAGCGAATCTTCTAACAGAGGATAATCCAACTGTTGCGTTTCCCAAACCACAATTCCATCTTTAACATGAATTTGCCAGGAACAACCACCAGTACAGTTAACTCCGTGAGTACTGCGGACTATCCGGTCATGTTGAAACCGATTGCGGTAAAACTCCTCCCATTGGCGGGTTTTAGGAGAAATGATGTCTTCAATCCAACTCATATATTCATTGTTTTTATAAAATCAAATTATTCTATATTCTTGATTAAGACTTTAAACTGTTTAATGAAAGGACTTAATTTGTCGTTCATATATGTCATAATTGACTGTTCTCTGTTTCCGGTTAATCCAAAAGATTGAAAAAAGAATGAGCAGAATTATAATACCCAAAGCTCCACCGATGATCATACTATTGCCAACATTACTTGATAATTGTGAAGCCGCGCTTGTATCAACATCTTTTAAAAATGCTGCGATATCATCTATTTCCTGAGGTGTCAAAGGCCCTTTTGCATAAGATTGCTTCATTTGAGGGAATGGTAAACCAGAAATTACACCTTTTACTCCATCAACAGTCAATCTTGAAACAGCTTTCGTAAGATCTTTTGCTAAAGCACCTCCTGTTATCATTCCCTGATGATTCACATTATGACAGGAATTACAAGTAGGCCCTCCATTCGCAAAGCGTATATTCCCGATAAATAAATCTTTTCCTTTTTGACTATCACCAACGATAGCTGAATCTGTTTTTAAATTAGCGGTAACCGGTCCAGTCGTTCCAGGCCCGCCTATTTTAATATAAGCTATGATATCCCTGATTTGATTATCCGTTAAAGAAGCCTGATCAGGCATAAGAACCTGGTTATATGCTTTAAAAAGTGAATCTGCATAAGCATCTCCTTTTTTGATTACCGTCTGGGATGAATGCACAAATTTGATAATCCATTCTTCAGTATGGCGTTGATCCACTTTTGCAAGATCAGGCCCGATTAATCTGCCTTTTCCAATGCTATGACAAACCGAACAAATTTGCTTGAAATCAGCCTCTCCTTTTTGTTGCGATGAAATAGTTGAAAACGCCAACTGAACAAGAACAATAAAACTGAAGAAGGATGGATAACGAATTTTCATTACATGTATTTTTAATTCATTTTAGAAAAACATCTTTGGCATATTTATCAAAATTTATCAGAGGCATTAGAATTCAATAATTCCAATATTATCCTATTTCAGAAAAATGACCGGTCATTACTATAAAAATCTGAAAGCTGTTCTGACAGCCTTTTTATAGTTTGAGCTAAAAAGTATATTACCAAAAGCAAAAGACCAATAAGACCTAATAATAAATTGAAAGGAGCAGAAAACAACGAAGGTCCTTGATTTGGACTTGCTTCATTCGTTTGTGGAAGCGTAGCATTTGAAGCTAATCCAATGGAAGGATTACTTTCATCCTTTATATATTCTAATATCGCTTTAATTTGTGGATCTGCCAGGTTAGGAAATTCATTCATTGGGACTTTGTTGAATTCTGTAAACAACGCTACTGCATCAGGATCATTGGAATTGATCATAGACCTGGAAGACTTTATCCATTTAAACAGCCAGGCTTCGTTTCGTTTTTTATCAATATCTTTTAAGTCAGGCCCTACCAATTTTCCATTGCCCACAGTATGACATGCCTTACAATTATCTTTAAACAAGGCTTTACCCTCCATGTTACCAACCGCCAAAACCATTTGTGATGATGAAAATAAGGCAATTAAGAGCACCGAATTAATGACATATTTTAATTGACACATACTTTAATTTACATTTTTAGATATGATTATTTAAGAATATACCTTTATCATCAACCCTCAAATTGTATTTACCTCTAAATACTGAAATACAAGGACATATTGATAAGTGCTTTTATTTACTTTATTATTCTTTTAAGACCTTTTTATCTTATTTAAAAGCGAATATAGACAACACCGTTAATATGGCAAAATACATTTAACATTTCTTTAGATAATAAATATAATGCAACCGCTATTAACCATTAATTCAAAGCTATATAAAACTGTTTCATTCGTTTGGTTTGTTATCATCACACGTCAGTAATTAATCAAAATATGGAAACGCCACAAATTCAACTGTTTCCTCTCTTCAAAATCATTTACTGGAATTCATTGCATGATGTAAATTTTTATTCTTAATAAAATCACACACCCCACTCAATTATCAAAAACCACAAAACAATAATCCAACCATTTTATATTCTTCAATTACCCCATTTCATAAAAAAAAACTTAAAATCCAATTCCCATATGAAGTCCAGCCAATTGGGTTTATCCGGAAGCCTTGTAAGTACCAAATCTTGCAGGAGCTACCAATTCAATAAAAAAAGAAGTGCTGTTACTACACTTGAAACCTTTATTGAGCAAAGGCGTAAATCCAATTTGGCCCTCTCCTGTTTTAAATGCCAATCGAAAACCGAATGTCCATACTTCCCATAAAGCATATAAATTGCTAGGATAAATTAATAAAAGAACACTATAAGGATTGCCTGAATTTATAAAAGGTTTTAAAACTGGTACAAACTCTAGGTCAAATTTTATTTTTCCGGGTGTTTTCAAGGTAATTCCAACCGGAAATCCCAATGAATAAAAATCCAATTTATCCAAAAAGGTAATATTGCCTCTCTTTACCCCTAACGCAATTTGTACAATACCAACATGATAGCGTAATACGATGGAGGATTCTGGTATATTAGTATCCCAAATACCTTTTGCTACTGGACTATTTTGAACCAGAAATAAGAAACTAAGAATAATATATTGCATTTTAAATATATGATTCCATTTTATTTCGTAACTAATTTTTCTTTTGCTTTATCTATATTTAAGACAAATTTATCTTCTTTATTTCAAATTATCAGAATTTTTCTCTTTTTTTTTAAAAAAATATTTTCCAGCTGACTGAATAAAAAGATTAAATCCATACTTTTGATGGTTTAAATCTGATTAATGTAGTTGACAAACCTTAGACTATTCAGAAATAAATATAACTTCTATAGGTAATAAATATCATTTTTTAAGCTTTCAGGTTTGGTATTTTTGCTAATTCTGATTTGCTTTTTAATGATAAACAGGCATAAAATCATTTTGCGAAAACAATCATTGAACCGTTCAGGATAAAATCAGTTGAGCCGATTTACTTCAATACAAAAGAGGCTCACACAGAAATTTTAAAAGAAGCTTATTACAATCTATTTTTAATCTATTACAAAGATGTATTGATAGTTTTATTGACTAACAATGGCACCAGTGCAATGAGTAGCCAGCAGTAGGCCGGCATTATGCAAGGAGATGAATCGTATGCAGGCAATCCCAGCTTCTACCTTTTGAAGATACTAAACAAAGAATTACAGGAATGCCATTAGTAATCCTCACTCACCAGGGACGAGCCGTAGAGAAAATTTTATCCAGCTTAACCGGTGGTAAAGAAAAATATTTTTTAAGCAATACTTTGTTTGATACCACAAGAGCAAACATCGAATATACCGGCGCTGAAGGTATTGATTTGATATGTGCAGAAGGAAAACATACGACTATTCCAGCACCATTTAAGGAAAATATGGATACTGTTGCATTGGAAAAAATGATTGCTTAAAAAGGAGCCGCTAATATTCCACTTTGTATCTTCACTATTACTAATAATTTCAGAAGTGGACAATCGGTGAGTATGAATAATATTATGGGAACGAAAAATATTTGCAAAAATAATATTTCGCTTTTCATTGATGCCTGCCGTTTTGCCGAGAATTCGTATTTTATCAAATTGGGTGAAGAAGGATATGCTGAAGTGCCCGTTTCAGAAATTGCCAAAGAATTGTTTCATATGCGGACGGATGCACTATGAGCGCAAAGAAAGATGCATTCTTCAATATCGGAGGCTTTCTTGCAATGCACGATGAAAAACTACCACAACAATGTAGAAATCTACTGATTATAAACAACCCTGTTTTAATTGTTCGTGCTACGCACGCAACGAAAACTTAGTTGGTATCCGCAGTGTGGAGAAAGGTTCGTTGATGTTTGGGAAGTATAATATCAATGGCTAACTAATTCCTGCACAGTTGTAATTGGTACGTCTTGCAATTCCACGCAGAGTCTATACACAAAGCCATATAGATTATGTATCTGAAGTCATCATAGAAGTATTTCAAATAGAAATGAAATAAAAGGACTCAGGATTATTGAAGAATCACCGATTTTGAGACATTTTACAGTTAAACTGGCACCTGTAAGGAAGCAAACAGTTGCTCCCAACAGAATTGTTAGGTGCCGTTGACAGTAAAAAAATATTTTTCTTTAAATGCAAATGATTCATAAATTAAAAATAAATTTTCAGATTATGGACTATAACAATTGAAATTAATTTCTCTGTTCTTAATCATTAAATCCATCTGACACTTTAAAAACTACTAACAGCTCCTTTTCTCCAAAACAAACTCTAAAAATTACCCATTGAAAATGTCTCCTAATATTAGAAATTCAAATGATTCCCTCACTTTAGCAGAAACAAGGTGTAAATCTATCATAATTGCTCCTTATTCAGACTATTTTGTCTTTATATATTTTGGACATTGAGAATACTCCAAATGACCGGCTCATATTGTCTCTATACCAGTATTGATATGCATTCATCAAAAAGAATCAGGAAAACCCAAATCTGAATATCTGTACATGTGAATACAAAAAACACAACAAACTCAAAGAAATATCCAGAATCCAGGTGATTAAATTATCTTCAGACCTTTTCTAAGATTGAGTAATCTTTAGCTAGCTCTTTAAGCATTTTTTCTGCGAAATTCAAAGAAGTTAGAAATTCTGATTTTTTTAATTGATCTGTGGAAATGAATGCTGTCAACTCCTTATAATAATTAATACCATTTACAAGATTTTGATAATAATCTGTAAAATATTTTTTCTTTTTCAGAAAGTGTTCTGTCCCAAAAGTTTCTTCCAATTGCTCCTTCAGGAAATCGACATACAAGCGAAGCTCTGCAATAAACATATGTGGCCTGTCTACAGAAGAAATAATATTTCTTTTCCCATAAATATGGTTAACCATAGTTTGTAATGAAACTATTTGAGAGAAGTGAGCTATGTTAGGTCCGGGACAAATTGTAACTGCATTGAGTTTTTTAACAAAAGTCTGATGATACTTGATTGCAGCAGAATTACTAAGACCAATACATAAACATTCTTTGTCCAAAACTGCACTCATTTGTTTTTCATATTCATGCTTTGGCAAATCAGATGATTTTAACTGCGCTATTTTTAGCTTTTGATATTTCTGAGAGGCCGTGCATATAGGATCTTGTGAAAACTCGGTATTAAAAGCAAGATGTTTTTCAGTACAAGGGCTTCCAGACCTACCAATTCTAATCCGTTGTAATTTTTCTTTTTCAGCACTTGTTCCTTTTAAGTAATAAAACCGGATACCCAAGGGTGAATTATGACTTAAAACAACATCCTTTTCTTTTGCTTCACGCAACAATTTCAAAGTTTCTTCTTCCACAGTTGTTGCTTCTGGAACTAATAAAAACGGAGTCCCCCAACCAGTACTTTCAATATTATAATGTGTGTGCAAAAACCAATCCTCTTCGTGCGTACCAATCCCACCTTGCACCGAAAAAATCAGATCAGGCACATGCTTTATAATCCGGTTTCTTTTTTCGAAAACCGCCTTACTATATAATTCGAAAAGCGACAGAATCAGATCTTTTTTATTCGTTTTAAATTCTTCCAGTATAGGGCCCATTAAATATCCATCAGTTGCAAAAGCATGACCTCCGCAATTTAAACCAGATTCAATTCTGAACTCACTAACCCAAATTCCTTTTTTGGCCAAATATTTTCCTTGAATAAGAGCAGACCTGTAATCGCTCACTTTTACAATAACCTTTTTTGTAAATTTTTCATCTTCATCTAAGTCAAATGCCCTTATATCTTCAAGATAATTGTACAACCTTGGATTCATGCCTGCAGAAAAAACTACTGAAGAATCTCTTAGATCGCTATTGACAAATCCCCTTAATGCGGATATTGCGTCTGAACCGTTCACCAATAATTCACCCTTCTTATTAAAATTATTCCGGTCTACCTTTGTCATAATATTTACGTCAATATTACCAGGCCTGATATTTGCCCGTAGAAAAGTCTCTATTCTTTCTTTTTCATTTCTGCTACCTGTCTGCAACATTTGATAATACGATTGTTTCAACATACTGTCATCCGGCAACATCTCAAAATATTTTACAATCTCAGAACCTGCTTCAAAAGCTGCAATTTTGAGTTTCTCTATCTGCGCCTGAACAATTGTATTTACCAGGTTTAGGTAATCCGTAATCCTTTTGGCACGGTAATCTTCTTCATGTGTAGAGATAGGTTCATACTCCATGCCTATTATCGGATAATAATACTTTCGCATCATTTCTACCAATCTGTCTTCAACAATTGAAATAACAGATGAGATGCCAAACCTGGCTACCTTAATAGGAGTATCAATGGTATAAGCTAAACCCATTACGGGAATATGAAACTTGTGAACTGGAATTGAATTCATTTGATGAGATAACAATAGAAACCTGGTAATTTATTTTTACTAAATAACTTTTTAAAATAAATACTAGCCAGATATAGAAATAATACCATAACCAACCAAAAGACAAAGATACGCACATTTAAGACATTTTTATCCTAAATCAAAGATACGAATTAATCAAAACATGCTTCGATTTGATAAAGAAGAGAAAGCCTCGCTAACATAATAATGAATCTTTTCTCTTATCTCACCAGTTACCCTCCACTTCCCCAACTCAATATTTATAAACTTCGATGCCCCTACCCCAATTATTTTAGCCGCCTCTCTTTGTGTCTCCCCCCGGATAAGTCTTGCAAAATAGAGTCTTTTTCTGATGGGAAACCGGTTAGTCGCAATTGGAGGAAAATAACCCAAAAAGTCAATAATCCTTTTGCTGGTTCTTAAACGAGGACTTTTCCGGTTCTCTTCCCAGGCCCTGACAGTATCCGGACATATTTTAAGAAGCTTAGAAACTCTAATAAGTGACAAACCACGGTTAAGTCGCTCTTTTCGAAGATAATCACCTAAAGTGCTTAAAATGAGCGGATAACATGGTTTTTTAGCCTTAAAGCTACACTTAACAAATATGACACACAACCTAATGAATATGTATATATCCGTACTCAACTCATTCAGTCCAGGGATAAAAGTCTTACGATGGAATATCAAATGTGGAGCGATAATAAAGCTGATCTCAAAGCCATTATGTGGTCGAGATTTCTTCATCTGGACGCCTTAAGCAAAAGGACAACACCGCACCCAAGCGATATCCAGGAAATGCTGGATGCCTTGTGTATTCCTATTACAGAAACTACAATGGATGAGAGGGTGAAGAGTTTACTTGGAAAGTGATATGGTTTGCTATCACTTTAATTAATTATTTGCCTGCAATTATCTGCACTATATTGAATGCAATCAAAATAAGTCCGCAACATCAGCGGACATATTGATCATTGAAAAAGATCAAGTACCAAAATAATTAATTGTGTCTACAATTTTTAACTAGTAGTTGTCCTGATGATTAACCGCATTGATCTCAATAATTGGCATGGTAAGCCTTCTTTATAATTTCATACTTTTGCATTAAATTAAAGACATGGAATTCAGGCATCAGGAAATCGAAGAAAAATGGAAACGCAAGTGGAAGGAAGATCAAACCTATAAGGTGAAAAATGAGTATTCCAAACCCAAATATTATGTTTTAGACATGTTTCCGTATCCTTCCGGTGCAGGCTTACACGTCGGACATCCACTGGGTTATATCGCTTCCGATATTATCGCGCGTCAGAAAAAAATGAAGGGATTTAATGTCCTCCATCCAATGGGTTTTGATGCTTTTGGTTTGCCGGCAGAACAATATGCGATTCAAACAGGAATCCATCCTGCTGTTTCGACCCGGGAAAACATTGAACGATACAGACAACAACTTATAAACATCGGTTTGAATTTTGATTGGAGCCGAGAAGTCATCACCTGTGATCCGAAATATTACAAATGGACGCAATGGATTTTTTTGAAGTTATTCTCCCATTATTATAATACCAAAGAAAACAAAGCAAAGCCAATTGCCGAACTCGTCGAATTGTTTCAGACTTCCGGAAATCAAATGGCGAATGCAGCAAACAACCAGGACTTTGTTTTTACCGCAGCAGAATGGAATTCAAAGACTCAAAAAGAGCAGGACGAAATTCTGATGAATTACAGGTTGGCTTATCGCAAAACCAGTTATGTGAATTGGTGTGAAGCCTTAGGTACCGTCCTGGCGAATGATGAAATCAAAGACGGTGTTTCGGAACGCGGTGGACATCCGGTTGAAAAGAGGCCGATGCTTCAATGGGCATTGCGCATTACCGCATATGCAGAACGCTTATTAATGGATCTGGATAAGCTGGAGTGGTCTGAAGCTTTAAAAAACATGCAGAAAAACTGGATTGGAAAATCCAAAGGGGCCAGATTGTTTTTTTCAATTGAAAACCAAACTGAACCATTAGAGATATTTACAACAAGACCGGATACTTTATTTGGTGCGACGTTTATGGTACTCGCCCCCGAACATCCAATGGTCTTTAAAATCACCACACACGAACATAAAAAGGAAATTGATTCTTACCTTGAATATACCGGCACACGAAGTGAGCGTGACCGACAAGCTGATATCAAAACTGTAACCGGTGCATTTACCGGCGCTTATGCTATTCATCCATTGAACGGAAATAAAATACCGATATGGATTTCTGAATATGTTTTGATTGAATACGGTAGCGGCGCTATTATGGGTGTGCCCTGCAATGACAAAAGAGATCAACTGTTTGCAAAACATTTTAAGTTGCCTATCATTCCGGTAGTAGATCAAAGAGAATTTCCTGATGCAGATTTGGAAGATCAATTGGGCAAAATGATTAATTCTGACTTTTTAAATGGATTGGAGGTAAAAGATGCCATTGAATTAATCATCAAAACCGTTGAAGAAAAAGGCATTGGACAGGAATTGATTCAATACAAAATGAGGGATGCGAATTTCAGCAGGCAGCGATACTGGGGTGAACCGTTTCCGATCTATTATGATGAGGATGGTGTGTCGCATGCAATGAGTGAAAAAGAATTGCCGCTCGAACTTCCTCACCTCGATCAAATAGAACCCGGAAAAGGAGGTCGATCTCCATTGGCTGCTGCGTCTGAATGGATGAACTGGAATGGGAAGACAAGAGAGACGGATACGATGCCGGGTTATGCCGGCTCATCCTGGTATTTCCTGCGATACATGGATGTATTAAATGATTCCGAGTTTGCCGGAAAACCGGCATTAAATTATTGGCAGGATGTGGACTTATACATAGGCGGCACCGAACATGCAGTAGGGCACCTGATGTATTCCCGTTTTTGGCATAAGTTTTTAAATGACTTAGGATATGTACCAACTTCTGAACCTTTTAAAAAACTAGTAAACCAGGGAATGATCCAGGGAGTGATCGAATCTCTGTTTCTCATTAAAGAAAGCAGTCCATCTCATTTTATCGATTCGAAATTGGCCGCTAATTACAGTGATGAACAACTTGCCAGGATTCCGGTACACATCAACCTAATAACAGATTACAATACACCTAATTCACATATGACCGGAAACGGTTTGATCGAATTTATTAAATGGAGACCAGATTTTAAAGACGCTTATTTTGAAAACGAAACAGAAAAAATTTCAGCGAATCAGTTAAAGGATACTTTTATCATTTATACTCACTCCGAAGTTGGCAAAATGTCTAAACGGTATCACAATGTTGTTAATCCGGATGATGTGATAAGTCAATATGGCGCTGATTGTTTCAGAATGTATGAAATGTTTCTCGGCCCTATCGAACAATCCAAACCCTGGGATACAAAAGGCATTGATGGTGTTGCCAAATTTTTAAGAAAGTTCTATAGTTTGTTTTATAACGAAGAAGATACATTCCAACTAAGCAGCGAAGACAGCACATCTGAAGAATTAAAAATTCTTCATACCTGCATAAAGAAAGTAAATCAGGATATCGAACAATTGTCATTTAACACTTCAGTCAGTGCTTTTATGATTTGTGTCAATGAGTTAAAAAGGCTATCGTGTAACAAGAGATCCATTCTTATCCCACTTACTCAATTGCTTGCTCCATTTGCACCATTTATTACGGAGGAAATCTGGCACAGGTCAGGCGAAAAAACAAGCATACACCATAGTGCTTATCCCCAGCATTCAGAAGAATACCTGGTCAGCGATTCGGTCAATTACCCGGTGAGTATCAATGGCAAAAAAAGATATGAGTGGATTGTACCGAAATCCATGAGCCAGGCTGAATTAGAAAAACAGGTATTAAATCTGGAAGAAATTAGCAAATGGATTGAAAATCAACAAATCAAGAAAATTATTATTGTGCCCAACCGCATGATTAATATTGTACTTTAAATTCATTCGTATGTTTGAAAACAAATCGCAGCCTCTTGCACATCCAACTCTATTTTATAAAAGATTGCTAACCTATGCTGCCGGTGGCGGTGGATTGATATTCTTATCTCTGGCAATAGGAACATTTGGCTACAAATACTTTGGTCATTATGACAATTATACGGATGGCTTTTACAATGCAAGTATGATACTTACAGGAATGGGTCCGGCTGATCAAAATCCAAATCAGGCACTGAAGTTGTTTGCTTCTTTTTATGCGCTGTACAGCGGTGTAATTTTTTTATCAAGTATTACCATTGTGTTTGCCCCGATAGTACATCGATTCTTTCACATATTGCATCTGGACGACAACGATTGACAAAACAACAAGTATGGGATAGAGAATAGTATTATCAAGTCAAAATAATATTTCAATTATACAAATTTTGTCAATTACTTATTAAATTGTATCAGATCTATTATTTTTAAAATAATATTAGCTTGCTTTATCCATTTCTTATTATCAATATTAAGCTGAACCCTTTTGTTTTTAGATTGTAACCAAATTATTGGAAGATCATTATCTTTAAAAAATGTCTTTATGTCATTTAAACTTATTCTTGACGTATACCTATGGTGCCATTGTTTTTTAGTTGCATCTACAAATATTTTCTCTAAATAAACAACAGTTTTAAAATGACTGCCTGTTAATTCTAAACTATCAAGCTTTAGAAGACTACTATCAAAATATGAAAAGTTAAAAGTTACCGAATCTACAGAATTTAGACATGTTATATCATAAATAAATTTAGTATTGTCTTGATAATTAATAAAACCTTCCATTGGCAAAACATAATAAAGGGTGCCTTTTTCCTGCAAATTAGACCTATAGTATTTAGAAATATTTTGAGCCTGACTGTCATGATTAATAACAAAAATCAAAAAATAAAAAAGGAGTGTGCTTTTGCACACTCCTTTTTTATCATGACTACTCGCCATAAACATAAACTTTGTATTTGGCAACAATACCTAAAAGGCTAGAAGCCTCATAATCCACATGATGAATTTTAGAAATACCAGCAGATTTAGCAGCAGCTGAAATACTTGCATCTCCAGATGCGAACCAACCAAGAATTGAGTTCATCTCAGCATAACCTACTTTGGAAGAACCCGAATTACTCGTAACAGCAAAAGGCCCTTTAACATTTGTGTACACGAAACCACTTACCGGAGTGTACACCATAGCACAACTAGAAAGGAAAAGAGAAATCAGAACAAAAAAGAATAATTTTTTCATTTGTGTAAATTTTAAGTTTGTAACAAGATAACAATAATTTTATTTTTTGCCTTTATAAATCGTCAGGTTGATATAAAGTTTAATTTTAAGCGTTCATGAATACAAAATATTCACAAATATTGTTTTTTGAATATAAAATCTTTTTTAAATTATATTCATTTGTTATATAAAACCAAGCGCCTTTTACCGTCTTCTACCCAAAAATAAGGTAAATTTTATAAAATAATAATAATTCAAAGAATATTTTAAAAATAATTATTTTAAAAGGAATTAGGTATTCAGTCGAATACCAATAATGCGGCCTTTTATCTTGTATTCACGCTTGTGAATGTTTATAAATATTAGAAACTTGAATAATTTAGAAATTTACACCCGCAATTCAATTTTGTTAACGGATTAATTTGTAATTACAAATCTATAAATTCAAAGACTAACATTAATAATCGAAATATGAAGAACCTTACAAATATGCTCCAAAACAAATTACAAAAAATAAATAGGATTTAATTCCTATTCGTTTTGTAAAAATTATTATTGCCCCCCTTAAGACAAATTACTCAAATTGCTTAATGTTTCAGTAAACCTGCTAAATTTAGGAGCAACAACCAATTCTTTGGATCCCGGGGTATATTTGTAAAATCCCTCTCCGGTTTTCACTCCATGTTTACCGGCAGTTACCATTTTTACCAATAGAGGACATGGTGCATATTTTGGATTTCCAAATCCATCCTCAAGTACCCGCAATATGGCCAAAACCACATCTAAACCAATAAAATCGGCTAATTGCAGTGGCCCCATGGGATGGGCCATTCCAAGTTTCATAACGGTATCGATTTCCTCAACACCTGCAACGCCTTCATAAAGACAACAAATGGATTCATTGATCAATGGCATTAAAACCCGGTTAGAAATAAATCCAGGAAAATCGTTTACTTCGACCGGAACTTTCTCCATTGCCTTGCACAGATCCATGATTGTTTCACAGACGATATCGGAAGTATTATACCCCCTGATAATTTCAACCAATTTCATGATAGGTGCAGGATTCATAAAGTGCATGCCTATCACTTTCTCCGGCCTTTTGGTAACAGATGCGATCTTGGTAATTGAAATGGAAGACGTATTGGAAGCCAAGATGGTATAAGGTGGGCAGATCTGATCTATATCCGTGAATATTTTCAACTTCAATGCCTCGTTTTCAGTTGCAGCTTCTACTACGAGATCTGCCTGACTAACCGCTTCTTTAAGATCTGTATCAATTTTAATATTTTGCAATGTCTTTTCCTTGGCTTCTGCAGTAATTCTTGATTTTTCAACCATCCGGTCCAGATTCTTCGAAATAGAATTTAACGCTTTGTCCAAAGCTGTTTTGGAAATATCATTGAGGACCACTTTAAATCCATACTGTGCAAAAACATGAGCAATCCCGCTACCCATAGTTCCGGCACCAATAACTGTGATGTTTTTCATACTTTTTTTCGATTTCGCCGCCAAAGGTAATTGCTTTAAGAATTATTTAAAGAATTGTAAATAAAAAACTCAAAATTACATACATTGCATGAAATTTTTATGTGTATTTACTTGTAGATTCAGGTTCTACCAAAGCAGATTGGGTTTTGTTTGACAAACAAATTTCTCACTTTTTTACCACAAATGGTATAAATCCGAGCACTCAACAGGAAGAAATAGTTCTGGATCAAATTGCTTCGATAGCACGACAAATCGACCATGAACCATTAAAAACGCTTTTTTATGGTGCCGGAACTGCATCCGAATCTGCTAAAAAGCACCTTGAAAACGCTTTTAAAACGTATTTTCCTAATGCCGAATTATCCATTTTTTCTGACTTATTAGCCGCAGGCCGGGCACTTTGCAAAGGAAGAAAAGCCATAATTTGCATCTTAGGCACTGGAAGCCATGCAGCCTTATGCGATGGACATAACATCATTTATCAACTGCCCGCCCTCGGATATTTGTTAGGTGACGAAGGCAGTGGCAATCATTTGGGCAAGGAAATTCTCAAATTATACTACTACGAAAAGCTGGACGCTGAGTTAAAAAACAAGTTTAAAAAAAAATATCCGGAATTGCGATCCGATTTTATTTATCAATTGTATCACAATTCCAATCCTTCTCCCCTATTGGCAAAATTTGCTGAATTTATCATTGCTCATAAAAAACATCCCCAATGCTCCGGAATCATTGCAAACTGTTTCGATCAATTTATTCGCAACAAGCTGGATACTTACCAAAATCATTCAGAACTCCCAGTGCACCTGTGTGGTTCAATTGCCTTTTATTTGCACGATGAATTTAATTCCTGCCTTAAAAAAGCCGGATTCAGAACAGGCGATTTTGTACAAAAACCTATACATCAATTACTGGAATACCATAGAAGGGAATTGTATGGATTGAGAGATGAACTATAGGTTATGAGTTATGAGTGATGAGTTATAAGTTATAAGTGATGAGTGATGAGTGATGAGTGATGAGTGATTAGGTGAATTTTAATATTGTGTTTAAATTTGATGCAATGAACGAAAAAATAAAAAGGATTGGAATTTTTACTTCAGGAGGAGATGCACCTGGTATGAATGCAGCAATTCGCGCTGTGACTCGTGCTGCTAATTTTTACGACTTACATGTTTATGGCATTTATGGCGGATATGAAGGCCTGATCGATGGCGATATCAGACGGCTTGAAACTTCAGATGTCGCAAACATTATACAAAGGGGCGGCACCATTTTAAAAACATCCCGAAGTGAACGATTTCTTACCGTTGAAGGCAGAAGGACTGCTTATGAAAATTTATTGGCACAGGATATTGACGCAATGGTTGCTATTGGTGGCGATGGAACTTTTCGCGGAGCCCTCCAATTTTATAAAGAAACCCAATTCCCTGTTGTCGGCCTTCCCGGAACCATTGATAATGACTTATATGGTACCGATTTTACCATTGGATTTTATACTGCCGTAGATACCGCAGTTGAAGCAGTTGATAAAATCAGAGATACGGCGGATTCACATAATCGTTTATTCTTTATAGAAGTCATGGGCCGGCATTCAGGTTATATTGCATTATACACTGCAGTTGCATCAGGTGCCAGTGCCGTTTTAATTCCGGAATACGATACTTCATTCGATGAATTAGTAGAAAATATAAACAGATCCTTAAAAAGGAAAAAGTTGTTTGGGTTGGTAATCGTCGCTGAAGGCAACAAATTGGGTAGTACTGTTGAAATTGCAGAAAAACTGCAAGAGAAAATTAAAGATTATGACATCAGAGTAAGCATTTTTGGTCATATTCAACGTGGCGGTTCACCCTGCGCTTACGACCGAATGCTTGCAAGCCGTCTTGGGTATGCCACCATCAATGCGCTACTCGAAGGAAAATTCAATTGCATGGCCGGAATCATAAATGATGTTGTCGTCTATACTCCTTTTGAACAAACCGTACAACTCAAAAAGAATCCGGAACAGGAATTGATTAAAATGGCAGAGATTTTAGGACTATAGAAACAACATACGCGGTTCGGAAATCAATCACATTCGTACTTAATTGCCCTTAAAGTAAATTCAGCAATTCTTCCTGCATTGCTATTTCGAATTGAATTCAGTTTTGGCTGATAACTCCGGATTTAGTTAGTTGCCTCCACCCAATGAAGCGGTCAGGCCAACTTTAAAATAACTGGCCTTGAATTTTCCTTCATAAAATTGGTGGACAATATCGACTCTTAAAATGCGAAATAATTTATATCCAATATTTCCCAGCCCAAAGCTGACTTCCGTGAATGGGGTCGAACCTGGAATACATACCATAGAATAGCGCAATAATTCCTTCAGTCGAAGACGGTTGATCAAGGGAATTCTATCCAGGAACAAGCCCTGGAAATCGTGCTCGATAAAAAAAGATGCCGATCTTCTCGAAGTTGAATAAGCATAAGAATTCAAACTCATAAAAAATACATTTTCGTTTGGCTTTATATCAAAGTCAAGATTATTTCCAATCTGAAATATACGTTCCGGGGTATCGAGATCGCTCTTATACAGAAGTGCGGCTCCCTTCCCTGTCAGGTTTATGACACCCCATTTCCCAAGATTAATCGTTTTAGAAACAGTCAGACCCAAACGATGATAGATATCCTGAGATTGCGTGTACATTCCGATAGTATAATCAAAATCAAAACTGGGATAATCGCTTTGCACTTTAATATTCCCTTTTGGGGTAACCCAGACTTTAGTCTGTGGCGTCCAGCTAAATCGGGAGGTCCAACGAATATGATCCTTCCTTTTGATCAGCAAAGAATCATCATAACGGTCTGCAATGGCGTTGGCCTGATAGGGTTCTGAATTACGCACAAAACTGTAAAAAGAATGATTCACCACATTCTGCCGGCGGGAATATTCCAATTCAGTACTATAGCTCAGATCATTTGATATATCATTTCCGGTTGAAACCTTGGCAAATGTTTTCTCATAATACTTTACAAAGTTTGTTTTAAAATAAAGGTTATCCACTTCATTAAACAATTTTGAACTTTCATATGAATTAAACTCAAACAGCCCTGATCCGCCGGCTATCTCGACAAACGAATTCACTTTGTGATTATAAGCATAATGCAACTTTAAGGATGGCCTGAAAACCATTTCAGAAAATCCGTAATCCATTTTGACATTTGCAGACAAATGCTTACCCCCATTCAGTCTTTTAAAACTTTGATTATAATTGAACGTCGTACCCAAAGACCAACCCTGAACAGGATTAAAATGAAATAGTTCTAATGGAGAACCTATTGAAAAATTCCATCTTTTATAACTATTCCGGTAATCGTATCCCAGCAATACATTTGTCCATTTAAACTTGTTATTGTTGGCATCAATTGAGTCTTTATACCCTTTGGATTCCCGTACTACTTTAATGCTGTCCTTTATCATATAATCCAATCGTTCATCCACTGTCAATGGAACAGGACGTATGCTGTCCCAATACGTTTTTCCATTTTCATTAGCACCTTCTCTGATCTGCAACAGGACATTTTTATTTTCGATTTTTACATCCTTATTAAATCGATAGTCTGAAAACACCACAACGAATTTACCTTCAAGTTTAATTCCTAAAAAATTTGCATTAAAACTAAAAACCTGATTTTGAATTTCATACAACTGATCATGCTCAACGGGGATAAAAAGTTGTTTCAAATAAATGGTATCAAACAATTCCTGTTGTACCTGTTTGCCCAGAATATACAAATTAGCAGACTCGATGCTCCAATCTCCATCCCTGATATTGATTTCTCCGTACCAGCAAGCCTGGTTTTTGTTTTTCGGAAATAGCTGAATACGGTATGAAATATGCTTCAAGTCTGCACTAGTGTCAATCCCCAATAATTTATATTGATAGTGCGCCAGAGCAAATGATGAAACAGGAGAAATGATATTTTTTCCAAATTCATTTGTGTTTTCATACAAATTAAAATTAACGGAGCTGGCACTATTAAATGAAAATCCGTTATCCTTTCCGGAAACTATTGAGGATATCATTTCTTCATGAAGGTGATTGGGCTTCTCGAACGTTATTTTTGAAACCGTTTCTGAAAGATAAACAAATCCTTTACGGTTTGTATCCAGATTTCCATCGAGGCTGCCGATTTCCCTTCCCAATATTTTTTTAGGCGCTCCTAATATCCGGAGATATCCTTTGGTATAAGCATCACAGGTATAGTTAAATCTTTGATTTAAGAAAAACTCGCGCCGTGACATTGCTTTTCGTATGATCTCATAGGCAGGATCTTCCTGGATTGAAGAAATGATAATTTCTCTAAGATTGTACACAGAAGGTTTTAGCACAACATTCAACAATTGAGGCAAGCCGGACTCCTCTACCAATTCTTCATGAGACTGATACCCTAAATACTGAAAAATAATTCTATGAGATCCTTTAGTCAAATTCAATTCATAATTTCCCTCCAGATTACTACTGGTTCCTTTTGTTGATCCTTTGACATAAATCGAAGCAAATGCCAATGCATTTCCTTCCCCATCTGTAATTCTTCCATGAATTTGTGCATTCGCCGTTAAATAGAAGGTAAAAAGCAAGAAAAGTATATAAGTAACCCGCATCATTTAGTCAACCAGTTATTGAGCAAATCAGGACCTATTTCAGTCAAAAAGGATTCGGGATGAAATTGAATACCTTCAACAGGAAGTGTTTTATGACAAATACCCATAATAACTTCATCACTTGATTTACAGGTAACCTGCAGCTCTTCAGGAAGAGTACCCGGTAGAATTGCCCAGGAATGATATAATGCAGCGTCAAACTCTGTTGGCATTTTAAACATGGCAGAATGTGCATTTTTACATACATTATAGATCCGCTTTCGTTGACCATGTTGCACCTTCTCCTGTTTAAATAATCTGGCTCCAAAGAATTCCGCTATAGCCTGATGACCCAGGCAAATACCTAAAATTCGGACAGAAGGCTTCATTCTCTTTAAAACTTCAAACATCACCGGAAAATCTATGGGAAGACCCGGCCCGGGAGAGAATACTACTTTATCAAAATTCGCCATAAGATGAAGTATGGCATTATAATCCGAAGAAACCTCCACAAAACAACCCAATTCTTCAAAAGACTGTACCAGGTTATACGTAAAAGAATCCTTGTTATCGACTAATAATATCTTTCTATTGGCACTAAGCATAAAAGCTCATAAATTCGTGCGAAATTAGACAACCATATCAATACCAAGTGAATTTGATCCAAGATTATAAATCAGTTGTTGCCTTAATGAATTCGTATTATCAATCAGGCAAATCGTTTCTTTTTGCGATTAACTACAGCAAAACACTTGGTATTTGTGTTTTGACAGATTCCATTAATCATGATCAGATAAAATTTTCCTTTCCAAACCATTCATCGGAAATTCAATTCACAGGTAAAATAAATTTGAGCTATAATGCAATTCGTTTTGAGGACTATAAACAAAAATTCAATCAGGTTCTCGATCATATTTTACTTGGAAATTCTTATTTGTGCAATTTAACCCAGGCAACATCCATTAGCATAAATTTAAACCTGGAAGAAATATTTAAATACAGCCACGCGCCTTATAAATTGTACCTTAAGGATCAATTTGTCGTGTTTTCACCGGAAACGTTTGTTGAGATTAAATCCGGAACTATTTTTACTTACCCAATGAAAGGAACTATTTCGGCAGATCAGGAACAAAACAAGTCTATTTTGTTAAATGACCCAAAAGAAGATGCCGAGCACAATACAATCGTAGATTTACTCCGAAATGATCTGAGCATAGTTGCCAATACAGTCAGGGTAGATCGACTCAAGATGATTCAAAAAATCGATACAAATAAGGGCTCAATCTGGCAGATGAGTTCTCAAATCAGCGGTAAATTAAAGCCGCATTATCTGGAACATCCCGGCGATTTATTCGATAAACTTCTGCCTGCAGGATCAGTAACCGGTGCTCCCAAAGAAAAAACATTGCGCATTTTAAAAGACGTGGAAAATTACGATCGCGGATTTTACACCGGTGTTTTCGGCTATTTTGACGGTGTTTCGATTCAAAGTTCTGTTATGATCAGATTCATTGAAAATACAGATACCGGATTGATGTATAAAAGCGGTGGCGGAATTACCAGTCAATCTTCTTCTGAATTGGAATATCAAGAACTTATACAAAAAATTTATGTACCCGTTTTTTGAAAGTATTGCTGTAATTTCGGGGCAAACCCGGAATTTGTTTTATCATCAAAAAAGGATGGATAAAACGTTTAAGCATTATTATCCTGGTAGTGAATCACATCATCTGGATTACTTACTTTCGAAAATAAAATTCCTGGATGCTCCAATGGTAAAATGCAAATTTTCTTACAACGAAACCGCTTATAAAATCTATCAGATTAAATATCAAATAAAAAAATACCACGCCTTTTATCTGTTAGAAGATAACAGCATTTCCTATGCGTATAAATTTACGGATCGAACGGCAATTGAAAATCTTCAATCTAAGGTCTCATCAGACAGTCAGGTTATCATAACGATTCAAAACAGGATTACCGATAGCAGTTTCAGCAATATCATTTTTTTTGACGGTTACCGCTGGTTAACACCTGCAAACCCATTGCTGCCGGGTACGATGAGAGCCTCATTATTAGCAGAGTGGCGCATTCATGAAGAATCGATTCAAACAAGTCATCTCGCGATGTTCAAATCCTTCAAACTGATAAATGCACTAAATACGTTTGAAGATTCACCTGAATATCCAATTGAACTGATAAATCCAACATTGATTAAAACATAAAATGGAACTGATCAACTATCATAGAATTCGCAATCAAGCTTTAAGTTACGGTGCAACATTAGTCGTGGTAACTAAAAATCAATCCATAGACGACATCATGACCATTTACAATGAAGGACATCGCATTTTTGGAGAAAACAAGGCTCAGGACTTAATCGCAAAAAAAACCGAATTGCCAGAAGATATCGAATGGCACATGATAGGCAATCTTCAAAAAAATAAAGTCAAATCGATAGCGCCATGGATCAGTATGATTCATTCAGTAGATTCATTTGATCTGGCCAAAAAAATCAATCAGGAAGCCCGGCTGGCAGCACGCATCATTCCAATTCTACTGGAAATTAAAATTTCCCGTGAGGAGAGCAAACACGGATTCGACGAGCAAGATCTGTTCGAATCATTAATGCAGGATGATTGGAAATCTATGAAAAATTTATTAATAAGTGGTGTCATGGGCATGGCCAGTTTCAGTAACGATACTTTTTTAATTCGCAATGAATTCAAAAAATTAAAATCCATATATACTGAACTCCACAATACACATTTTGGGCATCCGGCATTCAAACAAATGTCTTTTGGAATGTCTTCCGATTATAAAATTGCTTTAGCAGAGGGAGCTACTATGATCAGAGTCGGAAGTAAAATTTTTCAGGATTAATCGATAGTAAGTTTTTTTACAATTGTCGGTCTTTCCTTACTCGAAATATGCACAAAATATATCCCCCCGGGCAATTGTTTATGAAATGAATAGAATTTCTGATGTATCTCTGCATCAAACAATTTGTTTCCCAAAGAATTAAAAATTTCAATTTCATCGAACTCCTCATTGGACGCAATCACAAATCCAAATTGAGTTGGATTGGGGAAGAGTTGGATTTGGCTTTGATTCCAATCTTCCGTTTGGGTAACGCGACAGATCTCACTGGTTGACATATTGATTTCGCGAACATACACATCTAAATCTGCAAGTTGCAACTGAATTGATTTTACATTTACCGGAACCTCATTTAATTGCATGGGATCCTTAGCGACTGAAGAAACCAGGTCAGTAGCACATGGATTTTCCAAAACACCTGTATTTTCCAATAATACAATATAATTTTCAGTAGCTCCATTCGGACGAATGACTGACCATATATGGTCTGTTGCCCGATCATATACGGAAGCTGAACTTGAGGCGATATGATCATTTTTCAATCCGGGCTTATAGTTTTTAAATTGCTCTACAATCGCATTAAGTGAGTTCACCTTCATTAAATTGTAACCTTCATAACCCAAATCTACCGGGGCCTGTCCACCAAATAAAAAGAAATTACCATCGATCACAGCTGACTCTACCCGAATTGGGACCGTATAATTTCTCCATGTTTTGAGTTGCAAATCAGTATCAAACATGGTCACCAGAACCGAACCTGGTTCAGAAGAACCTACAATGGACTGAGAGAACAAATGAATGTTAGCTCCTTTGGTATTCACATAAGTCCATCCATACCTGTTACTAAATGAAAGATCGGGACTCATTAATTCCACTGATTTCATGGTAACGGGATTACCATCTGTATCGAATTGTGCCAGCATCATTCGTGGTGCTGAATCGAATGAACGCTTGATGGTGCCGGCTATACACAAATTTCCGTTTGGAGCCATCACAATGGACCTGGGCGCTTCAGAATGTATTGGAGCCACAGAATTATAAATTTTCGACCAACTAATATCGTTTCCATCAAATTTGATTAGGACAATTTTACTATTGTAACTGGACAGATATTCGATTAATGATTCAGCAACGATGTAAAAATTACCATTTGAATAAATGACATCTATTGGATTCAAAATAAAATCAGGATCAGTTGACAGTGAAATAATTTTTATTGTTTTAATTGCTTTTAATTTCAAACTAAAAACACCTAAAACCATAAAATTTCCGGATCCGGATTTGTTATAGGTACCCAAAAAGAAAACATCATCGTAGCCGGTGTGGATTATTTTATTAATATAAAGATTTCCTTCCCTGTGATAAATAAACAAAGCAGAGGCAATGTCCGTCTGATCATAAAATGGAAACAGCATCATTTCATTCTGATTGCTAAGTTTGTTTATGCAATTGATTGCACACACTTTTGAACCCGCCACGGTACCTAAATTGATGAATTGACTGATTCCGGCTATATCGTTTAATTCAATATCCTTTGATTCAAGAGTTATCTTCGTTGTCGTTTGACCATATAATACAATACTTAAAAAACTGATCCATAAACAATTTAATCCTCTCATAAAACTTATCGTTTAATCCATTTTACAAACGCATTTTGCGATCCAGTTGTGACTCTGATCAGATACAGGCCACTACTTAAATAGCTTAAATCCTTAATTAAAACCGCATTAGGCTCAATTTTCAAATGTTGAATTAATTTTCCATCCAGACTCATGATATACATTTCTTTTTCAAGTGCATCTTCATTTTTTATGGTGAAGTTTCCATAAGAAGGATTAGGATACAAAATAAATCGTTGATCCGAAACCTGGTTCACTTTAGTCGTTCCATCTGTTTTAAATGTTGTTTCAAAAATCGCAAGGCCTCCCCTGCTATTCCCAACCACCATATCCAGTATTCCGTCATCATCAATATCCGCTAAACTAATTCGGGAACGTTCACCTTCGAGTAGTTGACCATAATTAGCATTATCGAGAGTGAACTGACCCTGAATATTATTTTCAACACCGGAAATAATTTTAACCTCGCCGAAAATATTTCCACAAAATATTTTATAGTTCCCATTAAAGTCCATGACTTCCGGAGCAGAATATGATTTTCCTGAAATACCGCTAATAATAATCTTGCCTAAGCAGTTCGTATTAGGCGACTTGAATTTATCCGGATCGAAAGCGGGATGTCCCAATGTCCCTATGTTTTGAAAATAGTATAAACTTCCACAGGCTTTCCCGTTTGCATCATTGGTATTGAGCCAGGAACCACTTACGATATCCGGCAAACCGTCTCTGTTCAGATCCACGATAACCGGGTTGCTATATGCATTTACAGTCAGGTCCATATAGGGATAAATGGGCTTGTTAAATAGAAATGGCTTTCCTTTGCCGGCAATGTTTTCACAATAAAAAAACTGACCGGAATTTTCACCGACCAAAAGATCCAGATCACCATCATTGTCTATATCACCAAAACAAGGAGAATAGCCATTGTAGGCATCGACCCCAAATGAATATTCCTGAAAATTGAGATAGTTACTATCCACCAGTTTGTATTTCGGAAATTTTTTAGTGCCCACATTTTCGAACAATACAAGTCGCGCATCCAGCTTGTTTGTCCCCTTGATAAAATAACCCACAGTCCCCACCAGAATATCGATAAGACCATCCTGATTGTAATCCACAAAACAGGGATCAGAACCAGAACCGAGATCGATCATTTCTGATCCAAATAAATTTTTGGTTTGCAATTGAAATTTTGGACTTGCCGATGTTCCTGTATTTCGATAATACCAAACGTTGTTACTGTTTTCAGATCGCCCGGGATCATTGGGTGAAACAATTATATCGTTTAAATTATCATGATCAACATCAACTGAAAAAGCACCATTGAACTCAGCTAAATTGACCGAGTCGGCCGGACCCGGCCAATCTGTTCTCTGCGAAGTCATCCAAGCCTGAGTTTTCGTACCACCATTGTAAACCGCTGTCAATCCCGGACTCAACAGATCACCGATTAACATATCATGCAATCCATCCCCATTTAAATCAACACTCAACACAGTTGATCCGGAGTGCCTGGTTTCAAGAAATGGATTCTTAAAATCCACACAGGTATCTTTACTTCCACTCAAATAAATCTGAGAGGTAAAACCATCCTCAACAAAACCACCGTAACAACTTTTTGAATACATATATACCAGCGTGTCCAATCCATAACCCCGTTCAATGACCAGATTTTGAAACCAGGTGGTTCTGTTGTTTCCGGGTTCAAAAAGAATAATATCCAGATCTCCATCTCCATCTACATCATCGATCGACAGCAGATCAGAATAATCTGCTGCGATATTGGTTGCCGATCCACCGGTAAGAAAATAGAGAATTTTAGAATCCAGAATCCGATACTTTGAACCTATATCGAATTTTGTAAACTCAAGCTGCCCTGATTGAACAGAAGCCTTGTACACTTCTATTCCTGTAATAGGTTCGGTATGTGCTGAACTTGCGAAAATGTCCACCAATCCATCCTTGTTGTAATCTTTAAAAACCACCCAATCCTTTAATCTTGGTAAAACATGTTTATACTCCGGTTGGTAATGATAATCTTTAGTGACATTATCATAAATCAAGGGCAGTAAAACATCACCAACCCGGTCAAACAAAATGAGATCAACATAACCATCGAGATTGAGATCCATTTCTCCAGCCTGAATGCTATTCATTCCGCCCATTAATGCAAATTTCAATTCAACATCATTGGACCGGACAAAAGGTACTTGCTTATGTTTAAGTATTTGCCCAGGAAGTAAAACATTGACATTAAAAATGAAAACACTCACTAAAATTCCAATTCTAATCATTTCTACAAACTTTAAATACCCCAAATCCTTTAAAATAGCCTGGCGGCACACCCACAAAATTGACCAAATTTCAGCAGATCATTTGTTAAATATTTATATTCTCCGGCCGTATTGAAGTATCCCTGGATCATTCAAGCAGAATCAATCCGAATGCTTGTGCAGCTGTTAAAAAAGCCTTAAAAATCAATAATCCCGGTATTTTACATAAAGATTCAAAACCAAATTGACCTCCCTGTCGTTTATTGGCCATGCCATTAATCATCTTTCTATTTGGATTAATTTGTTCTTTGCCGTATACAGTTCAATCACAAACTGTCACATCTTCTAATGTTGCCATCGTAGACACCAGGGAATTGATGTCATTGATACATACCAACGATGACACTATACGATTGTTTAACTTTTGGGCCACCTGGTGCAAACCATGTGTACGGGAATTGCCCTACTTTGAAGAATTAAGCCAATCCAAATCAAAAGAAAAATTTAGACTCTATCTGGTCAGTCTTGACTTTCGTAAAGATTACAAAAAACGATTGATCCCATTTTTAAATAAGAAAAAAATTACTGCTTCAGTACTTTTGTTTGATGGTGGGAATCCAAATAACTGGATCAATACCATAAATCCTGATTGGAGCGGATCGATACCTGCCAGTCTTATTGCATTCAGAGGACAATCGTGTTTTGAAGAGAATGCATTCGAAGATTTAAATTCACTGAATATTTTTGTCAATCGTTGTAAATCAAATTTTAAATTATGAAAAATATCTTAATCACTGCTTTATTCACAGCATTCTTTGCAAGCCTTTCCATATGCCAGGGATACAAAGTCGGCGATGTGGCTGAAGATTTTAGCCTGAAAAATGTTGACGGAAAAATGGTCAGTCTTGCAGATTATAAAAATGCAAAGGGTTATATCATTATATTCACTTGCAATCACTGCCCTTATGCGAAAATGTATGAGAAACGCATCATTGAATTGCATAAAAAATACGAAAAGGCAGGCTTTCCTGTAATTGCTATCAACCCAAATGATCCGCAAGTGGAACCGGAAGATGATTATGACACTATGGTGAAATTGTCAAAAAAGAAAAAATATCCATTTGCATATCTTTTTGATGACGGACAAAAAGTCTATCCTAAATTTGGTGCGACCAGAACCCCGCATGTATTCATCCTGGATAAAGACAAAAAGGTAAAATACATTGGCGCAATTGATGATGAAGCGAGAGATGAAAGCGCAGTACAGGTTAGATATGTAGAAAATGCAATTGCTGCCATTGAATCCGGAAAAGATCCGAATCCATCAATGACCAAAGCAGTAGGATGTGGAATAAAAAAGAAAGGATAAAACTGTTTTTGGATTAATTCGAGTATTTAACAGGCAATTTAAATAAAATTGGACCGGTTAATAATTATTCAATGCAATCCATTTTGTCAATCCGGTTATAAGTCCATTATTCTATCGGCATTTCTGGTATACAGCATTTTTAGATTCAATAGAATTTAGTTCTCCTTATTATTTTAATATATAATTGATTCATTATCTTTGCGATTTGTAATTAATTAGTAGCAAGAATGTCACAATCCGGTCTCGAAACTGCAAAAAAATTAGGGTTACTTGAATCTGAATATCAGAAGATTGTCTCTGTTTTAGGTCGCGAACCAAACTTTACAGAGCTCAGTATTTATTCGGTAATGTGGTCTGAACATTGTTCTTATAAAAATTCCATTACGTATCTTAAAAAGCTTCCAAGAAAGGGATCCAGATTGCTTGTAGAAGCCGGTGAGGAAAATGCGGGTCTTGTTGATATTGGAGACGGACTTGCCTGTGCTTTTAAAATAGAATCCCATAATCACCCTTCCGCTATTGAACCTTATCAGGGGGCAGCCACTGGTGTAGGAGGAATACACCGAGATATTTTCACGATGGGGGCAAGACCTATAGCTGCTTTGAATTCACTGCGATTTGGAAATATTCAGAATAGCCATACCCGACAACTGATGAAAGGAGTCGTCAAAGGAATTGGCAATTACGGTAATTCATTTGGTGTACCTACTGTTGGTGGAGAAGTCTATTTTCACAATTGCTATAATCAGAATATTCTTGTAAATGCCATGTCTGTTGGAATCGTGGAGCATGGGAAGACGGTATCAGCCAGGGCTGATGGTCCCGGAAATCCTGTTTTCATTGTTGGTTCCGCAACCGGAAAGGATGGTATTCATGGGGCCACGTTCGCTTCTGCCGACCTAACTGCCGATTCAGCCGAAGACCTGCCCGCAGTACAGGTAGGAGATCCGTTTCAGGAAAAGCTATTATTGGAAGCCAGTCTTGAAGCCATTTCTACAGGTCAGATTGTTGGCATGCAGGACATGGGAGCAGCAGGAATCACATGCTCTACTTCAGAAATGGCAGCAAAGAGCAACACAGGTATGATTATCCACCTCGATCAGGTTCCAACCCGTCAAAAAAATATGCAACCATTTGAAATTCTGCTTTCTGAATCACAGGAAAGAATGCTGGTGGTATGTAAAAAAGGAGGCGAAGATCAACTCCGGAAAATCTATGATAAATGGGATCTGGAATGTGTTCAAATAGGAGAAGTAACAGACAGCGGTTTTCTGGAATACTATATGAAAAATGAATTGGTGGCCAAAGTCCCTGCAGAATCACTTGTTTTGGGCGGGGGTGCCCCGGTTTATCAAAGGGAATTTACCATCCCCACTTATTTTAAATTGATTGATGCCTTTGATGCAACTAAAATCAAGGAACCGGATGACCTTATTGCAATAGCTAAAAACCTGATGTCATCTCCCAATATTGCCAGTAAAAAATGGATTTACGAACAATATGATCGCATGGTGCGCACCGGTACCATGACATCCGTTTCACAGGCTGATGCAGCCGTAGTTCGCATAAAAGGAAGTAAAAAAGCACTTTGCCTGACAACAGATTGCAATTCAAATTATGTTTTTTTGGATCCTTATAAAGGCGGAATGATTGCAGTAAGCGAATGTGCCAGAAATATAAGCTGTTCAGGTGGCATACCTGTCGCAATTACCAACTGTCTTAATTTTGGAAACCCTTACAGTACTGAAGTTTATTGGCAGTTTGTCCATGCCCTAAAAGGAATGGGTGAAGCCTGCGAAAAATTTGATACGCCCGTTACCGGCGGAAATGTAAGCTTCTATAATCAAACTGTTACACAGGAAAAGACCGAGCCAGTTTACCCTACCCCAACCATAGGAATGCTGGGACTCATGGAGGATCAATCACTATTTACTTCCATAGACTTTAAGGAAGAAGGTGATTTGATTTATCTCCTGGGAATACAAAACGATCATATCGGTTATTCTGAATATCTGAATATTATTCACGGCGTTACTTATGCACCTGCACCCTACTTTAACCTGGATGAAGAATTTCAGCTACACAAAAGCATTCAAAATCTTATAAGAAAAGGCTGGGTAAGATCTGCCCATGATATTTCAGAAGGAGGTTTGTTTTGTTCTTTGGCAGAAAGTTGTTTTCCGAATCCGGAGCTTGGCTTCAGAATAGAGATACCTACCGGATTTCGCAAAGATTTGTTTCTTTTTGGCGAAAATCAGGGCCGGATTATCGTCTCAATTAAACCAAAACATAAAACAGAATTTGAATTATTTTTGCAGCAACTTAAACAAGAATATTATTTCCTTGGAGACGTTGCTAAAAATTCATTTATAGTAAATAATCAAAATTTTGGAACAAATGCCCAATATTTTGATTTGTATTCAAATTTCATTTCGAAGCAATTTTAAAAATTTAAATAGAGAAAATATGAAAGTTTTGATTTATCAGATTCTGGTTCCGGTATTAGCAGTGATTTTCACTTCGTGTAACCCTGGCAATCAGATCACCGGGGACTTTAAAAATGCAGCAGATTTGACCATTAGCATGGATCGCATTGGCCTGGATAATTCTTCTGTTCCCATTGATAAGACAGAAATGAAAGGTGGTAAATTTAAATTCGCATTGAAAGAAGCACCTAAGCCTGGGCTGTATAGGATCATGATGGGACAACAAAATCTGATATTCGTTCTCGAAGGAACGGAAAAGCAGGTGGAGTTTTCCGGAAATTACAATGAATTGAGTTCGGGAAAAGTTACCGTTAAAGGCTCAGATGCCTCAGAAGAAGTTTTCAGTTCTATTAAAGAATTAAGTTCCAGTCAGCCGACATTGGATTTAATCAGAACCAAAGTGGCCAGCCTGAAAAGCCCTCTGGCTGCAGGACTAATTGCCGTTCAGTTCTTGGGATTACGTGCAGATGTTGCTTCCATTCACAAAGAAGTTGTAGCTAAGATGAAAGAAAAATATCCGGAATCTGAATTCACAAAAACATACGAATCTTACATTGTTCAATCGGAGCAAATGGCTGCTGCACAAGCTGCCGCCGAATCGATTAAAGTCGGAATGGATGCTCCTGATATAAATTTGCCTTCTCCTTCTGGTAAAAAATTCAAATTATCAGATTTAAAAGGAAAAGTGGTTTTGCTAGATTTCTGGGCCAGCTGGTGTGGACCTTGTCGCAGAGAAAATCCTCATGTTGTTGAAATTTATCACAAATACAAATCAAAAGGGTTCACCGTATTCAGTGTTTCACTGGATGGAATTGATAGTCGAACGAAAGCTCAACTTGGATCCGAGGCGCAAATCAAAGAATTTGCAGACCGTGCAAAAGAAGCCTGGACCGGTGCGATCGAAAAAGACAAACTCGTTTGGGAAACCCATGTCAGCGACATGAAGAAATGGGAAAGTGAACCAGCCCGCACCTATGGCGTACAATCTATTCCAAAGACATTTCTAATTGGAAAAGATGGTAAAATTGCCGCTGTAAATCCAAGAGAAAATCTCGAAGAAGAATTATTGAAGGCTCTTTAAGTTCAACTTTTTTTTAGATTGAACATTGCCAATTGAGTATCTGTAAGTTCAAAATCACTTACAAGTCTGATATTATTTAAACTCAACAAACCGATTGGTATTGCCATTCAAATTAGTTCATAATTACCAGAAGACAAATGATGCTATGTAGGTGATATTAGCTTATTCGAGACAAGAGCGATCTATTATTTCATTGATGAAATTGTATCCAAACGTAAACATTAGCCAAACTTTTTCCAGGCCATAATCAGTGCACATGCCACAGCTGCATTCAATGACTCCGCTCCCAATGTATTTGTAGATGGAATAGAAACTGAATGCTTACAGTGCATTAAAATTTCTTCAGATAATCCGTTTGCCTCATTTCCAATACAGATCAATCCAATAACTGACTTCGGATAATCATAAATCGAAGCTCCGGTTGCCGTTGCTGCATATTTATCAATCGAAGGAAATTGATTCATCATTTCTGACCAGGTTTTTTGAATCATTTCTACTCTAAAAATACTTGACATCGTAGCCTGTACACATTTATTGTTGTAGGAATCTACGCATCCCGGCGAGCAATAAAGTTGTTTTATGCCAAACCAATCCGCAGTGCGAACTATAGTCCCTAAATTACCCGGATCCTTAATCTGATCGAGATATATGATTAAATCACTTTCCAACCGGGATTCAGATTTGAATGTTGGAAACGAAAAGACTGCCAATACTTCTTCAGTGGATTTTAACGAAGAAACAGATTGCAAAAGCTCATTCGAAATAAGCCTTACCCTATCTGCGTTAAGCCTTAAAATTGGCTCAAACTTTGCATACCATTCCGGAGTAGCACAAAGCATTTTCAATCTATCCGGAGCAGATTTTATCAAATCAAGCACAATTCTGGATCCTTCAGCAACAAAAGCATTCTCAAGATCTCTGTTTTTTTTATCCTTTAAGGATTTTATCCAAATTTTATCTGATTTACTTAGCATCTTTGCTTAATTAATTCATGAACTTCTACAAATTTAGCGCTTTACTGATACTATGGATGGTCTTGTCTTCCTGCAACACCACAAAATACCTTCAACCCAATGAAATTTTATTAAAATCAAACAAGATTCAGATTGAGGGAAATAAGTCTATAGAAAATAAACTACAGCTAACTGACCAATTATCCACTTTATTCAAGCAAAAGCCCAACTCAAATTACTTTTTATTTATTCCCAGGGAATGGTTGCATTACAAAGTATTAAACCGGAAGAACAAAAATTCATGGATTACCAAAACCCTTGCCAAGGTAAGTGAGGCTCCGGCTTTATTAGATACAAATCTATGCAATGCTACTCAAACTGGAATTACCAATTACCTGTACAACCAGGGCTATTTTAATGCTGATTGCAATTATCAACTTAAAATTAAAAATAAAAAAGCCTCCGTTACCTATTTCGTTAATCCTGGAGAGCGCTATATTATAAATGATATAGAATTTATTGCAGACGACAAAGCTATTCAACTCCTGCTTAATGAAAATTCGGAAGCCACTTTTCTTAAACCTGGCGCTCCTCTCGATAATGGATTATTTCAAAATGAAAAAGCAAGAATCAGCGAATTGCTTTTTAATAATGGCTACGTAGAGTTTAATCCGGTGTATATTCAAACTTTGGACGTTGATACCATTCATTTAAAAGCTAATCTTAAACTTAAAATAAACAACCCGGAAGGAAAATCTTCCCATCCTCAATATTCAGTTAACAAAATTCAGGTAAATCCATTCTATTTACCTAGTGATAGTCTGGAGTCTATTAATACTGAATTTGATTCGATCACTTTCAACACACTGCCCTACTATAAATTTGTCAAACCATCTGTTATTGCTTCAAAGATTAAATTCAGACCCGGCAATATTGCTAATAAGTCATTAGTGGATGAAACATATGAACAGCTTACTAAATTGGGAATTTACCGGTTTGTGAATATTGAAGCTCAAATTGACTCGATTGAAAAATCAAAAATAAATTATAACATTCAGTTGAGTCCATTAAAAAAATGGGTATTTGATTTTGGTGCTGATTTCAATTATACATCGATCAAAACAGTAGGAAAGACTTTATTTGGAATTTCCGGATTTGTAAACTTAAAAAATAGAAATTTATTTAAAGGTGCAGAAAGCTTCTCAACGAAAATTGAAGTTGGTACTGAATTGAATTTATTCAATTCAGCTTCGGGTCATTTTAACTCACTTAACGTTCATTATAGCAATGAACTATCTCTGCCAAACTTTTATGACTTGACCGGCACCTGGGCTTTGGCAAAATTGACATTGAACCGCTTAACCGATATGCCTTCGAAACCAGATTCAAGAACCAACATCCGAATAGGTGCAGATTACGAAAAACTGGTAGGTTTGTATGATTACACTTCGCTAAATGCCAATGTGGAATACGATTGGCTAATCAACCGAAGAAAGCGCATTTCAATGCATTCCCTGGGATTTTCGTTGTATTTACCTCATACAGAAACAAAATTTGATTCATCTATCTTAAAACAGAATCCTTATTTGGAAAAAAGCTTTAAAGGCAGAAGAGTCTTTACCTCTTATTTCATTGACAACTTCACGTACTATTATCAAAGCAAAATAACAAACAACGTTCAGCACGCTTTCATTGCTAATTTTAATTTCTCCGGATTTGAAATTTATGGGATCAATCAATTGTACAATGCAGTATTTAAAACAAAAGATACTTTTTCCCTGGGTTCATTTGAATTCTCCAAATTCGTAAAGTCTGAATTGGATTATCGCTTTTACTACACTTTTTCCGATAAAAGCAAACTGGCTTCCAGAGTCGCATTTGGAATCATTTCTCCCTTTGGGCCCAGTAATTCCGTACCTTATATCAAGCAATTCTACGTAGGCGGACCTCAAAGTATACGAGGATGGAATATTCGGGAACTGGGACCGGGATCACTCAATTTGAGCAATGCTGTAAGCAACACTACAGCCTATTTCGCTGCAGGAGACATTAAAATCGAAGCCAATCTGGAATATCGATTTGATATTATCTGGAGATTAAAAGGCGCTCTGTTTCTAGATGCCGGAAACATCTGGACACTTCCGGATAAAACACAGGAAAACACGGGAGCATTTTTCAGTAAAACCTTTTATAATGAACTTGCTGTTGGCAGTGGATTCGGAATACGTCTTGATTTAACTTATTTTCTATTCCGATTTGATGTCGGATTTAAATTGAGAAATCCTTATCCTGACGAAACTGGCAATCACTGGATATACACTGAAAAATATCCTGTCAGCGTGAATCACCTCTTCAAAAATTCAACCCTACACATCGCGTTAGATTATCCATTCTGATCACCTGGACTTTGATTTATTTTTTGTTCCGAATTTTGAACAAATCATGCATTGATCTATTAAGTGTCCTCGTGCTTTACAAAAATTCCGTCCATAAAGTATCATTTGAATATGAACTTTATTCCAACTGGACTCTGGAAACAGTTTTTTAAGATCCTTTTCTGTGGTTTCTACATTTTTACCCGAACTAAGTCCCCATCTTGCAGCCAACCGTTGTATATGCGTATCAACGGGAAAGGCGGGAATGTTGAACGCCTGAGACATAACAACAGAAGCGGTTTTATGACCAACCCCCGGCAAAGCTTCTAAATCAATCATTCGATCAGGTACCATGCCATTGTACTTCTCCAATAAAATGGATGATAAAGCATGAATTGCATTTGCCTTTCTGGAAGACAACCCGCAAGGTCTAATTACTTCCTGGATTTTAGTCACATCCAGCTTAACCATTTGTTCAGGACCCGAGGCCAGTGCAAACAGAATTGGAGTGACTTTATTTACGCGCTCGTCCGTACACTGGGCAGAAAGCAAGACAGCAATGAGCAACGTGTAAGTATCCTGATGATTTAACGGAACTTCAACTTTCGGATAAATCTCATTAAGGATTTTTAGAATTTCACTAGCCTTCTCTGCCTTTCTCATCGGTATTACTCATTTACCATTCTGCAAAAAATGAATTACGTCGATATCATCCTGATAATCCCATAATTCAGGCCATTGAGACTTGCCTAAACCTGATTTTTTTCGAAATACATTTTCGATGTTTGTACAAATACACTGAATTGAATCAGTTTGAGCCTCCAACTCTTCAATGACATGATCCAAAGAACTATAAATCTGATAATGAAGTACTGCAATAGCTGAATGTATGGCTGAATTATCGCTAAAGAAAATTGTTTCACTTTGAAAATATTTGGCTTGATTTAAACTCAACACAGCCAGTTGATATTCGTAATTATTGTTGTATTTATGATTATCTCTTACATATCCAAAATGCGTATCAAATACTTTCGCCATACGATGAATCATGGATAGATCCGGAATGTAAACCTTTGTTACATTTCTGCACCCCAAACCATAAAATGAAAACAAATCGTGACCTAACTGAATTAAATCTTCATCACTTTCCTGTCCCGATAACACCGCAACACCATTTCTATGCCCTCTGACCAAGCACGGAAATTGCGTTTTCATTTTAACAAAATGATTGGCGGTGATATTGCTTCCACTTGCCAACAAAGCGCTGATCTCTGATATTTGATCAACGTATTTAATTGCACAATCCTGATCAGGTAAACAGGAATTGATGACATCATAAACATATTTTGAAAGCACTGTATCTTTTGAAGACAGTTTGAGTCTTACTTTGCATTTACAAGCCAGAGCACACCATACATCCTGAAAAGAAGCAAGCGGTAAATTACCGGCTGCGACAATTCCTATTTGCGTACACTCTTTATTATGATTAAAATCATTCATCGAGAACCACTTCATTAATTTTCCTTCATCAAGATAATTGGCTATAACCAAATTTATCATCCTATCAATTTCCCTGGAATCAAACCACGCATTTTGCTCCCTTGCTCTTTCTTTAATTTCTGCAAAAGCCGGCTGATTTGCATGGCACAATAATTTAATTTCTTTGGCAAACCTAATAAGTAAGTCCAATTGATTTTGACGAAAAATATCATTCATCCTCGTTGATCATTTCTTTCCTGTAATGCGTGTAATTTCTCCACTTTTCAACCAATGATTTAAAATCCTCCGGGATATCTACCTCAAAATACATTTTTTGCCCGGTCGCAGGATGTATGAAGCCCAAACTTCTGGCATGCAATGCAAACCTGGGCAATATCTTATAACAATTTAAAATGAACTGTTTGTATTTGGTATATATCGTACCCTTAACAATTTTGTCACCATCATACTTTTCATCATTAAACAAGGGATGCCCAATGTGTTTCATGTGAATCCGAATTTGATGCGTACGACCGGTTTCCAAATTGCACTTGACCAGACTGGTATAATAGAAACTCTCCAATAATTCATAATGTGTTATGGCGTTTTTTCCCTCCAAACCTTCTTCAAATATGAATTGTCGTTGTCTGTGTTTAGGATCACGACCGATAAAGGCCTCTATCCTGCCTTGCGGCGGGTCAGGTTCTCCCCAGACCAAAGCCACATACTCCCGCTCAATGGAATGATCAAAAAATTGCTTGGACAAATGAGTATGCGCATAATCATTTTTAGAAATCACTAGAATTCCCGAAGTCTCTTTATCAATGCGATGTACTAAACCAAATCGCTCTTTATCACCGACCCGGTTTGCCGATTGTTCTTTTCCAAAATAATACGCCAGCGCATTCACCAGAGTACCTGATCTAACACCTGCAGCGGGGTGAACTATCATGCCGGCTTGCTTATTAATAATCATTAAATGATCATCTTCAAATAAAATATCTAAAGGTATTTCCTCCGGGATCACATTAGTAACATCGTGAATTTTCGGTATGCGGATCAGAATCTGCTCGGATCCGGAAATCTTATAACTTTGTTTTACTACCTTTCCATTAATGGTTATTAATCCGGCAGCTATCGCATTTTGTATTCTGTTTCTTGAAATTTTTGCAAACCGACTCACAATAAATTGATCAATGCGAACACTGGACTGCCCTGGATCTACAAGGATCTGCATTTCTTCAAAACCATCGTCTTCTAATAGATCAAAATTTTCCTGTAAATCTTTCATAATATTCAAATATAATGGAGAACTTCGCTTTTAAATTGAGTAAAATGGATCGCAAATTTATAAAACACTTTGACACATTGTGTGCCACAGAAGCTGCCTTCGGATTAACAACTAAACCACATAAAATCCCAATTGTTGCAAGTTCCACATTTCAATTCGAAAATATTGAACAGGGAATTGAAATTTTTCAACATCAACCCGGCTCTCATGTCTATACCCGATATGGAAATCCAACAATAGAAGCTGTCGCTCAAAAAATAGCCGATCTCGAAGTTTTTGGCTCCTCTCAAAATGGATTTGGATTACTTTGCAGCAGCGGGATGGCAGCTATTCATACTGTGACCCAGACTCTGCTCAAGCATGGAGATACTATTTTCACCCAGGGTAATTTGTATGGCGGAACTACGGAACAATTCAACCGGATATTTTCTAAACACGAAATAAGCACGAGGATTGTTGAATTTTCTGATTTGAATTTATTACATGATACCATACAGAAGACCGGGGGAAATAAAATCATATACATTGAAACCCCCGCCAACCCGACCTTACAATGTATCGATATTGAAGCCCTTGCCAATGTTGCCCATCAGAATAATGCTTTGCTCATTGTAGATAACACATTTGCCACTCCTTGCCTTCAGCAACCTTTATTACTGGGCGCTGATGTTGTCGTTCATTCTACTACCAAATACCTGCATGGTCATGGCACATCTACAGGAGGTGCTATTATTTGTAAAAACGAACATTTGTTTAAGCAATTTTGGGAAACACAAAAACTAGTCGGCAGCAATTCAAATGCTTTTGATGCATGGCTGGTTAATCTTGGCATGAAGACGCTTGCTTTGCGAATGAACAAACATTGTGAAAACGCAATGACCCTGGCCACAAAGTTAGCCGGACTGCAAGGTATAAACAAGATCCATTATCCCGGACTTGCGAACGATTCCAATCATCCTATTGCTTCAAAACAAATGAAAGCATTTGGAGCTATGCTCAGCTTTGAAGTCGGGCAATCAGCAGAGGACGCCATTCGCTTCGCCAATAAATTAAAACTATGTAAGATAGCTCCTTCACTTGGAGAAACAGATTCAATGATACTTCATCCCGTTACAATGTCACATTTAAAAGTACCTCGTGAGACCAGATTGAAATACGGCATAACAGATGCTCTGATCAGACTTTCCGTGGGAATTGAACATGCAGATGACATATTCAGCGATATAGAGCAAGCCATTAATTAATAACATTAATGCCTGGGCTGCAACTCTATCACTTCCATATTTTTAATTTCTGATTCATCGATTACAAACCGAACAATCGTTCTCACCAAATGAAATCCGTTTTTTCCACAAGCACCGGGATTCAGGTAAAGTAAATTATATTTTTGATCGAATGCAACTTTGAGTAAATGCGAATGACCACAGACTAAAACACCTGGATGTTCTGTTTGAATTATGTCTCGAATATTCGAATTATAGGTTCCAAATTTTCCAGCAATATGTGTCATCATTACTTTGTGTTGTTCCACCTGAAAAAGCTCTGTTTCTCTTACTGCAGAACGAATCACATGCCCATCAATATTCCCAAATACGAATCTGCACTTTTTAAATTGATTCAATTCATCTAAAATATCAATGGAGCCAATATCACCGGCATGCCAGATCTCATCCACATGTTCAAAGTATTTAAATATTTTAGGATCTAAATAAGAATGAGTGTCAGACAAGAGACCAATTCGAATCATTCGTTTATTCTTAATACGATTTTGCCGAATTGTTGCTTTCGCTCCATACGATCAAAAGCAGCAGAAACATCAGTCATTTGATAAACCGAATCCACAACAGGTAACAGTTTATGTTGAATAACAAAGCTCAACATTTTCCCAAATTCCAGAGGAGTACCCATGACTGTTCCGAATATGGATAATTGCTTCCAGAAAATAACCTGAGGGGACAATTCTGAAATCAATCCTAAGGAGCCTCCATATAAGCAGATCCGGGCCGCCGGCAAACAAACATTGATTAATTTCCCAAACGGATTTCCACCGGCACTATCTATCACTATGTGCACGCCACCTGAAATAGAATTCAATTCCTGATCCCAATTATCATTTAAATAATTCACGCCACCCCTCGCTCCTAATGAAATCGCCTTTTGAATTTTGCTATCACTGGATGAACTGACATATACATTCATTCCATGAGCTATGGCAAATTGCAAAGTCTGAACGGCGACACCCCCACCAATACCTGTAATTAATATATTTTCACCCGGTCGTGCATTGCATTTTGTAAACAGTGCCCTGTATGCCGTAATACCTGCCAATGGCAATGCAGCGGCTTGCTCATTTGTTAAATGCTCCGGTGCCGGATAAATATACTCTTTTGGTACAGAAACATATTCAGCAAAACAACCATTTTCCGGTAACCCAAGAATATGAAACTGCTTTGATTGCACAGATTCATTATCCCCCCAATTCATTCCGGGATTGACTAAAACCCTTTGCCCATTGAAATAGCCACACAAATCTGATCCGGGAATTACCGGATATTTTATTTTAGCATATTTTCCTTTTACAATCCACAGATCCCTGTGATTTAATGCCGCACATGATACTTTGATCAGAATGGCGCCATCTGATTCAATTGGAACAGGAATTTCTGCAATAACCGGACTTTGATCCTTGTGTATTAGTTGAATTGCTTTCATGAATTCACAAAAGTAGATAATAAATGTGGGATGTTAAATTGCTACTGAAACAGGCAACAATGAATTTTTGCCAAAAAAAAAGTGCCCCTACGAGAAGGGCACCTTACTTTATTAAACCGATATAAAAAATCCTTAGTTATTTATCATCAATTTCTTGATGCCGACGAAGTTACGTGCCTGCATTTGGTAATAGTAAATACCTGGTTCGCCTATTTCAGATTTTCCAACCACAATCTGGTTATTTCCCTTAACGGCTTTTACTTCCTTACGGAATACTTCAACTCCTTTAAGATCAAAAATTTGAATGGTCACAGCTTGTTCGGCCGGAACATGAAACCCTATAACAGTAACATCACTAAACGGATTTGGCTGATTCTGGAATAATTCACAGGCTGCCAAAGAAGCAGAATTTCCTTTAACTCTCAATTCTATATCCATCACATCCAATTGATCAGTATACGCTTCGACACTTAATGCACTGTGGTTTATGCTAATCAAATCACTAATACTTACTGATTTAACCACATTAAGCACAAGATAGAATAAAGGTTTATCGGAAGCGAGAATAGAAACTTTATCATTCCAGCTCATATTGATTAAACCATTATCCAAATGGGACAAACCAAGATTTTCATCCGATAAGGAAATTACGCCTGGCTTAATCGACACAAATGAAGCCTTGGAAGCATTAAACTGTAGAGACATTTGGAATCCAGCAAGTGTAGATTTCCAACTACCGTAGACTGGTATTTCGACCTGACCTGGCTTAAGATTCGAATTCGGATCCAATTCAAGTATCATCTTTTCAGATGACCTGATAATAGTTCCATTATTCAGCTCCGTAGTTTTTGCTGAATAATTGATATCTCCCATTTTTATTCCATAGAAATCCATTGCATGATTATCACCAACTAACGACTTCATCTCATATTGATTAACAAATGGAGCATTAGCCCAAGGATTTTCAGGATTATCAAATGCTTGATTTTTAACAAAGAAACACCATGATTCTGTTCCATTTCTAAATGAATCGGTAATCCCTAAAATCAACTTACGTATATCTGAAATATCCGCTGCAGTAACCGTATGTGAGTTATTCACGTCTGCTGCAATATATTGATAAGGAGATGTAAATTTTTGCAAACCAAGAATATGCTTTTGAATCAAAACAATATCAGCAGTACTTACACCATTTACGATATCATCATTTTTCTTAGGACTCAATTTGTAATCCTCTCCTTCCGGAAGGTCAACAAATACATATTCTCCTGATCTTTCCGAATTTATCAAACCGTACATTACATCAGTTTTTAATAATTCCATATGCGCATTTTGCAATACGGTTCCATTTCCTGCATTTACCAATCCGGCAATAATTCCACCATTGGTAAATTTATCTGCACAAACTCCACCCGGGTTACCGCCATTATCTTGTAAAATCAGTTTTGTTGTACAAAAACTCTGATTTCCATCCAGGTCAGTGACATACATCGTTATTGTTATGGTATCCTGTCTTCCGTTCTTAATATCTGCACAGGTATACGTATGCACGGTATCATTGACATTTGTACTATATGAAAATCTCAACTGTGCTTTTGGTGTACAATTATCTTCTGATTTTTCATCATAAAAACGGGCAGGAACTGAAACTGTCTTTGTAGAAGGCATTGGAACCGTTATCAGGCCTGCGCGACAAAATGGTGTTGGCGCTTTGCAATCTTTTACTTTTAATGTTTGAAGACAAGTTGCTGAATTTCCACATGAGTCCATAACAGTCCACTCGATTTTATGCGTACCTGCTGGGAACAAGCCACTTGCATTATTTCCGGAATTCGAAATATTGAAACTACCATCGCTATTATAGTCAATTCGGTAAGACCAGATTAACTTATCACTATCGGTACAATCATCTGTTGCTCTACCTATCAATTCGACATTCGCATCACAGGTTGCGTCTTTTGCGCAAACTTCTTTTGGTGCACAAGTCAGATTATCCAAAACAGGTGCTACTTTATTTCTTACAAATATTAGTTGATCTCTTGAAAATACACCTGCTGAATTTGGATCATTTACATTATAGGTGCACCAATCAATAACTCTCCAATGTCTGATTATTTTGATACAATAACCTCCTACATTATAAAAGCGTTCGTCAGTGAATCCGGATATTAAATTACTGCATGGAGTAACCGGAAGAATTGGTTTTCCCGCAAAATCAGGATGCGCATCTGAGGCTTTACATCCGTTCACTGTAATGTCTGGCGGCCATGTAATAGAATTGGTAGTTACCGGCGTTGAATCAAACAGCGTGATGAATTGATCACAAACTGCTATTTGGCCTCCCGCAGCAGTAGCTGTCCATCTCCTTCTGACCTCTCCGATACCACATTTAAGCTTGCTTAAATCATCATTGAATGTTACGGTCGTATTAGCACAAACATTCGTTGCAACAGCACGTCCTGTTTTAGATAAGTCATTGATGTCGGTACCACATTTTACGGTAACATCTGAAGGACAAGTGATGGTTGGAGGAATTTTTTCCTGTACAGTAACAGAAACCATACAATCATTATAATTACCTTTTTTATCCCATACTCTGAAAACAACCATATGAGGATTATGCGTAAGATCTTCGCAACAGAACGTAACTGATCTGCCAAAGTCCGTATTTCCGGGTAATCCACACCAGTCGGTCATCCTTCTGATGGCCATGGAATCCAATGTACAATTATCAAAACTTCCCTGGTTCACAGAAGTAGCATATAATTTTCCTATTCCCTGCTCATTAATACTGATTACGGTATGTTCATCACATACAGCCACAGGATCCAATTCATCGACAATCAAAACCTCAGTTCTGCAGCGGGTTATATTTCCACAGGCATCTGATACAACATAGGTTACCCAGGTTGTGTCTATAGGCAAATCAGGAATTATAGCATTCCCATTTTGATAAGTAACATTATCCGTTCTATAATCTCCTGCTTCAGGCTTTCCATCTGGACCAGCCAATTTATATTCAACTGTAAATGTGACATTGGAACAATCAATTACCAGACTTGGTGGAGGTATGATTGCCGTACCAGAACATTTGTAATAATCCGTTGGAAACTTCATATAATTCTGACTGCATGAAACGATTGGTGGAACATCATCCGTTACTTTAATAAACTGCACACATTCAAATAATCTACCTGTACACCAATCGAATACTCTCCAGGTGCGAAGCAGCTTAAACGCATTTCCACAAACCGGTATTTTTATATCTCTGTACGTTACAGCAATATGATCGCATCCAAGACCACTCGGAACTCCTGTACCTTTCCAGATCACTTTGCCATTTGCATCTAAAAAATCATATGGAGACGGATTCCCATTATCTAAAGCATTCCATCCTGCCGGATAAGGTCCGTTTGCAGGTTCCTTGTCGTCACAACGCAAAGCCGGATTTTGAAAACCATCCCAGTTTGGTGGACATTCAACTGCTCCAAGATCTCCCTGTAATATATAAATGGAATCTTTACAACTTGTTTTATTTCCTTTACAATCTTCTGCCGACCAATTTCTTTCAATTTGTGCATAAAACCCAGTAGAAGAATTACAACCATTTTTAACTTTTACATCATAATAACATAACTCTACATCACAGCACAAATCAAAATTCTTTACTATGTAACATTGTTGTCTGGCAGGATCTGCTGTTACCGTGGCATCAACCGGCACCGGAAATCCCAAAAGCCATGGAGATAAATCATCATTACAATTCAATACAAGCGGCTCGTCACTACAGAGTAAAGAAGGAATGAATTTATCTTCAATGAGAATATATCCCCAACAGGCTACACCGGAACAAATATGTCTAACGTGTACTTTGAGTATCTTTCCAAGAAATGAATAATCTACAATATTTCCAGGCACTGGTACTCCGTTCGTATTATACACTGTAACAATATAGGAGTCATCCGGATATTTATTTCCTTCTAACATGATTTTTGGTGTAATCAAGGCCTGGCAATTACCATCCAATGAAACATTTACAAGATCATCGCAAGCCATTGCGAAGTCTCCTTCCACAGCTACGGATTGATAAATTGTATTTACACCATCATTTAACCGAATCAGAAAGGATCCTGGAAACTGCCCCCAGGTTACCGTGAATGAATTAACGGGACCCAACGGCACAGGCGTCAGCGTTCCACCACCCAAAACAGTAACCGTCCATGGACCGCCACTAAAATTGTATGTAGCGACCTGACCAGGACAAACACTGGTATCTCCGCTTACATATTGGGAATAGGAAACTGAACTGCTTAAAATAATCGAAAAAACAAAAAGGATTTTGATTACTTTAAAACGGAACGCATCCAGAAGAAAGTTTTCCTTCGCATTTTGGAACATCTCCTTCATAATATTAGATTTAAAAAGTAACTGCTTAGTCATAATAATGTAATTTATATCAGCTTAAAATGCATTGTTTTTTTCACGTTCTGAAGTTGGCTTCATCCGGGAACTTTGCTGTTCCCGGAATCAGCCTAATTACCCAAGAACCGTTTATTTTAAAATTATCATTTTTTTAGTTGAACTATATTCATCCGCTTCCAGACGGTAATACAATACCCCATTGGAATTAATTTCATCTGTCTTTACCAAAACTGAATTAAGTCCTTTCTTTGCGTTTATTTCATAGGTCTTTACGGCCTTTCCAGACAAATCATATAAAACTAATTTTACAAATGATTCCTTCGGTACGTTAAAGAATATGTTTGTTTCGCCATAAAATGGATTTGGTATATTCTGATAAAGCTCAAAACCTCCTGCGGCTTTAGCATCCTGAGATCTATAGATCAATGAAATATTTAAATCTTCCTGATCTGTGTAAACTTCAGGATTCATTGATTTCAAATCAATGTGTATGGTATTTGCATTCACCACTACGTCTTTCTTCACTTTGCAAATCACATAACAAACCACCTCTGAGTTCTTTACAGATTGATGATCATCTGCATTCCAGCTAACACGCACACTGCCATCAACCTGTGCTTTATATTCACTAGATTCTATATTCAACACTCCTGACTCCAGACTCTGGAATTCAAAATACTGATTATCTATACTCAATGCAAATTGCAATCCGGATATGGAAATATCTGCTCCAATATTCTTTAAAGCTATTTTTGCCAAATCACCGGCAACAAAATGCACTTGTTCAACCTCCAGTAGCATTTGATTTTTACTTCTGATGGTCACACCGGAACCAAAACCTGTATTAGCCTCCCCGGTAACATCACCGGTTTTTACTGCAATGAAATCATTATTTGTAATGGAATGATTCATATTGCCGACCTCTATCTTAGCAGAAAAACTGGAGAAATTATCGAACGTTAATGGATAATTCGCATCCACAAAATTCCAGGATTGATTCTTTTCAAACCTTGTTTGAACACCCAGAATGAGCTTCCTTAACTCGGAAATATCACTTGCTGTAATTGAACCTGTTTTGTTCACATCAGCGGCGATGTATTTGTATGGTGTATTGAATTGCTCAATACCCAGTATATGTCTTTGAATTTTTACGATATCCTTTGTTGATACACCTTCCAGAACATCAGCATCATAAGCAGCTGATATGACATAAGTAGTATTCATATCGAGATTGTCGAATGCATAGCTACCCTGCGCGTTTGTATTCTGTTGCTTATCCTGATTGTTTTGTGTTTTAATGTTCACCACTACTTCCGGTGACGGATTATTATTATAACCCCTGATTGCACCGGCAAGAGTACCAATTGTTTGCACATCAGGGCATACATTCTGATTATCCTGCAGGATCAATTGCGTTTTACAAAAATCCTGATTGCCATCTTTATCTGTTACATATAAGGTAACTTCCACGGTGTCAGATTTACCATTTGGTATATCCGCACATGTAAACACTTTAAATATATCATTTACATCAGCTGAGAATGAATATCTAAGTTCAGACTTAGGTGTACAATTGTCATCGCTATTAAGATTGAAGTCTTTCGCCCAGATTGTAACACTGCCAGTGCTTTGCATCAAAACTGTAATGATGCCATTTAAACAATATGGAGTCGGTCTTTTACAATCTTTTACAGTGATCAGATAACTGCATGTGCTTTCATTACCACACTGATCCTTAACTCTCCAGGTGATTTTATGTACACCAGCTTCAAAATTAAACGTAAAGCGGTTACTATTTCCGGAGCTATTAACCGTACCATCATTATTAACATCCAGATCGTAATACCAACGCAATTCTTCCTGTGGCGTACACAAATCGAAGGCAGATGCCTCGAGTGTAACATTCACATTACATCCATTGGTTATACAAAATTGTTGATTATTACAAGAACTCGTGAATACTGGTGCATCCGTATTATTAATCATTATAACCTGAGTATGATACCAAATACCTTTTGGAATATTCGGATCGTAAGTACACCAGTCAATCACTGTCCACTTCCTCAATACCTTATAACAAACACCATCTACGAAATTGAAGACGAGATCTTCGTAATTGTAAACCGGCAAATTGCATTGATCTTTATTCAAAAAGATAGGCTTTCCGGTTAAGTCCGGAACAGGACTATCAGCACAACCATTGATTACTACATCATTTGGCCATACAATATCATTAACTGTGAACGGAGAATTATCAATTACAGTAATCGTTTGTCTGCATGAATCACGCAAACCACCATTGTCAATTGCAATAAACTCGCGTATTAACGTTCCTAAATTGCAGGTATTCAATTGATTGATTATTCTTGTCTCTATTCTTACCTGGCAATTATCCGTAGCAGTAGCCGTACCGAAAACATTAAGATTACTTAAATCTGTTTTACAGTCAACTGTAACATTGGCCGGACATTTAATTCTTGGAGGAATTTTATCCTGAACGAAAGCATCTATCATACATTCGCTGCTGTTACCGGCGGCATCAATTACTCTTAATACGACGCGTACCGGATTTGTGGCAGAAACATCATCACAACAAAATTCCTGTGTATCACTAAAGATGGTCGTGCCGCAAGGCCCGGGATTCATACGACGAACCTGGAATGTTACATTGCCGCAGTTGTCGTGACTATGATCATCAAATACACTTGCAGGAACAGATGCCTTACCATTTGATCCTATTGAAATAACTGTTTTTTGCTGACATACTGCAACCGGTGGGGTTTTATCCAGAACCTGTAAATCATATTGACATACTGTGGAATTTCCACAACCATCCGTAACCACGTAGTAGATCCAGTTACAGCCCAATGGCATGTTATCTACTCTATATCTTCCATCAGGAAGCCTTGTAACATCCTGAGTATTTCCTTGACCTGGTAAAGGAATGCAATCTGTTGGATTAGTTGCGGCCAAATGCTTTACGTAATAAGTCCATCCAGAACAGTTTTCAATTACATACGGAGTATTATTATTGACTATCGTTGTTGGCGTTAAATTTTCCGGAACCGGCAATATAACCGAACCTGTACAAGACCATGGATTCGTACTTACAGTTGCATTACTCGGACAAACAAGTGATGGTCCCTGATCATCAATTACTTTGATTTGTTGTATATAATCAATTCTGAAACTCGGATGACACCAATCTAAAATGATCCATCTTCTCAATAATTTATACGTACCGGGACAAACCTGAATGGTATCATCATTAAAATCATAGGCAATATTTCCACAATACACCCCTAAAGGCTTACCTGTGCCTGTGGCAGTTGTATCCGGGAAACCATTTGGAAACCTTGTCCAGTTACCATCACATTTTAACATTGGATTGTTACCTGGTTGTCCATCATAATGTTTTGGCAAGGTTATATCAGCAAGTGTACCTCTACGTAGATCAACTGTATCATAGCAACAAGCCGTAAATCCTCCCGGATCACTGGCGCACCATTTACGGTATAATGTTGCACTTAAGGAGTCATTTATACAGTCGTATTTGACTAAACTATCCGAATACGTCAAATAAACAACACCACATGCATCCAATCCCATCACCACATATGGATAAACCGATTGATTTACCAGATTAACCGGTACCGGAAACCCTAATGTAGCCGGAGAAAGATCTGACGCACAGCTGATCGTATCTCTGTTCCTGCAATTCATTACAGGAGGTGTCTTATCTTCCAATAATAAAGTACCCCAGCAACTATTGTTACAAACAATATTTCTGACATTTACCTTTAATTTCTTATTCAGATAAAACTGTGATAAAGGCATGTTCACCTTTACATTATTATAATATAGTGTAACTTCAAAAAATCCTAAATTGGCACAAGTCGAATTTTCTCCTTCCAAAATCATACTCGCAAGGATATCAGCCTCACAGATACTATTTACAGAAACCTGTACCTGATTATTGCAAGCTAACTGACAATTGGACCAACAATCCGGTATAACTGCCTGGTTAGAAGCAGCAGGAGGATTGCCTGGTGGTACTGCATATGTTACATATGCGGTATTTCCAAGTACGGATGGTTTTCCAATAGCATCTACATCCACTTCAGCAGTGAATTGAAAAATGACTGAATCACCCATTACCAGATAACCGGTACCATCTGTCAATGCAGGATTTGCAGCAGTTCCATCAAAAGCAGGATTTGGATTTCCTGCACTGGACGTTGCTGAAATCAATGCAACAGTTGGAGTACTTACAATTCCAACAAATGCGGTTCCCAAATTATTAGATACATTTAAAGTATCTGTAATATTGAGGCTTGTTGTAATTGCGCAACTGCTATTAATGATGATTAACTCATACGTAACATTGATGTTTCCCGGTGTACCACTGCTCGCTGGTGCCACTCCAAGTATATTTTTTTGTACTTGCAGACACTGCGCCGTGCTATTCTGACTGGCAATACCAATCAAAAAGACCATCGAGAGCAACCAGTTACATATCAATCCTATCCTTCTCTGGAGCAGATTTTTACTGATACGACTTGTCGTGTTCATTTTGGATAATTTATTATTTGTAAAAATATTTTTCATTCAATTTACTTTTTGACAATTTCTGAGATCCTCAAACGGTTCTTTGAGGTTTTAAGAGTTTTGATTATTAAAATGAGAAATTACCTGGGGAGTAATTAGTAATCTATTCAGTTTGCTGGATACTCAATCAATTATCAGCATTTTTCGTACGGCGCGATATCCATCCATTTCTAAATGATAATAAAGGACACCGGTACGGTTTAATTCGCTTTTATTTATTTCAACTGAATTAAAACCTGCTTTAAAGTATTGTTTGTTTGTCAACACTACTTTTCCATTTACATCTGAGATCTTTAGATCCACAAATCCATCTTTCGGCAATTGAAATGAAATGGTTGTAGTACTGCTAAATGGGTTGGGTTGATTCTGGAACAAGTAGAATGCTGCTGAAGCTTCACCATTGCCTTTATAGAATTTCACCCGCAGGTCAATATTTTTTGCATTTTCATCATATACCTCTGAAAGGAAATTATCATTAGACAAAGCAAATACATTGTTTAATGTTCCTTTTAAGTTCGATTTAAAGACAAGATAAAATAACGGATCGTTACAGCTTATACCGTTTAACTGATCCCAGCTAATTTTAATCTTGCCGTTTACACTTGCTTCTACGGTATAATTACTTTCATTGATGGTTACATTTCCGGAAAGCAATTCAATAAAATTCAAAACAGATGGATCATAGGTGAATTCCGCCTGCATTCCATAGATCATTTTTTCATAAGTCAACTTCACAGGAATTTTTATTACTTCATTGGGTTCAAATGAACTGTTCTGTAAACTAATTTCTGTAGTCACATTTGATCTTCCAGTGGTAGCTTGCAAACTATTTGTTTTCGCATTTCCACTGACATCACCCATTTTTACAGCAATGAAATTATTGTCTAACAAATCATTATTTAACTTGCTAATCGTATTGCTTTCCATATATGGCCATGGATGATTTACATCCTGAAATTTCACATTTGCATTGATAAACTTCCAGGGTTTGTTATTGGTAAATCCGGTAGTAACACCCAGAATCAATCTCCTGATATCAGAAACATCCTTAGCTGTTATGGACTGAGAATTATTTACGTCAGCCGCAATGATTTTATAGGGTGAGTTTAACAACTGCAAACCCAATATATGTTTTTGAATCAATACGATGTCTTGCGTCGTGACTCCATTTAAAGGATCATCATCCTTTTGTGCAGAAATAATATAATCTTCGTTAAGAGGCAACTGCACAAATGTATACTGGCCGTCAGGACGAGTCATTTCATACTTAGGCATTGAAGGCATATTGGCGTTCAACGTGACCATTGCATTTTCTACTTTATTATTTGCCTCATTAAAAATGCTTCCAGCCAGATTTCCAGTCGTGCCACCTCCCAGGTTATCCGGGCAAGCATTACCGATACCATCCTGAATAATAACCTTAGTATCACAATAATCCTGATTACCGGATTCATCAGTAACATATATTCTTACGTCAAATGACTGCGAAATACCATTTATAATTTGTGCACAGGTATAAGTACGCGATGCATCTGAAGGATTAGAAGAAAATGAATACCTCAATCTTTCTGCAGGAGTACAATTGTCTAAACTATGCGAATTAAGGTCGGAAGCCCAAATGGTAACCTGACCTGTTGAAGGCATAATCACTGTTATAATACCGGTTCTGCAAAATGGCGTAGGTTGCTTGCGATCTACAATGGTAAATAAATAGGTACAGGTAGATGAGTTTCCACACTGATCATAGACTGTCCATTTGATTCTATGCGTACCATTTGGATACACCCCACTTGCATTGTTTCCGGTTCCTGTAAGATCGATTGTGTTGTCATTGTTCAAATCAATAGTATAAGAATAAATTACACTTGCTGGCTGACAATCATCTGTGGCCGTTACAGTCAATGTAGCAAACCCATTACAATCTGACGATATTCCGTCGAAAACGAGATCCGTACAAGGACTTGTAAACGTGGGCGCGACAGTATTTCGGATTTTAATGATCTGGGTATAAGTCCATCGGCCGTAACCTGTTTGACTATTATATATACACCAATCGACTACAGTCCATTTTCTCAACACCTTGAAACATACATTTTCTACAATGTTAAATACCTGATCCTCATAAGTAGCAAGTATATTTGAACATGATAAATTGGTTGGCCAACTTGGCTTGCCCGTTAAATTCGGATCAATCGCTGAATGACATCCATTAATTTCAACATTTGCAGGCCATGTAATCACTCCATTAAACGGAGTGTAATCAACTACTGTAATTGTTTGTGTACAAGTTACCGCAGGATTGAAATCATCTTTGAAAGAATATCTGCGTTGAATCGTGCCCAGTCCGCAACTATTTAAATTGAAGCTGACGGATGAATCAATTGTCAAGTTACAATCCTCGATAACCAAGCCATCCCTACCCCATAAATGAGGCTGACTGAACGTATTGTTATTCGGGTCATTTAAATTTATATATCTTCTTTCTGATTCATTCCTCCTATAGGTTCCAAAAACAGAAAGATTTGATTTGTCGAATTCACAACTAACTGTAATATCGGGTAAGCAGGTAATAACAGGAGGCTTCTTATCCTGCACTGTAATCCTGACCATACACTCATTTGTATTTCCAGCGCGATCAATCACCTGGAAGACCACCAGAATCGGATTATTTGGAATGTCATTACAACAGAATTCTACATAGTCTCCAAATAAATTATCATCTTTTATCAGGGGATTAGGACAATTTCCAGGATCCATTCTTCTCACTTTGAACGTACCTAATCCACAGTTATCGTAAGAACCATCATCAAAAGTTATAGCATAAACTTTTGCCGAACCATCATCAGTAAGTGCAACTACTGTCTCTGCGTCGCAAATAGCAATAGGTTTGGTTTTTTCTTCAACGGTCACCTCTGTAGCACAGGTATCTACATTACCGCATGCATCTGAACCGATGAATAATACCCAGGAGAGACCCACAGGTAAGTTCGTAATTCTATACTGTGTTTGATTGATTTTAGTTACTCCATAACTTGTTGCATCAATAGCAGAAGGCGGAGTATTCGGATCAGCTGCACGTTTTACTTTTACATCCCAGGTCACACTGGAACACTCCTGAAATACGGTTGGCACTGCAATAATGGCCTCTCCTTCACAGGATGATGCAAGTGTTGAAATGGTTATGTTATTTGCACATGCAAAAATGGGTGCTCTGTCGTCAATTACTTTAATAATTTGTATGCAAGTAGTCTGTCTGCCCGTGCACCAGTCTGCAACTATCCATTCACGCAGAATTTTATAAGTCCCTTCACAAACTTTTAATTTAATATCACTATAGGTATAATCCAGATTTCTGCATTTTGTGAATGTCGGATATCCGGTTACATCAGGATGTGGATGACCAGCGGCATCTAATTTAAATGTATCATAACAATGTAATGCAGGACGGGCTATATTATCATAATTAGGAGGACATTGAACTGAATCAATACTACCCACTCTAATTAAAATAGAGTCAGAACAGCTTACTGTATTCCCGTAAGAGTCTGTTGCTTTCCAATCCCTGAAAACGGTATCGATATATGGAACCGGAGGAGGACAATTCGCGTGGACCAACCTGTCTGTATAAACCAGGGTTGTCGGTCCGCAATTATCATAAAAACTACTTGTAGTCGTGTATTTTTTAGGTCCGATATTTATAGGATCCGGAGCGCCTATTGGTTTCGGAAAACCAAGGTGTTCTGGATCTAGTAGCTGGTCACAGGCTACACTATAGGTATGGCAAACTATTTTAGGTGGCAATTTATCTTCCACCCGTATATAACCCCAGCAGGAATTACCTGAACAAATATGTCTAACTGAAACAATATAAAATTTACCGATGTCTGATCCATATACATATGGACTTGTAGGTAAGATTGCATTTGTTTTAGGATCTCTTAAAACCAATTCATAATCTAATGAATCAAAAGTTCCTTCCAAGATCAAACTGGGATATATGAAGCCGACACAATTTTCATCAAGAGATACGTTTACGGTATCATTGCAATTCATTTGAGGAGCTGCGCTGCCTGATATATGCACATGAAATGTATCTGTACACGCCGGACCACCGGAAGCTACTGAAAAATAAAATGTAAAATCACCGGGTGTTACGCCCCAGTGGATATCATAGCCAGAACCTGAAACTCCGGAAAAGAACGTTGCAGTAGGACCCGTATTTGGTGAAACTACCAACTGATAAGTATATCCGGCATTATATGGGTTAATGAGGAAAGTATCCCGCCCACCTGTACAGCCCACTGAAGGAACGCCCTTCAATGGAGATGGATTCCCACAAGGTTGGGCATAGGCAAAGTTGCTTATAAGTAGAAACAACATTGCCTTTAGCCATACAAACCTTCCAATAGATAACCACGTGGTTTGTGTAAGTAATGGTTTATTCATAATCAGATATTTAATAAATTCGTTTTTGCTCAATGGTAAAAATCAGGTAACTCTAGACCTGATTATCTATTTGTGTAATTCTGGTGGGGGGTAGGAGATCCAACATCCGTTTGGTTACAGACCGATGTTGTATCATGCTCGTTCTTGAGCAAGTAACATTCCAAAAAAGTGGAGAAATATTTTAGGTGTGTATAGTTTTTATAATGTAATAAAATCAGTTTGCCGCAGCCCTGATTTAGGCACTCATTTCCAACAATTTACATGTTGCAATTTTCATGAATGAGTAAAAAAAATTTATATAATTATATTATTGAGGAAATCGATGAATACTTACCCCGGAATGCGGAAAACAGGACCAAAGAATTGGAACCAAATGACTGCCAGCGTCCTGTTTATAAAAAAAAAGAAGCCACGTTTAGGACATGGCTTCTTTTGAAAATCTTAGATTTTTAGAATTCCGGGAATATTAGTTCTATTCCATTACAATCAATTTCTTGGTATCGGTGTGGTTGGCAGCGTCTAACTGATAATACAATACACCTGTTGTATTTAATTCTGATTTGCGAACTTTCAGTGTGTTGATTCCTTTAACCCCATTCATTTCATATACCCTTACCACCTTGCCGGTGATATCATATATACTCAATTTGAATGATCCGGCTTCCGGAAGTCTGAAACTGATATTGGTTTCATTTTCAAATGGATTTGGAGTGTTTTGATACAACTCAAAAATTCCACTTTCTACAATTCCCTTATTTGATCTCACACCAAGACTAATGTCTTTGATATCCAATTGAGCATCGTATGCCTCAGCCTGGGTAATATCGCTGGTGATCGCAATCAGGTTACTGATTTTATCAGTCTTTAATGCATGGAAAGTAATTGTAAACAATACCTCTTCTGAATTTACATTCAAAGCTGTTTTTTCATTCCAGCTCATCGTCAAAATTCCATCCTGAACATAATTGAAACCAAAATTGGTTTCATCAACCTTAAGAACTCCTGCTTCAATATCAGAGAAGGAAAGTACTTGTTTATCAAATTTAAACGTAAACTGGAATCCGGTGATATTCTTAAAATCACTGGATTTGAATTCGACTTTGTAATCTTCTCCGGCAACTGTAGCTTGATTATCGATTTCCAAATGCAATTTGCCATTGCTTCTGGAAGTGTTACCGCTTACATTATGCCCTCTGGCATTATTATTAACATCTCCTACTTTAATAGCTACAAAGTCTTCTATTTCCTCATTAGCCAAAGGCATTGGAACCAATACTTGTCTTGGAGCGCTCCATGGATCATTCGGGTCTAATACAAATTTGCTTGGTACAAAGGTCCAGGAATCCATTTTAGCAAATTTGGTAGTCACACCTAAAATGAGTTTACGTATTTCAGAAACGTCAGCTGCCGTAATAGTTTTACTTGCATTAACATCAGCTGCGATTAATTTGTACGGACTGTTTAACACTTCAAGACCTAATATATGTCTTTGAATTTTTACAATGTCTGCAGTACTTACGCCATTTAAAGGCTCATCTGTTCTTTTGGGCTTAACTATATACTCAATTGAAGCACCAAAACTGAGATCTCCAAACAAATACTTACCGTTGCTGGTCGTTGTCATTTGTTTTTTCATCACAGAGGATTCAAATAACTGAACTTCTGCATCCTGGGTTCCTTCACCGCTCGCTGTCTTTAACTCACCACTGATTTTACCAAACGAACCAGTATTTGGACAAACATTCTGCGGATCCTGAACAACGACAGTTGTTTTACAACAATCTTTATTTCCTTCTTCGTCTTCGACACAAATCGTTACCGGATAAATCAATTCGTCATTGATATTATTTGCAACAAAATCATCGCAGCAAATAGTCAAACTATCCGCATTGAAATCGCTGAAGTAAATTTTCAAATCTTTGTTTGAAGTACAATTATCGTAGCTGCCTGCATCCAGATCTCTTGCCCATATCGTTATACAACCAGAGCTTGGCATTACAGTAGTAATCACTCCTAAATGACAATATGGTGTTGGTGCTTTACAATCTTTTATTTCAAACAACAGGCAATTAGCTCCTACGTTTCCGCAACCATCTTCTACATACCAGCAGATTTTATGGATACCGATTGGATATGTACCACTTGCATCAAACGGGTTGTTTGGATCATCTGCTGCAGGGTTATAATGTCTTAACGGAGTTCTGCCGGCGGCAGCTTCTTTTTTCGTCAATGAACCAACCACGTAATCAAAACCGGAATAAGCACCTTTGCCATCATTATATAAATCGATCTTGTAATCGTAAGATAACCAATCCAGAGGACTACAATTATCCGTTGCCGAAGCAGTCAATGTATAATGAGCATAGCAAATATGATCATTAGGATTCTTTACAGCCGGCTCGCAATTTCCACCGGCAATGACAACAACAGGTTTATCGGTATCATGCACTTTGATAATTTGCAAATACTCCCATCTGCCATTTGTAGGACTCAAACTTGGGTCATACTGACACCAGTCAATTACAGTCCAATGTCTTAAGACCTTGTAGCAAGCATCTGGCTCAATCGTAAATATTTCATCTGTATATTCTATACTGATTAATGCACAAAGATCATCGGCATTATTTTCAATTACTGGTCTTCCGAGAACAGGATTATCAGGACTAATATTGCCAGTACATCCTTCTATGGTAGTAGCTTGTCCTGTACAATTGCCTGGCCAGGTAATATCATCATTTTGATCACAATTATCAGCGCGATTGATGAAGAATGGATCGCAATCAACCACCCAAATGGTTTGGGTTGCAGTTACACTGATTCCATTAGGACCACGTGCTACAACTGTACGGGTAATTTGTCCCTGACCACATTCTCTGTTATCATTAACTGAGATACTGTAATTCGTACCGCAGGTACCTAATACTGTACCATCAAATCCCCAGGTTAAATCATATTTTCTATCGAAATGAGCAGTATCGAACAATACTCTATAATAATCACAAGCTCTGTTCCAAGCCGGTGGATTGGAAGGAGGTGCACCTGGAACAAAACCAGGATATCCGGTGATATCATTTCTTTCGCAATATTTATGACAAACCAAGTCATTAGTCACAACTTTCTTTCTCAGGCTAAGACTATTGACTACCCTTCCGAAAGTGGCATCATTAGGATCATTGATTTTATCCACATCAAACCAGAACCAACAACTCACCACTATATTCGGTGGAGGCACAACTGTCGGTACACCTTTGTCTTGAACTTCCACTTCGACCATGCAATCGCTATAGCGATTGAATAATGGTCCACCAGGATTCATTCTACTTGGTGAAACAGGTCCCTTACCCGGATCCCTGTCAAACACTCTTAATACAACCATGATGGTCTTTCCTACATCTTCACAACAGAAGTTGATATAATCATCAAAATAAATCTGGTTTCCATCCAGGATGGAATTGTCATCACCATTTACTCCTGCACAATTCGATCCATTATCTGGTTGACTGGTATTACTTCCGTTGTTTGTTCCTCTTAATTGTTCCATTCTGATCACCTTGAAGAAAACATGAGGTGAACAATTATCGAAACTACCATCGTCAAGATCTTTACCATATACCTGAGCGTAATTATTTCCCGGAGTTTGATTACCGGTAATACTTACGACAGTTCTTTTGTCACATACAGCTGAAGGAGGAACATTGTCCTGTGAATTGATAGCAATTCGTTTTTGAGTAATGTTGCCACAACAATCTTCTGCTATGATATAGCCATTCCAAATACCCTGTTCAATTCCAATTACTGTATAACCGGTTATTTCATCACCTATAACGGTACCATTATCAACCTGAACACTGTAATGTATTTCATTACTGCAGTTATCTGTAAGCCAGGGTGCAGGAACCTCCCATCTTCCAAAGCAAGAGAATGGTTCCATATTTACAACAATAGTATCCGGATACAGAACCTGTGGTCCTGTCCTGTCTATTACTTTAATAATTTGATTTGTACCACCAATCTGGCTGGTACACCAATCTAAAATGGTCCATTGACGCAAAACTTTGTAACAACCCACTGGACCGGCATCACAACCTGGTTTTGCAATGTTTACAACAATATCTTCAAAGGTTATTCCAAGGTTAAAGCATTGATAGCCTGAAGGATAACCAGTACCCTGCCATAAAATCTGTTCATCCGGACCCCAACATACCGGATTGGTTGGTCTCCAGCTTGGATGTGCAGGATAATACTGTCCCCATGGACTTGGGTGTCCCTGAAACTTACCGGTGTCTATACAATTCCAACCAAGTATTCTTGGCAAACGCTCACCTGCAAGGTCACCAGCAGGGCTTGGATAGAAACCACCTGTTGCCTTCCAGTGAATGGAATCCAGCAACCATCCATCCACGCAATAAGGATAGGATAAATAATGCGCAGTATAATCAAAAGCATCATCACGCTTTTCATTACAGGCTAAAGCGCGTTGATCCAGGTCATCATAATTTAGAGGTACATTCACACTTTGCAGGGTAGCCAAAGCAACAGTAATCGTTTGAGTACATTCTGATTTGTTACCGCTGCCATCTATTGCAGTCCATTTTCTTTTTATCACGTGATCATTACCTGAAGCACAACTTCCCTGGGTAACAAAGTCATTATAAGTCAATGAATAGGAACCACAATTTTCTCTAACTATAGGTGTACCCATATAGGTAGGCGATGTTTCACTCGTACCGCATGTAATACATGTATCTCTTGCACATGTTAACCGTGGAGCAATCTTATCTTCAACCTTTACGTGACCCCAGCAACTGTTGCCCGTTTTTGGGTCTTTTACGGTTACTTTGAATTCATGCCCAATGTCCTGAATTCCTAATTGTACTCCGGGCACATTCGGTTGTCTATCAATAAGCACATTGGTAATCCAATCTCTTATTTCAATAATATAATCATCATAACATCTATAAGGTCCACCAGCCAACATTTCATCTGCGCTAACTGTAGCACTACAGTTTTCATCCAGGCTAACCTGAACTTCATCATGACAGACTAATTGATCAACCGGATTTGGGAATGCATTCACGCATACCTGGAATTGACAGGTTGTCGTGTTTCCTGCAGCATCTGTTGCCAGGTAACATAAAGTGGTACAACCTATTGGAAAATAGCAACCCGGGCCATAAGGAATTCCGCAGGTTTGTTTTAATTTAACTCTGGGGTCTGAAACTGCATACATTACATTTCCTACATAACCAAAAGGACGACAAACACCAAGGTGTCCGAAACTAGCAGCTGTGTTACTACCCAATCCACCGGCTATAGGTCCGGTACTTATTTGAAGATTACCATCTCCAAACGGACGCCCTGCTGTACAGGAAGAGAAAGGTCCAATATTTCCCGGCTCATATCTGGTTCCTAACTGACCACCGAGGAAGAAGCCTCTTTGTTCACCTGCTGCCAGGATTACGGTCGAACTCAGATTTGAACCTACCATAACTGTAAATGTTCCATCACAATTATAAACAGTATCTCTTGAAGGTGGAATAGCAGTACCAAGGAGTAATGTATCCAATGCAGTTGAACCAATAGGAGTGGCTCTGATATTATCTGAAGCTACCCCCACATGAACATTTGTCCAAAGTGTCTTTGGAGAAACACCATTACAGCCAACAGTTGCGGGATTTCCATTATACCCTGTCAGACCAACCTCCCAGCCAGTATTGGCAGTCGTTTTCATAAAGACATCAAACAAGGCATTATTGCTGGTAATTCCCGAACAACCACCCGTATAATAACTTGGAAATCCAAGTATAGCAACAGGAGTTGAGGTATTATTCGTAAGGTTAAACAACCAACCTGATGGATTCACAGCATCATAACCACAAAACGCCAGTGATCCCTGGCAACCAATAGAATTGGTTTGATTGAAAAAATTACCGGATGGGCAATCATCCATTGCCATAAAAGGCGGTGCGTCCCAACTGGCTTTACATTCCCCCGGGCCGAGATTGATCACAACACCTTTGGTTGGGCAACCCATGATCACAGGAGGAACGATATCTCTGATTGAAATTTCCTGGGTAGCGTGAATCTCTTCACAGGTATATTTATTGATACTGGTCCAGTGAATTTTATATTCTCCGAAAGGAACGTCTAATTTATCTCCGCAAACGATATTGAGATCGTTCACTGCTTTAATATTGGAAGTAGGTATTCTCAATTCCACATTTACCCAGTTTTCCTGACAAAATGGAAATCCGGATCCATTTGTGATTAAGGAATTAGGTAATATTTTCCAATGGATACCACCGCTGGCCTGCATATTAAATTCGCAGAAACTCATGGTGCACTCACTTTCCACCAACTCGCAATCCTTACCACCCACTTTACAGAGCACCTTGCCATTTTCATCGACAAGTACCAGATACTCGAATGGTACTGAACTAAGATCGCCAATCGCCGTCATATGAATGGTCACATCTGCACAACCTGCCAATGTTACGTGATCGAATATGATATGAGTACTGTCGAGGTGTATGCCTTCCAAAGGATCATTGACGAATTTCAGGTCAAACTTGCCTGAAATGATATTCGGTGGCGATTTGGGATCTGGAATACATCCACAATCCGGAGCAATCATATCCGGGCAATCAAGGGTTAAGGCCGCCTGGCAAACGCTCTGAAGGTTTATTCCCTGAGGTGGGAATGGAGCAAATTCGCAGGATTGCCCAAAGGACTTCATCGAGGACAAAAGTCCAACAATGAGAATGAAATTAATTTTAAGTGTACGTTTCATGAAATGGTTATTCGGATTAAAAAAAATCATGCTTAAGCCGGGTTTAGTTAATTCTAAAGCATCCATTCCAGACTTCCGACAGAGATAAAACAAATGGAATATTCATTCCAAATACAAAGAATTATAAAACCTTATTCGGCTTCATTGGCTTGAAAACAATGAATTAAATGACTGAATTTCAGCCATATACACAAAAATAAGATTCAAGATGAGCTTTGCTTCGTCTCTTTCAAAAATCTTGAGTTTTGCTTCTTTACAAAAGTCTTTTCAACGAGCAAAGCTAATCAACCTTACTTAATATCCAAACATTTCATACGTTTTTTTATCTGTAAGACTACCTTAAGTCTACGCATTAGTTAATTTTTGAATACTTCATGCAAGTCGCAAGCTTTCCATATGACTTCTTTATTGAAGACTTCAAAGCAACCATCGGGTTAAAACCATCGTAATGAAGGGAATTAATTACCTTTATTGATGTATTTCAATTCAAATCTTATGAAATTAAAACATTTACTTTTTCTGTTTCTCTCAATCCCGGGTCTAGGTGGGTTTAATACCCTACTCTCAGCTTGTGAACTTTGGGAACTGACACTTCTAAAAACGGATTGCAATAGCGACAATAAGTTTAATGTCAAAATCAATTTCAATTACAAGGATGCCAGCAATTGCTTTACGGTGACCGGTAACGGAGTCAATTACGGTACATTTGAATACTCCCAATTGCCTGTCATCCTAACCGGACTTTCCGGCGATTGTCACACGAATTATGAATTCCAGATAACCGATTGCAATAACAAGGATTGTCATGTATCTAAAAACCTTGGAATTGTATGTTGTCCTGAATGCAATATATCCAATTTAAAACTGGAAAAAACGCCCTGTGACAGCAATGATAAATTTTGGGTATTCCTCAATTTCAATCACGAAAATACCTCACATTGTTTCCATTTAAAAATCAACGATCACTTCTACGGCGATTTTGAATACGCTTCACTGCCAGTGAAAATAGGCCCATTGGAAGGTGATTGCACAACTGATAGGGTATTCGCAGTCTATGATTGTGATAAACCTGATGCCTGCAATGCTAAAATCGGTCTTGATAAAGTATGCTGCAACCACGATTGCAAGTTATCCAATCTCAAAATCGAAAAAACGGCTTGTGATTCTTTAAACATGTTTAAAATGATCATCAGCTTTAAAGCTGATTTTGTTTCGGATAGTTTTGTAATTAAAGTTGGCGACAAAAGCTACGGGAAGTTTAAATACGGGAATCCGGCTTACAAAATCGGACCATTTCCAGGGGATTGCATCACTAAATTTAAATTGCTGATTTTTGATGACAAAAATCCACAATGTGCAACGGATACTATCTGGGGACCGGTTTGTTGTGGAACCCCACCCGAGCCATGTAAATTAAGTGAATTAAATGTGATCAAAACCGATTGCGATTCGGATAATCACTTTTATGTTGACATCAATTTCCTTAATAAAAATTCATCCGGTTGCTTCAATCTATTTGTCAATAATGATTTATTAGGGGTGTTTAATTATGCTGACCTTCCTTTGCTTCACATCGGCCCATTCAACGGAGATTGCAAAACAGATTATGTTTTTCTGGTCAAGGATTGTGTTAATCCGGATTGTCGAATTGACAAATCCATTGGAAAAGTTTGCTGCGGTACTCCTCCTGAGCCCTGTAAATTAGGTGAATTCGAGGTGATCAAATCGGATTGCGATTCCGACAATCATTTTTTCATAAACATCAAATTACTCAATAAAAATTCTTCCAATTGCTTTAAGCTATTTGTAAACAATGACTTGTTTGGAGTATTCAATTATTCTGATCTTCCTTTGCTTCACATCGGCCCATTCAACGGAGATTGCAAAACAGATTATGTTTTTCTGGTAAAGGATTGCGCTAATCCGGATTGCCGAATTGACAAATCCATTGGAAAAGTTTGTTGCGGCACGCCTCCTGAGCCCTGTAAATTAGGTGAACTCGAAGTGATGAAATCGGATTGCGATTCCGACAATCATTTTTTCGTAAACATCAAATTACTCAATAAAAATTCTTCCAATTGTTTTAAGTTATTTGTAAACAATGACTTGTATGGAGTATTCAATTATTCTGATCTTCCTTTGCTTCATATCGGTCCATTCAACGGAGATTGCAAAACAGAATATGTTTTTCTGATAAAGGATTGTGTTAATCCGGATTGCCGAATTGACAAATCTATTGGGAAAGTTTGCTGTGGCACGCCTCCGAATCCTTGTAATATAAGCGATCTGAGATACGAAAAAACAGAATGCAATGATTTGCATCAATTCTTTCTTGTATTGAACTTCAACCATTCCAATAATGCAGATTGCTTCCATGCTTTTGTCAACGGCGTTGACAAAGGGCAATTTCCTTATTCGAGTTTGCCTTTAAAAATAGGGCCATTCCCGGGTGATTGCCATACCGAATACAGCTTACTTGTTAAAGATTGTATAGACCCACATTGTGCTGCCGATAAATATGTAGGTGTTGTTTGCTGTGATTCCATACCTCCTTGTCATTTATATGATTTAAATGCGGAACGGTCTGATTGTGATTCCAATAATCAATTTTATGTCCGGTTCAATTTTAAATCTTCAAATTCCTCTGATTGTTTCAGAATCAAGGGCAATGGCAATGATTACGGAATGCACAATTACTCAGATTTACCACTCCAGCTTGGACCATTCAACGGCGATTGCAAAACAAATTATGAATTTGTAATCCAGGACTGCAAAAACGAACGTTGTGCAATTGAGAAAAATTTGGGTATCATTTGTTGTGGTACACCGCCACCTCCACCCTGCAAATTATCCGAGTTAAAACTTGAAAAATCGGAATGCGTAGGCGATAAACAATTTTATGTTTATCTGAATTTCAAGCATGACGGCACTTCAGAATGTTTTAGAGTTTTCGGAAATGGTCACAGTTATGGCGAATTCAGATACGCACAATTACCACTTAAGCTTGGCCCGTTCCTTGGAGATTGCGTAACGAATTATGAATTCGGAATCGAAGACTGTGTAAAACACGATTGCCATATATCTGCTAATCTTGGCGAGGTCTGCTGTGATTCAACCAATTCAAAATATCACGACTTTGAAATGGCCCGAACAGATTGCGATTCGAATTTAATGTTTAAATTAAAGATAAAATTCCTTTACAGAGATGTTTCTGATTCATTCAATTTGTATATCAATGGCGTCAATTCCGGAACTTATGCATACACTCAATTACCTATAAGTGCGGGACCATTACTGGCCGATTGCAAAACAAATTATAAAATCAATATCATCGATCAGAAAGATACTACCGTGCGCATTGAAAGGATCATTGAAAAACCTTGTTGTCATCCGTTAAACGTAGAATGCAAAATCTATGATATTAAAGCAAACCCGCAACATTGCAGCGGACCAGGAGAATATACATTAGTAATCAGTTTCAGACACCGTGGTACGACTAATCATTATTTTGAGGTCTTTGACCGCAATGGACCAATCGGCACGTTTACGTTTTCGCAAACTCCTGACGACACCATTACCATTGAACACTTCAAGAAAAGTGGTCATGATTTTGATCTGGTTAAAATATGTGAAAACGATAATCCTGCATGTTGTTCTGCAGTTGAATTCAGGACAATAACCTGTGACAGCTTGATTAATGATCCAAATAAATTCAATTTATCCAACCTGGTCGTAAACACCAATAATGCATCAAACCTGGTTTCCATCTTTTCTGAGGTTGAAATTCCCGGCGATCTTGAAATTGAAATGTTTAACATGGAAGGAAGACAAATTCCTATTGACAATGTAATCAGACAACCACATGAAATATTTATTTCATCTACTTTACTGACAACCGAACTCTATTTTATCCGATTAAAAAGTCACGACAGTACTAAAACATACAAGTTTTTCCATATCAGATAATTAAAAAATATAGAATAATAAGAATAGAAAGCCGGAAACTAATTTGTGATCCGGCTTTTCTATTTTAAGATCTTACAAGAATTATAAATAGCTAAACACCGATTTGATTCCTATTACCAGATAGTAGCAATGCATCATGACGCAATACCTATGATCCCTTCAATATCAGAAGCCGGCAAATAAGCAATTTTCGGCCATTCCCCTCCTCTATGGATTGCCACTGAAGAAGTGCCATTTTTTCCTGACATTTGCGGTATGTTTAAGATCGCAAAACGAGCTCAATTAATGACGGAATCTGCCACCTTAAAGATGGCACAGATGGCACGGCAAATGACTTCTGAAGGTCACGACGTAATTAATCTCAGCCTTGGAGAACCCGACTTTGATACTCCGATGCATATCAAGAATGCAGCCATAAATAGTATTGAAAGCGGGAATACAAAATACACTCCGGTAGCAGGCACCCTGGAGTTAAGACAAAGCATCTCAAGAAAATTTCTAAGAGACAACAACATTCATTATAGCCCGGACGAAATTATCGTTTCCAATGGGGCTAAGCAGTGTTTCGCAAATCTATGCTTTGCCATGCTCGAAGAAGGCGATGAAGTGATTTTGTTTGCCCCTTACTGGGTCTCTTATTATGAGATCATAAAATTAAGCGGAGCTACACCCGTCTGTGTTTTTGCAGGTGTAGAACATGACTTCAAACCAGGCTTAGAACAGTTAAAAGCGGCAATTACCGGCAATACCAGGATGTTAGTATTTTCAAGTCCTTGTAATCCTACCGGTACTGTTTTCTCTGAACAAGAATTGACAGCATATGCTGAGGTTTTAAAAGCTTATCCGGATATACTAGTCGTCGCGGATGAAATTTATGAATACATTCAATTTGGCTCAAAGCACTTTAGTATTGCTTCTGTCCCCGGAATGAATCAGCGGACGGCTACTATCAATGGATTTTCAAAAGGTTTTTCAATGACTGGGTGGAGATTGGGATACATGGGCGGTCCCAAAGACATCATAGATGCTTCAATCAAAATCCAAGGCCAATTCACTTCAGGTGCTGCTGCATTTACACAAAAGGCTGGTGCCTTTGCATTAGAATCCGATCTGAAGCCTACCTTTGAAATGTGTGAAGCATTCAGAAAAAGGAGAGATTTAGTACTACAGGAATTAAAATCAATTCCCGAATGGCTGGTCAACAAACCGCAAGGTGCATTTTATGTTTTACCAGATGTTAGCTCTTGTTTTGGAAAAAAATTTCAAAACAGCACGATTGAAAATTCAGATGACCTTGCATTATTTATTTTAAAAGAAGCTAAGGTGGCTGTAGTTAATGGTATTGCCTTCGGTGCCCCCAACTGTTTGCGCATTTCTTATTCTTTGTCAGAACAAAAAATAGTCGAAGCCATTAAACGAATACGCTCTGCCTTGAATTTGTTGAATTAAAAGTGAACAGTTGCGCAGTCTGTCAAAGAATGCAGACTGCATATAATTAAGCCATAAAAAATTTATCTTATCAAGTATTCGTATCTTCTTCGCTCACTTCTTATTTAACCATAGATTTAGTCAATCATCTTATATTTATTCTCTTTGACTTCAATCAATTTAATGTATTTATTTTCAAAATAATCAATTTCACCGGAGGTATCATGAATATTTTTATAGACGGGTTTAAATAAAAATTGAGTTTCCATGTAATCACTTCCATTGAGCTCCGTATTCAGGTAAAATTGTTTTCCGTATTTCTGCAATGAGCTAATCACAAACTTGGTCAGATCATATCCTTCCATGGCATCCTCGCTGGGGAACTCTCTGTATTTTTCAAAATAGCTTCTTTTAAATTGGCGAACCTCAGGACGTTCACCATCTACAAAATTACTAATTGAAATGCGGACATTGAGGGTATTTATGTATTCCTGAATTTCCGATTTCATCTCAAGCCACTTATATAACCCATAGACATAGACAATCTTATTTTTCTTTTCAGACATCACTCTCCTGAGAAAATGATAGATATAATTTTCATCCCGGGAAGATGCCATTGGCAAAATAAATACAGTTGGATCCTCTGCCTTCAGGAACTTTTCCAGAATTGGCTCCGGCCTGGTTGCAAGGTCCTCCTCTGAAATAATTTCTTCCTTTATTTCCTGACCTTCATCGACCAGATTATTGAACAATTTCAATTTGGAATCTTCTTTCGACTTTGAAATCAGCAAGATGTTTGCTATAGGAAAATGATTCCGTACATGATCATTGATAAGCTGATAATGTGATAATAGGCCAGCTTTAGCCTGAAAATAATACGGATTCCGATCTGCAATCGTAGAACTACTGATCCAGGGACTAATCAGAATAGTTTCATTTTTTTTGGCCCATTCTGCGGCAGTTTTCAATTCATTACTCTTATAAGGACCAATGACCACCTGTGGTAAGCTGTTTTGAAATCCAGTCAAAATATCTTTTGATTGATCATTATCTCCAGTATCAAATACATCCATTAATACCGGAACAGAAGCTACATGATTAAATTCATCCATAGCCATTTTCATGCCGGCGTAATAATGGACGAATCTCAGGTTGTTGATCGGAATATTTCTATCGGCAGTATCAATTTCATCCGATTTGAATGGAATTAAAGCTGCTAACTTGATTTGACTCAATGGCTTAAAATTCTTCTCATTCCAATTTGCTGCATTTCTGCCTTCCTCTTCAATAGAAACAACCTTGTCCTTGTTTTTTGAAGGCAACTCTTTCCAGATTATAGTATCGATCTTTTCCGGCAATTGCTTTTTTACAGTTACTTCATGGTGGTCACCAACAGGTTTATTTGATGGCTTCACAACCACAATCTTTTTAGATGACCCACAAGAAAACAAAACCGCAACAACCAGGATTAATAAAGCTAAAATATTATTCCCACTCAATTGTCGCCGGTGGTTTTGAACTGATATCATAAACGACTCTGTTGATTCCCTTAACTTGATTAATAATTTCATTGGAAATTTTAGCCAGAATTTCATGAGGAATCTGGCTCCATTCGGCTGTCATTCCATCCGTAGAATTTACTGCACGCAAGGCAATGACTTGTTCATAGGTACGCTCATCTCCCATGACGCCAACCGTTTGAATTGGCAGAAGAATTGTACCGGCCTGCCATATTTTATCATACAAATTATGCTCTTTCAAATTTCGAATATAGACAGCATCTGCTTTCTGTAACAAACTTACATTTTCCGGAGAAACAGCACCAATAATTCGTATTGCAAGACCAGGGCCTGGAAATGGATGCCTGCCAAGTATTTCGCTGGGCAAACCCAATGCAGCGCCCACTTGTCTGACCTCATCTTTAAATAAAAGTTTAAGTGGCTCAATTATTTTCAAGTGCAACGTATCGGGCAATCCACCAACGTTGTGATGCGATTTAATGGTCATGGATGGTCCATATACGGAAACGGATTCTATGATATCCGGATAAATGGTCCCCTGACATAACCATTTTACTTCCGGATAACTCAGCGCAGCATGCTGAAATACATCAATAAATACTTTACCGATTATTTTGCGTTTTTGCTCCGGATCTGTAACGCCTTTCAATGCAGAATAGAATTCATCTTTTGCGTTGATCCCTTTTACATCAAGACCAAGTCGTTTGTACGTGTCTAAAACCTGATCATATTCATTTAAACGCAACAATCCATTGTCAATAAAAAAACAGTGCAGATTTTTACCAATGGCTTGTTTCATAATTAAAGCAGCAACAGATGAATCAACCCCACCCGACAGAGCCAGTAGTACTTGCTCATTTTTTATTTGCGCTCGTATAGAATCCACGGTATCATCAATAAATGAACTCGTAGTCCACTCGGATTTGATTTGACAGATTCCCTTTAAAAAATTTTCAAGGATTGTTTTTCCATATGTTGTATGCATCACTTCTGGATGAAATTGAACTGCATATACCGGAAATTCCGTGTCAATACCTTTAAATACTGCAACAGGAATACTCTCTGTATTCGCTATCAATTCATATCCATCCGGTAGTTGACTTATAGTATCGCTGTGTGACATCCAAACCTGTGAAGAATCCGGTAATCCCTTTAGGAATTCATCTTTCTTTACAATATTCAGCATTGCACGTCCATATTCCCTTTTATCAGAAGCCTGTACCTGACCACCTAAATTATGAGCCAACAACTGAGCTCCATAACAGATACCCAGTAATGGATACTGTTTTGTGATTTTTTGAATATCAACACTTGGGTGCCCGGAGTCCCTTACTGAACTGGGACTTCCTGAAAGGATTATGGCTTTGATTTCCTCATCATCCGGAATTGGTTTATGAAAGGGTATTATTTCACAATATATTTCAAGCTCCCGAATTCTTCTTGCTATCAATTGTGTGACCTGTGATCCAAAATCAAGAATGATTACTTTTTGCATGGAGAATTGGTATATCGACCGCTAACAAATGTCCGCTGAAAGCGGAATGGCATAATTTTATTTTTGATACTTAAAAACTTCCAATAGATCAACCGACTTGCGTGTAAGTCCAGAGATAAAAACATTACAAACTCAATCCTCTTCCCTCTTTTACAATCTTTCCTTCTGCTTCCAATTGCTTTAATAATTTATCCAAAACGCCATTCACAAATTCTTTGGATTTGTCTGTACTGTATGTTTTAGATAGTTCAACGTATTCGTTTAAAGTAACTTTCGCAGGTATCGTTTTGAAATGAGTCATTTCGACTACACCCATTTTTATTAAGATCATATCAATCAAAGCTACCCGTTCAGAATCCCAGTTATCTAAAATCGGATGAATAAGTGCATCCAGCTCTTTTTCGTCCTTGTAAGTTCTTTCCAACAAAAATTTACCAAAATTATAAACCGTGTCATGATCCGGAATATGTTCTTCATAAATAGGTCCGGACTTTGGCAATATCTTTAAGGTCTTCTTCAGCGCTCCAATAACCAGGGATTTATCGTCGGTCCATCCGGTAAATCGATCATCCATGATTTCATTAAAAACTTCACTTCTCCTGCAAAAACGGTATAGCTCAAGCAACATTTCAATATGATCTTCATTGGTGGATTCAGATACCAGGTACTTTTGATATGCCTCTTCTTTACAGAAATCCTTATATATTTTTCGAAACAAATCTTCATCCAGACCTTCGGCACATTTTTCCTCCTTGAATTTTTCATTCAAGTCCTTATTAGATACCAAGCTGGATATCAGTTGATTAGTATATATTTTGTCTTTAAAAATTTTGTCTTCGTCTGATTTGATATGTTTAGCGGATCTGATTCTATAATCTTCTTCCGCAAGGGAACAAACCTTTATAATACAATAAAGATTGAGTAGATACAAGCGAAAGGAATCCTGAACAGTATTAAAATACGATTTTAAAGCCTCTGGGAAGCTTAGTTCCTTATCTTGAGCCAGACTATACAATTGTTGCATCACTTTGACGCGAACATTCCTCCTACTCAACATGTAGTGTTACGACTTTTGATTGAGGCAAAAATACACCCTTTTGCCGAGATAAAAAATCAGAACATATAATAATTTTTAATATATTTTATTTGCAAATTCATTCAGGAACTTAGTACGGAGTTCATTCGCACCCGGCAGATGCTTGTAATGCCATTTGTGAATTATCTTACCTTCTTTCAAAAGCAACAGCCCGGGATTGGAACGCATTATTGTTTTAAGTAATAAGTCATCTGCCTCATAACAAACAACAGACATTCCAGTAGTTATTTTTAAATGATTGATCCCCTCTTCTGTAAGCCCTCCGAAAACTGCAGAGCCAATCACATTTTCTGCTTTAACGCTATCGATTAGCGGAAGCATTTTGGTCTTTAAAATACTTACAAAATCCGGATCCCAGTCATATTGATTTCTTTTTACCAATTTCTTTTCCGTACCGGAAGCCACTCTTTTTATTATTACACTATCCTTGTTTTTTAGCTTGAATACAGCAGTATCCATTTTATAGATCGTGTCAATGCGTTCTTCTTCAACTAATTTAACCTGATATTTTACTTTAGGACTAAGAATAATCAGATTGTAATGCGGATCACTCAATAAGCTCTCTGTAACGGATTGTCCATCCATCCCAAGAATATCAAAATCTGAAATTTTTGTTCTGGGAATTTTAGGTTCTGTTTTTATCTGATCCAAGGTTTCCCAACTTGCTTTAAAATTCGAATTTAATTTAAAGGAATCCAGATAGGCTTTATAAGGAATTTCAATTACTTTATTGTCCTGCTTGTTTCTCAGGCGATACGCTTTGATTTCCACTTCGGCCATTGCTTTTTGCTCTTCTTCCAATTTGGTTTTTATATTGACACCAATTTTGAACGGTCTGAAGTCCCATACGGGTTCATTCCAAATAAAATTACTCCATGAAAAGAGTAAAAATCCCATGGTGCTGATCAATGTTAAAGAAGTCCTGACTGTCGGACTGAAAAGCTCATGCAATTTTCTCCAGCGGAACAAAAACCAGATCGCCGGAACCATCAATATCAGATCTTTGAGAAAAGAGACCTTGGGCACCAATTTGATAAAATCACCGAAACAGCCACAATCAGTCACTCTCATCTGATCTTTATTGAATGCCGTCCACTTGGAGAACTCAAAGAAATTAGTATCCGTCGGTACGTAACCTGTAAGAAAAGTAAACCCGGTCAGTATCGTAAAGAAAATCATAATAATTAAAAACATCCATGCTGAAATCCTTCGCTGATAACCTATGATCAGCATAATTCCCAAAACAATTTCAAGCACAATCATAAATACTGAAAAAGACACCTTGAAGTTGGATAACACAGGAAATATCGGTGCGAGAAACTTCAGAAAAGAACCTTTACAGGTATCCTGAAACGCTGTAAAATACTGCTCCATCTTGTATGCAGTTCCCAAAGGATCAACAGCCTTTACAAACCCGGAAAAAATAAATAATGATCCGGCAAAATTCTGAATAAAACTGTCGACCAGATTGATTTGATTCTGCTTCATCCATGCAATTAAACCGGTAAGAATGAAAGCTGCAATGCCGATATAAATAAATAAAGTTACAATAGTCATATTTTAGGATTTATTGTTGGTCAGTTGTCTAGGAATTGGTTAGTTAACTATAAGTGGTGATTATTGATTAACATGCAGCAGAACATCGATTTTCCTTTGATTGATTGCCCGGATTCCTTTTCGCTTTTAGGCATTTGGCCATACTGAACTAAAGGTAATCCGGTTATTTTAGTTTTAGCACGTATGCAAAATTAATTTTCAAAATGAATTAGCATAGCCTTTTGTTTTATATGACGAATCAATTTTTTGTTAATAGCTTTGCAATTCAATGTTTTACACTGTTTTCTGCATACTCTGTACAGCCTTGCTGGGCGTATTGTTCAAAACGTATGAAAGCACATCGACCAAGGCCAGTGTGATCATTCCAGTCAATTACATGGTTTGTTTTGCAATTGGATGTATACATTCAGGAACAGCAGTTTTCAGTTCATTTTCTCCAGGATGGATTCCATACATACTAGTCCTGGGTTGTTTGTTTATAATGGGATTTCGCCTGTTTGCCCGATCAATACGAATGGCCGGTCTTCCTGTGGCCACTTTGTTTCAAAAAATGTCTGTCTTGCTGACGGTGTTATTTGCCCTGGTATTGGGTGATTCGATGAACAACTTCCAATTCTTAGGCGTGTTAACCGGTTTGCTCTCCATGTTCCTGATTATAGATCACCACAACCTACAAAGTAAAAATTTTAGAGACTATTTGGCTGTACTGGCCGGGACACTAATTATTTCATCTTGTTTAGAAATTCTGTTTATATTAATAGACAAATGGCTTTTTTTATCAACCAATGAAAAACTTATTTTTCCAGCCTATCTTTTTTTTGTTGCCGGAATACTTGGTTTTATTTCCGAATACTGGATTGAATCCAAAATCAGCATTTCAAAAAAAGAGTTGTTCTATGGAATAATATTAGGAATCCCAAACTTTTATTCCATCTATTTTCTGATGATGACCCTGAATCGTGAATTTTCCGGTGCTGTATTTTTTCCTTTATTAAACTGCAGTATAATCGCACTATCCTGCACGATTGGCTTTGTCTTTTTTAAAGAACCAGTAACCCGGTTGAAACTTACCGGAGTAGTACTTTCTATGCTATCAACGTTTTTGATTTATTATTTTAAACAGTAAATTGGAAGAATTAAAAACATATTGGACCATAGACAAACCTGTATCATGTGAAGTTACTGAAAAAGGAAGTAAATTCATTGCTCTTCTTTTTCCTGTAAAAAACGATTCTGATATCAAAGATCTGTTACAACAAGTTAAAACTCAACATCCGAAAGCAAGACACTGGTGTTATGCATGGAGATTAGGGATTGATGGCCATTTATTCAGGGCAACTGACGATGGCGAGCCCTCCGGAACTGCCGGAAGGCCCATACTAAATCAGATTGACAGCGCTGAACTAACCAATGTACTATTGATCGTGGTCAGATATTTCGGTGGTATTTTACTTGGCACCTCCGGTCTCATCAAAGCCTATAAAGAGGCTGCCAAAAGATGCATTGTGATGTCCCTCAAACATAAATTCGAGTCGTTGACAGATTATCAAATTTTTGCTGATCCTTCCACCATTCAAATGCTTCTTGGAATTTTTAAAGAATTGAAAATAGATATAATCAACTATACCATCGATCTACAATCAAACATTGTTTTTCAGTTACCTTTGGAAACGGAGGAAATGTATTTCAAAAAAATAAAATCAAAGCTGGAAAAAACCAATCTGAATCAGATTGAAAATCCCAGGCAACTAAAAAATTGTATCCTTTCAAAATGGAATCCATAAAATGAAAGTAATCGGATTGACAGGCGGAATAGGAAGTGGAAAATCAACGGTTGCTCAATTATTTGAGTTGCTTGGAGTACCTGTCTACAATTCAGATAAACGGGCCAAACAAATCATGGAAACAAATCCAGCAATCCACAATGCATTGGTCAATCGCTTTGGCAATAATATTTATGGTCCTGATGGAGGCCTGAACCGCAAACTTCTTAGTGAAATCATATTTAATCATCCCAATGAATTAATTTGGGTGAATTCCATTGTTCACCCGGCAGTTGGTGCAGATTTTGACCAATGGAAATCTATGCAGAATGCTTCTTTTGTAATTAAAGAAACCGCCTTGTTAATTGAAACATTGGATAGACAACCTGTAGATAAAATCATTGTGGTTACGGCGCCAAAACACCTTCGGATCGCTCGTGTTACAAAACGAGATCAACTTTCAGAGTCGGCAATTTTGAAAAGAATGGAGAATCAACTGGACGAAAAAACACAACTCAAGCATGCAGATTTTAGTATTGACAACGATGGCCGCAAAAGTTTACTCATGCAAACCTTAAATGTATACAAAAAACTGCAGCAAATTTATCCCGTTTGAATCGTATCATACATATATCCAAGACTTACTAATTATGGTCCGACTGTCAAAGACAAAAAAGAATCGTAATTTTGAACTTTAATTAATTCTTTTGTGATGCAACAAATTCATACCATTTCCAAATCCATGTATTTCATGGACCTGGAAGATAAATACGGCGCACATAATTATCACCCACTTCCCGTTGTCTTAGAAAGAGGTGAAGGGGTTTTCTTATATGATGTAAATGGAAAGTCGTATTATGACTTTCTCTCCGCGTATTCTGCCGTTAACCAGGGGCATTGCCATCCGCGAATTATTTCCACACTGGTCACACAAAGTCAAAAGCTGACTCTTACTTCCCGTGCGTTTTACAATGACCAACTTGGTGAATACGAAAAATTCATAACAAATTTATTTGGTTACGATAAAGTACTACCCATGAATACGGGTGCAGAGGGCGTGGAAACCGCCATCAAGCTTTGCCGCAAATGGGCTTACACCTGTAAAGGCATACCGGAAAACGAAGCAAAAATTATAGTTTTCGAAGGTAATTTTCATGGAAGAACAATGACTGCAGTTTCTGCATCCAATGATCCTTCCAGTTATTCGGGCTTTGGTCCTTTTCTACCCGGCTTAATAAAAATACCATACAACAATATCAGTGCACTTGAATCCGTCATTTCTGATCCTCATATTGCCGGAATATTAATTGAACCAATTCAAGGAGAAGCCGGCGTTATTGTTCCATCCGATGATTATTTGCGTGAAGCTTTCGCCCTTTGCAAAAAGAATAAGGTTTTGTTTATCGCAGATGAAGTCCAAACAGGATTAGCGCGCACTGGCAAATGGCTGGCCTGTGATTATATAGAAATAAAACCGGATATACTTATTCTTGGGAAGGCATTATCAGGAGGTGTATTGCCGGTGTCAGCCGTAATGGCTTCTGATGAAATCATGCTTTGTATACATCCGGGTGAGCATGGATCGACCTTCGGTGGAAATCCATTGGCCTCGGCTGTTGCCATAACTGCACTAAAAGTCATACAAGAGGAATTGTTGTTTGACAATGCATTTCAACAAGGTCTTTTATTGCGAAAGAGATTGCACGAGATACAATCCCGCAAAGGAATTATTAAACAAATCCGTGGAAAAGGTTTACTGAATGCGATTGAAATTGATTCAAGTGAGAACAGCAGTCTTGCCTGGAATATTTGTATGAGAATGGCTGATAATGGGCTTTTGGCAAAACCCACACATGGAAACATCATCCGTTTTGCTCCACCACTGGCAATTACTGAAGAACAAATTGAAGAATGTGCTTTTCTGATTGAAAAATCATTATAACCAACTGAATTGATGCAACTGTTAACCTGAAATATCAATTCACATTAATAGAAAGTAAATACAGTTTGCGCATTGAAATTGGTAATATCAACGGCTTACTCATTAAATCAAAATTAAAATTCATTTTGCCTGAAAAATAAGCTTTAATTGACTTCAGAATTAAGGCTTTTTTAATCCATATAAATTTTGAATTGTCCTTTTTTCTATTATTTTTGCAACACTACGTCACCAGAGTTTCCATTATAAATATCAATTCAGTATACCTTTTACAATTATATTCGTATAGTCTGTAAAATTTCAAACTATCAAAATCAAATAAGTCCAGATTCCTATTTATATTAAATAAATTCTGTATATATCATTTTTTATGTATCTTTATTCAAAATTTTATTAACCATATGAAAGTCAATTGTTTATACTTTATTATCGCATTCTTTTCCGTGTCCTTTTCTGCTTATACACAGTCTATGCAGTTAAAATTTTGTGGAAAGACAAGTAGTGTAGTTCCGGCAAAGGATAACAACGGAGTGGATCAGAGACATAAAGGAGGAATAAGAATGGACCTGCTCAGAATTGGAAAATTAAGTCAGTCGAGAACAGCCCCTTTTTATTCTCTGGGTATAGATCCTTTATCATTTGCAAATGGCACCTGGGTTGATGGCTGTACTAATAATACAAATCAGACGTATTGCTCCGGTTGTACTACCTGTAAATCTGTAATGAGCACATCAAATAATGTAATTGGAGTTGTTGAAGGATTGATGGAAGCAAATGTTAGATTGCGGACAAATAATAATGACTTATACATAGAAAGTACAGGCAGTCAGGATTTGGTTTGTCTCGTAACTAATTCTATTGATGTATCGAGCTATGCAGGCAAATTAATAGAAGTAAATTCAATATACGAAGGTACTGCTCTGGATGGGTTCACGACAGTGAATGTCAATTTTAACTACAGATACAATAATGGCAATTGGACGAATATATTAAATCAAAACAGCAATTTTTTACGATTAATCGATACCGCTATTTTAATACCTGTAAAAGTTCCATCCGCTGTTGCAAACCTTGATGGTATTGTCGATTTTGAAATTTCGCCTAATCCGGCAACTGATCATTTAAATCTGGAATTGAATAGTCAAAAGGCTTTCAACGGAACAATGAGCATACGAGATATTATTGGAAAACAAATATCAGAACAGGACGTATTCATTCAACAGGGCCAGAATAAATTAAATCTCAATACACAACAACTGGATGGTGGTTTATATTTATTTCAACTGAGTGATCGGGATGGACGAATCAGTACCCGAAAGTTTGCCAAGAATTAGGTTTGCCTTGTAAACAATAAGCCGTAAAATTACTTTGAAAATAATGAGTGTTATCTAAAAGCAAATGCGCAATTTGCTAATCTATTTTCATTTCTGGAATTTCACCTTCAATGATAAGATCAGCTTCTGTAGCAGCAACGATTTCATCAATACTGACTCCTGGTGCACGCTCAAGTAGTTTAAACCCTTTATCGGTCACTTCAATAGTGGCAAGATTGCTGACAATTCGATTAATGCATTTTACACCGGTTAATGGTAATGTGCATTTTTTTAGCAATTTAGAGTTTCCCTTCTGATCTGTATGCATCATAGCCACAATGATATTTTTGGCTGAAGCCACTAAATCCATAGCGCCTCCCATTCCCTTCACCATCTTACCGGGAACTTTCCAGTTGGCTATATCTCCGTTTTCTGATACCTCCATAGCACCTAATACAGTCAGCTGAATATGTTGGCCTCTGATCATTGCAAAGCTTGTTGAAGAATCAAAAATCGACGCCCCCTTTAATAACGTTACTGTCTGCTTACCGGCATTTATGAGATCGGCATCTTCTTCCCCTTCGTATGGAAAAGGGCCCATTCCCAATATTCCATTTTCAGATTGAAAGGTTACACTGATTCCCTCAGGCACATAATTAGCAATCAAGGTAGGAATTCCAATTCCTAAATTGACATACCATCCATCACGTAGTTCCTGAGCAATTCGTTTAGCAATTTGATTTTTATCCAACATCCTGATTCAATTATGAGATATGTATTTTGCGTAGTTTACTATTTATAGTATAATTTTTGGTTGAAGCACTTTATCTCTTACGCACCGTGCGTTGTTCAATTCGTTTTTCATAGTTGCTTCCCTGAAAAATGCGTTGCACGAACACACCGGGTGTATGAATAAAATTGGGATCCAGATCCCCCGGTTCAACTAATTCCTCAACTTCAACAATTGTAATTTTGCCAGCCATAGCCATGACGTGGTTAAAATTGAGAGCAGTGCCTTTATATATCAAATTCCCGTAACGGTCGCCTTTCCAAGCTTTGACCAATGCAAAATCCGCAGTCAAAGCTGATTCAAGAATATGGGGTTTCCCATTATACATTCTGCTTTCTTTTCCTTCCGCGATTTCTGTGCCGTATCCGGCCGGAGTATAAAATGCCGGAATTCCAGCCCCTCCTGCCCTGCATCGCTCTGCTAAAGAACCCTGTGGAATCAGATCGACTTCCAACTCTCCACTCAACATCTGACGCTCAAATTCAGCGTTTTCACCGACGTAAGATGAAATCATTTTTTTTATCTGACGGTTTTGAAGCAGTAAGCCCAATCCAAAATCATCGACACCGGCATTATTTGAAATACAGGTCAGATTATTAATTTTAGAATTTACCAATGCCTGAATACAGTTTTCCGGGATACCACATAGTCCAAATCCTCCTACCATGATGGTCATTCCCGATTGAATATCCCGAATGGCTTCAGCTGCGTTAGCTACAATTTTATTCATGGGATGAAGGTAGAAATATTTAAGAAATGAAAATAGTTTTACCCTGAATAGAAGTTCAGAATGGATAGCTAAAAACCGAATTTCAAAACCTCTTTAATCCTTAATACATTTTTATTGGTTTTGACTTAAACCTTGGCGCATTTGCATCCAAATAATTGAAACCCAGATAATCATAAGAATCCATTATCAGGAAAAAGCTAATTGCGTTCAAAACCAATAATGGTGATGAGCCTTAAAATTTCATAAAATAACGAAATTGTCAATAATGACTAACTGGCAGTACCACCTCTTGCATATATCATTGCAATGACTATACCTGCCACTCCTTCTTCTATTGAATGCCAGACCCCTTCTGTAATCACAAAACCCCAGTCTCCCCTTCCATAGCCAATTTCAAGTACTTCCCAGGGAACACGGCAGATTAAACCTATCAATATTCCAAAAATCAAACCGTCGCGGATAACAGAACCTGTCCGGCTCATCATTGGATACATATAAGACATCAGGATGGAAAGAATTCCATAACTCAACAGAGCATAACTAATGCTAGACATGTTGCCAGCCTTTGCAATAAAATACTCTTTCATAAGCACAAGATGAAATAATCCGGCTAAAACAAACATTGTTACAAAGCCAGCAACAATGGCTAAAATCATTTTTTGATTTATCATTTTGTTGAATTTTGGTTACAACTTGCGGATAGTGGGATAAATCGTAAAAAACAACCGGTCTGAGAAGTTTTCGGAATGGAAAACAATAATACACATTTCTTAATTTGTTTCAAAATTTTGTATTCACTACAACCCGGCTTCACATTCCAAAAACTCCCCTTGACCCGGCGATTCAATAATCTATTTGATGACTATCTTTTTGGAAGCTATGTGATTCCTGGTTCTTACCTGCAAGACATACACACCGGATTTAAGATCAGATATATCTAAATTTCTGAATGAATGCAATCCTTTATCAATTGCATTATCCGAACGCATTATTTTAACCAATTGGCCTGATAATGCATATATAGATAAAAGCAAATCAGTTGACTCATTAATTCCAACAAACACGGATAGGGATTTACCGGCAGGATTAGGATAAACAGAAAACAATACAGATTCAGCAATGTCTGACGATCCGGTAATAACTCTGGGTGCAGGAGTTGCAATGTCAGGAATTGATTTTGGCAAAGCGGGAAATGCTACTGATGAATTGGAAATATGTTTTGAATTTAGAATGGAAGCAACCCCGCCACCCCAATATTCTTCTATAACTTTGGATGTTACATCCGGCGTATAATAATAATCAGTTTGAACAGAATCTGCGCGAACATCAAAAATCATATAACCATGCGAACCCAAATTAACGAATTTCAGATGCGGATTATAATTTGGGTTGCCAGGCAAAACAGGTATTGGATTATTAAAAAAATATTCAAGTATCGCTGCCACTGAATCCGATCCTAATTCTTCCGCAAAATTTTCAGCAGACACAGAAGGCGTACAAAATTCTACCGCGCAAGAACCCGCTCCTGTTTCAGGATTGTAACCCGTTTTAGCCAGGGAATCATAAGGATTGGGCTGCGGCAAATAAGCATATTGAGCCAAAGGATATAATACCGGTTCTTTGGTTACATCAAATGCCCATGAACTATGTGAATCTCCTGATAAGAACACTACATTCTTGAAGTCATTCTTCTGAATAGAATCAATTAAAGCATTCCGCTGCAATAAATATCCTTCCCAACTATCTGTAGATAAATTTTCATAATAGCTTATTTGATCATAGCTTGTTGGGTCCTCTGCGGCGAATCCAACATTGAGATTGCTAAACACCACCTGGTTTCCAATGACCTTCCATTGCGCTTTCGAATTTTTTAGATTTTCTACCAACCAATTAAACTGATCATTACTAATCATGTGACGAGGGTGCAATGTGTCTTCGGGCTCATCAAAAGTGGTTGGCGGCTTTTGCCTTCCATCGATTCTTGTATCCAACATATAAAGATCCATCAGCTTTCCATACGAAATCGTACGATATAAGTGAGCACTTTGTGCGTTTCCTCTGACAGGCATCCATTCGTAATAAACTTCTTTGGCAATCTGTTTCCGCATTGACCAATCCCCTTCTCCGGGTTGATGATTTTCGGCACCTGTATCATAGGCATTATCAGCAAATTCATGATCGTCCCATACAGCAATCAACGGATGCTGCAGACGCATTAACTGCAAATTGCTATCCAGGTTATATAATGAATATCGGGTGCGGTAATCTTTTCTGATCAACAATTCACTTACAGGCAAATTCATACGGGCAGAATCAATCAGTCTGGCATTTCTATATTCACCCGCAGCATATTCATAGATATAATCTCCAAGATGAATAACTGCGTTCAGATCGTTGCGTTTAGCAATCGAATTGTATGCATGAAAATATCCACCCTCATAATTTGCACAGGAAACTACTGCAAACTTTAGGACATCTGAAAGATTATTTTCACCTACAGATGCAGTTGTTTTTGTTCGGCCTACCTGAGATCTCTTGTCGAACGCAGTAAAACAATAGTAATAAGTAGTACTCGGATTAAGTCCGTCAACATCAATTTTGACGGTATAATCCTGGTCTGCATCAGTCACAAATGTTCCGCGCTTAACGACATTTACCAAGCCGGAATCTGTAGCTACCGAATAGGTACCCTGAATTGCGGTATCAAAGTCTGGTGTTATCCTGGTCCAAATAATAACGCGGTCTTCCAGCGGATCACCTGAGGCAACGCCATGATAAAATGGCCGAAAGGCCGGATTGTATGGCAGACATTGCGCTAAAGAACAACCAAAGCTTAAAAAGAGGATAAGAATTGAATAAAAATAGTTCATAACATAAACTTTAAATTTGATGCTTACTCTGGAAGGTTTTCAGCTTCTCCTAAATCCAGGTAAATCATACCTGAATTCGTTGACAAACCTATTTTAAGCTTCAGCCCACAACCTGCAATTCAGTTTCTGCTACTAGCACTATTGTTTCTATTTCTTTTTATTTCTCACACTATTGTTTCTAATAATGTTGAATCGACCTGTAAATGCCTGACGACGAAATAATAATGTGTTACCATTCAATCCGGAGGTAAATTTTAAAGGAATGCTCAATAAATTGGTGTATTTGTATTTAAGTCAAATAATTCCAAAGCAATAAAGGCATTTGAAAGGCGATCTCAAACCATTTATAAAGCTAATTCAGGATTAAATCATTCTTATTCAAACACATAGAGAAAGATAATTGCACGAATTAAATCTCCCATTTTGCAATCTTCCAAATCTGGATGCCAATTCTGTTTTAAAAATTCAGAATATAATGAAAGCTTAAACCAAGTTTGTGCACTCCGGATTCAATAAGCTTATGTAAAGGCATTCTGACCTCTATAAAAAGAAACCCCAGCGAATCAACTACACAAATTTGTTGTGCTATTTGTTATAAGTTGAATCGAGTTATCACTATAAGTATGCATTCATTCTAATTTATAACAAACAAGTATACATCGTATTGTGTGAACTACATGGAAAAGATTTCTGTTTATGCATTTTTCATCAAGTAAATTGCTAAGTTGCGTTTATTCATTCTGACCAATTATTAAATTCAAATAATTACAGAGTGCTCAAAATTTGGTATAAAATACTTTAATACACTCTAGATCAATCACTTCTTTCGTATTTGTCTGCCTGGATTTACAATAAAATTACATGTTTCACTCCGATATTTTTTTAATTCAATGAAGCAAAACGGGTTCGTTTTCGCAAATAATTTGCAACTGCATTCTTTTCCCATTCCTATTTTAATAATTAATTATTAAAGCGTGAATCATATAACACTTTTCTAAAATTATGTAACGTCTATCATTTCAAGACTGTCAACTTTGCAACATGATAATTAGTTAAATAATTTTAAAATAATTAAACATGAAAAATACAGAAACGAATTCCGTTCAGCAAGTATCATCCAAACCAGTAAAACAAAACGGCATGAAAGCGAAACAAGATGCAGCAGACGGTTTACGCGATTTGTTCGTAGACGAACTTAAAGACATTTATTGGGCGGAAAAGGCACTCACAAAAGCAATTCCTAAAATGATTGAGAATGCAACTTCAGATAAATTAGCTGAAGCACTTACAGACCATCTTGAAATCACAAAAGAACATGTTACACGCCTGGAAGAAGTATTTGCATCCATTGGTGAAAAAGTGGAAGCTAAAAAATGTGAAGCCATGGAAGGACTAATCAAGGAAGCAGAAGAAATAATGGAAGGAACAGTAAAAGGAATTGTACGTGATGCTGGAATTATTTTGGCAGGTCAAAAAGTAGAACACTATGAAATTGCAACTTATGGTACACTTTGCACATTTGCCAAAACCCTGGGAGAAGATGATGCTGCTTCTTTATTACATGACACATTGGAAGATGAAAAAGAAGCTGATACCAAACTAACTGAAATAGCCGAGTCTATTAATATTAAAGCCGCTGACGAATTTGAATCAGAAGAAGACACTGATACAAGCGTTGCAACAAGATCAAAACGTAAATAATTTAAAAAATAATTATCACGGGAGACCTTCTGTCGGAAATTCAATATTTCTTATTATGGCCTAAGCCATTTGATATTTTGCTCTTGTCACAGGAGCAATCATTCACTTGCTTTCGACAATGAGAGTAAATTTCCTACAAACAAATGTCTTCACTCAAATCGAATCACTCACATAAATTCTAATTAAACATTTTTAAATAAAAAACAATTATGAGTACAAGTAAAGTAGTTTTAGGTTCATTGGCAGGATTTGCCATTGGAGCAATTGCAGGAATTTTATTCTCGCCTGAAAAAGGTTCAGTAACCCGCAAACAAATCATGGACAAAGGCGATGATTATATGGATGAGCTAAAATCGAAGTTTCAGTCATTTTCCAATTCATTTACGGATAAATTTGAAAGCGCTAAAAAAGATACTGAAGAATTAGTTGAAAAGGGAAAAGCAAAATACGAGGATGTAAAGAAAGATACTAAAAATGCATTGTCAGATTATAAACACGATGGCTCATTAACAGGAAAACATTCGACAACATAAATTTTTTATTCAACTATAAAACAATTAAAATTATGACAGACAATGCAACGCCAATAGCCACGCTTTTGGAGAAGGCGGAAATTTATAGCAATTCTACCATTGAATTGTTTAAGCTAAATGCAATAGACAAAACCGCCGATGTAGTTTCTTCCCTTGCTTCGCGCTTTGCTATTTTTACAATGGTTGCATTGTCCCTCATAACTGTAAACATTGGCTTTGCGTTGTGGGTTGGAAAGCTTCTTGGTGATTCCTTCTATGGCTTTTTCGTCATAGGTGGCTTTTATGCCGTTCTAGCCATGCTGCTTCATGTTTTTCGTCACCAGTGGATTAAATACCCCATAAGCAACTCGTTAATAAAACAAATGCTAAAGCAAAAAATAATTGCGATATGAAAAACGAAACAGATGCATTAAATGAGGCAATTATGGCATTGCATGAAAAACGAGTCAAAGAACTGGGTTTGCTTAAAGAGCAATTGCACACGACCTACGAGAGCTTAAAACCAATTAATATTATCAAAAGTACTTTTAATGAGGTAACTCAATCGACTGAATTAAAAAATAATTTATTCGATAATGCCATTGGCTTGGCGACAGGTTTTGTATCTAAAAAAATCTGGGTGGGAGGCTCACATAATCCTATCAGAAGACTTTTTGGTACATTAATACAATTTGCAATTGCAAATGTTGTTTCAAAAAATTCCGACAGCATTAAATCAACAGGAGAACATTTACTTCATCGTTTCTTAAAACGCATAAATAAATCGGATAAAGAATTCCAAAGTAACGGTCACGACCAATTCATTGATGGATAATCAGTTTAGAATAAAAGCAATAGGCAAGGTATTTAAACCCAATGAGGACTTCATTAATTTTATTTAAAATTAAAAATAGAAATAGATACCAGGCACCGAAACAAATTCCTATCCATTAGGTGCTTTAAACATGGCAATTAGTAGATGATTAACAAACAGAAATGCAAACCTTAAATGGGCCAATTCTGGAAAAAGTCTTACTTTTGAATTGATTTGAAACACTATTAAGTGGAAAGTTCAAATTATTTTGACGACTTACAGGTTTTAACCAATGTGCAACTCTAGTTATACTACTTTAAATACCTGAAAATCTAAATTAGTTTGATGAAATATTTTACAACTCTATTTTTCAGCCTGATATTCTCCATGCTAATCGCTCAAGCACCCCATAAGTTGAATTATCAAGGTGTAGCAAGAGACAAGTCAGGCAATCCTTTAGTAAATCAAAATATAGGTTTGAGATTAACTATACTCATGTCCAATGATAAAGGCAATTTAGTTTATCAGGAAACTCAAAATCCGGTAACTAACTTAAATGGGCTTTTTAATATCGTCATTGGCGATGGGACTGTTGTAGCAGGTAGTTTTTCAGACATTCGTTGGGGAGAGGATTTGCACTTTCTTCAAATTGAAATGGATGAAACCGGAGGAATAAATTATCAATTTATCGGGACTACCCAATTGGTTTCTGTTCCTTATGCGCTTTATTCAGAAAAATCAGGTTCCACCGAACTCAATCTCGATTTTCCTGATGGAATGGATAGCCTGATTGGTGTACATTATAAATTTGTGACAAATGACTCTTTTCAAATACCAACAGGAAAAAATTTTCATGGAGTTATAGAAACAGAGGACTATGGAGACTTCCCTATTACGATTAATGGAGAAAAAATAATTGGATACAGCTGGAATAATATCCATCTGACAGACGGAGATTGGATTGTACGTTCGGGTCCGGATTCTATCGGATATTATGCAATGTATATCAATGGTTATTTAGCTCCACAAAAAAAACAGATTGTGTACACTGACATTTCTTTGAATGGGTACACCGTCCCAAAGAATAAACAGTTTTATCTCACCTGGGTTAATCAAACTCCTTATAATATAATCGGTATTCCTATTCTTGTCGATGGAGTAGCCATTAATTGGAATTTCCTCGTTCAAAGCTTTCAAAAATATAGCAAATTTATTTTAATTAATGGAGGAAGTGTCATTACAACTTTACCTTCCAACGGTGAAAAGGTATTTTTGAATGGGATCTTAAGATAACTAATGATAAATAAATGACTAAAATATTATCCTGCAGTCGCCAATAAAATTAAAGCCCATATTTTCTTTTGTTACTACACCATAATCAAATGACGGAGCTACAAAGCACACATTGCTTTTGTTTTTCATGAAACACATTATTTGCATTGAATTAATGGATGATCTCAATAGAAAAACTCAAATCCTGATCAACACAGTTGTAAATACGTCTCAGGATCTTCTTACATTGGAAACATTGAATTAAAATAAGGAATCGTTTTTATTGATTTGCCATGTTAAGGATTTGTTGCTTGAGCGCCGGCCTAATTCCCATTTGAACGATCGTTAATTAACAGACAAACAATTCCTTATTTGCCTGAATAAACTCAATTTCATCACAGGATTGCGAATTAATTCTGCTGTATTTAGTTTAATTCTGTTGTCAATAACTTTTTTAGACTTTCCCTTCCAGATAGGACCGTAGTTCAGCCAAATGGATTTCAGTACTGTTCAATTCAACACTAGAAATAAACGAATTGATTCTAATACTAAAATTTCATTTCTGGCTTTTATAGAATTGATCCTGATTTCTAAATCCGGAATCTGTTTTGTATTCTTTGATAATTGCTAAATTATCAGAAAGCATTTGCGTTGATGAATCCCATAAATCTGAAAACATGCATATTCCAACTCCAAATAAGAAAAATGGGTTCGTTTTAAGTAGCTTTTACAGAGAATGCCCGTTTCTTTGTCTGGTTATTTTTTTGACTTCAAAATGATGTCATCTTCACAGTCAATAGGAGCTCCAATTCTTATTACTTTTTTCGTGCGACATTTTCTGTAGCAGGTCTGATTTATCCTTCTTTTGAAAAATTGCCAATTGAAATATAATCAACTGGTATTCAATAATAAATAAAAAATCCCCTTATTCGGTGGAATAAGGGGATTATCGGTTTTGGTGATCTGTTTGGGACTCGAACCCAAGACCCACGGCTTAAAAGGCCGTTGCTCTACCAACTGAGCTAACAGATCATCCTGTTGCTACTTTAAAAATGCCTGCAAAGATACACAGGGAGTCGTTTTTTCCAAAAGAATTTTGGAAAAGCAGGCAGATCCTTGTTCTTAAATTTTGAGGTGTGATTCCGGCGATCTCAATTTAAACCCTTTTACAGGAATTCATCTGGTTAAATACATTTATATCAAGGAATACCGAATCATAAAGATTCAAAAAGACTCTCATTCAAATTCACCGCATGGATGTTTTTAACCCACTTTGACACTCATCCCTTCTCTGCCTATCACCACATTCTCAAAAACCGATTTGCATTCATTTTCAAAAGCATCCAGAAACTCATATCTGGATGAATAATGCCCGGTCAAAAGCATTTTTGCCTTACTACGCGATGCAATAGTTGCAGCCTGCAAAGCCGTACTATGACCATTTTCACTTGCCTTCAGTTTTAATGCATCGAGATAAGTCGTCTCGTGATATAATAAATCTACATTAGTCAGGTAAGGAATCAGCTCCGTATTAAACCGGGTGTCGGAGCAATAGGCGTATGTTCTGTGCGGATTGCTGTCTAATGTTAATTCTTCATTGCTGATTCGTTCAGCATTCTTGAAAAGAATATCTTCTCCATCTTCTATTTTCTTCCAATATTCTTTAGGTATTCCCAATTCCTGAATCCGCTTCAGATTGAGCTTTTTTCTATTTACTTTCTCGGTAAACAAGTAGCCGCTTGTGGGTATTTTATGATCCAGTGGCAAACTTTGAACTTTGACATTAATATTCTCCATAACAGTAGCCCCTTTGTAATCTGAGATCGGATGGAATATTAATTCGAAATTTAAACCGGAGGAAGAAAACGATAAAATATGAGTGATCAGATCATCTATACCTGAAGGACCATATATATGCAATGGATCTTTGCGATCCATAAGATTGTAAGACGTAATCAGGCCTGGCAATCCAAAAACATGATCACCGTGAAGGTGGGATATAAAGACATGATGAATTCTCGACCTTCTTACATTGAATTTAGACAATTGAAACTGGGTACCTTCACCGCAATCAATGAGAAACAATTCTTCATTTATATTCAGAATCTGAGCAGAAGGAAATCTATTGAAGGCCGGTAATGCAGCTCCGCAACCCAACAGCAGGACTTCAAAAACCCCCATAATTTTGTTTATTCCTCTTCATCAGAAAGATCCCGTTCCAGATCTTCCATAAAGACATATTCGATAGCCTCTTCGATGGTCGGAATTATGGTGAGGATCCCATCCAGTTTTGAAATTTCAATGAGTTTATGGACACTGTCGCTCTTGATATTGGCCATGACAAAAGAGCCATAGTCTTTCCATATACGGTTTGCGGTTAATATGGAGCTCAAGCCCGATGAATCTACGAAATCGACATCTCCTAAATCGAATATCAGATTTCTGACCCCTTCATTCCGGAGAAAAACAAATTCAGATTTTAATTGCGGAGCAATTAAAGAATTCAAATTTTTCTCCTCCAGACTGAATATGGCGTATCTATCTTGTTTATCTACCTGGTATTTCATGAATTATGCGAATTGTACATGTAAGCTATTATAATTTACTCGTTTATCTATAGAAAATATTATATATATGTTGGAAAATTCCTCTTTTTGTTTACCTTTGGAATGCAAAAGTAATAAACTTTGAATCCAGGCAGCACAAAGCAAAAGATATTTGAGATTCAACATCCAAAAGGTTTCTTGGTTAATTATTTATTAAAAAGCTCAAAAGAATTGAGCAAAAGATCAATATTATTGTCCATTGGTTATAATTGTGAAATCAAATGAATAAGAAATTTTCTCAAAAAGTCAAAAAAGTCCTGGCCAACAGCAGAGAGGAATCTCTTCGCCTGGGTCACGATTATATAGGAACAGAACATATTTTACTAGGCCTGCTTCAGGAAACGGACACGCTGGCGGTCAATGTTTTAAAGGGGTTAAAAGTGGATCTGGAGGATCTTCGCTATAAAATCGAAGAGGCAATTCCCGTAAAAAAAGGCAATGAAGCCACCTTTCAGGTTGGAAATCTTCCTTTGAATAAGCACGCAGAGAAAGTACTCAAATTTACTTACCTCGAAGCTAAGGTCAACAAAGAAGAAGAAATTTACCCCGAACACCTGGTTTTATCTTTGCTAAAACATCATGACAACCTGGCATCCCAGATTTTAGAGCAATTCAATGTCGATTATGAAACCTACCGCTCTGAATTGGAATACCTTGCTGAACAAAAAATAGAAGATCCCGGATTTGAAGATCTGCCACAAGGTGCAGCCCAGGACTCTGATCCATATGAAGATGAACCCAACCAGGGTACGTATTCAAGAAAATCGAGCAATAAATCCATGACCCCTGTTCTCGATAATTATGGCAGAGACGTCTCCCGTTTAGCCGATGAAGGAAAATTGGATCCAATTGTTGGAAGGGATCGTGAAATTGAACGGGTATCTCAGATCCTGAGCCGTAGAAAAAAGAACAATCCAATATTAATTGGAGAGCCTGGCGTTGGAAAGACGGCAATTGTTGAAGGCCTGGCACTTAGAATCATTCAGAAAAAAGTTTCCCGTACACTGTTCAACAAAAGAATTGTTATGCTTGATTTGGCAGCTTTGGTAGCAGGTACCAAATACCGCGGGCAATTCGAAGAGCGCATTAAAGCTATCATGAGTGAATTGGAAAAATCCAGAGATGTCATTCTATTCATTGATGAAATTCATACGATCATTGGAGCCGGAGGTGCGACAGGATCTTTGGATGCTTCAAATATATTCAAACCGGCTTTAGCCAGAGGTGAATTGCAATGTATCGGTGCTTCCACACTCGATGAATACCGTCAGCATATTGAAAAAGACGGTGCCCTGGATAGACGGTTTCAAAAAGTAATGGTGGATCCGCCAACTGCGGAAGAGACTATACAGATCCTCAACAATATCAAATCAAAATATGAAGATTATCACTCAGTCAGTTATTCTGATGAAGCAATAATCAGTTGTGTGAAATTGAGCGACCGGTATATCACAGATCGTTTTTTACCGGACAAGGCAATCGATGTCATTGACGAAGTGGGTGCCCGCGTTCACTTAAAGAACATTCATGTACCTAAGCATATTGAGGAAATTGAAAAACAGATAGACCATATCAAGGAACAAAAAAATACAGCAGTAAAAAGCCAGCAATACGAGAAAGCTGCTGATTTGCGCGACCTTGAATCTAAATTGATGAAGAAACTGGAGCAATCCAAACTGGAATGGGATGCTGAATCTAAATCAAAACGATATCCGGTCACAGAAGATGACATTGCCGAAGTAGTTTCCATGATGACGGGAATACCGGTGAAAAAAGTAGCTTTATCCGAAAGCAAGAAGTTGGTAAACATGGCTGATGAAATCCGGAAAACAATTGTCGGACAAGATGAAGCCATCAATAAAATATGCAAAGCCATTCAAAGAAATAGGGTTGGATTAAAAGACCCCAAAAAGCCGATTGGTTCCTTCATCTTCCTCGGCCCTACAGGAGTAGGTAAAACGGAATTGGCAAAAGGAATTGCTCGATTTTTATTTGATTCAGAAGATGCGTTGATCCGATTGGATATGAGCGAGTATATGGAAAAATTTACGGTTTCCAGACTCATCGGCGCTCCCCCAGGATATGTAGGATATGAAGAAGGTGGTCAGCTCACTGAAAAAGTGAGAAGGAAACCCTATTCTGTCGTATTGCTCGATGAAATCGAAAAAGCCCATCCTGATGTTTATAATATTTTATTGCAGGTTTTGGATGAAGGCTTACTAACCGATGGATTAGGAAGAAAAGTTGATTTCAAAAATACGATTATCATAATGACTTCAAATATTGGAGTCAGACAATTAAAGGACTTTGGACAGGGAGTTGGATTTGCCACTCAGACCCGAATTGAAAATCAGGATGAAAACACCAAAAACATTATCCGCAATGCGCTGAAAAAGACCTTTTCACCTGAATTTTTGAACCGGATAGATGATGTCTTAATCTTCAATGCACTCGACAAACAACAGATGCATCAAATTATTCATATTGTTTTGCAAAAACTGCTTAGTCGTATTGAATTAATGGGCTATCAAATGGCACTTACTGATGAAGCCATTGATTACCTGGCTGACAAGGGATTTGACCCTCAATTTGGAGCAAGACCGCTGCATCGGGCTGTACAGAAACATTTGGAAGATCCTCTGGCTGAATTTATTCTTAGTGAAAATCCTGAAGCAGGGTCGAAACTTAAAGCCGTTTTTGATAAAGAAAAGGACAACCTGGTCATTCAATTTGCTACAAAAACAAGCTCTTTGAAGAAGTCATAAACCCATAAACGCCATACCGAATCACGTCAGCTTTTGGATTAAAATCCTTAGATTGCTTTTCCTTAGTTGCCTGGTCTTTTACACTAGTTATAAAAACCTTTCAAAATTGTAATAATTAGGATAATACACTATTTATTATATTTGCATCCTTAACAAAATCCACTCATTTGAATCAAAGAAGATTCCCTTACAACAAGTTAGATGAACTTAAAAGTCAATTCAGAATTAATGAAGCCATACGCAACAGTCAGGTACGACTGGTAGGGGATAATTTTGATGAAATCAGCACCGTTGCCGGTAAAACTATAGAATCCGGGGTCTACTATACAGATCAGGCCATAAAATGGGCATTTGATTTAGGTATGGACCTGGTTGAAATCACACCAAATGCGGATCCACCAGTCTGCAAAATCATCGATTTTAAGAAATTTCTTTACCTGAAACGCAAAAAGGAAAAGGAAATCAAAGCAAAAACAGCCAAGACCGTCGTAAAGGAAATCCGTTTTGGCCCACATACCGATGACCACGATTTTGAATTTAAGATGAAACATGCCATTAAGTTCCTGGAAGAAGGGGCCAAAGTAAAGGCCTATGTCCAGTTCAGAGGCCGTGCCATCGTCTTCAAAGACCGGGGAGAACTCATCCTGCTCAGATTTATTAAGGAGCTGGAATCCTATGGCGTTGCCGAAGAATTGCCCAGACTGGAAGGTAAAAGAATGCATGTTATCCTTTCCCCGAAGAAAAAAACCAATTAATTTTAGCAAGTTTCACCCATTTTTATACCTTTGCACTCCGAATTATCGCCACGAATTACCGTAGCGAATTACCGGACTTAAATAATTGCCATCATGCCTAAGATGAAGACCCATTCGGGAGCAAAGAAGAGGATGAGACTAACAGCTCGGAAAAAGGTGAAACGTAAACAAGCAAACACGTCTCACTTAATGAGGAATAAATCCAAAAAATCCAAGCGCAAGCACGTATCTTCTACCACTGTTCACGCCAGCGAACAGAAGCGAATGAGGTCCTTACTAGGAATGAATTAATTTTTTTTTAATCCACCAAGGTTAAGTACTTCATAGTCCCTTGGCAAAAAAAGATAAGTTATGCCACGTTCAGTCAACGCAGTTGCATCCCGCAGAAGAAGAAAGAAAATTATGAAAGCCGCCAGAGGTTATTTTGGTGGTCGTTCTAAAGTATATACCGTAGCAAAAAATGCGGTCGAAAGGGCAATGAAGTATGCCTTCAGACACCGCCGCGAAAAGAAACGCGCTTTCAGAAGACTTTGGATTGCCAGGATTAATGCAGCGGTTCGCCCAATGGGCCTCTCCTACTCTAAATTCATCCATTTGCTCAATACGCAAAATATTGATCTTAACCGGAAAGTACTTGCTGATCTGGCATTGAATAATGCAGCTTCGTTCCAATCTTTGGTTGAGAAAGTAAAAAAAGGGTAACTTTCAGATAGAGCTTAGATAATTCGACTGCTCCACTTTAGTTTTCACGAGTTCTTCTGTTATGGATTCACAACTTTGCGAATTCATAAAATGCAATTACTGCTGATCTAATCTGATTGATTATTTTTCTTTGAATTAAGATTATTTGCGAATTGCTTCAACAGGATCCATTCTGGAAGCCATGATTGCCGGTACAATACCCGCAATGATCCCGATTATTACAGACAGAATTAATCCCAACGCAATATTTTGAAATGACATATAAATAGCAAAATCGACCAGCCTGGAAATCACCAGAAGTATTAACCATACTAATATCAATCCGACAAGGCCACCAACTATACATAGAATAATAGCTTCCAATAAATACTCGAGCAAAATGAAATACCTCTTTGCTCCTATTGCCATTTTAATTCCTATGAGATTTGTTCTTTCTTTCACAGAAACGAACATGATATTGGCAACACCAAATGCCCCAACCAGCATAGCGAACAATCCGATGATAAATCCTGCAAAATTGATCACCCCAAAAACTCCATTCACCAGGTTAGTGAGCATGGTTAATTCATTAATGGCAAAGTTGTCTTTGTCTCTTGGTTTTAATCCGCGAATGGGTCTTAAAATACTTCCAACTTCATATTTAAGCTCTTCCAGATTGACACCTTTCTTCGCTTTTACATTTAATAAGGTTCCCCAATTGGAATGCGAGCTAATGTTTACCAGTTTACGAGCAGTGTTATATGGAATAAAAACCGCCTCATCATTTGGCATGATATCTAAAATTGATTTCCCTTCTGATTTCAGGACACCATTAATTTTAAAATATTGCCCAAACAGCCTAACCTCCTTCCCTATTCCATTTTCTTTAGGAAACAGGGCATCGTATAATTTATGTCCTAAAATAGCCTGATTACTACCCATCTGAAAATCTCGTTGAGAAAAATAACTGCCATCCTCGAAATCCATTTTAATCACTTTTTCATATTCATCGGTGATACCGGCTAAATAAGCCCCTTCCACAAATTGATCCCTGTATTTAATCGTACTTCCCGGAATAAACACTGTCAATGAAGATGCTTCAGCTAGTTTTGATTTCGACTGAATGGCATTCAGGTCAGTTATGCTGGGTGTAGGTCTTGCCTGATACTTCCAGAAATTTTGACCCGGATCTTCCTGCCAGGGCCATTTGTCTATATAAATGACATCATTCCCCAGTTTTTCGAAGCTCTGTACAATATTATCCTGTAGAGAGTCGACAGAGGACAAAACTGCGATTACACAAAAAATGCCAATGGATATTCCAAGCAGGGTGAGAAAGCTTCGGAGCTTATTACTCGTAAGCTGCTGAGTGGCCTGCAGGAAACTATCATTTAGAATTCTGAAGAAGATCAAATCAATGATTTAGAAGTCAAAAATAAGGCTCAAAGTAGCCTGATATCCAACAAATTCGATGAATCTCTAAAAAATACATATGATCAAACAACATTATAAGCTAAAATTCATTGAATAAAATGTCAAAAGACTTGATTTTCCTATACTTGAAGTCCTATTTTTGCCGGAAATTTAAAAAGAGCCCATGCGCACCAAACTATCACAATTTACATTCAACCTGCCAAAGAACCTTATTGCTCAATATCCATCTGAAGAAAGGTCAGAGGCAAGAATGTTGGTCATTCACAGGAGCTCTGGTAAAATCGAACACAAACAATTCAAAGACATCCTGGAGTATGTCAATGATAAAGACGCAATGATCATCAATAACACCAAAGTCTTTCCAGCACGGATGTATGGGCGAAAAGAGAAGACAGGTGCAAAGATTGAGGTTTTTTTATTGAGAGAATTAAACAGGGATGTCAGATTATGGGATGTACTGGTTGATCCGGCCCGAAAAATCAGGGTTGGCAATAAACTATATTTCTATGATAAAAACGGAAAAGAAGTTCTGGTAGCTGAAGTGGTAGACAATACAACTTCCAGGGGAAGAACAATCCGGTTTTTATTTGATGGAGATCCTGCTGCCTTTCAAGCGGCTCTTCGTACGCTTGGTCAGACTCCATTACCAAAGTATATTACCCGAAACCTGGAGCCATCTGATGAGGAAAGATATCAAACCATCTACGCCAAAGAAATTGGTGCTGTCGCAGCTCCTACCGCAGGTCTTCACATGAGTAGGGAATTGTACAAAATGCTTCAAATTAAAGGTGTCAATTTTGGTGAAATAACATTGCATGTCGGATTAGGAACATTCAGAACAATAGATGTGGAGGATCTGTCCAAACATAAAATGGAAGCGGAATATTTCAGAATTGATCAGGCAACTGCAGATCTTGTGAATAAAACCAAAGATGCCGGTGGAAATATCATTTCAATTGGCACAACATCCATGAGGGCTTTAGAGTCTTCTGTTTCTGCATCCAGGTATCTGAAACCTGCGGAAGGATGGACTAATTTATTTATTTACCCTCCTTATGAATTCAGAATAGCCAATATGCTGGTCACCAATTTTCACCTTCCCAAATCCAGTCTGTTAATCATGGTTTCCGCATTTACAGGACACGAGTTACTGACTGAAGCTTATGAAGTGGCTATTAAAGAAAAATATCGCTTTTACAGTTATGGTGATAGCATGTTAATTATTTAAGAAAAACTTTATTGTAAAAGAACTTTTTGAACGTCAAACGAATTATTGATTCCATTATAACCACAATTAAATAAATTAAAATCTATGTACTGGACATTAGAATTGGCTCATCATTTGGAAGAAGCACCATGGCCCGCAACAAGAGACGAGTTGATAGATTTCGCCATTCGCTCCGGGGCACCTATCGAAGTGCTTGAAAACCTTCAGGAGCTGGAAGATGATGAAGAAATATATGAAAGCATGGAGGACATCTGGCCTGATTACCCAAGGAAAGATGACTTCCTCTTCAATGAAGATGAATACTAAACGATTAAATCCTGTTCATACAACAGGATTTTTTGTTTTTAACTTTGTCTGATGATAATTGCCATTGATGGTTATTCAGCTTGTGGTAAAAGCACCCTGGCCAAAGAAATTGCTAAACGATTAAATTTTGTATACATTGATTCAGGGGCAATGTATCGCGCTATTACCTATTACTTTCAAAACAACAATACGGATATAAATGATCCGGCCGCTATTGAACAAGAATTGAATAAGATTCATATTGAGTTTATACCTGGAGAACATTTACGCATTTTACTCAATCAGAAAGATATTACTGATGAAATCCGGTCTCCGGCCATTTCAGAATTGGTGAGTGAAGTTGCAGCGATCTCCAGCGTACGAAAAAAAATGGTTCAAATACAACGCGAAATCTCTAAAGATAAATCCGTTGTAATGGACGGCAGAGATATTGGTTCCGTTGTTTTTCCTGATGCAGATGTCAAACTTTTTGTTACTGCAGATCTGGACACACGCACATGGAGAAGACATGAAGAATTAAAATCCAGAGGAATTGATATTGATTTTTCAAAAGTAAAAGAAAATTTAATCAAAAGGGATCAGATGGATTCCACTCGTCGCGACAGTCCATTGATAAAGGCTCCGGATGCATATGTTTTGGATAACACGAAGCTCGGTAAAGAAGAACAAACGAAGCTCGCATTGGAGATCATTCGCAATAAATCGCATATTCCAAATACAAATTGAGCCAACATTAAAGACAAAAAAAGAGACCATTAAGTCAAACTTAATGGTCTCTTTGCATTTTATAATCAGGTTTATTACCTACCTGAGCAGAGTAAAATCTCCTTTATATTTATCAAATCCTTCAGATCCGACGTATTCAATTTCAGCATAGAATACATAGACTCCCGGCATTGCTTTTTCTCCTTTGAACTTACCATCCCAACCGGTAGTAGAATCTAAATTTCCATCTTTGATATTTTCAGCATGGAATACTAATTCACCCCAACGATCATAGATATTCAAGGTTTTGATATTCCTTACACGCTTACCTTTCAAATTCCAGAGGTCATTTATTTTATCACCATTTGGTGAGAATGCAGTAGGCCACCACACATCCTTAATAATTCTAACAATGACTTTCACTCTTTCCTGTATCTGACAACCTGCAGCATCTGTGGCTGTGATTAAAAAATCTCTTGTGGTATCCGCCAAGTAATGCAACTTTGGTTCCCAATCTTTATTCTCATTCAGATTCAACCAGGCTGTATCCTTATAGGTTGTTGTTCCCTTAACATAAGTTCCACCTGTTATTGAAAGAAGCATACTATCCAATTTAACCAGGGCATCCTGATCGACAACAATTGATTTAATCACTGTTATACCTAATTTACCAGGTTCGATCAATGTTACAGTGGTATCATGTTCGCAGCCATTGATATCCTTAACTTTCAAATGGTACGTTCCCTGACTCAGGTTAGCAAACTGGCTAAGCGGACCAAAAGGGCCATTATTGAAAGAATACTGAAGTCCATTCAACGGACCATTTGCAACGATTCCGGTGATATCAATATTTCCATTGCGTTCACCAAAACATTTTGGATCCTGTGCAAGAACATCCATACCTGCAAATGGATTTCCGATTTCAACGATTGACAATGTGGTTAAACTATCACAGCCATTGTTTTGATCTTTCACCAAAACCTGGTATGTGCCAGCTTTATCTACGGTAATTTTAGAAGTACCTAGTCCTGCAATAATATTACCATTTGCTGTTTGCCAGTTATAGCTTTTAATCGGACCAGCCTGTCCAACAGAACCTCCTGCATCCAGTTGTACTTGTTTTACAGTACAGGTTAATTGTCCGATAGGATCAATTCTAGGAATAGGTTTTCTGAAATCGCTGCCGACTGCCATCGGGAATGAGTCAATACAACCATTGCTGGTATTTGTCACAATCAACTTATACGTTCCAACCGCATCAACTGATGGTTTATAAGTATTTCCATTTGTAATATTACCCGGGCCTTTCCATTGAATATTAAATTGATTGCCTTGTGAAGATGCTGAACCATCCAGCAATACACTGGTACGGTCACAAGTCAGCAATTCAGGAGGTGCAATTCCAACAGTTGGTTTTGCCACATCGATTCCTATATTATACGTGATTTCATTAGTACATTTTGAAATCGGATCGGTCACAAACAACTTATACGTACCCGGAGCATTTATCGTTGCAGAGCTATTATTTGTAGCACCTACGATCTTTCCATCTAATGTACTCCAGAGAAAACTCAGTGGTGAACCAGACCCACTAGTGGATGTATTGCCATCCAGGGTAATTGTCGTAATTGCGCAGGTCAGTGTTTTATCCACACTATTTACCTTGGCAACCGGATAATCATACCAGGTAACTGGAACTACATCATACTTCAAACATCTGTCGCTTAATAATACTTTATTGGGATCACTTGGATCCTGGTTACCCATAAATACAGCGATATAATAAGTTTTGCCTGCCTGCATTTTTGCAGGATCAAACACAAAGCTGCCCGTTGCATTGAATTGTAAATGATTACCTCCAACCGGATTTGCCGGATTACCATCAAATAAAATATAACGAATCACGTCATTTCCATCCGGAGTACCGGCATTTGCATTATAACTTGTTTTTGCGGTACCGTCAATACAAAGAATAATTGGCGTTTTATCCAGAATGCCCAGTGCATTAATACAAGGACAGATATATGAACCAACCGTCGTATCCGGCAAGCAATAATGTCTGTCATTGATTATTAATTGGTAATTATCGTTATTTGGAATCCAATCTGTTCTCCAGGTATTTGCACCTATAAATGTACCCGGCAATGGCCCGTTAGGGAAATCATAACCATCAACGGTCCAGGATGGACGATCACCATTCTGACCATCAATAGTTACGCGGTAATTTTCAGCCGTGTTATCGCATTCGTAAGGAAGCTGATTTGCCCAGTTTGGTGAATCCCAATAGGTAATATCCACTGTTGTGGTTGAAATACAACCTTTGAAATTCTCGGTCAGCTCATATCTGTATGTTCCTTTACCGGTTACATTGACACCTGTTGCATCGCTGTTGGGATTCAACACGGTACTCGTTTGATTTGGAGGACCAGATAACCATTTCCAGCTTGGTGTACCTGAATTCGTAATACCATTCAACTGATAGTTATAGAAACAGATACTATCACTTGGACCGGCATCAGGAGTCGGATACGGATACCAAACAATCGGCTGATTGTTTGAAGCTCTTAGACATGGATCTGTATTGTCTACAATGCTATTCTTTGGCAGTGTATCATTACCGACCACGCGGGTTATATAATAGGTTTTACCTGTGACCATTCCTTTGGAAGGATCGAAACAAACCATATCATTTATAGAATAGAAAGTATCTAATCTTGGCAGTATTTTATCATTATAAGAAGACTGATGCAAAATATACATTGCTACATCCTCCGGATCCAAAGTTTCCGGAATGAGGCTCTTAATGGTCACGCATTGGTCAACACATAATTCAGTCAATGTTGAATCCAGTTTACCTGCACTGACATTACCACAATTGCAATTGTAGGTGTCGATGATTAAATTGGATACACAACCATTTGCGTCCTGAATCTCCACATTGAAATTGATCAAACTGGCAAGTGAATCTGTCATATAGATATTGCCATTAATCATTCCTCCACCCTGCACAATAGTGAACGGAGGAACTCCATCTGTAATTTTAATTACCGCTTTGTAAGGGAACTTGGGGTCATTATAATCCAGACATATTTTATTATCCACTGCAATGAATGGAGAAGGATTAAATGTAACTGTAACTCTGTCTGCAGCAGCACAGCTATGATTGTCTTCTGATAATTCAAATACATAAGTACCAAATGAACCATTGGTATTTACCTGCGTATTTGTAGACGCATCGTCAGTAAAATTAGCAGGACCGCCGCTCACCACTCTCCATTTCAAATTAGATCCGGTAATACTTTGCAATCCTTTAAGATCGTAAGTCGTTCCACAAATCGCATCATCAGGACCGGCATTCGGAGCAGGATTTTGATAGAAGATAAATGGTTTCGGCCCATTGACCTGAACACAACCTGAAAGAAAATCAATTCCACCATTACCATTTTTCTTTCCTACGAGTACAAAAATATAGTATGTGGAATTATAACTCATATAACTAGCATCATAGAGCACAGTGAGGGAAGGCAATATTTTAATATAATTACCACCTGCTGCTAAATCAGGATCAGGATCGTTTGTAACGACATAGATCAAGGTGTCATTAGGATCTAGTTTTTCGATACCCGCCGGATTGTAAACTATCTGGAAACTCTGATCTTCACAAATATTATCCGGAGTTGTACCTAACAAACCAACTGCATTGGTGCATTTGCATTCGTGATTGATGACAAAGCTCAATGTACAGCCCATGACATCGCGAATGACAATTGTATAATTAGTAAGATTATCGTAATAATTTGAATTGTAGTAATTGTTCGCATCAATGGTACCATTACCCTGTACAACAGTATAAGGAGGTGTCCCTCCGGTAACCAAAAAGCGAAGTTTAAACTGGGTTTGTTTTACGTTGCAGATGTATGTCAAACCTGAAGAATCCGGAGTTGAATTGAAATATAAATCAACGGTATCCGAACCCACACAGCCCAATCTGGATTCTGTGTAAGCAAATTTATAGACGCCATATTTATCTACGGCTACATTTGATTTCGGGTCAGTGATATCTGTAATATTTGCATTACCTCCCGGAGGATTACTACTTATCTGAGTCCAGGTACCTCCTGCATCTTTTTTACCCTGGAATGTATTTGCTTTATCACAAATACTATCATTTGGTCCGGCATTAGGAGCCGGAGTTGGGTAGATTGCTACTTTAATACATTTCTCACAAGATCTGCCACAATCCGTATCGTAGAATACGCAAACAGTTCCGGTATCTCCCGCAGGCAAAACCCACTTAACTTCAACACCCTGAGAATCAGGTTTAGAAACTACTGATCCGCCGTCAATTGTCCAGGTATAGAAATTCACTTTCTGCGAAATGAACGTATCGATCCAATATGACCCGTTTTTACCTATACACAAAATCTGATCTCCTTTAAGTGGGAAACATTTAGGAGCCAAATCACCTTCATTAAATGTTTCGCAAAATGTATTCGCGCACAATGCAAATTCTGTCTCCAATTCTACTTTTACATTCACATCAACACAATAATCTTCATTTACGGCTTCAACCATTAAGCGTTCATCTGTGCTGATCGTCACGTTCTTTTGGTTTTTCTTATACCATCTGTATTCAAACTGGTAGGTCTCACCAACACTACATGGTTTTATGATACTTACGTTAGGCGAAATCTCCACCATTCCACCAATACACTGAACTCTCCATCTTGGAGAAAACTCGACGTTTACAGCAGTTAATTTGATCGCACTATCGCATTTAAAAGGATCAGTTGTTTTTGGTAAAGCGATATCATAATGATCTTTACATGGTACCCAACCGCGGCCAAGTACATCAATAAATGGTTCATTATCACAGGTGATATAATAAACATTCGCCGGAGTTGGAACCGGCAAAACGATAAATTCAACTACTGAGTCAAATTTGCAGCAGTTGGCATCCGTAAATTGCTCGCGATAAATACCAGAGTCATAAATTCTCTGAGAATGCCATTTATAACCACCCGGTTGGGCAGCTTCGTGACAAATTGTTCTTGGTACACCAGGTCTGTCCGCAATTGGTCTGACTTTAACTGTAGCACATTGTGGTCCCTCCTGAGAACAAATAGATCCTGACTGAGGATTACCGATATAGGCTGTAACACAGATAACGAAATCACCTTCATCCGGAAAATCCAAACTAGTTTCATTGCTGTTACCACCTACTTCGTTTCCATCAAGAGTCCAAACATATGTTGGTTCGCAACCTCCCGGCTGAGGATTTACAAAGAATTTTACGTTACATGCACCTACACAAACAGGCTGTATAATCTTACTTGGAAGATTATTAATAAATCCCAGTGGAGATAAGGTTGGAGGTCCTCCACCTGCTGTATTCAGCGTAAAATCGCAAATATCCCCACTACAACCATCAACCCATAAATAATAGGTTTTACATGGTTTCAAATTGGCCTGGGAGACAGAAACTGAATTCGGTGGAATACATGGAATAGACTTACAAACCACTTCTTCGCCACAAACGCAATCTCCCCAGATTCCGTACTGTAAGCCTTGGTTAGAAGTACAGCCTCCGGCTGTAAGAGTGAGAGTAATATTACCTCCCTGGCAGACGAATGCCCACCAACTGGTATTATGCCCAACACCACCCTGAGAACACAATGGTGAACAAGGACTGGGGATGGTACTTGGGTTATTACAAGCATATCCATTTACCTCATCCAATGAGCACAAAACCGATGCTTCATCACAGGTTTCTGCCATTGGTGGTGTGCATTGACTGAAAACCCATTGGGTTTCAACCAAGCCAATAAAACAAAGGAAAGTGAGTAAAATTCGATACATATTGTGAATGTTTATCTTAAATATTAGTAATAAATATCATATCATGCTCAGAAAGCGAAATAAAATTAATCATTTATTCAAGATTAGTTTCATTTTATTTCACAATCCTGATTCAAAAACCGTACCGCGAAAAGTCCCGCTCCGATACTTTATTTTTTCCGGTTTTTACCGACTTTTTCGTTTGGTATTCTAATCTTTGGTTCGGTTATAAGACACTCCTTCACCTTCTTTCGCTTCCTTTCGAATGAAATATTTAAGTTAATTTGCCTAAATAAATAGCTAAACAAGGAAATACGGATATAAATTTCTGAAATCTGTATTAATTCAGACTTATCGAATCAGGGTAATGTCTCCGGCCTGTTGGTAATTCTTACCATTGATTAGCTGGATTTCGATTTTGTAAACATAAACCCCGGGATTCATCGGCTCGCCTTTCACCGTCCCGTCCCATAAATCCAATGTGCCGGATACCTGGAAATTTTCTCTTGAAAAGAGCAAATTTCCCCAACGGTCAAATATGGCGAAGGCTTTGACATTGACCTCATCTTCTCCGGATACAATGGTTACAAAATCGTTGATATTGTCCTTATTTGGAGAAAATACATTCGGCAAATAAATACTTGGTTTATCAACGATACTTATGACAATATCGTCTTCCGCGATACAACCCTTGTCATCTGTAATTTTCATTACATACCTGATGGTGTTTTTAGGGCTGGATAGTACATTAAAACAATCCGAACAATCTAAATCCTTTGCAGGCGTCCAGGAAATGAGTTGCAAAACTGCGGTGTTGACATTTGTAACCGGAAGTATTGAATAAGATTGTCCCAAACGAATTGAAGTATCTCTGCCCAGGTACAATGTCAAAGGCATAGGTTCAGGAATATTAATCAGTGTATCATAAATGCAACCATACTTGTCTTTTACAAATAAAGTTGTGTTACCTGAATTCAAATGACTTAAATCCAGAACGCTATCAAAGTTTTTCCCATCTGTGGAATATAAAAATGGCGATTGCCCTCCTCGTATAGAATCGATCAGAATCTGACCTGTGTTTTCTCCAAAACATAAGGGCGGTATTACTTGCAATTCAAGTCCGGTCAGATCAGATTTACTTTCCTTTAATGGATACCCGGATTTCTGGATGCACCCATTGACGGTATCAAGAACAACCAATTCATAAATTCCAGGTCCATCGACTATGACCGTATCACGATTGCGAATCAAACCGATCATTCCATCAACTGAACTCCATAGGTACTTATATTGTAGACCAATGTTCAGATTGACCAGTCTAACTTTCTGTTGTTCGCAAATTAACGAATCCAATGCTGCAATTTGAATAACGGGCTTTAGCGTATCAATTACTACTTCAATTGTCGTATCATTTTTACATCCAAAAGTATCTACAATAGAAATGGTATAAAATCCAGGATTATGAACCAATGGCTTCAACGAAAAACTATCATTGACTCCAGGCCCCGTCCATATGAATTTTACAATTGATGGACTGACTACTGCATCTAATTGAATAATGGAATCCTTACAGCTTATTTTTCCTCCACTTGCATTGAGTAACGGAATCCTGCGGTTATCATCTACCAAAACAGAATCGCGACTCGTGCAATTATTAGTTCCTGTTGCCACAACGTAATAAAATCCGGTGTCCTTCACAAATGGATTCCTTTGCATGCTCATGAATCCATTAGGACCAGACCATTGAACATTTAAAATAGAATCTTTTGATTCCAACCCGATTGCTGCTGAGTCGGGACTACATGGAATGGACACCCCATTTAATTTGAGCACAGGAGACTTTGTGTTTTCGGAAACATAGGCTGAATCAATACTTAAACATTCATTCCTGCCTTTTACAATAACTATATACCAGCCTGAATCAGACACCATAGGCGTGCGAATATTATAAATGGTTCCCACCGGACTTTGCCAAATAAATGAAGACAAAGAATCAGTTGATTGAATACCTAGTTTTATAGCCTTAGCTGCACAGGTGATAGTCCCACCAAGTGCCTGAATAGAAGGAGGCATTGTGTCCGCTACTAAAACTAAACTTGTATCTGCATAACAAAAATTAGCCCCGGTAATTTTCAAAAAATAGGTACCTGCAGTTTTAAGAAGAGGATTTGGAAGGGAAGAGATAAATCCACCGGGACCGCTCCATTGATATGTCATGCCGGCCGGAATGGTTTCTACATTGGGCACGATTTGTTGTCTTGCACAATTTAAGCTATCAAATAAAACGAAGTTAATCACCGGATGCATTGTATCAAAAACAACATTCAAAGTATCATCCGACAGGCAACCATATTCATTAACTCCCCTGAATATATACATCCCGGAAGTCGTTACCGGAATATGTGTATTCTGAATGGTCAAGCCCGATGGGTAAATCCATTCGTACAAATCCAATGAGTCCAATAATATTGCATCTAAAAATGGATTTACTTTGGTTAAACAATCAAAAACTGGATTAGAAAACAAGACTTTTGGTTTTTGCAAATAGGATTTTACCAAAAAAGAATCTTTTACTTTACATTGAAATGAATTGGTTACGGTATAAAAATACCAGCCATTCGCAGTAACCTGCACCATTGAGTCTGTCGAAACAAATCCATTCGGGCCATTCCACAAATAGCTCAGATTTAAATCCTTTGAACGTATTGCCAATTCAGCAATTGAATCCGAACAAATTATACTATCGCGGTTAAAAATGAAATCCGGATTATTTCTTCTGTCAATGACTTCAACCGAATCTATTGAAACACATCCATTAGCTGAAGTTACAGTCAAATGGTACCACCCCGGAATTGTAACAGTTATATTTTTTGAAGCAAGGATCCCACCGGAAGGAGTTCTCCAGAGAAAACCGGAGGAGGTATCCGCTATCGTAACTGAAACCAATACATTTGCATTTTTACAACTTAATGTGTCTGCATTCAAAGTAAATACTGGAGCCAAAGTATCTATTCCGACCTGGATTATAACAGAATCAATACATCCATTGATCCCTTTTCCATAAACCCGGTAGAAGCCTGGCAAATGAACATAAAATGAGTCAAGATTTGATTTTAAATTTCCCGGACCAGTCCATTGAACTGAATCCAATGTAACTGCATGAATTAATTTTAATAATACGGAATCTGTTTTACAATTCAATATTCCGCTAACAACAGAACTAACAGGAGACCGTTTGTCAGCAATCACTTCTATTGATTTTTCCGACATACATCCATTCAAGCCGGTTACGACTAATTTATAAACACCTGAATCCCGGACCACAGGATCTTCCAACATCGATTGGAATGCATTAGGTCCTGTCCAATGATAGTTAATTGCATTTAAAACAGTTGCATCAATTTTAACTTTATCATTATTACAATCCAGTTGACCCGCACTAATACTAATGACAGGTTTTTGTGAATCCTGAATAACAGAAATCGTATCCTGAGATATGCAACCATTTGGAGCGGTAACGCGAACCGTATATAATCCTGCTTCTTTGACGTATGGATTCTGCAGTGGCGAACTAAATCCGGGAGGACCTGACCATTGAATCAAATTCAAAGTATCTATTGAACTATATTTTAAAATCAATTGCACACTATCATTACTGCAATTCAAGATACTCGTTGAAAGTTTAAAACTTGCTTTCAATGTATCAATTAAAATTTCAATAGAAGTGTCCAAAACGCAACCGGAGGTATCTGTCAGAAGAATCTGATACGTTCCAGCCTGTGTGATAACGGGATTAAGATCCCGGCTATAAAATCCGAATGGACCGTGATAGATCAAACTATCAATAACGGAATTCGTTCTTATATCAATTACTATGGTCTTGTTATTGCTGCATTTCAAAGTATCCGGCTGGACAAGGAAATCCGGTATATAGCGGATCGACTTCACCAGAATGTTCTCCATTGCAATACATCCATTCTCACCCTGAGCAGTAATCTGATAATTACCTGCGGCTCCAACAAAGGGATTTCGTTGATTGCTTTGAAATGAATCCGGCCCTTGCCACAACCAATTTAATATTGCAGAACTTGTAGAAAATTTCAAAATGGCAAGACTGTCTTTACACGTTATCACTCCTGCTTCAAGATTTAATAAAGGCTTTGCTGTATCGACTGAAACACTTATGGATTCAAAATTACTACAGCCATTCAGATCGGTAATTGTCACATAATACGTTCCAGCATTAACAACCTGGATTACAGAATCCTGCCCAAGTGTCACTACTCCATCGGACCAATTATAACTTAAATCAGGAATACTGGATTTTGCAATAAGATCAACTGATTTTTTAAAACAGGTTAACGTATCCCCATAAACTCGCAACTCAGGTATATCATCCTTTTTAAAAATAGTGAATTCAGAAGAATCCATACAATTGCCTTCCGTAAAAACTACTTTATAAATTCCTTCTTTATCAATAACCGGTTTAACAGAATCTGATAAACTATTAAAATTTCCATTTAGTGTCGACCATTCAATTATTGTATTTGAGGATCTGATTGATGAAGATATGTCTATGGCAACTTTATTTCTTTTACAATCCAGCGAATCAATGTTACCAGCTATAATTTTCAGATCAATCACTTTTAAATCAAGCGAAATATTTGAATCACAACCGAAGGCAGACTTCAGGAATAAACTGTAGACGCCTGACTGATTATAGACCTGTCCTCCTATCAAAAAACTATCTCCCCGGCAAATGGTGACATTCTGTTTGATCAAGGCATAGGACGGATGGATGTAAATATTCAGACAATTCTTAGATAATTCCGCACAGATTCCTATGAGATTCGAAACTAATTCACTTTTATATTTGCTAACCAATGACCCAGGTAAAGGCAACTTAACACTATCCGACTTTAAATATGAAATACCACATAACAAATATTCCCCAACCGGATACGTGCTAAGATCAGGTAGGTCTTTCAACTCCAGTATGGTGTCATTTTGTGAAATGATGTACTTGTATGCATAAGCAGTATCCGGATTAAAAACCGGAAATGAAACTTCTTCTACATTGGATAGATTCAAATCACCCTGACAATAATCCAGTTGTGAGTGAGCAAACAAACCTCCATTCGGACTGCAATCCTCACAATTGATTCCTGACTGATCGCAGAACAACAGGCAGAAACTTTCAATTAGTCCTTCATAAAATTTTTCATCATCAGTAACTGAAAGTGTCCATGTACCATTGACTGTGCCTGAATTAAAATCTTCAAGACACCCATTTTGTGGATAATAGGTTCCACTATAAAACTTACCAAGAATACCCCAGGATTGGATATTATCCCATTTCTTTTTAAACCCGGGATCTGGTATGGCTACGGATGCACATGGTACAAAACTTACAAACCATTTGGAAAATGAACTATTCCCAGAGTTTCCATTTGGCCCGATCAACCTTATGCGCTGACCGGAAGGAGAAATAAGATCCATAGTTACATCTCCTATGAACTTATGTTGAAACTTTACTTTAACGCCGCATACCCCCTGATTAGGAGAAGCGAGATTGTTGTTTACTGCTCCACTGATCAACAATCTAACATTGATAGTTGATTTGTCTAATATCTGAAAGCTGGAATCAAAACAGCACCATTGACCATACACATTACATGTACAAGCTATGATTACTGTTAAAATCAACCATTTGAGAATTCTCATCTCTTACTACCGGGTTAATTACCTGCTAAATCTATTTAATCAGATCAAACAGATATTATTTAAAGAGTCTGTTATTAAATTACTCTACTCCATCCGGCTTGCGAATGACTATTGTCTTAATACATCAGAATCACCACCTGGTCTTTATTAAAATCCAGGGCCTTTTGTAGCTTAGCCGGTGATTCTATTTAGAAAGGAATATCGTTTTGGTAATACTTTCTTTCGCACTATTGAAATGAATCAAATAACTACCTTCATTTAAGAATTCAAGATTCAATTCCCTCTGATATCTACCATTGATTACTGGTAAAATCTCGGAATACAATTCTCTACCCAAAAGATCGTATAATTCCAATTTTATATTAATCGATTCTGAATTGCCCTGAATATTCAGTTTGCCATTGAACGGATTTGGGTAAACTATTGGATTTGCGGATTGACCCGAACTAATCTGATTTATCGGTTTATCATTCGTTAATTCATACTTGTAATATACGGTATCCGGACACAAGACTGTGGAGATTACACGGATATAGGATTGTTTAATCAATTCATTTTCACCGTTAGAATTTCTGACAGTGAGTTTAACTGTATACGTTCCTTTTTTTGCATAGTACACCGAAGGATTTTTTTCGTCTGAGGTATTGGGTTCACCACCATCAAATTGCCATGACCATAAATTAACATCAGAGGAAGTTTTGCTTTTGAATTGGATATTTCCGGAACCGCAAATCAGTGTTGTATCTGATAAAAAGTCAACTTTAGGAATCAGGTAAACTGCAACTGTTTTTACTAGGGTATCATTTCCACAATTATTTGAAATAACCAATTTCACCTGATATTCTCCTTCTGCGGTATACACATGTGAAGGTGAATTCTCATTGCTGATTTTACCATCTCCAAAATCCCATAATTGACCTTTACCATATTTGGATTGATTTGAAAAATAAACGGTTGATCCACCAATTGCAGTTTTAAAATCAGCTTCAGGAAATGCTTCGACATTGATAAAGGCATATTGCGTATATGTCGTTGAATCATTTCCGCTTTTTGCAGTCAGACTAACATCATAAGTTCCCGGAGCATTATATACAATTACCGGATTTGTATCTGTTGAAGCGGATGGTATGCCTCCTGGAAAAGCCCAGGCAAAAGATGTTGCTCCGAAAGAAGTATTTGTAAACTGAACAGTGTATGGTATGCAACCATTGGGTTGACTCACTTTAAAGCCTGCCAATAGTGATTTTGCTATATCAATTTGCTTAATGATGGTTACACTTCCACAGTTATTGTTTACAGTTAATTTGGCCTGATACGTTCCGGGTAAATAACTATGACTTGGATTCAATTCAGTGCTGGTTGTATTATCTCCAAAATCCCAGATCCAGGATTGAGCATTACTTGATTTATTTGTAAAGGTTACAACGTTTTTATTAATAACTGTATCAAAAGCACTAACCGGCAATGAATCGGATGTGATGTACTTTAATTTTTCTGCCTTGGCGGTATACTTACTGTTCTTTGCGGTCAGTCTTACATCAAAAACACCGTGAATTTTATACTCCACAACAGGTTCAAACAGTGTAGATGTTGATGGCGTTCCACCAGGGAAATCCCATTCCCAGGAAGTCACATTTTTAGATGATAGGTTGATATACTTAACCTTGAAACTTGCACATCCCTTTGTGGTGTCTGAAGTAAACAAAGCAATTGGGGACGTAACTATTGTTACGTTCATTTTAGTTTCATTGATTCCACAATCGTTTTCTGCTCTTAAAGTAATGGTATAAACTCCATCATTTGCATATTCATGAACAGGATCAACATCGTTTGATGTTTCACCATCACCGAAATCCCACTCATACGTATTGCCGTATAAGGAAAGATTGGTAAGATAAACATAGCGCTCGATGTTTACTTTGCTGAATTTTGCAACTGGCTTGTCTTCTGCAAAAATGTATTGTTTGAAAGTAACCGTACTGTTTCCAAAGTTATTAGTAACCTTTAGGGTCACATCATACATTCCATACACTTTATACTGAACTGATGGATTTTTCAATGTAGATGCAGAGGGAGTACCTCCGGGGAATGTCCATTGCCAACTGGTCGGATCATTAGTGGATAAATCTGTAAACTGTACATTGAATGGAACACAGTGTTCTGTCGGAGTTCCATAAAAATCAGCTACCGGAGGCGAACCACTGGAACAAGCTGATAAGCATCCTCTGGTTTTAACAAAAGCATTGACGGCAGCAATAGAGGTAGATGACCAGTCAGTACTACAATTTACAGCAGGCGCCATGATATATGGCGCTCCACTTCCATCGTGCTGACAATTAAAATTATGGCCGGTTTCATGAGCTTCCAACTGCCTGACGCAATTGTTTGATCCACCATAATCAGAGCAAACATTATATTCCAAATTCGTACAAACCGTTCCTACCCATGCCAGTCCAACAGCACCTGATTTGAATTTGGTGGTCCAGTTGGTAGCAATATCATAAACTGCACCGTATCCACCTCCACTTCCCCAGCTTTGATGCTGATCTAATTGCGAGTTGATATCGTTAATTCCATTCCATGGATCTCCTGCTGAAGAAAGGGCAACAAAACTGGCCGTTTGAACAAATTCTATACCGGAGGCAAATTCATTGTCATAATTAGCTCCCATAAGGGTCAAAATCGTAGTATTCCAATTCTCAACCGCAGCCTGTGAACCTCTCTTCTGAAATACGGTAAAGTCATTTGAAATGGCAATTTCGACCTGGTAACAACCAGCCCTGTTCTCGATATGCAACTCTTTACTCTTTTCTGTTATGTCGTTTTTATTTTTCTTATACAATTCAAATCCGCAGGAAATGCTGGTATTTGGTATGATATTATCCGTGTTATAGACTACCAGATAGTCCGGGGACATGGAAGGATCGATACCATTGGCAGGCTCAATAAAAAAAGTCATTCCACCCTGTTCTACCATTCCTGCGATGTAATTTTCAGCAACAACCATTCTGGCTTGTCCTCCTCTTTCGGATTTAAGATATCCTATCATGGCCGTATTAGCCGGTTTTCGATTGGACGTAATGACACCATGATCGGTGCCAACCTTCGAAACAAAATCTGCCGCGTAAATACTATGCTCGAACAGATCGAGATTCCAATCCAGATCCTTACTCTGTAAGTGCAGTATATGCTCATTTCCGCGGGACGCCATAGCAGACTTCAATTGATCATATTGAATCCGGAAGACTTTGTATTCAAAAAAGGTCTTGTTTAATGGCGAACTTTTATCCACATTTACACCGCTCAATTGAATTGACTGGCTCTGCAGAAAATTGATAAAACCAATGAGTAAAATGAATGTTAAACCTAATCCCAGACGTTTCATATAAAAATTGTTAAAAAGAATCCGTAAAAATATCAAAAAAATATCATTTTAAAAACGAAATTGTATGTCCGAAACAACATTAACTAAATCAAACCCTATTATACTGTATTTCAACAAGTTAATAAGATTATTCTGCCTTGTCGGCTGCCTTGTTTTTTGCCTCCATTTCGATGCCTTGGCCCAGGTCAAAAAGGCTAAGAAAACCAAAGAAAAAAGCGAATGGACCAAAGACCTCTGGTATGGCGGAGGAGTTAATCTTGGTTTTAGTTCAGATTATTATAACGGTCTACAGTCCAATTATTTTGTATTCGGCATTTCCCCCATGGTAGGATACAAACTAAATTCCGTCATTTCTGTAGGTCCCAGAATCAGTATCGACTGGACCATTGCCAAATTCAATGACGGTTTTCAAAGCTATAAATACAATAGTGTCGATTACGGATTAGGTGTATTTGCCCGATTCAAATTTCTGGATAATTTATTTGCTCATGCAGAGTACAGTCAGCTGAATGAAACCTATACAACCGGATATATTGTTAACAATGAATTGGAGAAATTCAGGCAATGGAGGGCAATAGCACTTCTAGGTCTTGGATATACCACCAATCAGATTTGGTCTTATGAAATCAATGTGAATTATAATTTCCTTGAAAAAGACAAATCGTATCGCCTGCCTATCATCTACCGTGCCGGAATTACGTACAACTTTTAATGAAAATCAAGGCTGATACCAAGGCTTAAATGCCTTAATGCCTGAGGGAACAAGCCTTTATAGTAATAGTGATCCTTCATATCTGATGCCAGATATGGATCAGAATTCAAATCAAACGAATATTCTGAATTGAATTTTGAAATCCAACCATGGCTGATATATTTCGCGTCCAACAAGTTATAAATGGTCACCCAAAAATTCAAAGTTCCTAAACCCTGAAATGATTTATGTGCTGCGAATGTACATTCCAGATTATGATATCCCTTCAGGAACCCGGATACACTGGAATAATTATCGATATAAAATCCGGAAACATAATAATGATTGAGCCCAAATGACACTTCCGGTAACTTTTTACTTTCAGATAGAATCTTTAATTTGATCCCGGACTGCATCACTGCACCCGGGGAATATGAAATGGTTGAATTCTTATGTGCCAATTCTTCATAACCAAGCAGATTATACAAAGAATCAATAATTGGAATTGATTCCTTAATTTCAGGAATTCTATTTAAACTGAAATTGCTGGCATTCCAAACCGTAACCGAATTGGAAATATTGTAGTTTCCTTCAAATTCAAACCCTAAACGATAAGAACGGTCCAGGTTTACATGCAAGGCTTCGCCAACATTGTTTAGTTTGCCACTTAGCGCTAATTGACGCCGGTAATTCATAAAGTATCCATTCATCTTTAACCCGGCTTTCTTTTTATTGAATTTAAATCCCGCTTCTATATCAAACAATTGCTCCGGTTTCAGATCCCCTTCTCCATTCAACAAATCTTCCCTGAAAGGTTCCCGCTCCATAAATCCAATTGAAGAGTACCATTGCCAGTATCTATTCAAATCAAATGATGCGAATAACTTAGGATTGAATAATTGGTATTTTTTCTGAATCTGTATGCTGTCCTTGAATTCCAATTTCCCGTTAATGTCATCCTTTATATTTCTGTATTGCAAATCAACGCTGACACTAAATCGCTCAGAAAACCGGTAACTGAATTTAAGACATAAAGACAATTCCTTTTTAAGACCATTGTTCTCATAATAGCGTCCCCGCTGAAAACTGTATTCACTTAAATAAACTTCGGATACACGTCCAAAATGATCTCCGTCATAATTACTATAACTCAAAGAAGGACTCAGAGTCAGATGATCAACAGAGTTAATATTCAATCCGACATTTGCGAATATAAAATCATTTTGAAGCCATTGTCTTTTAACCAGATCAGCGGTAGAAGCTACCGGGCTTTGAATGTAATATTGACTTAAATCCTGACCTTGCTTATAGTTCTCATAATATCCATCTCCATGTGTATAATTGATACTACTATTTAAAATCACACGATCTGAAATCTGACTTTGATAGAAAAACTGAATGTGATCTTGTTTGTAATTGTCTTTTTCATCTTCATATGGACTACCAGGCTTTTCCGTTCCTGCAGTGTTATATGTTCTTAAACTATCTACATTTTCATATTGAACCGGCAATCCATTCCAGGCCTGACCTGTGACTTCAGATCCATGTAGATAATTCAATCGCATAGAATAATTTTTTCTGATGACTGCACCGGAAAATCGAAAAGATTTTAAATCAGAACCACTTCTGTCAATATAGCCATCCGATTTTTGTCGGGAAAGTCCGAATTCAAAATTGTATTTATTATCAAGCAAACCGCTATTGGCCTGGAGGCTGTATTTCGAGCTATGATAAGATCCAATTTGCGTTTTAAGACGTAGAAACGGTTCAAAACTAAGTTTATTGGTATTGATATCAATGGCACCTCCGAAAGAAGGTGTTCCGGCCCTGTTCGGCACATTCCCTTTAATGACGGTAATTTCCTGAGTTGATGAGATCAGATCTGGAACATCCACAAAATAGCTCAAAGAAGACTCGTTGTCATTGAAAGGAATCCCATTAATATTTATCTGAACATGAGACGGATCCATCCCTCTCATCCGGATACCAGTATAGCCAACACCGTTACCGGCATCTGACTGAACAACAATACCCGATACATTTCTCAATACGTAAGGAAGATCTTTTTCTTTATCGAGAGCCTGTAATTGAGTTTCCTCTAAATGGGTTGCATTTGAATACTTTGAAACATCCATTTGATAGGCACTCACAAGAATTTCATTAAACTCAATTCTGCGCTCGAGGAGGATATCAAAACTGGAATCTTTTGAAAAAACAGGAACGGTAAAATACTTTATGTCATACCGGTAATCAACAGATAATGCATAGGTCCCCGGTGAAATATCTTTAATCGAATAAAATCCGAATTCATCTGTGACTGAAGATTGTGATGACTGTTCAATTTTTACCGTTAAATATTGAAAGGGTTTTCCATTTTCATCTTTCACATAACCATGTAAACAATTTTGTGCAAGTGACAGATTTGCTGAGAGCAATGCAAAAGCAACATAAATTCGTAGCATAATTGAGAATTAAGGGATGCTTGGATAGGCTCTCTCCCAGTCAGGCATTACCCTGTCAGGTTCAGCGGGTATAATCTCAGCCGGCTAAAGCATATTCGGCACCCCAGTTAAAATACAAAGGTACGTATTGTTTAAACTTTAATGTATTTGATTTATGCTGAAAAGAGTGACCGAACTATAAACTAAACCTTTGTAAGCCCAGTTTATCCGGATCTTCAATCGCTTGCGGTAACTTCATTTATAAAAAGACTGGGAAATCATGAACAAAGCATTATTCATCCTAACCCGGCCAACTCCGCTGATTATGGCATATTTAGCCCTAAATTGTATGATGTGAGAATAATACAAACCGAATAATCGCTCCAAATCATCCTCACTTTCCCGCAAATCATCATACTCCCATTTAAGATCCGGATAACATAGCAAATAAAGATCAGGGAGGTTCTTCTGCCATTCGTTTCTTAAGATCTGGGAATCAAACTTGAATTTCTCCTTTGCCCATATATAAGCGGTTAAAGAATCCGTATCACAGAATACAAATTGGCCTTCCAGCTCCAGATTTTTATTTTGAAATTCCTGTGTAAGGCCTATCGTTTCTACATCCTTTAACTCATATTTGCCACCGGTTTTGTGCAAATACGCTCTGCTAAATTCAGGGATCATCGTACCTTTGTAAAATTCGGACAAACGGGTACAAAGAGTAGTTTTTCCTGTAGATTCCGGACCTGTAACAACAATTTTTATCGGCATCTGTTAACTATTACCATTCGCTAAATTCCCTTCTCAAAGATATGCACGATATAGAACCATTTTTCAATTGGCGGGAATTGTATAATCCATTGGAAGATTCAAAATCTCCATTTTTTAAACAAGAATATGATGAATTTCAATATTCCAATAAGATTTACAACTATTACATTCATCCGCTTTGGGATTCCATCGGTTCTGAAACGCTTTATATTAAAGTACTATATGCAGACTACGAAGAAGGAAATGCGATTATTGAGTTAATTGGAGAATGGAATGATTGCATTAATAACGATATCATGTATTTAAAAAGAGATATTATTGATGCAATGATAGAAGAAGGCATAAATCGCTTTATATTGCTCTGTGATCATGTTTTCAACTATCATGGATCTGATGATTGTTATTATGAAGAGTGGAAAGATGACATTTCCGACCAGGGAGGATTTATCATTCTTGTAAATTTACAGGAACATGTATTAAGTGAAATGAAGTTGTTTGGTCTGCAATATCATGTTCAGCTCGGCAAACAGTTCCAGGAATTGAACTGGAGGAAAATGAATCCAATGAATCTGACCGAATTTTTAGAAGCTAAAATAAAATAATGGAAATCGAATTCCGCTCCGGCTTTGTTAATCTTATAGGTTTGCCCAATAGTGGCAAGTCCACTTTATTAAATGCATTGACTGGAGAAAAAATGGCCATTATATCTCCCAAGCCTCAGACCACCCGCCAACGCATTTTAGCATTGATTAACGAACCCACATTTCAAATTATATTTTCAGATACTCCGGGTTTTATTGAACAGGCTAATTATCCGTTACATCAAACGATGAATATGCAGGTCAGACTGGCATTTGAAGATGCGGATGTCATCTTATTGGTTATCGATTCTACCCTACCCTGTAATTTGTCTGAATCCTTCTTGCAAATGCTAAAGGATTCCAGCATTCCCATTATTTTATGCTTAAACAAAACAGATCGGGGAAAAGACAATCATGTAAATGAGATTATTCCATTTCTTGAAGATTACCAACTCCCCATTAAATCGATTCATAAAGTTTCTGCACTTCAGCAAACCGGCATTTCGGAATTATTGGAGGATATTAAATTCATGCTTCCGGTACATCCTGCTTATTATCCCGATGATATTTTAAGCAATCGCCCGGTTCGTTTTTTTATTTCCGAATTGATACGTGAAAAAATTTATCAATTGTATGATGCCGAAATTCCATACCACACTTTTGTTGTTGTAGAAAACTGTAAAGGTGTTGATGAAAAGAAAGAGATGGCCATAATTGATGCTTTCATTTTTGTTGGCAAGCAATCCCATATTCCAATACTCATTGGAAAGCAAGGATCTAAACTGAAAGAATTAGGTACAAAATCCCGGTTGGAAATTGAACAATACCTGGATCAGAAAGTATATTTAAATTTAAGTGTCAAACTCAGAAAAGACTGGAGAAACAATTCCACTTTTTTGAACAAATCCAGTGTATTTCAATGAGCTATACTATTGCAATTGTAGGAAGACCGAATGTCGGCAAATCGACTTTTTTTAACCGCTTAGTCGGGTATAAAAAAGCTATCGTTGATGATATCAGCGGTGTTACCAGGGACCGCATCTATGATGTGGCAGAGTGGAATGGAAAACATTTTACAGTCATTGATACCGGCGGACTGGTTTTCAAAAGTCAGGATGTATTTGAAATAGAGATTAAACGTCAGGTACAGCTTGCTATAGAAGAAGCCAATTCCATTGTATTTATGACAGATGCTGCTACAGGTATCACCGACCTCGATGAAAACGTCACTGAACTCCTTCGCAAATCCAACAAGAAAATATTTCTGGCTGTCAATAAAGTAGATAATCCACAACGTTATCTGCAGGCTCAGGAAATGTGGGGTTTAGGCTTTGAAGATGTATTTTTTATTTCATCCATATCGGGAAGCGGTACAGGAGAATTATTAGATGCCGTAACTGCATTAATTGATAACAACACCGAAGAAATTTCTGATCTTCCAAAATTTGCAGTGATAGGCCAACCCAATGTCGGCAAATCTTCCTTTCTGAATGTCCTGCTCGAAGAAGAAAGAAATCTCGTAACAGACATTGCAGGCACGACAAGGGATCCCGTACATTCCGTGTATAAAAAGTTTGGCAAAGAATTTATCCTGGTTGACACTGCCGGCATTCGCAAAAAAGCAAAAGTTCAGGAAGATCTTGAATTTTATTCTGTGATTCGCGCTATAAAAGCGATAGAAGATTGCGATGTTTGCTTTCTCATTATTGATGCCACTCAAGGCCTGGAATCCCAGGATATGGAATTAGTTTCACTGGTTGTTAAACGCAACAAAGGACTCGTGATCTTGGTCAATAAATGGGATCTGGTAGAGAAAGATACAAAAACAGCTGGTGAGTTTGAATCAAAAATAAGATCCAAGCTTGCTCCGTTTGATGATGTCCCTATACTGTTTGTATCGGTAAAAGAAAAGCAACGGATTTTTCAGGCTGTCGAAATGGGCTTGCAGGTGTATTCAAACCGCAAACAGGAAATTAAAACTTCAGATTTGAATGAAAAAATGCTGGAAGCCATTTCCAAAATACCACCACCCTCTTATAGAAATCACCTGATTAAAATCAAATACATTGTTCAAATCAAAAAGCCTTATCCGGTTTTTGCATTTTATACCAACTACCCGGATCAGATAAAAGGAAATTACAAAAATTATCTCGAAAATCAACTCAGGTCTCTGTATAATTTTAAAGGTTGTCCGATTCGCTTGTTATTCAAAGATAAGTAAACATGAAAATAACCCATACGGATATAGAAGGATTACTCATACTAGAACCGGATGTCTACGCCGATTCCAGAGGTTGTTTTTATGAATCTTACAACTCCCGTAAATTTATCATCAATCATCTGGAGTACTTTTTTGTTCAGGACAATGAGGCTGAATCCAAATATGGCGTAATCAGAGGTCTGCATTTTCAAAACGACCCGATGGCACAGACTAAATTAGTGCGTGTACCCTTTGGTGAAGTCCTGGATGTTGCCATTGATCTTCGACCAGGAAGTACAACATTCGGAAAAGTATTTTCCATTATCTTAAATCAATTCAACAAAAAGCAACTATTAATTCCGCGTGGATTCGCTCATGGTTATTCTGTCTTAAGTGAATCATCGGTCTTCCATTATAAATGTGATAACTATTATTCAAAATCTCACGAAAGCGGGTATCACCCTTTGGATTCATATTTTAAAATCGACTGGCAAATTCCGCCAGACAAAATGATTATCTCTCCAAAAGATTTAGCTTTACCCGTTTTTAATTTACAACCGAAGGCCTGATTTATGAAAATATTGATTACCGGAGCCAATGGCCAGCTTGGACAGGAATTAAATCAATTGGCTTCTATTTATCCCGAAATACAATTCTTGCTTTATACTAAACATCAATGGGATATTAGTAATCAAAATGAGTCAGAACAAATACTGACACTACACAAACCTGATTTTTTGATCAACACAGCTGCCTATACCAAGGTTGATCAGGCTGAAGACGAACCGGAACTTTGTTTTAAAATCAACGCAGATGCTCCAACTCAACTTTCCGTTTTGTGCAAGGCAATCGGTACTCAATTAATTCACATTTCAACGGATTATGTATTCAATTCTACTACCAGAAAGCCTATATTAGAGAATGAACCTAAAAATCCAATAGGCGTATATGCAGTTTCCAAAAGTAAAGGAGAAGATGGAATCATGCAATCAAATCCGAACAGTATCATCGTCCGAACCTCATGGTTGTACAGCAGCTTTGGTCATAACTTTGTTAAGACCATGTATAAACTTTCAAAAAGTCGTAAATCCTTAAATATAGTCGCTGATCAAGTTGGAAACCCTACCTATGCCAAAAATCTTGCAGCCTGTTTGATACATATGATGTTGCAATTGAAAGACCAGAACCATTCAAATTTTTCAGGCTATTATCATTTTTGCAATCAGGGTAACTGCAGCTGGTATGATTTTGCTGCAGAAATTTTCAAATACCTGAATATTGATATACATTTGAATCAAATAACCACGGCAGAATATGGCGCAAAAGCATGGAGACCCCTATATAGTAGCCTGGATTGTACAAAAATTCAACATTCCTTTAAATTTGAGATACCACACTGGAAACAAAGCCTACATGAATGTCTTGACCTTATTCGATTTGAGGAGACAAAACTAATGTCATGAGAATTAAAATTCTGTACCTCTGTATTTCCTGCTTATGCTGTCTTAACAGTTTATCCGCTACGCACAACCGGGCGGGAGAAATTTCTTTTGTTCAGACATCAGATTTGACCATTCATGCTACAGTAACAACCTATACTAAAACCAGCAGTGTTTCTGCAGACCGGGACAGTCTAATTGTCGAATGGGGAGACGGTTCGTTCAGTACAGTCGTACGTTCAAACGGCCGTGGTGAAATATTACCAAACAACGTAAAAAAGAATCTGTATATCACGGATCACACATATCCGGGACGAGGTTCCTACCACATCAGCATTACGGATCCCAACAGAGTAGAAAATATTCTGAATATAGACCCACCCAATAGCGTTAATATTCCATTTTATATTGAAACCACAGTAACCTTATTAAATCTTCAATTTCAATATCCAAATCATTCTGTACAACTATTGCAACCTCCTATAGATTTTGGCTGCGTCGGGCAACTTTTTATTCATAACCCATCTGCATATGATGAAGACGGTGACAGCTTGAGTTTTGAACTCATTGTTCCATTGATGGACAAAAACACACCCGTTCCAAATTATAGTTACCCAAACCTGATTAATGCCGGATCAAATAATACGATCAGTTTTGATAAGACTCTCGGCACCTTTATTTGGAATGCACCACAACAAGCCGGCGAATACAATATTGCATTTGTTATTAATGAATTCAGAAAAGGAGTAAAAATAGCAAGCACGATACGCGATATGCAAATATTTGTGCGCAATGACTGTAATACGAATCGTGCACCTGGAATTATCGCAATTCAGGATACCTGCATTGTAGCCGGAAGTACTTTAAATATAAACATACTTGCATTCGACCCCGATTCTACGAATCCAAAAACTAAAATTAAACTCGAAGCTTTTGGTGCGCCGTTTTATACCAATCCGGTAGCGACCGTATCCGTTAGCTCTGTCTTTACAGCATCTCCAATACATGCACTCTTTCAATGGAAAACCGATTGCTCTTTAATACGTAAAGAATACTATACCGTAGTGATCAAAGTAACTGATAACTATCTTGACACAACAGGTCTCTCCTACCTACATACCCTTCGCATCAAAATTGTAGGACCTGCCCCAGAAAACCTGGAGTCTTCCGCGCAAAATAATTCTATTCGACTCAATTGGGACAAACCATACTCCTGCGATACGACCTTTCTATTCAGGGGGTTTTCGGTGTGGCGAAGAGAAGGTTCTAAATTCCTTGTGCATGACACCTGTAATCCAGGATTAGAAAATAAAGGCTACCAACAAATCGCGTATCTGATCAGGCAGACCCAGGCCAATAAATTTACCTATCTGGATTCCGCTATTACAAAAGGTAAATTTTATTGCTACCGTGTTCTTGGCGAATTTGCAAGAATCAGTTCTCAGGGATTTCCTGTAAACTTCGTCAGCAGCCTTCATTCCAATGAAACATGCAACTCAATTGCCGTTGAAAATCCCATTCTTTTAAATGTTGACATTCAAAAAACAGACAGCATTAATGGCACTATATTTATTAAATGGCTTAAACCGGATGCGGCCATCTTTGATACGATCAAGAATCCTCCACCCTATCAAGTGGCAATATCACATCGATCCAAAGCGGAGAATTGGAATGAGATTCCAGGCTCAATAAAAACATATAACCGGTTCTCAGACATCATTGACACGAGTTTTTATCACCTTGGCATCAACACAAAGTCAGACCAACACAGTTATTCAGTAAATATCAAAGCATTAAACTTAATCAATCACATTTCTGATTCATCACAGAGCATATTTCTTAAAGGCTATCCAAGTGACCGAAGTATTGAATTGACATGGGATGCCAAAACTGCCTGGAATAATTACTTATATACAATTTACAAATACAATTTAATAACACAGCAATTTGACTCTATTGGAATAACCGATCAAACAAACTTTAAGGAAACTCAACTCGTTAATTTAACTACGTATTGCTACTTAATCAAATCTACTGGTGAGTATGGCATAAATTACATCGAACATCCTTTAATCAATCATTCCAACATAAATTGTTTTACACCATTTGATAATGTGCCTCCTTGTTGTCCAAAACTTATCGTTGAGGGTCCTTGCGATGAAACACAAAATCCTGACCCGGATCACTTAGTCAATAAATTATCCTGGACGAACCCCAATTTGAATTGCGAAACCAAAGATGCCATTGGCTATAAAATATATAGCATCACTTCAAATGTAAAAAAATTAATTGGTGAAATTAAAGACATTAATGAAACCCATTTTGAAGATCTACTTACCCGTTTCACACCAACCTGTTACCAGGTCACTGCATACGATAGTTTACAAAATGAATGCACTGCCATCGATTCTGCTTGCGTAAAATACTGCCCTAAATATAAACTCCCTAATACCTTCACTCCAAATGGTGATGGACACAATGATTTATTTAAGCCCTATCCGTATTTATTCATCGACAGAATAAACATGAAGATTTATAATCGCTGGGGCAATCTTGTTTTTACCACCAAAGATCCTGACATCAATTGGAATGGTACCGATTTAAATGGATCTCAACTTAGCAATGGAGTGTATTATTACCATTGCGATGTTTATTATACAGGCAATCAGCCTAATGAGCCGATTAGTGAAACCATTACAGGTTTTATCGAATTATTATCCGGTAAAAAATAAGCAAAATGTTTACAGGTATTATTGAAGTAAAAGGCTTTGTCAAATCAATAAAAAAAGACAATGAAAATATGACTATGGAAATTCAATCCGGTATTTCAAATTTACTTAAACCGGATCAAAGTGTATCTCACAACGGAGCTTGTCTTACCGTAACAAAAAAAACAAGGAATAGTCATTTTGTCACGGCAGTCAAAGAAACTTTAGAAAAAACAAATCTTCGTTTATTAAAAACCGGGGATGTTATAAACCTGGAACGATCTTTAATCATGGGAATGAGACTCGATGGACACTTTGTACAAGGGCACATAGACCATACCTCAAAAGTCACCAAGGTCATAAACCACAATGGCAGTAAAGAAATTGTTGTTGAATTAGCAAGAGCCGATCATGGTTTAATTGTGGAAAAAGGATCCGTTTGCCTAAACGGAGTAAGTCTGACTGTTTCAAAATTAAAAAAGAACTCATTTAGCGTTGTTATTATTCCTTATACCCTGGAGCACACCAATCTAAAGAATGTAAAGAAGGGTTCTTTACTCAATGTGGAGTTTGATATTTTCGGGAAGTACGTTCAACGCATTATTAGGACTGAATATATTCATTGAATTTTCTGGTAGCACTCCCGAAAACAGAAGCCCATTTCAATTTAAATAATCACTACGTAAAGAATTAAAATTCCCTTGAGTACATATTCCATAAAATGGTGTTTATTTAAATCTAATGGGGATTAGTTAAAGATTCAAATGGAATAAGTATTTGAAAAAATTAAAAAAGGCTTTCAATGAATTGAAAGCCTTTTAAATTTTAATCTTCTACTTCAACAAGATTCTTTTTACTATTTGCTGATCGTACAATAAGGTCTTTATATTTCTTGGCTCCTGTTCCAGCTGGAATTTTCTTACCAATGATTACATTTTCCTTTAAGCCGGATAAGTCATCACTTTTGGCAGCCATAGCTGCAGAGCTCAATACTTTGGTTGTCTCCTGGAATGAAGCGGCTGAAATCCAGCTGCTGGTTCCAAGTGAAGCTCTGGTTATACCCAAAAGCAAAGGACTGGCAGTGGCAGGAGTTGCATCTCTATAATCCACGAGTTTTTTATCATTTCTTTTTAGGAATGAATTTTCCTCTCTGATTTGTCTTAAGGATACTAACTGTCCCGGTTTCAGTTTTGCGGAATCTCCTGATTCCGTAACTACTTTTTTGTCAAATATTTCGTCATTGGCATCCACGAAGTCCCAACGGTCAACTGGCTCCCCTTCAAGCAAAGTTGTATCACCCGGATCTTCAATCTGAACCCATCTCATCATTTGACGGACAATTACTTCGATATGTTTATCATTGATATTGATACCCTGAGAACGATATACTTCCTGTACTCCATTCACCAGGTAGGATTGAACTGCAAAAAGTCCTTTTATCATCATGATATCCCTGGGTGCTGTAGTACCGTCTGATAATGGTGTCCCTGCTCTTACAAAGTCACCCTCCTGTACAAGTATGTGCTTTGACAATCCAATTAGATACTTTCTTCTTTGGTTTGTGCGCTCATCTTCCACAAAGATCTCGCGGTTACCTCTTTTAATTTTACCATAATAAACAATACCATCAATTTCAGACACAACCGCAGGATTAGAAGGATTTCTGGCTTCAAACAATTCAGTTACACGAGGTAAACCACCAGTGATATCGGTAACCTTACTCACATTACGTGGGATTTTACCAATTTTTTGCCCTGCGCTGATCTCGCTATTATCTTCAATGGTAATGTATGCACCCACCGGTAAAGAATATGTTTTCAATTCATCACCAGCTGCATTTACGATGGATATAGCAGGTATCTTTTTCTTATTCTTGGATTCAATAATGACTTTTTCAGAATATCCTGTTTGATCATCACGTTCCATTCTATAAGTTACCCCTTCTTCAATAGAATCGTACTTAATGATTCCGGAAAACTCGGAAATGATCAAGGCATTAAATGGATCCCAATTACAAATTAAATCTGTCTTGCTTATCTTTTGGCGATCCTTCACGTATAATATTGAACCGTAAGGAATATGTGCTGTAGTTAATATTTTCCCAGTCTCAATGTCCAAAATTTTAATCTCTCCAGATCTGGAAATAACGATGGAACTCTTCACCCCTGCTTCATTCAATTCTGAAACCTTCAGACCATCATATTCGATAATACCGTCGAATTTAGAAATGATTTCGGATTCTTGTTTTGATACTGCAGCAACCCCTCCCACGTGAAATGTTCTGAGTGTAAGCTGTGTACCAGGTTCCCCAATACTTTGAGCAGCAATAATTCCCACTGCATCTCCTTCCTCCGTGATTCTTCCTGTGGCCAGATTTTTACCATAACATTTCGTACAAACCCCTTTTTTGGACTCGCAAGTCAATACGGAACGAATGGTGACAGATTCAATTCCAAGTTTCTCTATCGTCTGTGCTGTTTTATCATCAATATAACTACCTGTAGGAAGAATAATTTCTTCGGTCAGGGGATGAATGATATTATGCAATGTGAAACGACCAACAATTCTTGATGCCAGATTTTCTATGACTTTATCATTGTCGATCAGCGCTGTTGTTTCAATTCCCCTTAATGTATTACAATCTTCTTCATTGATAACTACGTCCTGAGCAACATCCACCAACCTACGAGTCAGGTAACCTGCATCAGCCGTTTTTAATGCTGTATCGGCTAGACCTTTACGCGCACCGTGGGTGGAAATAAAGTATTCCAATACGCTCAATCCATCCTGGAAATTGGAAAGAATTGGATTCTCAATGATAGATGAACCTGTATCTCCCGATTTCCGTGGTTTAGCCATCAACCCTCTTAATCCGCACAACTGTTTAATCTGTTGTTTCGATCCCCTGGCACCGGAGTGCAACATCATATACACGGAGTTAAATCCACCTTTATGCGCTGCCAGTTCCTTCATTAAATTATCCGTCACTCTGTTATCGGCATAGGTCCACCTGTCAATGATCTGATTATAGCGTTCATTGTTAGTGATCAAACCCATGTTGTAACTATCCCAGATTTCTTCTACTTCTTTTTGGGCTTCATCCAGTGTTTTCTTCTTAATGGATGGCGTAATCAAATCTCCCAAATTAAAAGATAAACCTGCTTTGAATGCCCAATAAAAACCCAAATCTTTTATCTCATCTAAAAATTTAGCAGTTACTGCAAAACTTGTACGATGAATTATATCCGCAATAATCTGCTTCAGATTCTTTTTAGTCAATAACTCATTAAGAAATGGAACTTCCGCAGGTACTACTTCATTCAACAACACTCTTCCCACAGTAGTCCGGATCAATTTCATTTCAATCTCACCCTTCTCGTTTTCCAGTTTTGCTCTTACTCTGACCGGGTCATGCAACTCAATTTTCTTCTCATTAAAAGCGATCACTATTTCATCTGCACTGTAAAATGTTTTTTCCTTCTGTTCTTTTTCAACCATTCTTTCTTTGGTCAAATAATACAGTCCAAGAACCATGTCCTGAGATGGAAGCGTTACCGGTGATCCATCCTGAGGATTCAACATGTTATGACTTGACAGCATCAATAATTGTGCTTCAAGTATGGATGCGTTGCTTAAGGGTACGTGAACCGCCATCTGGTCACCGTCAAAGTCAGCGTTGAATGCACCGCAAACCAATGGGTGCAGCTGAATGGCTTTTCCTTCAATCAATACAGGCTGAAAGGCCTGAATTGACAATCTGTGTAATGTCGGAGCTCTGTTCAGCAACACCGGGTGACCTTTCAAAATATTTTCGAGTATATCCCAAATGATGGAATCTTTACGATCCACCAATTTTTTAGCAGACTTTACAGTTTTTACAACTCCTCTTTCGATTAATTTACGGATAACAAATGGCTTAAACAACTCAGCAGCCATATTTTTCGGCAAACCACATTCATGCAGTTTTAAAGTAGGACCAACGACGATAACAGAACGACCACTGTAGTCTACCCTTTTACCCAATAAGTTTTGACGGAACCTTCCTTGTTTACCTTTCAAAATATCACTTAGTGATTTTAAAGCTCTTCCTCCTTCCGCTTTCACGGCATTGGATTTTCTTGAATTGTCGAATAATGAATCCACCGCTTCCTGCAACATCCTCTTTTCATTTCGCAAAATCACTTCAGGTGCCTTGATCTCTAATAATCGTTTCAAACGGTTATTGCGGATAATAACTCTTCGATATAAATCATTTAAATCAGAACTTGCGAATCTACCTCCATCGAGTGGCACCAATGGTCTCAACTCCGGTGGTATTACAGGTAAATATTGTACAATGGTCCATTCCGGACGATTATTTTTTTCATTCAACCCTTCTCTGAAAGCTTCAGCAACGCGCAATCTTTTGAGTGCTTCTGATTTGCGTTGTTGAGATGATTCATTGGAAGCCTGATGGCGCAAGTTGTATGATAAATCATCCAAATTGAGTCTGACTAATAAGTCATAAACAGCTTCAGCTCCCATTTTAGCAATAAACTTGTTGGGATCTTTATCATCAAGCAATTGATTCTCTTTTGGAAGTGACTCCAATACTTCGAAGTACTCTTCTTCTGTCAATAAATCAAGATAACTTGAACCTGTTCCTGCTGCTACTCCTGGTTGAATAACTACAAATCGTTCATAATAAATAATGGACTCCAATTTTTTGGAAGACAATCCCAGGAGGTATCCAATTTTATTTGGCAAAGATTTAAAAAACCAGATATGGACAACAGGAACCACCAATTTAATGTGGCCCATTCGCTCGCGGCGTACTTTCTTTTCTGTTACTTCAACTCCACAACGATCGCAAACGATACCCCGGTAACGAATTCGTTTATACTTACCGCAGTAACACTCATAATCTTTTACGGGACCAAATATTTTCTCACAAAAAAGTCCATCGCGTTCTGGTTTATAGGAACGATAATTTATAGTTTCAGGCTTGAGTACCTCACCAAAAGAACGCTCGAGTATATCATCCGGCGAACTTAGGCTAATGGTGATGCGATCAAATTCCTGATCTTGTTTGGTTATTTTATTTTTAAATGCCATGTTTAATTAATTTAAAGCGTTATTCAAATTTAACATCAAGTACCAAGCCTCTCAATTCATGAATCAATACATTGAATGATTCCGGAATATTTGGTTCTGGTAAATTATCGCCTTTCACAATCGCTTCATAAGCTTTTGCTCTTCCAATTATATCATCCGATTTTATAGTAAGCAATTCTCTCAGAATATGAGCAGCTCCAAATGCTTCCAAAGCCCAAACCTCCATCTCTCCAAAACGCTGACCTCCGAATTGTGCTTTACCACCCAATGGTTGCTGCGTAATCAATGAATAAGGTCCGATAGATCTGGCGTGCATTTTATCATCCACCATGTGAGATAACTTCAACATGTAAATAACACCAACTGTAGCTTGCTGATGGAATCGATCTCCCGTTTCACCATCATTCAAATACGTTTGCCCGAATTGTGGCAAGTTTGCTTTTTCAATATGCTGGTAAATATCCTGAATAGTAGCTCCATCAAAAATTGGTGTTGCAAAATGCAATCCCATTTCCTTTCCAGCCCAACCTAAAACGGTTTCGAATATCTGACCCAGGTTCATCCTTGAAGGTACGCCCAATGGATTCAATACGATATCCACAGGTGAACCATCTTCAAGGAATGGCATATCTTCGACGCGTACAATTTTAGATACAATTCCCTTGTTACCGTGACGACCTGCAAGCTTATCTCCAACTTTAAGTTTTCGTTTTTTAGCGATATACACTTTTGCTAATTTCAAAACACCCGCAGGCAACTCATCACCAATACTAATATTAAATTTCTCTCTCTTGTATTTACCTACTTCTTCATTTACTTTAATGTTGTAATTATGAAGCAATTTTGAAATCAACTGATTCTTGCTATTGTCTTTTGTCCAGTTGAAATAATCCACTTTGGTGAAATCAATTTTCTTCAATAATGGATTTGTGTATTTAGATCCTTTTGCAATTAACTCTTCGCCATAAATACTTTTCACTCCGGAAGAAATCTGATCTTTAACCAACTTTAATAATTTGTCGATTAATATCGTCTTCAACTCGTTCAATGCAACATCATGCTTATCGTCAAGACGGGTCAACAAATCCTTTTCCTGGACTTTTTGAAACTTATCTTTCTTAGCTCTTGCATACAACTGCTTATCAATTACAACTCCTTCGATAGAAGGTGGAACTTTTAAAGAAGCATCTTTAACATCTCCTGCTTTATCACCGAAAATTGCACGCAATAGTTTTTCTTCAGGAGTTGGATCGGTTTCCCCTTTTGGTGTTATCTTTCCAATCAGAATATCTCCTTCTTCCACATTAGCACCGATTCTGATGATTCCATTTTCATCTAAATCCTTCGTTGCTTCTTCACTGACATTCGGAATATCATTAGTCAATTCCTCTTCTCCCAATTTGGTATCTCTTACCTCAAGTTCAAAACTCTCAATGTGAATAGATGTGAAGATATCTTCCTGAATAACGCGTTCTGAAATTACTATGGCATCCTCAAAGTTGTATCCTTTCCAGGGCATGAATGCAACCTGTAGATTTTGTCCTAATGCCAATTCACCATTTTCAGTAGCATAACCATCTGAAAGAATAGTTCCTAAACTCACGCGATCACCTTTCTTCACAATAGGTTTCAGGTTTATACAGGTAGCCTGATTCGTTCTTGCAAATTTGGTCAAAGGATATTCCTTCACATTTTCTTCGAAAGAAATCAATTTTTCCTCAGCAGTGTGATCATAACGAATCACGATTTTGGTGGCATCGACAAATTCGACTACCCCATCACCTTCGGCAGTAATTAGCATGCGCGAATCATGTGCCACTTTCGCTTCCAAACCTGTGCCTACGATTGGCGCATGAGGTCTGATTAAAGGAACGGCCTGACGTTGCATGTTTGATCCCATCAATGCACGATTCGCATCATCATTTTCCAAAAACGGAATCAATGAAGCAGAAACACCCACGATCTGATTTGGTGCAACATCCATATAATCCAATTCGTCCGGCTCGAGTACAGGAAACTCCCCATGTTCACGACCTTTTAATTTAGTCATGTGAAATTCTCCCTTTTTATCTACCGCAACATTCGCTTGCGCGATCTTTGCATAATCTTCTTCCTCTGCGGACAAATACTGAATCCCGTGTTTGATATTTACTTTTCCTGAGTCAATTTTCCAATATGGCGTTTCCAAAAAGCCCATGGAATTAATTTTGGCGTGTACACACAAGGTTGAAATCAAACCGATATTTGGTCCTTCTGGTGTTTCAATTGTACACAATCGTCCATAGTGAGAATAGTGAACGTCCCTGACTTCAAATCCTGCACGTTCGCGTGAAAGTCCACCGGGTCCTAGTGCAGAAATTCTTCTTTTATGTGTAATTTCAGAAAGAGGATTGGTTTGATCGAGGAACTGAGACAACTGACTTGTACCAAAAAAAGAATTGATCACTGAAGAAAGCGTCCTTGCATTAATCAAATCTATTGGTGTAAATACCTCATTATCTCTTACGTTCATCCGCTCGCGAATCGTTCTGGCCATCCTGGCCAAACCGACTCCAAATTGAGCAAACAATTGCTCACCAACTGTACGAACTCTACGATTGCTTAAATGATCTATATCATCCAATTCCGCTTTTTGGTTAATTAATGAAATCAGATATTTTACTATTTCAGTAATATCTTCTTTCGTAAGAACCAAAGTGGTATCAGACGTTTTTTGATTTAATTTTTTATTTATTTTATATCGACCTACTTCTCCTAGATTATATCTTTTGTCAGAGAAGAATAATTTATCAATAATTCCACGAGCAGTATCATCATCCGGTGGATCTGATCCTCGTAGCTGACGATAAATGTGAATCACCGCTTCCATTTCTGAACTGGAAGGGTCTTTTTGAAGTGTATTGTATATGATGGAATAATCTTCCGTAATATCTTCTCTTTGAAGAATTATAGAAGGCACTGAAGCATCCGCAATTTGCTTGATATTATCCTCATCTAAAATCGTATCTCTTTCGAGAATGATTTCGTTCCGTTCAACAGTTACTAATTCACCGGTATCTTCGTCGACAAAGTCTTCAGTCCATCGTCTCAGTACACGCGCTGCAAGTTTTCTGCCAATTGCCTTTTTCAAATCTTTTGCTGTAGTTTTAATTTCCTCAGCCAGATTAAATAGGTGTAAGATATCTTTATCCGAAGTAAAACCGATTGCACGCAGTAATGTAGTTACCGGAAATTTCTTTTTCCGATCGATGTAAGCATACATCACCATGTTAATGTCTGTAGCAAATTCCATCCAGGCTCCTTTAAATGGAATTACTCTGGCAGAAAATATCTTTGTTCCGTTTGGGTGATACGTCTGACTAAAAAACACACCTGGTGATCTATGCAACTGAGACACAACGACACGTTCAGCACCATTAATAACAAAGGTGCCCTTTGGCGTCATGTATGGAATATTTCCAAGAAACACATCCTGCTCTATGGTTTTGAAGTCCACATGCTCTTCATCATTACAGGAAAGTCTCAGACGCGCTTTCAAAGGAACAGAAAACGTCAAACCTCTTTGAACGCATTCGTCAATAGTATAACGGGGTGGATCCACATAATAGTCAAGAAACTCAAGGACGAAAATATTTCTTGCATCGGAGATCGGAAAATTCTCCTTAAAGACTTTGAAAAGTCCTTCATTAATTCTTTTATCCGGAGTGGTTTCCAATTGGAAGAACTCCTTAAATGATTTTAACTGAATCTCAAGAAAATCAGGATAAGGCACGTTGAGAGGGGCCCTTCCAAAATTATGTCTTGTTCTCAGTTGTGATTTCGTTGCGATGGAAGCCATGTATTATAATCTATTTTAATAAAACCAATTCCCAATCCTATAAAACAAATAATGAATGGCCTAGATCATGAACGTTCATGATCTAAGCCAAGCATATATGTATTCCTTTTGATCAAAGGTATACTGTTGATGCTGTTCGTAAATTATTTTACTTCAATCTCAGCACCAGCAGCTGTCAATGTATCTTTCAAAGAGTTTGCCTCTTCCTTGGATACTCCTTGCTTTAAAGTAGATGGAGCTCCATCCACCAGGTCTTTAGCTTCTTTTAGACCTAAGTTCAATAAATTCTTAACTTCTTTAATGACATTTAATTTATTGGCACCACCAGATTTGAGTATTACATCAAATTCTGTTTTTTCAGCAGCAGCGGCAGCGGCAGCAGGTGCAGCGGCAACTGCAACAGCAGCGGCAGCCGGTTCAATACCATACTTGTCTTTTAGAACAGAAGCCAGCTCACTTACTTCTTTAATAGTAAGGTTCACTAACTGATCTGCTAAAGTGTTTACATCAACCATGATTCTTTTTTTTCAATTGTTAAAAAATGTATGCGTGTATTACTTGGAAGCCAAACTTTAATTAAGCGCTTGCTCTTTCTTCGAGCGCCTTTACGATTCCCGCGATTTTCTGTCCGCCGGAATTCAATGCACTGACCAGGTTGCTTGCAGGAGATTGTAACAACATAATTACATCTCCAATCAATTCAAACTTGGTTTTCAATGCAACCAATAATTTCAATTGCTCATCGCCTGAATAAACTGCAGTATCAATATATGCCGCTTTCAGAATAGGTCTCTCATGCGTTTCGCGGAATTCTTTAATCAGTCTTGCCGGAGTAGCAGCCGTATCCGTAAACAGTATAGATGACGGACCTTCAAATGCAGCGTATAATGGCTCGAATCCTCTTTCTGCTTCGAGACTCTGCAATGCTTTTATTGCAAGCTTGTTTTTTACAACCTGCATTTCTATGCCCTGCTCGAAACACTTTCTGCGAAACTGATTTACTTGTTCAACAGTCAATGTAGAAGAATCGGTTACATAGAAAAACTGAGCCTTGGAAAATTTTTCCTTTAATTCCTGTATTGCTAATGATTTATCTTCTCTGGTCATGATGTCAATTTTTGAATGTGAATTAATGAACAACCTTGGAGTCAATGTTTATACCCGGACTCATTGTTGAAGCCATTGATATACTTTTGAAATACGCACCTTTTGCAGAAGATGGTTTCATTTTATTGATTGCTCCCAGCAATTCTGCACAATTCTCTTTCAATTTCTGAGCTGTAAAAGATACTCTTCCGATAGAAGAATGAATGATTCCGAATTTGTCTACCCTAAAGGCAATTTTACCGCCTTTTACATCATTCACAGCACCGACGATATCCATAGTGACTGTACCTGTTTTAGGGTTCGGCATTAATCCTCTTGGGCCAAGAATCTTACCCACTTTCCCAAGTTTAGCCATCACTGTAGGCATAGCGATAATAATATCGACATCTGTCCAACCAGCTTCGATTTTTTGAATATACTCGTCCAGTCCAACGTAATCTGCACCGGATGCCTTAGCATCTGCTTCTTTTTCCGGTGTACATAAGACCAATACTTTTTTTGTTTTTCCGGTTCCGTTCGGAAGTGTTACGGTTCCTCTGATTGCCTGATCCGGTTTTCTGGGATCTACTCCTAATCTGATATGCAGATCTACAGAAGCATCAAACTTAGTGGTGTTTACTTCTTTGACAAGAGTGCAGGCTTCATCCAGGTTGTACAATTTTTTTGCATCAACCTTGGCATTGATTTGTTTTCTTTTCTTTGTTAATTGTGCCATATAAAAGCATTTTAGGTAATAGCGTTCCGCGAAATGCGAAACTCCCTTGATGAAAAAATATTAATTCTGCCACGGGGCGTTCCCCGAAACTGTCAATCCCATGCTTCTTGCTGTACCAGCCACCATTTTCATAGCAGATTCCAGTGTAAACGCATTGAGATCGGTCATTTTATCTTTTGCGATTTGTTCAACCTGTGCCCAGCTGACTGAGCCTACTTTTTTACGGTTAGGTTCCGGTGATCCGCCTTTGATTTTTGCAGCTTCAATTAATTGAACAGCAGCAGGTGGTGTTTTGACTACAAAGTCAAATGATTTATCCTTATAAAGGGTAATGACAACAGGAAGAATTTTTCCTGGTTGATCCTGGGTTTTTGCATTAAAACGCTTACAAAACTCCATAATATTCACACCCTTAGAACCGAGTGCAGGTCCTACGGGCGGAGCAGGGTTTGCAGCACCTCCCTTAACCTGTAATTTTATAAAACCTTCTATTTCCTTTGCCATAATGTTCTAATTAATTCGTTTTTTCAACTTGCATAAAATTCAATTCGACTTCCGTTCCCCTGCCGAATATTTTGACTATAACTTTTACTTTCTTTTTCTCTTCATTTACTTCTTTGATATCCCCTACAAAGTCATTAAACGGTCCATCAATAATCTTCACTGTTTCACCGGGAATAAAAGGCTCAATCATTGTTTCCCCAACTTCCTGTGATTCATCCACTTTACCCAGCATCCGGTTTGCTTCAACCTGAGTCATGGGAATAGGTGTGTTTTTACCTAAAAAATGAATGATATCAGGCATATTGGCAATGTGTTGAACAATTTCTCCGCTTAACTTGGAAGGAATTGCTTCAACGAGTAAGTAACCAGGAAGTATATTTCGCTCCATGATTACTTTTTTACCATTTCTTATTTTATATACTTTTTCAGAGGGCACTATTACCTGTGTAATAAAATCAGCCCATCCGGATCTATTTACTTCCAATTCGAGTCGCTCGCGGATTTTCTTTTCTTTACCGCTGATTACTCTTAATGAATACCACCTTTTTTCTTCGCTCATCAGGGTGGTCATTATAAACTATAGATAAAAGTAAGTACCTGATTAACCACAAAATCCATTACAAAAACCACAACCGATAACATCAGTGCAGACACAACCACCACTTTAGCACTGTCAATTAAATTCTGCCTGGTTGGCCAGGACACCTTATCCATCAGCTCATTATAACTTTCCCTCAAATACAGTAAGATTTTATCCATTGCATTTTTGTTTTGCACGGGCAGAAGGACTTGAACCCTCAACCTACGGTTTTGGAGACCGTCGCTCTGCCAGTTGAGCTATGCCCGTATTATTCAGATCCATCTCAATTAATTATCGATGGATCTGAAAATACTTTTATTTTTTAATCCAGAATTTCAGTTACCTGACCTGCACCAACTGTACGGCCACCTTCCCTGATTGCAAAGCGAAGTCCTTTTTCCATTGCAATCGGATTGATCAAATTCACTTCAAGTGAAATATTATCACCCGGCATAACCATCTCTACTCCTTCTGGTAAGAATACTTCTCCTGTTACGTCAGTGGTTCTGAAATAGAATTGAGGACGGTATCCTTTGAAGAAAGGCGTATGACGTCCACCTTCATCTTTAGAAAGTACGTACACTTCACACTTAAATTTCATGTGAGGTTTAACAGAACCAGGAGCACAGATAACCATACCTCTGCGGATGTCATCTTTTTCAATACCTCTCAGCAGCAGACCTGCATTATCACCAGCTTCACCTCTGTCCAATAATTTTCTAAACATCTCAACACCGGTAATGGTAGAAGTCAACGGTTTTTCACCCGGAGCCATCATACCTACTAATTCAACGTTTTCACCGACCTTAATAACTCCTCTTTCAATTCTTCCGGTTGCAACTGTACCACGGCCTGTAATTGAGAATACATCTTCTACAGGCATCAGGAATGGTTGATCTACAAGACGAACCGGTTCCGGAATATCAGCATCAACTGCATCCATTAATTCCTGAATTGCTTTTTTAGCTTCAGCATCGCCTTCCAGTGCTTTTAAAGCAGAACCTTTTATAACAGAAGCTTTTTCACCACCGAATTTATATTTATCCAGTAACTCACGTACTTCCATTTCAACCAGGTCCAACATTTCTTTGTCGTCAACCAGGTCAACTTTATTCATAAATACGACGATTTTAGGAACACCAACCTGACGAGCCAGAAGAATGTGTTCTCTGGTTTGTGGCATAGGACCATCAGTAGCCGCAACTACTAATATAGCACCGTCCATTTGAGCTGCTCCCGTTACCATGTTTTTTACATAGTCGGCGTGACCCGGACAGTCAACGTGTGCATAATGTCTTTTTTTGGTTTCATACTCCACGTGAGCAGTATTAATAGTAATACCTCTTTCTTTTTCTTCCGGAGCGTTGTCAATAGAATCGTAGTCTTTCTTTTGAGCGAGACCCTGTTCTGAAAGAACTGCTGTAATTGCAGAAGTCAAAGTTGTTTTACCATGGTCAACGTGACCGATTGTACCTACGTTGACGTGGGGTTTTGACCGATTAAATGTTTCCTTTGCCATTGGTGACTATTTTTACTTTAAAGATTTAATGATGATCGATTATGAAAATTATTTTTTTTGAGCCAATGAAGGGAATTGAACCCTTGACCCCTTCCTTACCATGGAAGTGCTCTACCCCTGAGCTACATTGGCTGGAAAGTAAAAGATCAGGACTATACTCCTTCCTTGTACTGAATTCAATTTTTATTTTTTGTGACCAGCATCCGTTGAACTGATCGTTTTTTAATTTCTATTCGCTTCAAAATTGGCTAAACGATTCTAGCCTTTCTATTGAGCGGGAGACGAGACTCGAACCCGCGACCCTTAGCTTGGAAGGCTAATGCTCTACCAACTGAGCTACTCCCGCAATTCGGCATGGGTGTGAATATTCGTGTGAGTGTGCATGTTGTGCGCTACATTTAGCAAACATTTTTAAATCTTTATTCCTGCTGACCAATGATCTGATCTTTAAGGATTCTTTTTCTTTTGCCAGGCAACTCGTTCATTAGAATTTACAAGTCCCGATATAATTCCCACTCGTTCCAGCCTTCATTCACACAAACTCAATCAAGCACTCTTGCTGATTTGTGGGGGTGATTGGATTCGAACCCATTCAGTCAAAGACACCAGATTTACAGTCTGGCCCGGCTCTCCCACTCCGGCGCACCCCCTCTCTAACAAAAGAGCCAGTGGACGGACTCGAACCCCCGACCAGCTGATTACAAGTCAGCTGCTCTACCAACTGAGCTACACTGGCTTAAATCTTATCTACAGGACATACGACTATACCCTCCAAAAAAGAGATTGCAAAGATATAACTATTTGAAAAATTGAATCGAAAAAAATATAAAGCAATTGTTAATCGGCGATTATAGATATAATAATCTAAATATCAATTACTTACCTATTTTTTTAGCTTTGGAAAACGTTGCATAGTCAGAAACGGTAAGCAGGAATTTACCAAGGATCCCGGAACTGGATATCTTTTATGAATATCTTCCCAGTTTATCCTTTACGGTATTCTTTCAAACTCTTTCATTATTTCAGACTCTTGTTTCCAGTGTATATTCCTCGGTTTATTTAATGCTTTTTTTGCTTTTTCTCTTTATGTCTGAGAAGTTGTGTTTTGAGTGTTGCAATAACCTGACTTAAAGCTTCTTCGAAACTCTTCTTTGTGCTCTTTGCTATTATTGGCAAGCCCGGAAGGTTAATAATCACTTCTATGACTTTATCCTGGATCTGTCCTACCTTCTCCAGTTTCAAAATCACTTTGGCTTGAACGGCTTTGTTTTGGACATACCTGGCTAACCGGTCCATTTTCTCCTGTACTTGTTGAATTAATTTAACATCTGCGTCAAAATGGATGGATTGAATTGTTGTTGTCATAATTCGCTGATTTATTTAAGTTTTAGGAATAATAATAATATCGCTTGAATCATAGATCATTCATTGAAAGTGCTCCTTATTTGATCATTGCCCGTGGATGAGCTTGCTGATAACTCTTTCTTAATTGTTCGATTGAATTGTGCGTGTAAATCTGGGTTGCCGACAAATTGGCATGTCCTAATAATTCTTTGATAGCGTTGATTTCAGCGCCGTTGTCAGCAAGATGAGTGGCGAAACTATGCCTGAGTATATGAGGGCTGCGTTTACTCAAACTGGTTCTGCTTTTAAGCCAATTGTTGACCATCAGATAAACTGCCTTGGGATACAGTTTTTTGCCATTTGCCAACAGAAATAAAACATTCTCGTCCTTCACCTCCAATTCATTGCGCATTATTAAATAACGCTCCAGTTTTAGTCTTAGTTCTTGCCCGAAAGGAATTATTCTTTCTTTTCCGCCTTTTCCCAATACTTTTAACTGGTTGTTTTTAAAATGAACATCTTTAATTCTTAAATTGATTAATTCTGACCTCCTGATACCCAAGGCATAGAGCGTTTGAACGATCGTATCTGCTAGAAAATCTTTGTAACTGTCCGTGCTTAATTTATTCTCATGGCCTTCGAATTGCAAATCCGATTCCCTGACGGTAAAAGGCAATCTTTTCTTGATTTTTGGAGTAATTACCTTTGATACCGGGTTATTGGAAATCAGGTTTCTCTTTTTAAGAAATTTAAAAAATGTGTTCAGACTGGAAATTTTCCGACGTATTGATCTGGCTTCCATGCCATTAGCACTTAAACTGGCAAACCATGATCGCAAATGCAAATGACTTAAACCCTCTGTTCTTGTAATCTGATAAACCGAATTTAAGTAGTCCATAAATTGTTGGATATCCCTTAAATAGGCTTCTGCGGTGTGCGTAGAATAGCGTTTTTCCGCAATGAGATAATTGTTGTATAAAAGTAAGGAATCCATTTCTTAGAACAAATCTAAGATACAGATTTTAAAAGAGATAAATATTATGAAAATATTTTATGCGTTCCGGGAAATATATTCCTGACGGTATACGGCTTTCAGAATTTCAGACCTTCTTTCTACAGATGGCTTGGTAAAATGCTTGCGATTTCTCAATTGACGCAGGGTCTGGGATTGCTCAAACTTCTTTTTGTACTTTTTGAGGGCCCGGTCAATGGATTCAGCATCTTTTACATCGATAATCAGCATAAAAACTTAAAATTTAGGATTGCAAAGGTAATCAATCTATAATTTTCACAAAGAAAAAAAACGGGCAAACTTAAAAGCTTGCCCGTTTTCTATAATAAATGGGATTATTTAAAGGCTACTTACCAAATAATATTAATATTTCTATTGTTTTACAAACGTTCGAATGCTATATCCCCATGTACATGCAGCCCCAGCATCCAAAGACTTAGAATTAACAGACGATGATCCAAAAGAAAAGATTTTCCATTGAAATGTTAACGGACTTGTGGATGTAATAATTGGAGGGTATGATAATGAATAAACTTTGCTGGTTAAACCCTCAGGTGCGGCTGGACTTACTAGTTGGTGACCACCGTTACATGAATTCACTTGATTTGCAAAAGCCAAACTGTCCTCTCCACTAATGTTAGAGTAATTATAAAGTAAATAAGGAAAAGGTGGCACCCCAGCACCTCCTAAATTATCAATGATATAAACACCATCAAATACTTTTTTAAGCTCTATTATGTATGAATTGGAAGTTCGTTTATAACTACCTACCAAATCATTAGGTCCAGGTTTGTTTGGAGCTTTAATCTGATCGGCAATTACGATATTGGTGCCAACTGATGCTGAATATGAAGAAAGATTAAATCTTTCAAACCTAATACTTTTTCCACCAGCCGTAATTGTATCTCCCCAGCTAACAATATCAGATTTTAAAATTCTGATAAAATCATGTCCGGTTTTACCTCCATATCCACCTTCAAAGCCCACAACTGAGTCCCCAGCAACAGCAATTAAATCAGGTATATCCTTATTAATGGTAGTTTGACCAGCACCATATACATAAGACGTTTGAAGGAAAATTGAATCTTCAATTAAATAAGGCACAGCTGTTGTTATGACTATTGACTTCCCTTCTTCCTTTTTTTCGCAGGCAGACAATGCCATTAGGTTTGCTAGAAGGAATAAAATGTGATATATATTATTTGTTTTCATGTTTAATTTTTTTTAATTATCCCAAAATACTTTTGCAGTTAACGGATGTTGGCCCGGAAAATTCTTATTCAAACTTTCCTCTGAATCAGGATAAGGCAAAATAGATGGATACACATTGGGACCCAATGCATTCCTAGCCGGGTTTACGAAAATTCCACCTGGTGAACTGAATATGGGGTTTGCTGCATTATCAAATCTACGGGTCTCAATCCAGGATTCTATGGATTGCAATCCGGTCATACAAACCCATTTTTGCAAGGCAATGGATTTTATAGCATCTGCAGGATCGTATTTGCCTTTTGTAATCAGGTACGTATCTGCATCCGTCGCAGCTACACCCAGGTATGCGCAATTTTCTTTGACTGCAGCTTCATAAAAAGGCTTGGCATCACCTGCTACCCATCCACGGGCCATAGCTTCAGCAATAAGTAAATTGCCTTCCCAGGATGACATCAAAATAACCGGAGCAGTGGGGCTAAATATATTACCCCCCGCGGCAATTCGTGCTCCACTAGGCTTAGAATAATCTGCTGATGGAGGTGAATTTTCAATATCCCCGAATTTCAATCCGATATGTTGGCCGGTTTTTGCCTTATCATAAAGAAAATCAATCCTTGGATCCTGTGTTGATGTCAGATAGTCAATGCTTGTTGTCGTTCCTACAAAGAAGTTACCCAATGCAGAGCTTTTTGCTTCAGTCCAAAATGGATTTCTTGAAGTTGAAGTACCCGGATAACTAATCATTGCATTATCTGTATTCGCAATGATGAATTGATCAGGAGAGGAATAAAAAGCAGCTGCCTTTGCCTGTCCATCAGCACCTTGCCTGACATACAATTTAAGTAGCAAAGTATTGGCAAATTTTCTCCATTTTACTAAATCGCCACCATAGATCAAATCGTCAGAGCCAGGAATTTTATCTAATATTGACCCCAATGAATCCAATCCCTTTTTCAACAATTCTTCAATGCCCGGATACACCACTGATTTAACAGAATCATAGTGTGGTGCAAAAATTAAACCACTTGAAAAATCACCTCTCAACGCTTCTTTAAAGGGAATATCGCCGAACAAATCCGCACATACTTGAAAATTATAAGCTTGAATGATATAGGCAATGCCCTTATAATTTTTTTCATGTGTATTATTGATGATGTAATTCAAATTGCTCATGCTTCTGTACAAATCTTCGAACAGCTGATTGCATTCTCCGGTTGACAACAAATGTTGATCCTGCTCCCCTAATGAAACTCCTGGTCCCCCGGTCCAGTATTGGCACCAACGCTGTGTGGTGTAAGTGATCCGGTCTCCCATTGCAGTGCCAACATAAAGTATTGCGGAAGATAATTGTAGATTAATATCTGTTTTAGTAGATTGATTCGGATCGGAATTTACATCCAGATAATTATCGCAAGAGGTTGCGAGCATTACCATTGTCAGAATCAAAAATAAATGTTTGAATGTATATGATTTCATTTTCATTCTAATTTAAAGTGCTTAAAAAGTTAATTTTAATTCTGCTCCGAAACTTCTGGATGTAGGCGTTGTTGAGGTTTCAATACCAAATGCATCGGTTGATGCACCAACACCACCAACTTCAGGATCTGCGAAAGTATTTGACTTGGCTACCCAATATTTCAAATTCTTAGCAAAAACGCCAACACTGATATTCGTAAAACCCGCAGAACCTAACCAGTCTTTTGGAAGATTGTAGGATAATGAAACTTCTCTCAACTTGACATAACTGGCATCAACAAGAAATGCTGCTGCAGGTAAACTTTTGAAATAATGGTAAGCATCCGTTTTTATATCATTTACGCTACCATCTTCTTTCACACTATTAGGAACTACAAACGGATCTCTATTATAAATTGTAGTTGTACTTGCAGTACCATTAAATTCTGTACTCAGCTTAGTACCTGAATAAAACAATCCACCTTGTTTTCCATCGAATAAAACATGAAGGTTAAATCCTTTGTAAGTTAAATCCGTACCAAAACTATACAAGAAGTCAGGCTGGTATGAACCTAGGTAAGATAAGGTACCGCTCTGCTTAGGATTTCCATTTCCATCTACGACTATGCGTCCCTGGCTATCAAAAACAAAACTGGTTCCTTTGTATGTACCAAACGGCTGGCCTTCTGCTGCTACGAGATTCAATGTACCATGTCCTGCAAAATGCACGAGGCTTTCATAGATGTTCAGTTCATCACCTTGAATACCATTGTCAAGAATGGTCTTTACGATATTGTGATTTTCAGAATAGGTACCGTACACTTTCCAGTCCAAATCTTTAGCGTGATAAGGATTCAGGCGTATACCCAATTCAAGTCCAACATTTTCCATTCTTCCGATATTCTGAGTGATGACATCATACCCACTGGACCATGGAATGTTGACATCCACAATTTGATCTTTGGAATTGATTTCGTATAAAGTGAATTCGAAAATCGCTTTGTCATTCAAAATACCAAGGTCTATCCCGCATTCATTGGTAATCGATAATTCCGGTTTCAAATTCGGATTTCCAATTCTCCTAGAGCGTTGGGCACCTGGCACACCATTGAATGGAAATAGAATCCTGTAATCTGTTCCCCAATCCAATATCGTGGGATTGACAGAAAAATAATTATCCAATCTGTAAAGAGGTGCATCTTTTCCTGCAGATCCTACGCTTGCACGGAATTTAAGACTTGAAATTCCATCAATAGCCCATTCTCTAAGATTGGATGGAACGAAAGATATTCCACCGGCCTGATAAAAGAAACCTCTTTTACCTTCAGGTAACGTGGAAGAATAATCTTTCCTCGCGGAATATTCGAAAAACACTAGATCCCTATATCCCAAGGAAGCATTAAACAAACCTCCAAGCAATCTATACTTACTAGTGGTATTTGTTGATATTGGTGTTTCAGCAGAATTAGTTAGATCATAGAAATCCGGAATAACCAAACCACCAACGGTAGATCCTGTAACTCTTCGGAATGTTTGTTCAATTGAATTAAAACCAACTGTTGTATTCAGTTTAAAATTACTTCCGATCGGTCTGCTATAATTAACCAAAAGGTCATAATTCAAATTTGTACTTCTGTCACTGGATTCTTTGTAAGATCCCAAACTAAAATTAGCTTGATCACGTGGACTATTAAAATCACTTAATGCACCATCAGACCATGACAATGCTCTTGCATAGGTAAACTTCGGACTATTTTCTGTAACACTGCTGATGAAAAAGTTAGTACTTACTTTTCCAGTTAATCTTACATACTTACAAGGCAGATAATTTAAAGTCACATTTGAAATCACATTGTCGACAGAATTCCGAACGGCCTGCTGATCCAGTATGTAATAAGGATTTACAGAATATTGTCCATAAAATCCTTTGAAATCCTGATAAGGACTGTTGTAATCCCGCAATTCACTAAATGGAATATTTACAGGTGTTTGCAAAGCAAAACCATAGGCTGGAGTTCCTGATGACCATCCAAATGGATAACCACCTTCAGTAGCACCCCGTTGGTTCAGTTTAGCATAGTTAAATGAAAATGATGTGCTCAATTTTTTAGAAAATTCAGCTGATACATTCAACAGGATATTATTTTTATACAGATTGGTATGTGGAACAATCCCGGTATTGTTGAAATTAGTATAAGAAATAAAGTATTTGAATTTATCTGATCCACCGCTGATTGAAACATTGTTCCGTTGGGTTTGTCCATAATCAAAAAAGTTTTCCAAATGATTAGGAACATAAGAATATGGTCGGGACAATTGTTCTATTTTACCATTGCTTAAAGGAATCAGGTTGCCATTGGCATCGGCCGGAGCACCTGTCCAAGGCAATATTCTGCCATCGAGAGCAGCACCCCAAGAGAAATTTTCTCCCATGAAAATATCGATACCACCACCACAGCCACCACAAGTTTTGTATCCGGATCCGAATTGTTCCTGTTGTTTGAAGATCAAGTACACGCGTTCTTGGCTGAAAGAGGTACTGAAGCTGATTTGAGGCTTGGAACCTTCCCTTCCTTTCTTAGTGGTTACCAAAATAACACCCGAACCACCGCGAGAACCGTACAAAGTAGTTGCAGCAGGACCTTTGAGAACTGTAACAGATTCTATGTCATCCGGATTAATGTCATTTCCTCGATTTCCAAAATCTACATAATTGTCACGATCTCCCTGAGCACCTTTTTCACCACCATTAGGGCCAACACCACCACCACCAGCTGAATTTGAATTATTTACCGGAACTCCATCAACGACAATAAGAGCGTTATTTCCCTGAGTAAGGGAAGTTTCTCCCCGAAGTACAATCCGTGTAGATGCACCTACAGCTCCGGAAGATGACCCGATTTTTACTCCGGCTACTTTACCTTGAAGCGCATTCAGTACACTTTTGTTGGTAACAGTATTCAGATCTTCTGAACTAATTGTTTGGTTAGCATAAACCACGTCGCTTTTATTCCGCTTCACACCAAGAGCAGAAATTACTGTCTCTGTAAGAAGTACACCTTCTTCCATGGAAACATCAACCATGTTACTGGCACCCAGGGTGATTTCCTGAGTATTGTAACCTGTATAACTAATCACAACGACATTTACACCTGCAGGAACACTGAGGCTGTAGCTACCATTGAGATCAGTTATTGTACCTGTGGTGGTTCCTTTCGCTACAACGTTCGCGCCGATGACGGGAGAGCCACTTTTGTCGGTTACCGTTCCTTTAATCATCCTTTGGGCCTCAGCCATCTCAAAGACGATAAAAAGAGACAGAAATACGAATAAAACTTTCTTCATAATTTGGTAAGTTTTAGTTTGCTTAAGATATTGTTAACTCCCAAAGATACTATGGTTTGCAATTTTCAAAAATTTTTGGTTAATAATTTCTTATTTATTTTAAAATGCTTTTGATATCAGTTAAATGATTGATTTATAACTACTTGTAAATATGCTACTTCAATTGATTTTTATACATTGAAATTGCATTTTCAAGACCATAATAGATTGCATCACAGACCAGTGCATGTCCTATGGAAACCTCTAAAAGCCCTTCCACATTCATTTTGTAATAATGAAGGTTTTCCAAATTTAAATCGTGACCGGCATTGACTCCCAGCATACATGTATTGGCAGCATGAGCGGATCTGACATGATCCAGGACTGCTTTTCTTTGGTCAATTTTGAATTCTTTAGAATAATCTCCTGTATAAAATTCAACTCTGTCAGCCCCTGCTTCCCTTGAATAAAACACCATTTCTTCCACAGGGTCCAGGAATAATGAAACGCGGATGCCCTGATCCTGAAACTTTTTAATGATGTCCCGAAGCATATTCAGATTTGCCCTGACATCCCAACCTGAATCAGAGGTTAGTACATCCGGAGCATCAGGCACGAGTGTAACCTGGTGTGGTTTATTCCTGCATACTAAATCAATGAATTCGTCAGAGGGATATCCTTCAATATTGAATTCCGTTTGTACGACTTCTTTTAACAGGGGGATGTCTGTATAGCGTATATGCCTTTGATCCGGCCTTGGATGCACTGTTATGCCTTCCGCTCCAAAACGTTCACAATCCTGTGCAATCTGAACCAGATCCGGAAGATTGCCCTTTCTCGAATTTCTTATTAATGCAATTTTGTTGATATTTACGCTTAATCTGGTCATAAACAATACGATTTTGATTTTTCATTTTTATGTTAGAATATACCGGAAAAATTTAATTCAAACATGAAGCTAACCAAATATGAAGAACCTCAATATGGTTGCTACCAATTATTTTACAAACGGATATAATGATCAAAAATAAACTGATCTCATTACTCTATTTTGTGCTCTTTGTAATTCTTGGATTACTCATCAGCAATTTAATGTTGATTGGAATGATTTATTCCAAAGGGATAGGATTAGAACAAATCGTTTCCGATTCCAAATCGCTTTTAAATACATTAACTAGTCAGGAACTTCTTATTACGCAATTATGCAGCCAGGTATTTACTCTAATCATTCCAGCCTGGGTCCATAGCAGAGTAAATCCGGATTCATCAACTTCACTAAATACTTCTTCATTTGCATTGAATATTTTCTTTATCAGTCTGCTTTTCTTTCTATCCTGTATACCCCTGGTCGCTTTTTCAAGTTATCTCAATCAATTAATTCCGTTAACGGACTGGATGAATGACACAGAATTGCAAATGGCCGAGATGATACAAAAAATGCTTAATTTTCAGTCCCTGTCTGATTTAATCATTGCCTTAGTAGTCATAGCTGCAATTCCTGCAATCGCCGAAGAATGGGTCTTCCGGGGCATTGTTCAAAATCAATTCATCTCATGGACTAAAAACAAATGGATCGGATTGCTTCTCGCATCCATATTCTTTTCTGCCATTCATATGCAGTTCCAGGGTTTTTTGCCGAGATGCGTATTGGGTTTGATTTTAGGATTTGTTTATATGAATACCGGCAATTTATGGCATTCTATATTATTGCATTTTTTTAATAATGGATTTCAGGTGATCGGAGCATACATTTATAGAGAGGAAATTTTAAAGCAACTTCACGAGGAGACCAAAATGCCAAATCCTGCGGCCCTGGCTTTTTCAGTTATGGCAACTGTATTCATGGCTTACTATCTCATTCAAAAAACAAAACGAACAAGTCATGTTTAAACGAAGCGTTACCGGATTAGCTCTTGGCATCATCACCTTTTTTGCGTTGTTGTATTCCATCTGGTCTGCAACGCTATTACTCATTATTATACTTGTATTTTCCAGCCGGGAATGGATTCAGCACGTTGCGAAACGGGAAGGCAGTTTCGCTTCAAAAAACTTTTTGTTCATCACCCTATTCTTTACTTTTTTTATTCTATTTAAATTAATCAATGGCAAAACGCAGGAAGATCATTTTGATCTTCAAAAAATAAACGCCATTATCCTTTTTATACTAAGTATTTACGGAGCTTCAATAATTACTCAAAGAAACTGGAGCTTTTGTCAATCCTGGTATTCCGGAATTTTTTACATCTGCTTCCCTATTCTGATTGGATTCAGTTATTTGAACCAAAATTTCGAACAACATCGCTGGATCATTCTCGGATTAATTATTATTAACTGGTGCAACGATGTGTTTGCCTATTTTACAGGTAGCCTGATCGGTAAACATCCACTTGCACCGGCTATATCCCCCAAAAAAACAATTGAAGGTGCAGCAGGTGGACTGATAGCCGCTATTCTCGCGGCCTGGTTGGTTAATCAATATTTGTTTACACTAAAGTTCAACATTTCGACTATTGTTATTTTGGGCGGCGCAATTTGGTTTGCGGGAACTCTGGGCGATTTGTATGAATCCAAACTAAAACGGATAATCGGGATCAAGGACAGCGGACAGCTGCTACCCGGACATGGTGGTTTCCTGGATCGATTCGATAGTTTTTTCTTTATCATACCAACCGGCATTTTTGTACTTTCTATTTGAATCTGCCTATTCGAAAGAAAAGCTATAACAAAAGCCTCCTTCCTGTAAATTTGTAACTTTGTCTTTATTCGATACTATTGAATCCGTAAACGCATACACATGTATATTCACAAAGAAGGAAGAACCTGGGTAACCGGCACGCTTTTATTTTATATAGCAGTAATTCTGTTGTTTCAGAATTACCTGACTTTTTTGTTTTGGCCGGTAGTTATCCTAATTGGTATTTTTTTTCTGCTCGTTTTAAATTTTTTCAGAAATCCAGAGCGTAGGATTCAAGACATAAACGATTCTCAGATATATGCTGCAGCAGATGGAAAGATCGTCGTAATTGAAGAAGTAACGGAAACGGAATTTTTTAATGATAGACGTAAAATGGTCAGCATATTTATGAATCCATTAAACGTACATTGCAACCGCTATCCATTTTCCGGCAAAATAATTTATGCTAAATATCATCCCGGAAAATACCTTGTAGCCTGGCACCCCAAAGCATCAACAGATAATGAACGAAACACCGTTGTCCTGGAGCGTAAAGACGGTACACAGGTTTTAATCCGGCAAATAGCCGGTGCCCTGGCAAGAAGAATCGTTAGTTATGCAAAACCAGGAGACGAGGTCGTACAAGGAACAGATTTAGGATTTATCAAATTCGGTTCCCGTGTTGATTTATACCTTCCCTTGAACGCTGAAATTAAAGTTGAAATGAATCAACTCGTCAAAGGAAATGTGGATGTAATCGCTCAGGTATAAATTCATTTTATTGAATCCCCTGATTTGAATACAATGCCGATTAAAGGCGCTATAATTAAAATGAAGTTTATCTGAAATGGTAATCGTCCGTTTCAAATTGCAATTCAAAAAATTACTGGAATCAATTGACGGCCAAAATTCCCTTCATTTGAATTTAATTCACCGGTTTCATTTGTGGAAACAAAAGTACTTCCTGAATCGCATCCTGTCCGGTAAGCATCATGGTGAGTCTATCGATTCCTATACCAAGTCCGGATGTCGGAGGCATACCATACTCCAGAGAAAGCAAAAAGTCTTCGTCGAGCACCATCGCTTCTTCATCCCCTCTGGCTGCTAATTTAAGTTGATCTTCAAATCGCTGCCGCTGATCTAATGGATCATTCAACTCTGTATAGGCGTTTGCAATCTCTTTAGTGTTTACATACAATTCAAAACGCTCGACCAATCCGGCTTTTGAACGATGCTTTTTTGCAAGCGGAGTCATTTCAATCGGATAATCGGTGATATAGGTAGGTTGAACCAGGTGTTTTTCCACCATTGCTCCAAAGATGGAATCGATCAGCTTACCAACTCCCATTGAATCATCAATATCAATTCGGTTGGATTTACAAAATGCAATTAACTCGGCCTCAGATTTTCCCTCTACATCAAAGTTTGCATATTCCTTTATCGCATCAAACATACTTAACCGACGAAATGGTTTTGCAAAATTTAAATCAACTGAATCATGTTTCACAACAGGAGAGCCAATTACTGCAACAACTACCCGTTCCAGCATAGTTTCCACCATTTCCATCATCCATATATAATCCTTATACGCCACGTAAATCTCCATCGAGGTGAATTCCGGATTATGCGTTCGATCCATTCCTTCATTGCGAAACATTTTTCCAAACTCAAACACTCCGTCAAACCCACCTACAATCAGTCGTTTCAAATACAGTTCATTGGCAATGCGCAAAAACAAAGGCATGTCAAGCGCATTGTGATGCGTTTTAAATGGTCGTGCTGCAGCTCCGCCATGAATGCTTTGTAAGACAGGCGTCTCGACTTCAAGCCATCCCTGCTCTACAAAAAAATTTCTCATTTCATTGATGATGCGAGACCGTTTGATAAATATTTCTTTTACCTGTGGATTCACGATAAGATCCACATAGCGATGTCTGTATCGCTGTTCAGGATCGGTAAAAGCATCATGTGCATTTCCATCTGCATCCACTTTTACAATAGGCAATGGATGTAATGATTTGCTTAACAATTTAAAAGTTGAAACATGGATTGATATTTCGCCGACTTTGGTTCTGAAAATATACCCTTCAACACCAATGATATCTCCTATGTCGATCAATTTTTTAAATAGCGTATCATAAGCAGTTTTATCGTCCCCCGGACAAATTTCATCGCGTTTGATATAAACCTGAATTTTGCCAACAGCATCCTGAATCTCTGCAAAACAAGCCTTACCCATATCTCTTACCATCATCAATCTGCCGGCAAGCCGAATGTGCTTAAAAAATTCATTCCCCACAGGACTTTCCGGGTTGTCGAAATTTGATTTAATAAAAACGGAATTTGAATTCACCTCAAAGGCTTCCGCGGGGTATGGATTAAAACCCTGCTGAATAATTTCCGACAACGAATTTCGCCTGATAATCTCTTGTTCGCTAAGATGCTGCATACGTTTTATTGATGGGCAAAGATAAGCTTATTCAGTAAAATAGCACCCGTTCATAAGCACAGAATACGGCTGTTCTGACCGGATGACTACAATACAAATAAGTTAAATACAGGCTCATTCAACAGGATCGGTGAACCAATTTGTTAATAATTTATTATATTCATTTGATTGTTCAATACTTTGACTATCAATCCTGAAATTGCCATCACAAATGATTTATTCAATTCCTGATCTATCATGCAATCCCTATTTACAGAATAACTAGTACATAAAGATGCGTTATCGAACCCTGATTATCATACTTATCATTGTTGCCGGCCTGGGTATTTACAAGTATTATTTTTTGAATAATACCGCTAATCAGAAACAGACTATCAGACCAGGAGCAGCTGCAGTACCGGTAACTGCCTTTTTAACGAAGGGTGAAAAGACCGATAATAAGTTGTTTATAACCGGCACCACTTATGCTAATGAAGAAGTGAATCTGATCCCTGAAGTGGCAGGCAAGCTCACTATGCTCAATATACCGGAAGGGAAAATAGTCAGCAAAGGAGAGTTATTAGCAAAAATAAATGACCTTGAGTTACAGGCTCAACTGAAAAAACTGAAATCAGAATCGCAATTACTTAAAAACAAAGAAGACCGCAACAAAAAATTACTTGAAATAAACAGTATATCTAAAGATGAATATGAGAATTCATTAAATGATTATCTCATCAATCAGGCTGATATCGAATTAGTCAATGCCCAAATTTCAAAAACGGAGATCCGCGCGCCATTCACCGGTTTACTTGGTTTTAAAAATATAGGCCCCGGAAGTTATGTATCACCTTCACAGCCATTGGTAAGCATACAACAACTTGACCCAATCAAAATTGATTTTTCCGTTCCTGAAAAATACCGTTCAATGCTTAAAACCGGTGGCACTATCCAATTCACTATTGAGGGTATTGACGAAAATTTTGAGGCAAAGATTCAATTGATCGAGCCGAAAATAGATATAGATACGCGCACCATTCGTGCACGTGCAATATGCAATAATAAAAACAACAAAATTTATCCTGGATCATTTGCGAAGATTGAAATGACTTTAAAAGAAAATGAAAACAGCATTATGGTTCCTACAGAAGCACTGATCCCAATCTTAAAGGGATACAAAGTCTTTATCAGTAATAACGGACAGGCCAGGGATGTTGAAGTGGTAACCGGATTGCGAACGGAAACCAACGTACAAATTCTAAAAGGTTTAAATCCCGGAGATACCGTAATTACTTCCGGTATTCTGTCTTTAAAATCAGGAAGTCCTATTCGCATATTAAGCTTGAATGATAAATGAACGGATTTTCAGAAATATTCATCAAGCGACCTGTACTTGCTATAGTTGTCAATCTGATCATAATACTTTTTGGAGTAATTGGTTTTAATTTCTTAGGTGTTCGAGAATTTCCGGCAATTGATCCCCCTGTTATTACGGTAAGAACCAATTATGCTGGTGCCAACTCCGACATCATCGAATCGCAAATAACCGAACCGCTTGAAAAAGTAATCAATGGAATTGCAGGTGTGCGTTCTATTTCCTCTTCCAGCAGCCAGGGCGTCAGCAATATCACAGTAGAATTCCAATTGGATGCCGACATGGAAGCTGCAGCAAACGATGTCAGGGATAAGGTTTCGCAGGCCGTCAGACAATTGCCCAGTGATATAGATGGTCTACCTACCGTGACCAAGTCTGATGCGAGTTCAGATGCAATCATTGCTATGACTATCCGGAGTGATTCCCGCAATCACCTTGAGATTAGTGATTATGCTGAAAATGTCATTGCGCAGCGATTGATGACCATTCCTGGTGTGAGCACTGTGCAAATCTGGGGACAGAAAAAATATTCCATGCGCATCTGGATGGATCCCGATAAACTGGCTTCGTTCAAAATAACGCCGGTTGATGTGCAACAAGCTATACAGCGTGAAAATGTGGAACTGCCTTCCGGAAAAATATCAGGTGATAACACTGAACTCATTGTAAAAATTTCCGGCAAACTAATTTCAGAAGATCAATTCAATGAGCTCATCATAAAAGAAACAAATGGTCGAAAAATCCAATTGAAAGACATTGGTTATGCCATGCTGGGGCCTGAAAATGAAGAGACCATTTTAAGAGAATCCAACATTCCGATGATCGGATTAGGAGTAGTTCCGCAACCCGGTGCCAATTATATCGAGATTGCCGATGAATTCTACAAGCGAATGGATCAGATTAAAAAAGAGATCCCGAAAGACTACTCATTGAATATTGCCTTAGACAACACCGTTTTTGTCAAACACTCCATAAAGGAAGTAGAACAAACCATTCTTATTGCGATACTTCTTGTAATACTCATTATTTTCTTATTCTTCCGCGACTGGCTTGTTGCGTTCAGACCATTAATAGATATTCCGGTCTCTCTTATTGGTGGCTTTTTTATCATGTACTTCATGGGGTTTTCCATCAATATCCTGAGTCTTCTTGCCATTGTGCTTGCCACAGGTTTGGTGGTCGATGATGGAATTGTGGTTACAGAAAATATTTTTAAGAAAGTGGAGCAAGGATTTTCTCCGGTTGAAGCCGCTATCAAAGGCTCAAGAGAAATTATTTTTGCCGTCGTTTCTACCTCGATCACACTTGCCGTGGTCTTTCTTCCGATTATCTTTTTGCAAGGATTTGTCGGCAGGTTGTTCAGAGAATTCGGCGTGGTGTTAGCAGGTGCCGTCCTTATCTCGGCATTTGTTTCCCTGACCCTTACTCCAATGCTCAACGCCCACCTCATCCGAAAGCATACCAAAAAGAGTCGATTTTATGAAATGACCGAACCGTTTTTCGAAAATATGGAAAATGGTTATCGCAATTCGCTGAATGATTTTTTAAGAAGACGATGGATAGCCATCCTTGCATTAATCTCTTGTGTAATCATCATATTTGGTGTAGGAAAATTAATCCCCTCTGAATTATCCCCTCTTGAAGACAGAAGCTGGCTTCGACTAATCATCAGTGCACCTGAAGGTTCATCCTATGAATATACAGATGCCTTTGTCAAACAGGTTGCCCAATTCATCGATGATTCAGTTCCGGAAAAACAAGTTTGCCTTACTGTCACTTCTCCCGGATTTACAGGTTCCGGCGCAGTGAATACGGCATTTGTAAGATTGCGCTTTTCCAATCCGGAGGAGCGAACCCGTTCACAAAATGACATTGCCAATTATTTAATCAAAACAACCTCTCAATTTACACAGGCTAAAACATTTGTGACCCAGGAACAAACCATTAGCACAGGTGGCGGAGGGCCAAGAGGTGGATTACCTGTGCAATTCGTATTGCAAGCTCCGAATTTTGAAAAATTAAAAGCAGTTCTTCCACAATTCATGGAAGAAGCCAATAAAAGCAAAGTATTTCAGGCAACTGATGTCAATCTTAAATTCAATCGTCCTGAATTAACTATTTCCATTGACCGCGAAAAAGCAAAAGCATTGGGCATTTCCACTTTTGAAATTGCACAAACCTTGCAGTTGGCTTTCAGCGGACAACGGTTTGGATATTTTACGATGAATGGAAAGCAATACCAGATCATTGGTCAGGTTCTCCGTCAGGACAGGGATGATCCAATGGATTTAAAATCGTTTTATCTTAAAAATGATAAAGGTGAATTATTTCAATTGGACAATATTGTCAAGATGGAAGAGCTGAGCAGTCCACCTCAGTTATTTCACTACAACAGATATATGTCTGCAACGGTATCTGCCGGCTTATCTCCAGGATACACCATTGCAGACGGTATTAAAGAAATGCAGTCCATTGCTTCCAAAAAACTGGATGATTCTTTTTCAACAGCACTTACAGGTGCCTCCAGAGATTTTCAGGAAAGTACTTCAAATGTTTTATTTGCATTCCTGTTGGCCCTGATCCTTATCTTTCTCGTACTTGCTGCCCAGTTTGAAAGTTTTATCGATCCTTTCGTCATTATGCTTACAGTGCCTTTAGCGATGGCAGGCGCAGTGCTTTCTCTTTGGTATTTCAATCAAACGCTGAATATTTTCAGTCAGATCGGAATCATTATGCTAATAGGCCTGGTCACGAAAAATGGAATATTAATTGTTGAATTTGCGAATCAACTACAACGCCAGGGCAAGCCTTTGCAAGAAGCCATACGCGAAGCTGCTGCATTGCGATTGCGGCCAATTCTTATGACCAGCATTGCTACTTCGTTAGGTGCATTGCCCATTGCACTGGCCTTAGGAGGCGGTGCAAAAAGCCGCATGAGCATGGGTATTGTGGTTATAGGAGGCGTTTTGTTTTCATTGATCCTGACTTTATACGTCATACCCGCTATATACACCTACTTATCAAAACCAAAAAAGAATGAAGAATTATAGTGCAACGATCCTTTTGGTTTTTATTATAACAAATTGCTATTCCCAGGAAAAATTACGATTAGATCAAGCAATTGGAATTGCGTTGCAGAATAATTATGCTATTGCCATTTCAAAGAATGAAACGGAAATCGCAAAGAACAACGTGAGCAAAGGCAACGCGGGCATGTTACCGCAGCTGAGTTTCAATGCTGCGGGAAGTTTTGCTGGCAATGATACCAAACAGGAATTTGTCACAGGTAACAATGTCGATAAAAAAGGTGCACAATCCAATACGATCAATGCAGGAATCAATTTTAACTGGATTGTATTTGATGGAATGAAAATGTTTATCAGCTACGACAAATTAAAAGAGCTTAATCGCTTAAGTGGATTTGCAAGTAAGATGCAAATTGAAAACACGATGGTCGATGTGATCAATTCATACTACGATATCGTCAGACAGAAACAGTTGCTGAAAGTAAATGAACAATTAATTTCCATTTACGAAGAACGACTAAAAGTGGCAAAGACCAGATGGGATATCGGCAAAGCAGCTAAGACAGATTATCTTCAGGCACAACTCGATTTGAATGCCCAAAAAACGAGCCGAATTAAACAATTATCATTGATTACGGAGCTCAAATCAAAATTAAACCTTACACTTTCCAGGCAGGCGAATATCGATTTTGATGTAACGGATGAAATCGACGTGGACAAGACTTTAAAACTGGAAGAACTCAGCAGTACTGCTTTCAAGCTCAATACGGCATTGCAATATCAGCAATCCAATATCTCAATCAATGAATTCAGTCTTCGTGAATATGAGGCAGATCGCTTTCCCGATATTGCGTTGAATGCCAATTACAATTTTGCCCGAACCAATAACCAGGCCGGATTTTTATTATACAACCGAAATCTTGGATGGAATGTAGGTCTTTCAGCCAGTTGGATTTTATTTAATGGATACAATACCAGCCGGAATATCAGCAATGCCAAAATCGCTTTGAAGAATGCTCAACTGCACCTGGAAAACACAAAATCTGAAATCGAAAACGGATTGTATAAATCATATCAAAATTATAAATCCGCATTGGAATCATTGGCTCTGAATGAAGAGAACACCACACTAGCAAAAGAAAACATGGATATATTGCTGGAAAGTTTCAGATTGGGCAAAGCCAATACACTGGAACTGAAAGAAGCCCAGAAAAGTTATGAAGATGCACTTACCAATCTGTTGCAAACCCGCTATGACGCCAAACTCGCGGAAACATCATTATTGAAACTGAAAGGAGAACTGGTAAAATAAGAACACGAATCATTTAGTCCTGAATTCATCATAGCAATGAAATTGGTAAAGATGCCCTAATCCGATTAAACCATTCAATCTGGAATTCGGTTAATTAAGCATTGTATGATTTCCAAATACCCTATACTTGCACTGATTTTTATTCTCCTCACCTCCTGTGCTGCATACAAAACATTAAAATACGGAGGCATCCCGGATCAAAATGATTATCGTTATTTTCCTCAACGCAAAATAGTAAACGCCAAACCCTGCTTCAATTATTTCAGGCCAAATAAAAACTACAATCTGGGTCAAAAAATCGGAGTCACCAACCGGGATCTAAATCCATCGAATATCAATCTGGACAGCTTTATGAATATTCATAAAACGATCTCCTTTTTGATCATTCGCAATGATACCATTATATATGAATCGTATAAAGACAATTACACCGACACATCCCTGGTATCCACGTTTTCGATGGTAAAACCAATAATATCCACATTAATCGGAATTGCCATTGATGAGGGAAAAATCAAATCGATCAACGACTTATTGGTTGATTACTTACCTGAATTTAAATTTAAGTCAGGCTGGGACAAAATCCGGATTAAACATTTGCTACATCATACTTCCGGAATCAAGTTTACTGATGCTCAATTGAGTCCGGTATCGGACAACGCTGAATTTTACTGGGGGAATCATCTGAGAGAAGCAATTGTAAAATTGAGTATTGAATGTCCGCCGGATACCAAATTTCATTACAGCAGTGCGAACCCCATGTTGCTTGCCGCAATACTTGAAAAAGTAACAGGATGCTCTGTCTCCGTTTATTTACAGGAAAAAATATGGAAGCCTCTTGGTATGGAAGCACCTGCCTTCTGGAGCTTAGACCGGGACGATGAACAGGGAATAGAAAAGGCCTTTTGTTGCCTGCAAGCACGAACTATTGACTTTGCAAAATTCGGCCGGCTTTATCTTAACGGGGGAAGCTGGAACGGTAAACAAATCATATCCAAATCCTGGGTTGACTACTCTACTCATTCCGATCCAAGCGGCAACAACCGGATTTTTTTTAATAATAACTGGGGCATAGGTCCATTAAAATACGGAAGCTTTTTTGCAATCGGACTTTATGGCCAATGCATTTATCTCTATCCTGAAAAGAATATCACTATTGTGCGATTTGGAAAAGCTGAAACTTCATATCATCCCAATTACTGGCAAAGTGTGTTTCTGCAAATCATCGATCAATTGTAAATTGACTCAGTACAATTATTACTATGATAAACGCAAATGAAACAAAGCAATCGATCACTGGAAGCAAGTCCAAAATAGTTATTAATAAATTCAGTTAATCACACAAACTTTTCTCATCGTGGTCATTCCATTCCATTTCATGACGAGATAATACATTCCTTCATGATCAGGTGCATTGATATTTATTCTTTGTATTCCGGAATCTATCATTACATCATTGCCGAAAACAGCTCTACCATAGATATCAAACCAGCGATAGTTCAATGGACCATTCTCATCACTTTCCAGTGATACAAAACTTTGACCTGTATTAGAAATGAGATTTGGTGTAAACAGCAATAAAGACGAATTATCCTGATCCGATTTAAATCCGGCTCTTTCAAAATAAATTTTATGCGGATACTCCGGATTTGCTTGTTGATAATAATGAAGGTTTACGCAAATGGTATCTTTCAAAATACAATTTGGATCGTTGATGGTCCATTCAAAACAATAGACCCCATAATTGTGTGCCGTAATTTTTGACCGTGGATTGTTTGGTTCATGAATAACAACAGGATATGGTCCTCTGATTAGTCTCCAGGATCCATTGGGACTTTGTTTTGCATCCAGATAGGCATCTAGTCCCCGTTTTTCAAAATCTTCACCAGCAATCTTGGTTTTCATAAATACATCAAGGCATTTTACACAACTGGTTCCACAATCCGTATTATAGGAAACACAAACCCTGCCTGTATCTGTTGGCTTTAAAGACCACTTTACCTGTATAGTTGATGTATCTGTTTTTGAAATGATATTTCCACCGTTAACTGTCCAGGAATAGAATTTGACCTGTTGAGGAATAATAGAGTCCAACCAATAATCGCTGATTGTATCAAAGCAATAAACTTTTCCACCATTTAATCTGAAAGCACATTGTGGTGCAGCGTGTCCCTCATCAAATGATTCACAAAATGTCCTTGAGCAAAATTGTATTTCATATTCCAATTGGGTTTTGACAATTACTTCAAGGCAATACTCTTCTGAAACCGGTTTCACCATTAATCTATCATCTGTACTCAAAATATGCGTAGGATCACTTTTCTTATACCATTTGTATTCAAATTCATAGGTTTCACCTGCATTACAAGGTTTTACAATTTGAACATTTGGTATTAGTTCGACCATTCCATTACTACATTCCATACTCCAAACGGGAGCATAATCTACTTTCACAGCGGTCAATAAAATGGAACTATCACATTTAAGGCCGTCCGTTGATTTTGAAAGCACCACGTTCGATTGAAAAAGACAAGGATTGTGTTTGTTACCCAAAATATCAACATAAGGCTTCCCGTCACAACTTATATAGTATACTCTTTCCGGAGATGGCTTTTCTAAAATGGTGAATTCAACTATTGAATCGAATTTACAGCAATTAGCATCTGAAAACTGTTCCCTATATGTACCAGAATTATAAATTCGCTGCGAATGCCATTTATAACCTCCCGGATTAGCCTCCTCCCAGCATATAAATCGGGGCACTCCCGTTTTATCTAAAATACGTCTGACTTTTGCTGTAGCACATTGCGGACCCTGCTGTGAACAAATAGAACCACTTTGCGGATTGCCAATGTAAGCAGTAACACAAATTGCGAAATCGCCTTCTTCAGGCATATCCAGTTGAATTTCATTGCTGTTACCACCTACTTCATTCCCATCAAGGGTCCAAACATAAGTTGGCACGCATCCTCCTGGTTGCGGATTGACAAAAAACTTCACATTGCAAGCACCTTCACAAATCGGCTGAATGATCATACCTGGTACATTATTTATTTTACCCAAAGGCGCCAATGCAGGTGGTCCCCCTCCTGAGGTATTTAGAGTAAAATTGCAAACATCTCCATTACAACCATCCACCCATAAGTAATAGGTTTTACAAGGCTTCAAAGTAACATTAACTGTTGACATTGAATTAGCTGGAATGCATGGTGCAGACCTGCAGACAATTTCTTCAGCGCATATACAATCGCCCCAAATTCCATACTCAAGGCCCTGACCATTATTACAACTTCCAACTGTTAATGTGATAGTGACATTTCCGCCCGCACTCACAAATCCCCACCAACTCGTGTTATCTCCTAGCCCTCCTTGTGAACATAAAGGAGCACATGGGCTTGGTATTGTGCTGTTATTCTGACAGGTATAGCCATTCATTTCATCCAAAGAACAGAGAACATTGGCTTCCTCGCAGGTCTCCGCCATAGCTGGTGTGCATTGCGCATATAGAATCTGGACCTGGGCAGATATAAAAAAAATCACCCATGCCAGCCATCGCATTTGTTTCTTCATAGTTATAAGATCTAATAAAACCCCTTTGTGCTGCTTTAATGGTAGCTAAAATAGCCATTTTCAAATACAGAACAATTTTTCAGAATTAGTTCAACACAGCTATTTTCTTTACAAATGTACTACCATTTGTCTTGAATGCGAGAATATAGAAGCCTGGCTGAACAGGTGAATAGATAGTCTGTTCACTAACCCCAATTTCCGCAACCACATAATTGCTATAAATACTAGTACCGTTGAGATCGACCCACTGATAGTTGAAAAGCACTTCCGTGCTGGTTTTACAAACAATAGCCGTGCTTCCTGAGCCAGTAATTAAGCCTGGTACATAGAATTCGATTGGTGTGTTATTTTCAGAATTTGAATAATTATTTCTATCTAATAATCCATACTTTGGATAATCCGGATCTGACGTTTTTATGGTATAAAACTGAATACAAACTGTATCCCTTTCACAAGGATCTGTAATGGAAGACCATAATAAGCAGTATCTTCCATATTTATCCACTTTGAGTTTTGAAGAAGGGTCCAAAGGGTTTTCAAAAACTACATTCCCAGGCCCGCTTATTTGCTTCCAATATCGCCTTTCACGAAAAGTCCCATTGAGCTTTGCAGTTAATCCTAATTTTTTAAAATCTTTTCCTGCACTGGAATCTATATTTAGTCCGCAATTACAATTATAAGTATCGACAACTAAATTAGAAAGACAACCATTTGCATCTTTAATTTCCACTTTAAAATCGATTAAACTTGGAATGGTATCTGTAACGTATTTATTACCCTTAATTAGTCCCATACCAATCTGAATATAATAGGGAGGAAGTCCATCTGAAATTGTAAGAATCGCCTGATAATTAAATGGAGGTTGAATATCAATACATATACGCTGGTCAATGGCCAGAAAAGGGAGAGGATTAAACTTAATGCTAACCTGATCAGCAGCAATACAACCATGGTTGTCTTCCATAAGCTCAAACAGATAATTGCCATACTTGCCATTGGTACTAACACGAGTAACAACAGATTCATCTTCTGCAAAACTTACTCCCCCACCATCAATCAACCGCCATTTAATTATTGATTCACGAACACTTTGAACTCCATTCAACTCATAGAATGATCCACAGACGGCACTATCCCCGCCGGCATATGGCTCTGGACTCTTATAACAAATAAAGGGTTTGGGCCCATCTACCTGAACACATGGTGAATTAAAATCAATACTGCCTGCTCCATTCCTATTTCCAAGCAAAGCAAATACATAATACGTTGTATTGAAACTGAAATAGCTCAAGTCAAAATCAAATTTCATCGAAGACAAAATTTTTATAAAATTACCTTCGGCAGCAGCGTCCGGATCAGGATCCGATGTAATCACAAAGATTAAACTGTCATTCGGATTCCGACGTTCTTGAGTATTATCATATATTAATGAAATCTGTTGCCCTTCACAAATTGACTCTAAATTGTTTTGCAGTTTTCCAACCGCATTCCCACAAGAATCTTTACCAAAATTTCTTGCTGCGCCTAAACAAAGTACCCCGCTTAAAACCATCAACATTGCGATGAAAAAATATCTGATCATAAAGTATAGTGTCTAATGCAAGAGCCTTATAACTCAATTTTTGCTGCTTTGACAGCGCTCTCATTTAACACATACTTTTAAATAGCCTGACTACTTTACACCATCCTTAGGAAAGTACTTCGCCATTAATTCCGTCCACTTGGGTCCTGACCGCAATAATTCAAGATCCTGATCAAGCTGTAACATTTGAATAGTTAGTCCTTGAAGCGAATGCAAAAGACAGATACTTTGCAAATCCTTCAGTTCTTCAGCTTTTAACAACTGTCTGATTCTTTTCCTTTTTTGAATGGCTTGCTCCAGATACTCATACGCCTCTTTTGTTTCACCATTCGATGACAACAGATAAGCCATACCAAACATGGCGGGGGTAAAATCAGGATCAATTTTTAACGATTTTAGAAACGCTGCCTTTGCTTCATTTAAATGCTTTGATTTATAATCAATCATGGCAAGAAAAGTATACGGGCTAGCCATAGCAGAATCCAATTGAATAGCCTTAAGCAAATTTGGTTTAGCTTCAGAGTAACGATGTGTCAGCAAGTACATCCAACCCAAATGATTATAAGCCAGGGCATAATTGGCATCCAGTAAAATTGCCTGCTTATAAGCTAATTCTGCCTCCTGATATCGTTTGACCTGAATATACAACCATCCGAGCTTATAAAATGATTGAGCATAATTCGAATCTAATGAATGGATGTTTTTATAGGCAAGCTGCTCTTCAACATACTGACCATAATACGACATAGCAAAATTAGTATCGAGCGCTATTGCTTTTTTAAACGCTAAATTTGCAGAAGCAACGCGTTCAGTATTTGAAAGCACACTACCTAACCTATAATGTGCGAATGCATAACCGGAATCAAGCGCTATGACCCTCCTGTATAATTTTTCAGCATCTGAATTATAATTATTGTCCAGATAAACTGCAGCAATATTGACTATCAGTCTAAGTGTAACCGGATTGCTGTTAATTAGTTTTGATACCAGTTCCGAAGCATCATTGGTTCTTTTTTTCTTCAGATAAATATTAATCAATGAAACATTACAAAAGGCATTCTGGGGATCTATTTTTAAAGCCTTCCTGTAATGCGACTCTGCCTGAGCCCATTCCATTCTGTTCCCGTAAATTGTTGCCAGATAACTATATACCGACGCATCCGGTTTTTCAGAACGCACCGCTTTGAGGAAATATCTTTCTGCTAATTTGTCGTTTTTTCTACCATTGAATTGCAGAACACCTAGCCAATAATTGGCCTGTACATCTTCAGAATCGATTTCCAGCACTTTATTAAAATAATATTCTGCACTGTCTATTTTTTTTAAAGGATAAAAGTCAATTCCTGTTGAAATCAGAAGTTGTTTTTTAGTAGAATCTGCAGTGGATAATAATAAAGGATAACCATTGAAAACCGGAATGGCAAACAATTCGCGATCCAATAGCTTCAATATCGTAATTGCGAAGCATAAAATTAAGGGTTTACATTTCATATTCTCCTGTCAGTTCAATTTTAACCAACATAAATTAATACGCTTGTATTTTGATGCAATACATTTTGAATTGAACCGATTTATGGTTATGCAATTCGATTTATAAATTTCAACATTATTTACGTCATCTAACCAGGGTCAACTCTCCTTTAAATTTATCTACTCCATTTGATCCCGAATACTCAATCTCTGCATAAAATACATACACTCCCGGCAGCACTTTCTTCCCGTTAAACTCTCCATCCCAACCTGCATTAGGATCTGTATTTCCATCCTTAATATTTTGTACAGAATAGACCAACTCACCCCAACGATTGTATATATTTAATGTTCGTATATTATTAATGCGCTTCCCTTTCAGATTCCAAAAATCGTTAATTCTGTCTCCATTTGGGGAAAATACATTTGGCCACCACACATCTTTGATCGTCCTTACAATCACGGTAACTTTTTCCTGAACAAGGCATCCTGTAGCATCAATTACTGTTATAAGAAAATCCCGTGTGGTATCTGCCAGATAACGCACATCAGGCCAACTGATATTTTGATTCAGATTTAACCAACTCGTATCTTTATAGACAGGAGTGCCTCCGGAAATTTTTAAAATCATACTGTCCAAATTTACCGGAGAATCCAAATCGACAACAATGCTTTTGATTACTTGTATTCCAAGTTTGGAAGGCTCTTGTAACAGGACAGTAGTATCGTGTTCACATCCATTACTATCCTTTATCTTTAAATGGTACTTACCCTGACTTAAGTTAGGGAAAAAACTACTTTTGCTAAATCCCAAATCATTTATGGAATATTGAATACCATCCACAGGAATATTTGCAATTGCACCATTCAATCGAATTTCTCCGTTTTGATCACCAAAACACTTTGGATCTACGGCTATTAAATCAATACCTACAATGGGATTGCTTAATTCCAATACGGAATAAGTTGTCAGACTATCGCATCCGTTGTTTTGATCTTTTACGCGGAGCTGATAGGTGCCCGGTTTATCAATAGTAATCGTTGATGAATGTATTCCGGATATAATATTTCCATTGGAGGTCTGCCATGAATAGGACTCAATCGGCCCGGATTGTCCTTTAGATGCACTACCGTCTAATTGAATTTGTCTATTCGTGCAAACCAACTGACCGATTTGCTGTATATCCGGAACAGGTTTTTGATAGTCTCCAATCACATTGATAGAAATGGAATCACTACATCCATTCTTTTGATTTGCAATAATCAAATTATAAACCCCGGTGGCATTAACCGTTGGCGTATACGTATTTCCATTCACTATACTTCCGGGACCTTTCCATTGTACAATAAATTCAGCTCCCTGTGAAGATGTCGAACCATCCAGCATAACACTGGTACGATTACAATTTAGTTCCAGAGGCTGAGCAATTGCAACAACCGGATTATCCACACGGATTCCAATATCATAGGTAGTCTGACTTGTGCATTTTGAAACAGGATCCGTGACCAATAATTTATACGTTCCGGGTGCTTTTATTGTTACCGCTTTAGTGGTGTTGCTCCCGGCAATGATTCCATTGACAGAAGTCCAATTATAAGTTAAAGGAGAGCCAGAACCGCTGACCGATGTGCTTCCATCAAGAACAATTGAAGTTTCAATACATGTCAGAGTATCATCGCCTGTTATTTTTGCAAGCGGATAATCATACCATGTAACCGCAACAACTTCGAATTTTAAACAACGGTCACTGAACAATATTCTTGTAGGATCATTCGGATCAGGGTTTCCCATCAATACAGCTATATAATAAGTTTTGCCGGATTGCATAAACGACTTATCGAAAGAAAAACTGCCGCTGTTATTATAACTGATTTGATTGCCGGATCCGGGATCTGCAGGATTACCTTCATAAAGTAAATATCGTATGACATCATTGGCATCGGGATTACCGGAGTTCACACTATAATTCGCCCTGGCTACGTCATCCAAACAGAGTATCATTGGCGTTTTATCCAAATTGCCGATTGAATTTATACATGGACATTCATAAGTACCACTAATCGTATCCGGCAAACAATTATGCCTGTCATGAATAATAAGTCTGTAATTGTCATTATTAGCTATCCAATCCGTTTGCCAGGTATTTGCACTGCTAAACATTCCCGAAAGAACACCCCGGGCAGGAGTATATCCATCAATGACCCAGGAAGGTCGATCCCCATTCTGTCCATCCACTTTTATTCTGTAATATTCTGCCGTATTATCGCATTCGGGAGGAATTGCATTGATAAAAACGGGAGCATCCCAATGTGTAATTAAAACCGTATCATACGAAATACATCCTTTGTAATTCTCAGCAAGTTGATACATATACGTTCCGGTAGCTGCAACACTTACATTTGTGATTGCGCTATTCGGATTGGCAATCGTACTTTGACCGGGACCTGAGATTAGCTTCCATGATGCGCTGCCTGATTTGGCGATTCCTTTCAACTGGTAATCGAAAAAACAAACACTGTCACCAGCACCTGCTACAGGCACAGGATAGGCATTCCATACAATTGCCTGGTTATTGGAAGCCCGCAGACAAGGATCCGTATTATCTACGATTGCGTTCTTGGGCATAGAATCATTTCCGACCACCCGGGTGATGTAGTACGTTTTACCTGGGATCATTCCTTTGGAAGGATTGAAACAAATTTTCGCAGATGAAGAATAAAAAGTATCAATCGGCAAAATGATTTTGTCATTATAAGAAGATTGATGGAGTACATACATTGCGACATCTTCCTGCGCAAGTGTTTCCGGCACTATGCTTCGGATTGACACGCATTGATCAACACAAACCTCAACAAGTGCGGTATCCAGTTTCCCTGCATCAATAATACCACAGTTGCAATTGTAACCATCAAGAATCAAATTCGAGATACATCCATTAGCATCTTTTATTTTTACATTAAACTGAGCCAGACTCGGCAAAGTGTCTGTTGAGTAAATATTTCCATTGATTGTTCCGTTACCCAAAACAATGCTAAACGGAGGTTTGCCATTTGTTATTAAAATATTGGCTTTATAAGGAAATGGGGGAAGATAATCCAGACAAATTTTTTCATCAACGGCAATAAATGGTGAAGGATTGAATGAAATTGTTACGCGATCCGCTGCAATACAACCTTTATTATTTTCTGACAATTCAAATATGAAAGTTCCGTATTGTCCATTCGAATTTAAAGTCGTAGAAGCCATAGTATCATCAGCAATAGTTATACCGGAGCCAGAAATTAAATTCCATTTTATCTTTGATCCCTTAATACCGGCTAATCCATTCAATGACAGACTCGTTCCGCAAATAGCATTATCCGGTCCTGCATTTGGAACAGGATTCTGATAAAATTGAAATGGCTTCGGGCCATCTGACTGAACACAACCTGCCTGATAATCTATTCCTGCTTTACCATTCTTCTTCCCGATGAGCACAATGATATAATAACTGGTATTGTATGACATATATCCCGGATCAAAAATCACTGTTGCTGAATTCAGCATTTTAATAAAATTTCCTTTAGCTGCGAGATCAGGATCCGGATTTGTTGTAATTACATAAATAATCGTATCTCCCGGATTTAATTTTTGCAATGCAGGATCATAATTACAAGTAAAACTTTGATCTTCACACATCTCTTCAATAGTCCTGTCTATCCGACCAATTGCATTAGGACATTTACAATCATGATCAAAATCAAAGCTCAACTCACACCCCATTGCATCGCGAACAAGAATAGAATAATTAGTTACATTATCATATAAATTGGAATTATAAACATTATTTGCATCTATGGTTCCATTCCCCTTTATAATTTTATAAGGCGGAGTCCCTCCATTAATTTTAAACTGTAAATTGTATTGCGTTTGTTTTGAATTACACAAAAAGTTCAATCCTGATGAATCCGGTTTTGAATTAAAAAACAGATCAACAGTATCCGAACCGGAACATCCTAAATAGGTTTCTTTATAAGCAAAGCGATACATTCCAAATTTATCAACCGAAACTTTAGACTTTGGATCGTTATTGTCTGAAATCGTAGCATTACCACCTGAGGGACCGGATAAAATTGTCCATGAACCACCTACATCTTTCTTTCCCTGAAACTGATTTACAAGATCGCAAATACTATCATTTGGTCCTGCATCCGGAGCAGGTGATGCTTTCATAGCAACTCTAAGGCATTTCTCACAGGACCTGCCACAATCAGTATCGTAAAACACGCAAACTGTTCCAGTGTCACCCGGAAGTAAATTCCATTTAACTTTAACACCCGGAGAATCAATTTTAGAAATCACTGTGCCACCATCAATAGTCCAGGTATGAAATAATACTTTTTGACTGATTACAGTATCGATCCAATAAGATCCTGTCTGACCAGCACATATTACGAGATCACCGGCCATTGGAAAACATTTAGGTGCATAATCGGACTCTTTAATTGGTTCACAAAAAGTTCTGGTACATACTTCAGATTCTGTAGATAGATCAACCCTGATACTCACTTCAACACAATAATCCTTGGAAACGGACTCCACCAACAGACGTTCATCTGTCGAAATAGTAGTACGTAGCGGATCATTCTTGAGATACCATTTATAATTAAACTGATATGATTCACCAACGCTGCAGGGTTTGAGCACAGAAATATTGGGTGAAATTTCAATCATTCCACCTATACATTGTGCTTTCCACCGAGGTGTCACATCGATATTTATTGCAGTTAAAATTATGGAGCTGTCGCATTTCCAGGGATCGGTGGTTTTTGTCAAAGGGACAAGGACGTGATCCAGACATGGTTTATGAGAATGTTTTAATATATCCACATAAGGGGTATTATCACAAGTGATATAATATACTTCCGCAGGAACGGGATCCGGTGGTATTGAAAAGTCCACTATTGAATCAAAGGGACAGCAATTGTTGGGGAATCGTTGTACATATCTGCCCGGTGTAGAAATAATCTGACCATTCCAAACAGCGCCGGCACAAACTGTTCTCGGTTTACCAATTCTTTGCTGAACAATAAAATTATCCAGAGTAACATTAATGGTAAAATCACAAATATCATTTTCCACACTTGTCATCCACAGGTAATATTTTTTACAAGGTTCCAGAGTCCCTTTATATGTCCATGTTTTATTTTTTTGATCGGGGTGCTGTTTCGGACCACAACAATAAACTTCTTTTCCACAGGTGCAATCTGCCCAAATTCCCCACATCAATCCATCCTGATCTCCATCTCCATCCGCATCGATGCAGGTTCCGGTTGACAACGTAATTGTTACATCACCGCCCGGTGCAATGAAAGCCCACCAGGTCTGGGCGTTTCCATTCCATGCTAAAGTAGAACACCAGGGATTGCATAGTTTGCCACCTCCACCGAGATTGTTACAAGAAAATCCATCCAAATCGATTAAACAAGTTGCAGGTGAAGAACCGCAGTCACTTGAACCCGGACAAGGACCCTGTGCTTTTAAATTAATGCCATATGACAATGACATCGCGACTATCCCTAAAATCAGTTTGGACCGGGTAGCCGGAATAAAGTTGATTTTGTTTTTCATTTCAATAATTATGAATATTGATAACAATGCAGGCTTTATCATCAACACAATTTCAATTCTTCAGTCCTGATCTAATTTAACTACATACACTTTTGTTAAATGGCTGACGAAACATAAGCACTCATCCTTCCTGCTTTCCGGCAACAAACTTCATTACAAAGACTGTTTGACTTTATGTTTACCAAGAGTAAGTCATAGTTTCTTTTTAAGAACAAACACAATTGAGCAAAATTATTTTGTTCATTCGTTTTGCCATTTGAAATAACTAAAAATAATGGAAATTTTATCGGCTTGAAAAGCACCCGCAAGAACAACCGTTTTTGTGATTTCATAAGTCAGCCTTTTTAAATATATAAGCTTTTACTCTTGATTTTGAAAATTTAAACGGAGTTTGAGAGAAGGAAAATTAAAGCAATTTTCAAGGTGCCTCTACATAGAATTACTTCATTCAGATCTAAAAATACGAAAATATCCTAATTGTCAAACTTTTTTCAGGCCTTTACCCAATATTATCTTACGTATTTGCAACACCAAGAGATGTTCCATTCCAATTTCGGGCCAAATTATTCCCTGCTCATGTTTAAGACCATAATTTCGGATATTGGACTCGTTCATTTTGCGCTGATTGCTCTTTTCTTGAAACACCCTATTTCCTATATTGATCCAAACTCAAATTGCAATTGTTACTTTTAATTTTAGATGATTTAATAATTTATCGTCAACCATTTGCCATGGAATACCTCTACCTTATCAAAGTAAACTCTCCTTTATATTTATCAAATCCTGTTGATCCAACATATTCTATTTCCGCATAAAACACATACACGCCCGGAAGTGCTTTCTCTCCTTTCAACTTTCCATTCCATCCTGCAGTCGCATCTGCGTTTCCATCTTTTATGTTCTGTGCTGAATACACCAATTCACCCCAACGATCATAGATGTTCAATGTTCTTATATTACTGATTCGCTTTCCTTTGAAATTCCACACATCATTTATGTTGTCACCGTTCGGAGAAAATGCGCTTGGCCACCATGAATCTTTTATGATTCTGACTATCACCTTTATCCTGTCCTCTATCTGGCATCCTGATGCGTCTGTTACCGTGATCAAAAAGTCACGTGTGGTATCTGCATGATACTGCAATTGAGGTTCCCAGTCTATATTCTGATTCAGGTTTAACCAAGCCGTATCCTTGTAATTCCTTGTGCCACCTGTTATATTCAACAACATGTTTCTCAAATCAATCAATGAATCCTGATCTACCACTATTGACTTTATCACCTGTATACCCAGCTTAGATGGTTCTATCAATGTAACTATGGTATCGTGTTCACATCCATTTACATCTTTTACTTTCACACTGTAAGTCCCCTGACTCAGATTATTAAAACTCGAGGCCGGTCCAAAATTTCCGTTGTTGAATGAATACTGCAATCCATTCAGCGGACCTGAGGGTATGATTCCGTTTATATCTATCATCCCGTTGCGATCTCCAAAACATTTCGGATCCTGCGCATTCAGATTAAATCCTGCCAGTGGGTTTCCAATTTCCACTACGTCCAATGTCGTTATACTATCGCAGCCATTATTCTGATCTTTTACACGCACCTGATATGTTCCTGCTTTGTCTATAGTTACCTTCGATGTGCCTAATCCGGCCACAATATTTCCGTTTTGTGTTTGCCAGCTATACGTACTGATCGGACCTGACTGTCCTTTTGATCCGCTTGCATCCAACTGCATCTGTTTTACTGAACAGGTCAATTGTCCTATTGGAGTAATATCCGGTGTTGGTTTTCTCAAATCACTTCTTACATTCACTGCTACTGAATCTTCACAACCATTATTCTTATTCATCACGATGATATGATACACCCCAATCGCATCCACCATTGGTTGGTATGTATTGCCATTCAATATATTTCCTGGACCTGTCCACCTTACCTGGTATTCATTTCCCTGTGATGATGACGTTCCATCCAGAAGTACACTGGTCCGATCACAGGTCAACTCCTGTGGCGAAGCAATACTCACAGCCGGTTTTGTTACATCAATTCCGATGTTGTAGGTTATTTCATTGGTGCATTTCGAGATTGGATCTGTTACAAATAATTTATATGTACCCGGTGCATTGATTGTCGCTGTGTTGTTGGTTGTACTTCCGACGATATTTCCATTCATTGTACTCCATGCATACGTCAATGGTGTACCTGATCCACTTGTCGATGCATTTCCATCCAATGCAATTGTCGTAATTGCACAGGTCAGCGTTTTATCCACGCTGTTTATTTTCGCAACCGGATAATCATACCAGGTTACCGGAACCACATCGAATTTTAAACACCGGTCGCTGAGTAATACTTTATTCGCATCATTCGGATCCACATTTCCCATGAACACTGCTATGTAATATGTTTTTCCAGTCTGCATTTTTGACATATCAAATACAAAACTTCCATTCGAATTAAAGCTCAACAGGTTTCCATTCCTCGGATCTGCAGGATTTCCATCAAACAGTGCGTAACGAATTACATCATTTCCATCCGGTGTTCCTGTATTTACAGCATAATTCGCTTGTGCCGTGCCGTCTTTACACAACAGGATTGGTTTTTTATCCAATGCTCCTATGCTTGATATGCATGGACACTCAAATGTGTTGCTGATCGTATCCGGCATACAATTATGGCGATCATTAATAATCAATCGATATACATCATTATTGGCTATCCAATCTGTCCGCCATGTATTCGCTCCTGTAAACATGCCTGACAGTGCTCCTCCGGGTATGGTATTTCCATCGATTGTCCATGACGGCCGGTCTCCGTTTTGTCCGTCTACACTGATCCGGTAATATTCTGCTGTATTATCACATTCCGGTGCTGCCGGAACTCCAAAATCAGGTGCATCCCAATACGTGATATCCACTGTGTCTCTCGATATGCAGCCTTTGAAATCTTCTGACAATTCATACTTGTAGGTGCCTTTGCCAAATACAAATACCTGCGTTACATCTTTGTTCGCATTCGATATCACACTTGTTCCAGGACCTGATATCAACTTCCACGACGGCACTCCTGTATTGGTTATTCCATTCAACTGATAGTTGTAAAAACATACGCTGTCCTGTGGGCCTGCATCCGGACTTGGATAATCATACCATACGATAGGTTGGTTTTTGGACACCCGCTTACACGGATCTAACGGATCTACGATTCCGTTAAAATCTTTATCATCTCCTACTACACGCGTTACATAATAGGTCTTTCCCGTTACCATCGTCGCAGCATTAAAACAAATCTGATCATTCACTGAATAAAAGGTATCCAGTTTCGGAAAGGCCGGATCCGTTTCATTCCACGAGGACTGATGCAATACATACATCACTACATCTTCCGGATCCCTTATTTCTGAAATCAAACTTTTTATACTTACACATTTGTCTTTACACACTTCTGTTATCGTGGTATCCAATTGCCCCGCATCGATATTGCCGCAATTGCAATTGTAGTCATCGATGATCAGATTCGATACACAACCGTTTGCATCCTGTATCTCCACCTGGAACTGTGCCAAGCTCGGAAGTGTATCTGTCGTGTATATATTTCCACTAATGCTGCCACCTCCCTGCAGTATAGTAAATGGCGCTACCCCATTTGTTATTTTAATTGTTGCTTTATATGGATACGGTGGCAAATATTCGATACATATTTTTTCATCCACTGCTATAAACGGCAACGGGTTAAACGTAATTTCTACACGGTCCGCCACAGCGCAATTCTGATTGTCTTCTGTCAACTCGAATATGTATTTCCCGAATTGCCCGTTTGTATTCACCGTTGTTGCAGCCTGTGCGTCATCTGTTATGCTCACTCCATTGCCACTTACCACTCTCCATTTCAAAGCAGAACCAGTTACACTTGATATCCCTTTCAGATCATACGTGGTGCCGCATATTTTATCATCCTGACCTGCATCAGGAGATGGTTTTTTGTAAAAGATAAATGCCTTGGGGCCATCAAACTGTACACAACCTGACAGAAAATCGATTCCTCCTTTGCCATCCTTCTTGCCTACCAACACTACGATATAATACGTCGTATTATATGCCATATAACCCGGATCAAAAATGATTGTTTTTGAACTCAACACTTTGATATAAGTGCCGGGGCCACCTCCTGCTGCATTCGCTGGATCAGGATCTGTGGTTACTACATAAATTACCGTATCGTTGGGATCTAATTTTTCGTTCGTTGCATCATATACAAATGTAAAACTCTGATCATCACATACATTTTCGATTCCTTTATCTATTGTTCCAACTGCATTGGTACACTTACATTCGTGACTAAAATTAAAATTCAATACACAACCCATTACATCCCGGATCAGTATGGTATAATTCGTCAGGTTATCATATAAATTCGAATTGTAATAATTATTTGCATCGATGCTTCCATTACCCTGAACTACCGTATAAGGAGGTGTGCCTCCGCTTACCAGAAACCGCAATTTATATTGTGTTTGTTTTACATTGCAGATATACGTTAGTCCGGTTGAATCCGGTGTTGAATTGAAATACAGATCCACTGTATCTGACCCGGCGCATCCGGTACGCAATTCATTGTACACATAACGGTAGATTCCAAACTTATCCACCACCACATTGGATTGCGGATCAGTCGGATCTGTGATACTTGAATTGCCGGGACCTGATAACTGTGTCCACTGGCCTCCTGCATCTTTTTTACCCTGGAATTTATTCGCCAAACTGCATATACTGTCATTGGGTCCGGCATACGGCGCCGGAGCCGGCCTGATGGCTACGCGTATACACTTCTCACAGGATCTTCCGCAATCCGTATCATAAAACACACATACCGTTCCCGTATCTCCCGCCGGTAAGTTCCACTTCACTTCTACTCCTTGTGAATCCGGTTTGCTCACTACACTTCCACCGTCTATCGTCCAGGTATAAAAACTAACTTTTTGCGAAATGAATGTATCTATAAAATACGATCCGTTTTTTCCTATGCACAACACCTGATCTCCTGCAAGTGGGAAACACTTCGGTGCCAGATCTCCTTCATTGAATGTTTCACAAAATACTTTCGTGCATGTTGAATTCACATTCACCAAATCAACTTTTACTTTTACTTCAAGGCAATAATCTTCATTTACTGCATCAACCATTAATCGTTCGTCCGTACCTATGGTCTTTTTGCCTGGATCATTTTTCTTATACCATCTGTAATCAAACTGATACGTTTCTCCAACATCACAGGGTTTTAATATGCTGACATTTGGTGAGATCTCCACCATCCCTGCTATACATTGCACTTTCCATCTCGGTGAAAAATCAACATTCACTGCAGTCAGCATAATCGAACTGTCACATTTAAACGGTGACGTCGTTCCCGGTAGCAATACTTCAAAATGATCTTTGCAGGGTGTATACGAATGTCCTAGAATATCTACATAGGGCATATTATCACAAGTGATATAATAAACATCAGGTGGATCAGGAACCGGTAATACAACAAAATCAACTACCGAATCATACTTGCAGCAATTCACATCCGTAAACTGTTCGCGATAGGTGCCGGAACTCGTGATATATTGTGAATGCCATTTATAACCTGGTGCCATAGTAAGTTCATTACATAGCGTACGCTTCACACCCTTTTTATCTGCAATAGGTCTGACTTTTACTGTTGCACATTTAGGTCCTTCCTGTGAGCAGATCGATCCGCTTTGCGGATTACCAATATAGGCTGTCACACAAATGACAAAATCACCCTCATCCGGAAAATCCAATTTAATCTCATTCCCACTTCCACCTACTTCATTTCCATCTAATGTCCAGACATACGTCGGCTCACAATTTCCCGGTTGAGGATTGACAAAAAACTTGACATTGCATGCACCAGCACATACAGGTTGAATGATTCCACTGGATATATTATTTATAAAACCCAAAGGGGATAAAGTTGGAGGACCACCCCCGGCTGTATTTAATGTAAAATCGCAGACATCTCCACTACATCCATCTACCCATAAGTAATAGGTTTTGCAGGCTTTCAGGTTAGCTGATGCAACGGTGACTGAATTCGGTGGAAGACAAGGTATCGACCTGCAAATTAGATCTTCACCACATACACAATCTCCCCATACACCATATTGCAAACCCATACCGGTCGTACATCCTCCAATAGTCAATGTAATAGTTACATTTCCTCCCTGACATACAAATCCCCACCAACTGGTATTTTGTCCATCACCTCCCATAGAACACAAAGGCATACATGGGCTTGGAATGGTGCTATTGTTCTGACAGGTATAACCATTCATTTCATCCAGAGAACATAGTACCTGAGCTTCATCACAGGTCTCCGCCATCGGCGGAGTACATTGAGCTAAAACTGATTCTATCCGGATAGAAGATAATATCACGATTAGCATCGAAACACTAATTCGCGAAAGTTGCATTACATTTTGCACAATAAAAGCTTTAGATTTTGAATATGCTATCCGGAGTATTGTCAATTGCAAACAGAATACAATAAATTAAATTGATCATTTAAATGATAAGGACCATAAAATAATTTTACTTCTGCCCTTTAATCTATATCCATTCAAAATAATTCAATATCCCGGTTTTTATGAAGTAGAAACAAAACTGATTAGTTCAATTCTTAGCTTCCCAGGTATTGCACATATCCACTACCTTATCAAAGTAAACTCTCCTTTGTATTTATCAAATCCCGTTGATCCTACATATTCTATTTCCGCATAAAACACATACACACCCGGTAGTGCTTTCTCTCCTTTTAACTTTCCATTCCATCCTGCGGTCGCATCTGCGTTTCCATCTTTTATGTTCTGTGCTGAATACACCAACTCTCCCCAACGATCATAGATATTCAATGTTCTTATATTACTGATTCGCTTTCCTTTGAAATTCCACACATCATTTATGTTGTCACCGTTCGGAGAAAATGCGCTTGGCCACCATGAATCTTTTATGATTCTTACGATCACTTTTATCCTGTCTTCTATCTGGCATCCTGCTGCGTCTGTTACGGTGATCAAAAAGTCACGTGTGGTATCTGCATGATACTGCAATTGAGGTTCCCAGTCTATATTCTGATTCAGGTTTAACCAAGCCGTATCCTTGTAATTCCTTGTGCCTCCTGTGATATTCAACAACATGTTTCTCAAATCAATCAATGAATCCTGATCTACCACTATTGACTTTATCACCTCTATACCCAGCTTAGATGGTTCTATCAATGTAACTATGGTATCGTGTTCACATCCGTTTACATCTTTCACTTTCACATTGTAAGTCCCCTGACTCAGATTATTAAAACTCGAGGCCGGTCCAAAATTTCCGTTGTTGAATGAATACTGCAATCCATTCAG
>JAKOVW010000007.1 GCA_029781865.1 Bacteroidota bacterium
AGCAAAATCTTTATGGGTAGAACCTTTTTCAAGGTATCAGGATTGCCTCCTGTTTTTAACTTATGAATCCAGCAATCTGGATTTTAAATCCTATGCTTACTATACACCTTAAGGCTTAAAAAAGTTGCCTGTGAAATATAAATTTATTTCTTAAATGTTCATTAATGTTCACATTTGATATGATTATTCTAATTTATCAAAGGCCAACATTGCTCTTTTCTTCTGTAAATCAATGACTTGTAGGTACTCTTGAGTTACTTTAACATCAGAATGCCCCCCAATCTCCTTTAGAGACATTACATCAATACCCAGTTGTAGACCAAGGCAAAAAAATGAAACGCGGCTCTCATGCCAAGAGAATGTTCTCTCCAAACCTGCTTCCTTGCAGGCTTCCTTCAATAACCTATTCATATAGGAGTTCATGGATTCTATTCTTTTAGAGATATGATCTTTGTCTTTAGCTAGGTCCTCCTTAGATATCACTCCAAACACGGTTTCATCTTTTGCTTTTATAGGTAGTTCTAATTGAGCTAATGCCTTATTGTTGATAACAACATCAATTTCATTGTTTGTTTTTCTCATCGTGTATTTCAATTTATACTGATGATCCTGACCATCAAATTCATGGGTAATTCTTCCCCATGTTAGGCAAGTCATGTCTCCAAATCTCATCCCAGTAAAGCAACACCAAAGAAAGGGTTTTACAGTGTTAGCATATTTTGGAGATGCTTTACAGAATTGCTCAAGCTTTTTAACTTCTTCAGGAGTAAGGAATTTTTTGGAAGCTTTGCCGTTTTCATTTTTAAATCCAGCCAATTTATTTTCTTGGATTACTTTAGCTTGATAAGCATGGTTAACAATGCGTTTTACACATTTTACTTTTGCTTGAATGGTCCATTTTTTAGGTGTATATTTTTTAATATACCATTCTTTGAATCCTTCTAACCAATCAGGATCAATTTCTTCTATTAATATTGCAGGATCATATTTTAAAATAAAACCAGTTAAAGATTTGTATCCCTTCCTTGTACTATAAGCAAGAAAATTGTTCTTGCCAAAATGATCCATGCAATAATCTGCAGCTTTTATTTTATTGCTGGTTTTAATTTTGGATTTTCCAGTGACTTTATCTCTGACATCCTGAAGAGTGAATTTTTCACCAGATATTACCATATCATGAATATCCTGTTCCGCTTTCAATCTTAATTTATCCAGCCTTAAATTCAACAATGTATCTTTTTTACTTTTTTGTTTTTTAGCATCCCAGTCAGAAGGTTTTACATTTGCCCCAGGAACAGATAATTCAACTCTTACTTTACCTTGGGCAATAATCATCCTGATTGGACATAATCCGTTGGAATCTTTTTTGTTTTGTCTTAAAATGAATCTTGTTTTACACATGAATTTTAAATTAATTTTTAAATTGGGTCTCATTAGGGTCTCCATTTTTGTGAATTCCAATGAAACTTATTAGCAGTCAACGAACAATGATATTTTGTATAAGGTTGAATACCAACCTTTTACATGTTTATCATAGTCCATTAAAATTCATGTATGTTTGTGGAAATAGTAGATTAAGATTCTGCTCGAGACTACCAAATTAGGATCCAAAGGCATTTTGATTAAAATAGAAAGTGTTTGTAGTAGTAGAAAAATTCTATCTTTTATTCATAGAACTTAAGTCTTTTTTAAAGCAATGTATAAAATTATCTGGGCTCTGTTATTTGCCACTTTACTTTCTTGTTCTAAGGATAGCCCCAATGGATATCCCAGGACATTCACCTATCAAAATACCTCATTGCAATCATCTGATGGTGTTGCAATGAAAGATAATATCAATTATGATGTTATAGGTCCTAAAGCAGGTAATCTGAAATTCTTTTATGATACGATGGGTTCCAGTTATAAAGCATTTTCCTTTGCAATCGGTTCGGGCTATATTCATTCATTTACTCTGATAAGCAAAGACTCCATTAAAGTAACTGCTATTTCGCCGTTTGATACCATTTCTCAGACTGTGCCATCTATTGAAAATGACCCTAACGGCTTTCTTATCGATACTGCTGTCATTGGCGAAGTGGTAAAATATGATAAAAATAATGAAGTTCTAAATGTATGCATGCAGATTTTAGGCGGCTATCAAAAAAATCCGGGTAATATGAGTTATTCGCCGTTTGTAGATTTGGTAATAGGCTGTAGTAACATAAATAATCCGTTATCCGCGATCGATAATTATATCTCAGGTAAATCCTTCAATAAAGGTGATACGATAGGAGCCTATTTTCTAAATCTTACCTATAAGTAAATGCAAAAATTTTAATGGAATTGTCAATTCCCGGATTCAATTATTCAATCGCTTTTTTCTTCAGGATCAAAGCACTGATCAAGGTAATAAGCAATCCAACCGGTAGTATTTCAGCATAGGTCATTAAGATCATGAAAACCGGATTTTTGTACATTTCTTTAAAGTGATTCATCTCTGCCATTTTTTTGTCCAATTCTATTTGCGGTAATCCGGATGATTTAGCTTCAGCTATCATATGTGCACTGTACTTCTCCATGAAATCGGGTATAAAGAAATGGTAATCGATCAGCCATGCTAATACATACATGGAAGATGCAATTATGGTAATCCAGAATCCAATGGTAAATGCCTTTTGAAAGCCAATGACCCCTTGGTTGTGTTTGTCGCGGTAATTCTTTATACCTATAAATACAAAGGAAAATGCAATGATCATGGATGCATATCCAAGCCATAAGCTGGTATCGTAATCTGTTTGTCTGTAACAATTTGTCACATTCAAAACCATCAAAAAACTTACAATACAACCGGCAATTAAACCGAATACGAGAATCGTTCTTTTCATCTTTAATTTTTTTGTTAGTTAATGAGGCAAAGGTTTTTAAAATGCTGATATCGAAGGTCATACTTTTGGGTGATTTTTAAAAATGAGATCTACTGACACACTTTATTCAGTTCAAAAAAATGAGCTAAACTCCTTGTGTGTTGGTGTTCCTGAGCAAGTTTTATAAAATTGCTGAAGGAATTGGATCATTGGCCAAAATCCCGAAAATCACCCGAAAGTATGATCTGCTCAGGCTATGATGGAAAGTCTTCTTGCCTTTTCGATGGCCTGGGTCCGGCTTTTTACTTCCATTTTTTCAAATAAATTTGAACTATGGGTTTTTACGGTATTCAGGGAAAGGTATAACTGTGCTGCGATTTCCTGGTTGCTCAATCCGTTGGCCATTAAATTTAAAACTTCCAGTTCCCGATTGCTCAGATTGAGTTTCCTGATGAGTTGCTCGTTTAATTCGAATGTTTCGGATGGGCTAATGTATACCGGTTTTTCAATAATCACCGTCCTGACTTTTGGTTTAGTCAATTTTATGGCTAACCATATTCCAAGTGCGGTAAACAGAAGTGCTATAAGCCCAATGTAAACTTCGAATGAATGATTTATTATTATAAATCGCAATTCAAGCCATTTTAATAAAAAAATCAACGCGGCCATGGCAATACCGTAAATCAGAACGAGTTTGTTCTTTACAATGAAATCGCGGATCATAGGAATAGATTTCATACACAAAATTATTCAATTTTAAGAATTGAAGTAACCATTAGGGTAGTCAGCCAGCGCCTGATAAGGAAAAGATGAAATAATAATCGCTGATTTAATATTTCAATCTAATGGAAGATTTTTTGCATTGAATACGTTATGAAATTTCTGATTTCTAATTCGACTTTTCAGTTTAATAAAAGTGAAATTGAATTATCTTTAATAAGTTTATAGTGCTTGGTTCATAGCATCTAACTCAAAGCTCTTATTTCATAGCGCATAACTCATAGTTCATAGCTCATAGTTCTTAGCTCCACATTATTCGCTTCCGTCTTTCTTTAAACTTATCACATTTTAGCATTTTTGAGAATGTCTAAGTCCAGTTTTCTCATTTTTAACAGGGCTTGCATAACCCGTTGTGACTTTTCAGGTTCATTCATGAGTTGACCTAATATCGCAGGAATGATTTGCCAGGACAGACCATATTTGTCTTTTAACCAGCCACACATGCTTTCTTCTCCTCCTTCGGTGAGTGCATTCCAGTAATAATCAATTTCTTCCTGGGTTTCGCATTCAACAACAAAAGAAATGGCTTCATTAAATTTGAACATAGGCCCTCCATTCAAGCCAATTAATTTTTGTCCATCTAATTCAAAACTGACGACAAGTTCAGTATCCTCTAGTATTTTTGAATTTTTAAAGATGGAACAATAAAATATCGCTGCTGCTTTGGCCTGTCCATCAAACCACAAGCAAGGGTAAATTTGATTTATCATTTTTACATTAGGTTTTTATTAGAAGGTCGGCGTTTTTAACATGAAATTGATTCTACATATTTTTTGAAGTTATCCGGTATTGCCTGCCAACCACCGCGTTAGAGTTCAATCGGATTTTCAAATTCTGCTTCGAAGATTTCGGAGACTTTGGTGACATCGCCTAAATTTAAAAATGTAACTGGAACTTTTCTGCCATCACCAAGGGAATAGGGAATGAGCTGGTTGATGATTACTTCATCATAATTGCCACCAAAGTTAAATACTAAACTTTCATCTTTGGCTTCCATTCTCATTCGGAATTCGCAACCAGATTTTAAATCATTGCTGGCATTCTGAGTGTGCCAGTCATCAGATGCATGGTTCCATTCGGTTTTGTGTTCAAGTAGTGTAAATAATTACCACACTTGCTCCGGCAAAGCATGTAAACTTGTTTCGAAATTGAAATTTGCCAGGCAAATCCATTCCTATTAGAAACAATTAAATAATCTGCTTTATCCGGATTTAGTCAAAGGACTGGTTTGCTGCGGAAGCCATGTTAACCATTTCCTGATACTCTAGTGGACTCAATTGATCCATGCAGTAGTGAATTGGATTTACAGCCTTGCCCTGATATCTGACTTCATAATGACAATGTGGGGCGGTAGAAGTACCGGTACTTCCAATCAATCCGATTAACTGACCTTTTTTTACTTTTTCACCCAGCTTGACTTTGATTTCTTTCATGTGGCCGTATAAGGTCTGATAGCCGTAACCATGATCAATTACAATATTTCGGCCATAGCCCGAAGGTTTGTTTTCCACTTTGATTACACGACCATTTCCGGTTGCCTGAATGGCAGTTCCGGAAGGTGCGGCGAAATCGATTCCTTCGTGCATCTTATTGATTTTATGAATCGGATGCAAACGGATACCAAAGCCGGACATCTGACTGACTTCTCGGTTTAATTTATCAATGCGGACTGGTTTTATACTTGGAATGCTCAGGAACATTTCTTCGCGTTCTTTTGCCCTTTTCTCCAGCGTATCAAGAGATTTGGATTGGAGGTAGATATGGCGTTCCATTTTGCCAAGATAGCTCTGCGTTTCTTTAAATGAGTTTCCGGCATATTTAAATCCTTGCATCATGGCACTGGGATCATGTCCTCCGATGCCACCTTCCCATAAATCTTTGTCTATCGGATCCATTCCAAGCAACACTCTGTGCACCTTTGCATCGCGTGCCTGAATATTATTCATCACTTTATCCATGGTTTGCAGACGGTCTTTCATCAAGAGTAGCTGAAATTCCACCTGACTCAACTCCTTTTTAAGTGCTTTTTCTTTAGGAGAAGGAAAGTATTCTGAAGTAAAAAAATAGAATAGAAAAGTTGTCACAATGACTGCAGAAACAAAGCCAACCACCCTGAATAAATAAGTTGTGTTTGTGAGCTTAAGCTTCTCAAACTGAAGGGTTTGTGGGTTGTAAACGTATTTTTCAGATCTCTTCAATCCTTGGCTGCATTAAAAAATACTAAATTTGCGATCCGATTACGCTCGCTTTGTTTGAATCATACAAAAGTAAATTAAATTTCCGAAACTATTGAATTGACATGAGAGAAAAAATGATATATTCTATATGTCATTTTTTAAAACGTTAGAATTAAAGTAAATAAACATTATAAATATTCATAATATAATATGGAGTCAAGACTGATTAGAAAGAAATTCCTCGACTTTTTCGAGTCTCATCAACACAAAATCGTTGACTCGGCTCCAATTGTAATCAAAAATGATCCAACCCTGATGTTCACTAACGCAGGCATGAATCAATTCAAAGATTACTTTTTAGGAAATAAAACATCGCCCTTCCCCAGAATAGCTGATACCCAAAAGTGTTTACGTGTAAGTGGCAAACACAATGACCTGGAAGAAGTAGGCACAGATGGTTACCATCACACGATGTTTGAAATGCTTGGCAACTGGTCTTTCGGAGATTATTTTAAGGAACAAGCTATTGAAATGGCCTGGAAACTATTAACCGAAGTATATCAATTGCCTAAAGAAAATTTATACGTTTCTGTTTTTGGTGGGGATGAAAAAGAAGGTTTGGCAAAAGATACGGATGCCGTTCAATATTGGAAAAAATGGATTGCTGAAGATCGGATATTGTTTTTCGGAAAGAAAGACAACTTCTGGGAAATGGGAGACAGCGGACCCTGCGGACCTTGTTCGGAAATTCATGTTGATCTGCGCACCAAAGAAGAACAACAGAAGAAGCCGGGTGCAAGCCTAGTCAATGCCGGCACTCCTGAAGTCATGGAAATCTGGAACCTGGTTTTTATTCAATTTAACCGCAAAGCAAATGGCAGTCTGGAAGAATTGCCTGCCAAGCATATTGATACCGGAATGGGTTTCGAGCGTATCAGTATGGTTTTGCAAAATAAAAAATCAAGTTACGATACCGATATATTCAACCCGTTGATTCATTTTATTTCTGAATCCACTAAAATTCCGTACACCGGCTCATATGATAAAAATGCAAAAACCGATCTCGCGATGCGCGTGCTTGCAGATCATATACGTGCTGTAAGTTTTGCCATTGCCGACGGTTCGATTCCATCTAATACAGGTCCAGGCTATGTGATACGCAGGATATTAAGAAGAGCAGTGCGTTATTCGTATTCTTTTCTGCATATCAAATCTCCTTTTATTTACAAAATGGTACCCATCCTCATAGAAATTATGGGGGATGTTTTCACCGAATTAAAACAACAACGCGAATTAATAATCAAGGTAATCAGGGAAGAAGAATCCTCTTTTTTGAAAACACTGGAAGACGGATTAAAAAGATTGGAGCAATTGGAATCCAATCAACAAAAAATCTCAGGTCAACTTGCATTTGAACTTTATGATACCTATGGTTTCCCTTTTGATTTAACGCAATTGATTGCAAGGGAAAATAATAAAGAAGTTGACGAAGCTGGATTTCATGCCGCAATGGCTGAACAAAAAGAACGCTCGAGATCGGATGCTAAAAAGGAATATTCCGATTGGAATCTGGTCAAAGAAGGACAAACTCATTTTGTAGGATACGATACACTTGAGGTTGATAACTCGCATTTGTTGAGGTGGCGTAAAACGGAATCCAAATCGCAGACAAACTATCAACTTGTTTTCGAACAAACTCCGTTTTATCCGGAAGGCGGGGGACAAATAGGGGATACGGGTATTGTCTATTTTGATGGGTTTCCCGTTGAAGTAAAAGATACGGTTAAAGAAAATGATTTGATCCTTCATATCACAGAAGTATTACCTGAAAATCTGAACGCATCTGTGCGAATGAATGTGAATGGATACCGCAGGTCTTTAATTGAAAACAATCATAGTGCAACACATTTGTTGCATGCTGCTTTGCGAAAGGTATTAGGTAATCACGTTCAGCAAAGAGGTTCATTGGTTCGAGAGGATTATCTGCGTTTTGACTTTTCACATTTTCAAAAAATGGAAGACTCAGAAATCAGCAAAGTCGAGCAATTGGTCAATGAAAAAATAAGGCAGAATATCATTCGCGAAGAAAACCGCAATCTGCCTATTGATCAGGCTAAACAAGCAGGTGCAATGATGTTGTTTGGCGAAAAATATGGAGATAAAGTACGCATGATTACATTTGATCCTGCATACTCAATCGAACTTTGCGGCGGTTGTCATGTGGAAGCAACCGGGCAAATTGGTTATTTTAAAATTATTTCTGAATCCGCAATTGCAGCTGGAATTCGTCGTATAGAAGCCGTTTCAGGAAAAGAATCAGAGCGGCTAATCCAGGAGCAATTCTCGCAGGTCCATTCTATTAAGCAATTGCTGAAAAATCCCAAGGATATTAAAACAGCGGTTGAGTCATTGATTGAGGAAAATAAAAATCTTCAGAAAATGATGAATGATTTGAAACTGGAGAAAGCGCAGGTTTTAAAAAAGGAATTAATCTCTGCTATGAATACGGTACAGGGAATTCATTTCCTGTTTGGCAAGTTTGATTCAGATGACAGTAACATCGTAAAAGATCTCGTATTTCAAATCGGCAAAGAGAAAGCGCCTTCAGTCATCGTATCAGCTTCATTGAGTAATAATAAGCCTTTGCTGATGCTGTACATCAGTCCTGAACTGGTTTCGAAGTACGATTTAAATGCATCGAAGATGATTAATTTATTCAGTGCTCCGATTGAAGGTCGAGGTGGTGGACAGAATTTCTTTGCCAGTGCCGGCGGTAAAAATCCGGATGGATTGAACTTGGCGCTTGACCAGGCAAAGGAAGTGATTTACGCTGTATTTAAAAATTAATGTATTCAACAAACAACTATTTTTCAATTTAAATGCCTTTGGATATATCAATAAACACATCACTCCTAACTCCTAACTAATCCATTACATGTTCAATCCAATTTTCGTTGCCATTTCCATTTTTGTCATTTTCATTCTGTTCAATTTGTACATCCGGGTGCGCACCTTCAAACTGTATCGCGGTTTAGTGCAACGCAGAATTCAATTCAAATTCAACGATTTGTTTTCTAAAGACAAATGGCAGGTTGTACTGGATCAATACCCTGAAGACGTCGATCTGCTGAATGCATTCAGGAAACATATGCTCACTACAGGGCTATTATTTATTATTGTGATCGTTGTGGTATTGATTTTGCTTTTCTTTCTACGTAGAATGAATTAATACTCATGGAGCAATCAAAATTAAAAATCGGATTGGTTGGCGTAGGTCACCTCGGTAAAATACATCTGAAGTGTATACAGCAATTGCCGGAATTCGAACTTGTCGGTATTTATGATATTCAAAGCAAGGAAAAAGAAAAAGTGGCTTATGAGCATGGCGTAAGGGCATTTTCAAATTACGATGAATTACTACAATTGTGTGATGCTGTGGATATCGTAAGTTCAACCAGTTCTCATTTTGAATTAGCTGAGCAGGCGATTCGCAGGGAGAAGCATTGTTTTATTGAAAAGCCCGTAACTGCAACCCTGGAAGAAGCAGTTGCATTACGTGAATTGGTTAAACTTCATCCGGTAAATGTACAGATTGGCCACGTCGAACGTTTCAATCCCAGTTTTGCCGCTATACGGCCATATATTAAACAACCCAAATTTATAGAAGCTCATCGGTTGTCCAGTTTTAATCCAAGAGGGAGGGATGTCTCCGTCATACATGATATTATGATTCACGATCTTGATTTAATCTGTCTATTAGCAAATAGTCCATTGAAAGAGGTCAAAGCAAACGGAGTCTCTTTGGTAAGTCCTTTACCTGATATCTGTAATGCCAGACTGGAGTTTGAAAGCGGTCTGGTTTGCAATGTGACGGCTAGCCGGATATCCATGAAGCAAATGCGCAAATTGAGAATCTTTCAGGAAGATGCTTATATCAGCATCGATATGCTTGAAAAGGAAGCGCAGGTTATCCGTTTACTCGATGATAATCAGGAGAATACCATTGAAATAGAAACTCATAAAGGAAATAAATACATCTCACTGGTCAATCCTGAAATCAAACCGGTAAATGCAATTTTAGAAGAATTAAAATCTTTTTGTAAAAGTATCGTTAATGAGGAAGTTCCTGAAGTAAACTTAGACGAAGGTATCCAGGTTTTAGGTTTGGTTCAGGCGATAACGAAGCAAATCGAAGAAAATCAATGACCAACACGCATAGACTGCTGGCTGCAATAGTATTTATTGCCGGACTTGGATCCTGCGATGTTCAAGACGAAAAAATTCCCTCCTATGTGTACGTTGATAAGTTTTCTTTCACAGTAAGGCCTGGAGAAGGTACGGCACACCAGAATTTAACGGATGGTTGGATTACGATCAATAGTCATTATTACGGTGCCTATGAACTTCCAGCCTGGATTCCCGTATTGGAAGAAGGACCATGCAAATTATTTTTAGTGCCCGGTTACCGGCAAAACGGATCCATCTCCAATACATTTCAATATGCCTTGCTTGAACCTTACAGTGACAGCATTTTCCTTACTGCCAGAAAAACAGATACCATCAGACCTGTTACCGGTTATCAGGCAGGTCTTTATTTTTCAATCTTTAATTTTGATGGCGCCACTTTTTTAAATTCACAGGATCGGGATGGAGATGTCGAAACCACAGTTCAGCTCAGTACCAATGCAGAATCTTTTGAAGGATCTAATTCAGGTTTAATCGAATTGAATAGCGCTCATCCGTATTTATTTGCAGAAGATCGTTTAAATAATCTGATCATACCGCAAAGTGTAGATCCGATTATCCTAGAATTGAATTTCAAATCAGACATACCGTTTTCAATTGGATTAGTGGGTTATAAAGGATCGTCTCAACAGCCCGAAGATCATTTGGATGCTCATGTCTTGCCAAAAAATGTCTGGACCAAAGTCTATTTTGATTTTCAATCCATTGTTAATCTATCCAACTCCGATTATTATCATCTGGCCATTAAAGCAAATTTTGATCCTGCGAATTCACTTGCAGTGCAACGCATTCTGATCGACAATATTAAAGTGATACACAGGTAGGCGATATGTTTAGAAGAAAGGAAAATATCATTTATATTGTAATGGATTTTGTCCTGGCCATTCTTGCCTGGTATTTATACATTCATTATCTGCATACCCATGATTTCTTTTTAGGCGATAAGGATAATGTATGTAAACAGATTTTCGAAACGGGCATACTCGTTGTACCCTTTTCTTGGATCGTTTTGTATTTGTTGGCGGAGCAGTACAAAGATGTGTATCGGTTGTCCCGCTGGTCCGTTTTTTCAAGGACTTTATTATTGTCCTTAATTGGTAGTTTTATTGTTTTTTTTGTGTTGCTTTCCAACACCGAAATTAATTTTGAGAACAGGTATTTTACTGCAATTTCCGTTTACTTCATCTATCATTTTGGATTGGTTGGATTTTTCCGGGTCGTTTTTCTCAGCGTCATCAGCAGTCGTTTGAAGAGAGGAGTGGTTGGATTTAATACACTCATTATCGGTGGAGACCAGCGTGCTGTAAAACTATATAAAGACATCTCTTCATTAAGCTCCAGCCTGGGCCATAAGTTTATCGGTTTTATTCATTCTAATGGAAATAAAAGCAATGAATTGTTTCAATATTTTCCACAACTTGGAGGATTGAAAGATATCAAAAAAAGCATTGAAGAAAATAAGATCGAAGAAGTCATTATTGCCATTGAATCCACAGAACATGAAAAACTGAAATCCATTGTGGATGTATTGTTTGAGTTTGGCAGCAGACTGATGGTGAGGACGATTCCGGATACCTATGATATATTATTAGGAACTGTCCGTCTTAATCACGTATTCGGTGCAGTATTGATTGAGATCAAGCAGGAAATGATGCCGGGTTGGCAAATAATTGTAAAACGGATTATTGATCTGATTGTAAGCATGATTGCATTGATAATACTTTCGCCATTGATCCTGTATGTTTACATAAGAACTAAGTTATCCAGCCCTGGTCCCGCGTTTTATAAACAGGAGAGAATCGGATTGAATGGAAAACCATTTCAAATTTACAAATTCCGTTCTATGGCATTAGGTGCTGAAGAAAACGGACCTCTATTGTCGTACAATGGCGATCCAAGAATTACAAACTGGGGCGCTTTTATGAGAAAGTGGCGCCTCGACGAATTGCCGCAGTTTTTTAATGTGCTAAAAGGAGATATGTCATTAGTCGGTCCAAGACCTGAGCGGAAATACTTCATAGAGCAAATCATGGAGAAAGCACCACATTATAAGCATCTTTTAAAAGTAAGACCTGGTATAACCTCATGGGGTCAGGTAAAATTCGGTTATGCATCCAGTCTCGAAGAAATGCTGAAGCGTCTGGAATTTGATATACTCTATATTGAAAACAGATCTCTGGGTTTGGATTTTAAAATCCTCTTTTATACGGTATCCGTATTGTTTCAGGGAAAAGGCAAATAATTTTACCATCCAAAATTCCACAAATTGTTCGATCGATTCAGTTGAATACAATTATTTATTCAACAAGGACGACTTGCCTTCAATTGATAGTTAGCATTTTTCAATAATCATTGCACTTGCACCGCCACCGCCGTTGCAAATTGCCGCCAGGCCATATTTTCCCTGATTTTGATTTAAGACCTGTGACAAGGTGATGACAATCCTTGAGCCTGAAGAACCCAGTGGATGTCCTAATGAAACTGCACCTCCATGTATGTTGACTTTATTGGGATCCAGATGAAGTTCTTTCTCATAGACGAGTGGTACCACGGCGAATGCTTCATTCACTTCGAAAAAATCAATTTGATTTAATTGAAGCCCTGCTTTATTCAAAGCAATTGGCGTAGCAAGTATTGGAGTTGTAGTAAACCACGATGGATCCTGTTCGGCATCAGCAAACGAAACAATTCTTGCAATCGGTTTTAAATTGAGTTCCTTGAGTTTTTGCTCACTAACCAGCACGACAGCAGAGGCGCCATCGTTCATGGTCGATGCATTTGCAGCAGTCACAGTACCATCTGATGTAAACACGGGTTTAAGTCCGGGGATTTTTGCAAAATCTACTTTAGTGTACTCTTCATCTTTTTGAATAATAATCGGATCTCCCTTTTTTTGAGGAATGCTCACTGGTACAATTTCAGATTTAAATCCGCCATTATCTGTTGTTTGTGAAGAGCGTTTATAGGATTGAATGGCATATTCATCTTGTTGTTCTCTGCTGATCTGATATTTTTTTGCTGTTTCATCTGCACTGATTCCCATCGCTGTTTTTCTATAAGCATCAGTCAGTCCATCTTTCTGCAAGCCATCAATTAAATCTACTGTTCCATACTTTAATCCCCATCGTGCATTCGGTAAATAATACGGAATATTTGACATGCTTTCCATTCCACCTGCTACGACGATATCCGCATTTCCTAATTGGATGGATTGTGCGCCAAGTGCAATTGCTTTCATTCCAGAGGCACAAACTTTATTGATCGTAGTACAAACCGTAGAAGGAAGCAAACCGGCCCCCAATCCGGCCTGTCTTGCCGGTGCCTGTCCGAGATTTGCCGAACAAACATTACCCATTAAAAGCTCCTGTACCATCTCAGGCGTTAGGCCTGATCTTTCCAATGCTGCTTTAATTGCAATTGATCCTAATTGCGTTGCTGATAATCCGGTAAAACTTCCACCAAAACTTCCCATTGGAGTTCGCGCAATAGCTGCGATATATACTTGTTGCATGTTTCAAAAATTAAGTTCCAAAGATATTAACAATAACCAGTTAAAGAAGTTGGTCAAATTAAAACATAAAGAGCAATAATGCTTATTTTCATTGCGCTTTGGACCTGCGCAGTATTTCTATTTTCCAAATACGAGCCCTGTTTTGCCAGTTATTGACATTATAATAGAGCAACCAATCAGGAAGCATGCAATAAATCTTTTGGCTGTCATAATGAGCAAATTGATTTGCAGAAGACAATTCTCTTTTTAACAAATAAATCGAATCAGGATTTGTTTTCTGCAGATAATTCGAAATTTCCTGTTGATCTTTTAAAACAATACAGTTTATATTAGCTGATTTGTAAAAATTCAGATTCAGTCCAATCAGATTATAGACATCTTTTTCTTCACAAATCAAATTCATTTGGTGTGTGGAAGAATAGTTATATAGGAATTGATAGTAACAGACGGCCTCCTGCGCAGGAGTAAACATTTTAAAAACCAATAATGGCAGATTAATACCCGCAAGTATAAAATATATGACGCGAATGGTCTTTTGAAAATTTCCCAGGGAAAGAGCGCTATCTATACCATAGGAAACGAGATAAATAAAAGGGAACACCATTGGAAACAGAAATCTCAGTTCCTTATGTCCCACCCAAAAATGGGCTAACAAAAAAGGAATAATGGCCCAGCTGTAAATTGACTTTCGGTTTTTAAACAAGCCACAGACGAAAAAGACCAGTAAAAAAATACTGATAGGTGGAATTGCCTTAAGGATAAATTCTCTGAGATAAAACCACCATGGAAAGACGCCCCAATTGGCAGCCTTATTTTCTAAAATGTTAACTTGAAAATAATTGAGCGGTGTAAATGTAAATGTTCCATAAAACCAATAATCAATGTAAATACACAGTAAGATCGAAAGCAAAGCGGAAAGGGCAATAAGTATAAAATGATTCCACTTTGGTTTTTGGATAATCAACAACCAAAAGCCAATGCCAAGGATGGCAAATGCCATTTGGAACCTGAAGAAAAAAGCCATTCCAAGCAGGAATCCGATACTGGCAATTCCGGATTTGTTCACGGTGGTGTTTTGATTATTCCATATAAGAATAAAATAGATCGCTGCATTGAAGAAGAGTGCTGCATAATTTTCTGAAGAGTAACGAACGCTTAAAGATGGAATAAACCACAGGAATAAACTCAATAGTAAAAATATATGTTTCCCATTTTCTGTGGAGAAACGATGGAGTAAGATTAAGCAGGTCTTTGAAGTAACATACCACGAAAGCAGGGCAGTGAGTATTCTCAAAAACAGCATCGCCGTAAATGGATTAGAAATACCGATGGTGTAAAATCCTTTTTCCAACAACCATAGAATTGCCGGTTGAATTGCAGGTCTTATTTTTTCGTGAAACTCCCAGGGTAATTCGGATGCCGGTGAGTTGCCGAGTTTGTAATTGCAAAACTCCAATATCTGGAAATGTTCGTCAGGATGATAAAACCCTATGCTGAAATATGCGGTGATGAGATATACAAACAGGCCGGCAACAAACAGATTTCTATACGATGACGTAAGGATGTCGTTCATGTTCGGTGGTAACCGGCTAATTAATCAGGACGTTGGTGTATGGCAATTATCAGGTTTTCATTTTCAAATTGCAGTCGATCCTGTGTTAAAAATATTTATAACTTTTTTTGGGATCTATTGCCACTAATACTTCGTAAATCAATTGGATCACATGTTCGATGTCATCGATATGTGCGGATTCAACTGTGGTGTGCATATACCGGAGTGGAAGTGAAATCAATACGGAGGGAACACCTCCATTCGAATAGGCAAATGCATCTGTATCTGTTCCTGTCGTACGCGATGAAGCATTCCGTTGAATGGGAATTTTATTTTTTTCTGCCACATGTACGACCATATTTTGTAAGATATTGTGTACCGGTGGTGCATAACAAAGCACAGGGCCTTGTCCGCATTTTATCGAACCTTGTTCTTTTGTCTTCAGCATGGGCGTATGTGTGTCATGCGTGACATCTGTGATTATGGCAAGATTAGGTTTGATCGATTCAGCAATCATTTCAGCACCACGTAAACCGACCTCTTCCTGTACTGCATTCACTACATACAAACTAAAAGGCAATTTGATTTTATTTTTCTTTAGCAATCTTGCTACTTCAGCAATGCAAAAACCTCCAAGGCGATTGTCCAGTGCACGCCCAACATAAAAACGGTTATTCAGCTTTGTCAATCCGTCTTCATAGGTAATACAACAACCGACATGAATCCCCATTTTTTCCACTTCTTCCTTGTCTTTGGCGCCTACATCAATAAAAATGTTTTCAAGGGTAGCTAATAAATTGGTATCATTTCCTTTTCGCGTATGAATGGCAGGCCAACCGAATATACCGTTTACAATGCCTTTAGGAGTATGAATATGTACTCTTTTGGAAGGAGCGATGGATTGATCAATTCCACCATTACGAATGACGTAAATAAATCCATCATCGGTAATAAAATTTACCATCCAGGAGATTTCATCGGAATGTCCTTCAATAACGACTTTAAATGCTTTGCCGGGATTAATGACTCCGAACAAAGTACCGTAGTTATCCAGGGTCCAGTCATCAATATATTCCTTGATATAGTCCAGCCAGATTTTCTGACCTTCAGCTTCATATCCTGTAGGAGAGGGATTGTTGAGGTATTTATACAGAAATTCTTCAGATTTCTTGTTGATAATTTTCATAAAATGGCTTTCGTACGCTGAAAGTTATCCGACCATTTGCCAGGATCCTGGTTCCAGCTCAATAGGTTTTCGTAAGTTGTTTGATTGATATATTTTGCATGCAAAGCTCGTTCCAAAAGACAGGGAAAGTCCGTCAAACTGATAAAAGTGAGACTTTTTTCCGCAAAACGTTTCTTTGCCGATTCAAATCCGTACTGAAATATGGAGATCAGTCCTAAAATCTGTTGTCCGGCATCCTCCAAACTCATTATTGCATCCATCGAACTTCCTCCTGTTGAGACCAAATCCTCAACCACCAAAACTCTGGTACCGGGAGCTAATTCGCCTTCTATCTGATTTTTCAAACCATGGTCTTTGGCTTTGCTCCGCACATAGACAAACGGGAGCTCTAATGATTCAGCAAGCCATGCACCCCAGGCGATTCCGGCTGTAGCAACACCTGCAATGGCTTGAATTTGACTAAACTGCCTGCTGACCTGGACCATTCCCCGGATAATTTCTTTTCTGATTACCGGATGAGAAAGTACTTTCCGGTTATCGCAATAGATTGGAGACTTCAATCCGGAAGCCCAGGTAAATGGTTCTGAGGCATTTAGGCGGACTGCTTTGATTTCCAGTAAATGATCTGCTATATTGTGCGCTAAATCCATAGATTCATTTCAGTGCAACAAACATACAAAATTAACATAGACGGCAAGGCTTTGATCCTTATGAATGAAGATTTGCTGGCAGAATCTGGTCCGGGATCCAATCAATTGGCACTTCCATATCGTGGAATCAAGAATGCCTTGTTTCAATATCTCGATACACTTGAAAAATCAAATCGCTTTGAATCCATCATGTTGTATTCAAATGATGTAGCTACCTTATTCGATGATCTCAAAAGTTTATTGAATTGGGTTCCGGCAGCAGGGGGTGTCATTGAAAATAATAACGGCCAGATTTTATTGATTCATCGCAGAGGATTTTGGGATTTACCCAAAGGCAAATTAGATGCACAGGAAACCTCCAAAGGGGCAGCCCTGCGCGAATGCAGTGAAGAAACCGGACTCAATAATTTATTACTTGGAAAAAAAATTTATGAGTCCTATCATCTATACAGAGAAAACAATGGTCAGCGCGCGCTGAAAAAAACAAAATGGTTTTCCATGCAATACACCGGTGATAAAATTCCTGAACCACAACTAGAGGAAGATATCACTGATGTAATGTGGATGGCTCCAGAGCAAGCCCTGTTAAAAGAACCGATGTTTCAGAATGTCAGATCTGTTATTGAATCTTTCATGCGTTATAAACAGGATAAGGAAGGATTCAGGTTATAAAACGGGGCTGTCAGAATGCATTCTGAAAATAGCAGAATGCATTACTTACATCCTCTTTTCCTTAATTCTGAATTTGATACCCGCATATGGTTTGATGCCCGCAACTGGTGCATAAATTTCAGCAGCATTAAAATACGATCCGTTAGGATTTGCAGGATCTATAATGGCCTGATGCTGGGTATAATTTAAAATATTTTCAGTGCCTATATAAAATTCCCATGATTTATTTGTGTAATTCAATTGAGATTGTAACTGTACATAATCATCGGAATAACCGATATGTTCGTGAATTAGATTTTCAGGGACATTATCCTTATCCGCCAGTCTCATTTTGCCGACGTAATTCGCACTGACATTCCAAAGCCATTTTTTATTTGAAGATTCAAAATCAATTGAGACCAAGGCTCTGTATTTGGGAACCAGGAGATTTTGCCGGAGTCCTTTTTTAAAGGTTGATTGTGAATTGGTGTATTTTCCTCCGATTTTTATCTGCAACTGGTCCAATACCGGATATGAAATGGTGCCGATGGTTTGAAATGCAAACGAGCGACCTTCGAGGTTGTAAATCAGAATTCGCTGATAGTTGTCATCAAGGTCAACAACGACCTGATTTTGAAACCAGGTATAGTAGGCATCGAGGTTGATGTTCAATTCTTGTCCGTTGACATAAGGTTTACCAACAATATTTAATCCGGTATTCCATGATGTTTCCATTTTTGGTACATTTTGAATATCCCAGATCTTAGCTGTTGCGAACAGAGAGGCTTCATCAGAAAAAATTCTTGGAAAGCGGTATCCTCTTCCGGCTGATGCTCTTAGAGTCCAGTCTTCTGCAAATAAATAACGCGCATTTAGTCGCGGTATGTACAAGAACCTGTTTCCATTGATCCATTCAAGTCGTTGACTCGCTGTCAGGCTTAAACGATTGTCAGGCCGGAGTTCATTTTTAAAATTGTAATCCAGGAAAAGACCACCCACCGTTTCATTGTAATTAAACACAATGTTCTTATAACTCTCCTTTGCATCATTGTATACAAATGAGGGCCCCATCATTAGCTGATGAATTCCTTCGTCGAATGGATGATTGTAAAATGCCTGAAGAAAAATTCTCTTCTCGTCTGCAACGAAATTCTTGTTTCCAAAAAATGAATTGTTTTTGGAATAGGAAATGTCATAAATAGATCCGGCTGATTGCAATTCATTATTGAATTTAACGTATCCCAGTTTTCCAAATAAATTCAAATGTGAAATTTCCTGAGCAATCAAATATGGATTTTCCACATTGAATTGTCCTGCATTTCTTTTTTCATAAATGGCTTGGCCATTCAGTTGGCCTTCCCAGGTGTGGCCCAGAAAAGTATTGCGAATCATTCCATTCACCCGGTTGACTCTAGAGTCATCCTGAAAAGAATCCGAATTATGATCTCTGTTTACGTTTTGGAATGATCCATTTAAATATAGTCCACTGGCTCTGGATTCGTTCCATTTTTTGTTTAAATGTAAATTAGCTTCCAGGCGTCCATGCAAATCGCCAAAAACATTAGCGTACATTGGATAATCATCATGCGGCATCTTGAGTTGCAGATTAATTGCTCCGGTCATACTTTGAGCGCCATAAATAGTTGTCGAAGCGCCTTTCTGGATATTGACGCGGTCCAGCCAGGTACCGGGAATTAAATCATAACCGGTTGTACTTAGTATACCTCCGAATACAGGTCTGTTTTCCATCAACAATTGGGTATAAAGCCCACGCAAACCAAGAAACTGAATTTCCTTGGTGCCTGTAGCCGCATTGGTATAACTTACATCCACTGCATTACTTGTCATAAAGCTTTCGGATAAACTGCAGCATGCGGCTTTTTTAAATTCTTTTTGCTCGAGCCCTTCTATATTCAATGGATTTAACCGCGAAAATGTATTTGATCTTTTCACGGCATCCACTTGTACTTCTTGTAACAGGAGACCTTCATTCAAGTGAAATGTAGCTGATGATTGATCCGGTGGAATTTTTAAGGTGTCAGTTTTAAAACCTGTATAGGAAATAACCAGGAATTGATTTTCCGGTTTTCTCAATAGTTTAAAATATCCTTTTTGATTTGTGCTTGTTCCATCAGGTGAATTTAACCAAAACACCAAAGCACCTTGTATCGCCTGCTCTTTTTGATCAAGCACATTTCCACTATAGAATTGCGCTTGAACTAAGGTTGCAATAAAAAGGATGAACAGAATTGTTGTATTGCGAAGTATCATACTCACAGAAAAGTTAATTGTAAAAAAATAAGAGGAGAGAACTGAACAGAGCCTTGGCTAGCAAGTCAACGAGCAATACAATTTCCGGTATTGATAACCGGTGTAATAAATAAATTGTATATCGGGTGTAATCGATTTTGGTAGTTTGGATTTCAAATCCGGGATACTCCAGGAGTTTACAGAGGCGAGACCAGGATTGGTTTGGGCGAATTCAGTTTGTGAAGGTTTCTCGGCTTTAGCGTTTAAAGATTTATAATCAATGGATTGATTTCCGCAGGGTATTTTCCGCAAATCAGGATTCTTTGAGCAGGTTTTTATGCCACAAACAGATTTTTCTCCTTTTAGGAATTTGCAACTACCTGTTTTAGGAATAAAAGAATAACTTAAATTTTTGGCGCAGCAGCAATAGACTAAATAAATATTAATGCCAAACTGCGAAGAAAGCAGATTGAAGCAAAGAAATGATATGAGTATTGTTTTTTTCATTGCTTAGATTCCATACCAACGTTCAAAAAAGCGGATTAGTTCTATAAAAGGGTGGTTTACAGGTAAATCAATGTTCAGGTCTTTTATTTTATTAAATATCAAAGTCATAACATTCATGATGTTGGGTTGCTATCTTTATATAAGCCCATCTACTTAATTTCCTTTCAACGCTTCGCGTGATATTACCAGTTTTTGAATTTCGGAAGTGCCTTCCCCGATCGTGCAAAGTTTTGAATCGCGATAGTATTTTTCTACCGGAAAGTCCTTGGTATATCCATAACCACCAAAAATCTGCACCGCATCGGTTGAAACAGATACGGCTACTTCAGCTGCATAGTATTTGGCCATTGCGGCTTGTTTAGTCATATATTGACCCTGATCTTTCATTTTGCCGGCCTTACGCGTAAGTAATTCTGCAGCTTCTATTTTGGTGCACATATCCGCCAACTTAAAAGACACACCCTGAAACTGACCGATTGTTTGCCCGAATTGTTCTCTTTCATTGGCATATTTAGCGGAGGCCTGATAAGCACCTTTCGCAATTCCTAAGGCGAGTGCGGCAATGCTGATTCTGCCTCCATCCAATACTTTCATCGATTGAATAAAGCCTTCGCCGACATTTCCCAAAACCATGGATTTATGAATTTTGCAATTGTCAAAAATCATTTCAGCAGTCTCTGAAGCACGCATGCCTAATTTATTTTCCTTTTTACCCGCACTAAGTCCCGGGGTATTTCTTTCCACTATAAATGCTGTCATGCCCCGGCTATCCAATAACTCACCTGTTCGGGCAATCACCACGGATACATCACTTGATTTTCCATGTGTGATCCAGGTTTTGGTACCATTGATCACCCAATAATCTCCATTTTGCTCTGCTACGCATTTCATGCGGATCGCATCACTGCCGGTGTTTGCTTCGGTAAGCCCCCAGGCTCCAAGCCATTCACCCGTAGCCAATTTAGGCAAATAGGTTTTTTTCTGTTCTTCATTTCCGAAGAGTAGAATATGAGATGTACAAAGGGAATTATGAGCAGCTACAGATAAACCAATTGAACCGCATACTTTAGCTATTTCTTCAATAATGGTAATGTATTCCTGATAGCCAAATCCCGAACCTCCATATTCCTGTGGCACCAGAACACCTAGAAAGCCCTGTTTTCCCATAAGATGAAACAGATCTTTTGGAAAATGCTGACTTTCATCCCATTCCATCATTTGTGGTTTAATGTGCTGATCGGCAAACGATCTAACCGATTCGCGCACCATTTTCAAGTGTTCTGTTTCTATAGGAGACATGGTTTCAATTTACGGGCAAAGTTAATCAAAGGCTTGGGAGTTAATATCGGCTTTATGTGAAAGAAACGCTAAAATAGATTGCAGTTAACCCGCTGATTGATGCCGCTAACCAAAGTGGAATTCTCTATGAATGCACATTTGCGATTCGCCAAATTCTACTAAAAATTGCATTCAACATTTTACATTCGAAGTTTCACTCACTAATAATTATAATGATCTTTCCAAAGCAAATTTAAAGTATTGCGAATCTTTTCTTCATTACTGTTTTCTGCAGGATTATAGATGGTAGTACCCTTTAATTCATCCGGCAGGAATTCCATTTCCACAAAATGATTTTTAAATTGATGTGCATACTGATAGTTTTTTCCATAATCCATTTTTTTCATCAGCCCGGTTACGGCATTTCGAAGATGTAATGGAACCGGTTGGTTGCCATGTTCTTTAGCTAAATGCAATGCTTCTTCTATTGCCATATAAGCTGAATTTGATTTGGCGGAACAAGCCAAGTAAATTGCAGTTTCAGATAAGATGATTCTGGATTCGGGCCAGCCAATCATCTGTACAGCCTGTAAACAGGAGGTTGCAAGGAGAAGTGCATTCGGGTTGGCGAGTCCGATATCTTCTGCAGCTGAAATGATCATTCGCCTTACAATGAATTTTGGGTCTTCACCACCATCAATCATGCGGGCCATCCAGTATAAAGTGGCATTAGGGTCAGAACCTCTGATGGATTTAATAAATGCAGATGCAATATCGTAGTGCATCTCGCCTCCTTTGTCGTACATGGCCGGATTTTCCTGTACCAATTTGTAAACCAGTTCATCTATAATGATAATCGATTCCTCTTTTGCACTGGCGACGAGCTCAAGTATATTACATAATTTTCGTGCATCACCATTCGCCAGTTGAATCAATGCTGATGTTTCGCGGAGTTCTATTTTTTTGTGTTTGAATAAGGGATCTTTTTCGATGATCTTAAGACTAAGCTTAAGCAAATCCTGGTCTGAAATTGATTTTAAAACATACACCTGGCAACGGGAAAGCAAAGCAGCATTCACCTCAAAAGAAGGATTTTCAGTCGTAGCCCCGATTAAAACGATAGTACCGTTTTCTACTGCAGAAAGCAATGCATCCTGCTGGGATTTGTTAAAGCGGTGAATTTCATCGATAAAAAGAATGGGAGAGGCCTGGTCAAAAAAGCGTTGATTTCTAGCTTTTTCAAGGACTTCACGGACCTCTTTGACACCAGATTGAACGGCACTTAAGGCATGGAAGGGTCTGTTTAACTGGTTAGCAAGAATTCTCGCCAGGCTGGTTTTACCAACTCCGGGTGGTCCCCAAAGGATTACAGAAGGAATATGGTTGTTTTCAATGGCAAGTTGCAGCACCTGTCCGGGACCTGTCAGGTGTTCTTGCCCTATCAGATCATCCAGCGTTTTGGGCCTCATTCTTTCGGCTAATGGTTGCACTCTTTTGTTTTTCGTAAAATTAGAAGTTCAGGCTCTCATTTTGCTTAATTTATCGTATTGGTCTGTGAAATCCTGATTTAAGTAGCTTATCTATGCTTAAATTTGAATCTTAATGACTAGGAATATTGCTATTGGGATCATTTTGGTATTCAGCCTGCCGGCCCAAAGAACATATTCAGCACATATTATTGGTGGAGAAATGTATTACGATTGCCTGGGTTATGGAAAGGACACTACATTCAGAAGATACCTCATCACTATTAAATTATACCGGGACTGTGCAGGAGGCGGGGCATATTTTGACCAGCCCTTAGGGTTTACGATTTACAGACAGAGCGGAAATCAGTATATAAATACCAAAACGGGTACGGGCAGTGCACAAGAATACAGTATACCCTTACTTACTTCTGTTAAAAAAATTGATCCTCCCCAATATCCTTGCCTTGAGTTGCCTGATAATATTTGCGGAGAAGCAGGAGTATATGAAGTGATGGTAGAATTGCCCATTATCAATGAAAAATATGTAGTGGTCTGGCAACGATGTTGCAGAAATAAAGGCATTACCAATATTATCGATCCGGGCAATACCGGCGCTACATATTCAATTGAAATACATCCGGAATCACAACGGACTTGCAACAGTTCTCCCAGATTTATCAATTTTCCTCCGACCGTATTATGTGTAAATGCGCCGTTTAAATTTGATCATTCCGCAGTGGATAAAGAAGGTGATTTATTGGTTTATGAATTTTGTGAACCACTAAAAGGAGGAGGTCCGGATCAGCTGGATTTTACTTCGTGCAATGGGGTAACCCCACGACCAGATTGTCCGCCGCCTTTTGATCCTGTTGATTATGAGTTTCCGTATTCAGCCTTATTTCCTTTGGGAGGAAATCCGCCAATCACCATAAATTCATTTGATGGCCTTATTTCAGGAACACCAACCGCAATCGGTAAATTTGTAGTCAGTGTTTGTGTATCCGAATATCGGAATGGAATTTTACTCTCCAAATTGAAGCGAGACTTTCAGTTTAATATTGCGCATTGTGATGGTGAGATCGAAGCGCGTTTGGAAGGTGCCAATAAATTAAATACGGATCATTTTGAAATTACACTTTGCGGGACCAAAAATTATCAAATAGTAAATACAAGTATTGACTCCAAATACATTCATGATATACAATGGACCTATGAAAATGGAGGAATGATCGATACTTTTTATGGTTGGTCGCCATTCATTCAATTTAAGGAAGGTGGTGTACATTCAGGGCAATTTATTATCAATCCGAATACAAATTGTGGAGATACCGGATACTTTAAAATCAATATTATTCCGGATTTGAATTCTCAGTTTACAGCAGTTTATGATTCGTGTAAAGCAGGTAGTGTGAAATTTATGGATCAGTCTTCGTCGTCCAATAGCACAATAAAGAATTGGAGCTGGAGTTTAGGCGACGGATTTTATTCTTATATACAAAATCCTGAATTGCAATATTTGCGACCTGGTACTTATCCGGTATTATTAACTATAAAGGATAATTATGGCTGCATAAGTAAAATAAACCGTGATATACATTGGTATCCTGCTCCGGATGTGGTTGTCTTCAGACCTAATGTGAATGAAGGCTGTGTACCTTTAAAAGTCGAATTCAAGAATGTATCTTTTCCAACCGATAACACTTATCGGTTTATATGGAAGTTCAGCGATGGAGTTCGGGATTCAGGTTTCACAGTACAACATGAATTCAATGTAAAAGGATCTTATGATTTAAAACTGGAAGTCGAGTCTCCTTTAGGTTGTTATACAGAAGGGGAATTTAAAGACGTTATCTTTGCTTATGATCCGCCGACAGCAAACTGGTCAGTCGATTCAACTATGGTCAATTTAAAAAATCCGGTAATACATGTTCGTGATCAATCTGTAGGAACCATAGGAAGAACCTGGATCATCGATGACAAGAACTATTTTTATGATCCTGAATTGCAAGTGGTATTAGCAGACACGGGTATTCACCATATCCGCATGATTGCCACGGATCGTTTTCTCTGTACGGATACACTGGATACAGATGTAATTGTTTACCAGGATTTTTCTTTATTTATGCCAAATGCATTTACACCTAATGGGGATGGATTAAATGATGAATTTGGTCCTGTAGGGCAAATGCATTCCATAGAGAAATATCAATTAACCATCTATGACCTTTGGGGAAGTAAAGTATTTGAATCAGAAGATCCCAAACAGTTGTGGAATGGATCATTTGATAATACAGGCCCAAATATGCCTCCTGGTATTTATGTTTATGATCTCTATTACAAGGCGACCAGAAAGGATCCTTATCACGAACAAAAAATGTTGACATTAATTAAATAAAAAATTTACGCAAGAAGAACCACCCTTTTCAGTAGAAGACAGTATTCCTAATTTCAAGAAGAATCATGAAAAAAAACATCTCAAACTTCATATTGCTTTTATTCATTTTATTGAGCTATAGATCGTATTCAACTCATATCATTGGTGGTGAGATCTTTTACGAATGTCTTGGTTATGGTAAAGACACAACAACCAGAAAGTATCTCATTACCATTAAACTATATCGTGATTGTTCGCCAGGTGTAATGAGCGATTTTGATACCAATCTGGGGTTTACCATTTACAGACAAAGTGGCAACAAATACGTCAATACCAAAGCCGGAAATGGAGGTAATTCTGAATACTCCATCACCTGGGATAGAATCAGGCATCACATTGATCCGCCCACTTATGCTTGTTTGCAGTTGCCTAAAAATGTTTGTGGCGAAGCAGGGATTTATCAGTATACAGTAGAGCTCCCAATTATTAATGAGAAATACGTCATTGTATGGCAGCGTTGTTGCAGGAATCAAACCATAACGAATATTATGGATCCGTTAAATACCGGCGCGACTTTTACAATTGAAATCCATCCGGAAGCACAAAGGACTTGTAATAACTCACCGCAGTTTAAAAATTTTCCACCTACTGTGCTTTGTGCCAATGCTCCGTTTACATTTGATCATTCTGCCGTGGATAAAGAAGGGGATCAATTGATTTATGAATTTTGCGAACCTCTGAAAGGTGGTGGAAGAGGCGGTGGTAATGGATGCGCATCTCCCAATCCGACACCTGATTGCGTTCCTCCTTTCTCGCCTGTTGATTATGCATTTCCGTATTCTGCTCAGTTTCCAATGGGAGGCAATCCACCAATTACAATTGGTTCAACTGACGGTCTGATTTCAGGTACTCCGAATATCATTGGCCAGTTTGTCGTAAGTGTATGTGTATATGAGTACCGCAATGGAGTTTTGTTATCTGTGTTGAGAAGAGATTTTCAATTTAATGTGGCATCATGCGAAGGAACGATTGAGCCCAAGCTGGGAGGTTCTAATCAATTGACTCAGGATCAGTTTGAAATTACGGTCTGTGGAAGTAACCAATATCAGATTCAGAATAATAGTCTCGATCCAAAATACATTCATGAAATTTTATGGACTTATGAAAACGGTGGGTTGATCGATACATTTATTGGCTGGGCACCATTGATTAAATTTAAAGAAGGAGGATTGCACAATGGAAGATTTATCATAAATCCAAATACGAATTGCGGCGACACCGGGTATTTTAAAATTACACTTGTACCTGATTTGAAGTCTCAGTTTACAGCAGAGTATGACTCTTGTAAAGCCGGTCCGGTTAAATTTAAAGACCTTTCTTCCTCTACCTATAGCAATATATTGAATTGGACCTGGAGTCTGGGAGATGGATTTACAGCATTTAATCAAAATCCAACTTTGCAGTACTTACGACCAGGGACCTATCCTGTATTGCTTTCCATTAAGGATAATTATGGTTGTGAAAGTAAAGTATTTCAAAATATCGATTGGTATCCTGCTCCGGATGTAATTGTGTTCAGACCCAATGTAAATGAAGGTTGTGTGCCATTAAATGTTGAATTCAAGAACGTTTCATTTCCTACGGATAATTCATATAAATTTCTCTGGAAATTCAGCGATGGTACACGCGATTCAGGTATTGCGGTTCAACATAAATTTATTTCTAAAGGAGTCTATGATTTAAAGTTGGAAGTGACTTCACCTTTGGGTTGTTACAATGAAGGAGATTTCAAAGACGTAATTTATGTTTATGATCCTCCTACCGCAAGCTGGACTGTCGATTCCACAATTGTCAATCTAAATAATCCTGTGGTACATGTCAAAGACCAATCAGCCGGAACCATCGGAAGAACGTGGATTGTCGATAATACCCAGTATTTCTTTGATCCTGCTTTGCAGATCGAATTAAAAGATACGGGTTACCATCATATTCGGATGATTGCTACTGACCGCTTTTTGTGTACGGATACCCTGGATACTGATGTGTATGTCTACAGAGACTTTACTCTTTTTATGCCAAATGCGTTTACACCTAACGGTGATGGAAAAAATGATGAGTTTGGTCCTGTAGGCCAGATCAATTCATTGGAGAAATACGAATTGACAATCTATGACCGGTGGGGTAGTAAAGTGTTTACTACAGAGGATCCCAATCAGTTCTGGAATGGAAAATTTGACAACGATGGGAAAGAGCTTCCACCGGGTACCTACGTCTACGATTTGGTCTATAAAGTGATTCGTAAGGATGTAGTGCACGAACACAAGATGCTGACTCTGCTGAAATAAATCTTCAAAGCAAATACATTAAATCTCCTTGAAGCCATATTTTAATCAACTGAAATCTGCATTTGAAGCTAATGCAAATCCGGTATTGGCGGTTTCTATGAAGAAATACATGAGAGACCAGTTTGATTATTATGGAATTCCTTCGCCGCGACGAAAAGAAATTGTAAAAGAAATATTCGGATCATTCAAATTAAATGATAAGGTAAACTTTGCTGAATTTGTAGAATTATGTTGGTCACAACCACAAAGGGAATTTAAGTATGCTGCTATGGAAGTGAGCATTCGGCAAATCAGGAAAATGAATCCAGCTGATATTGGTTTATTTGAAAACCTGATTGCTAGAGATTCGTGGTGGGATACGGTGGATGGCCTCGCACCTCATATCATTGGTTCCATCATTCTTAACAATCCCGAGTTGAGAAATTTCTATTGCTCAAAATGGATAGAATCAGAAAATTTCTGGTATCAGCGTTCAGCAATTATTTTGCAATTGATGTTCAGACAGCAAACGGATTTCGAATTGTTGTGTAAGCTCATTCTCCGGAGAGCCGACAGCAAAGAGTTTTTTGTCAGAAAAGCTTCCGGGTGGGCATTAAGACAATATTCCAAGATTGATCCGGATTCTGTCGAGCAATTTATTTTGAAAAATAAAATTTCACCATTAGCAGTCAGAGAAGGGATGAGACTGATTCTGAAGAAGAAAATGTAAAAGAGGAGGTTGGGGAAATTTAGTCTGTAGTCTATACGGTTTGAATTTAATTCAGACTTTTTAACAGATTCGCGATAAGAACAAACCAGGATCATTAATATCCTGATTGTATACTAGCTATGTCCCGTAATCCAACCTAAAAGCCTAAAAACCTAAAAGACTATAGACTATACTGTTACGATCTAATCCGAATTCAAAATATTGAATTGTCTTAGTGAACTTTAATATTACTTGTTGTATACCTTAAAATGTTTTGGATCATTTACTTTCAAAACATAAGACCGGGTACATGCTTCGTGTACATATTGATCATAACCTTCTACAATGCCACTGACAACGAATCGTTTGTTGGCCGGGTTTTTGATATCTCCGTATAATTCCAGGGGTACGCTTTCGCCAAATTCGATCTTAATCGTATAATCATAATCATCCGGATCTCTCGCAAATACAGTATTGCCGGCAGTCATTATATTATTATTTCCCAATTGAATTTCAAGGGTCATCATTTTGCCTTCACAAGGCATTTGCCTATGACACGGGCCTTTGCAATCCGGTCTTTTTAAGATGCCTTTGACACCCTTTACTACAGATCCGCCCGGAGTACAAGCAAATCCAATACAGGTAATCATGCAAAAACAAAACAGGATATTATTTATTATTTGGCGATACGAAATTAATTTCATCATAATTTTAAGTTTACAACATTCAACGGGATATATTTTACTTTCCGGAAAGTTCATTGGCAAGGCGATCTGCTTTGTAAATATATTTCAAGGCAGCATAAATACCTCCTGCATGCACAGAAACAGTTCTGTTGGATACTTCATCATAAATAAAATTACCCGGAAGGGATTCAATGTTTCCATCAAAAATCAAACCAACCACTTCTTTGTTTTTATTGATCAAAGGACTTCCTGAATTTCCGCCAATAATGTCATTGGTAGAAACAATACAAATGGGAGCTTTTAAAAATTCAAGAGGTGGATTTTCCCATCGGGCAGGTAAAGACCATGGATATTTTTTATTGAATGAATAATAGCGATCATACAATCCAAAAAAAGTGGTTTTGTAAGGAGCTATGGTTCCATTGTAATTGTAGCCTTTGACTATTCCATCTGCGAGTCTGAGCGTGAATGTTGCATCAGGAGGTAGATTAGACCCTTTTACTTTGAACACGGCATTGGCAATTTTAGCTTCCAGTGATCTTCTTTTTGGTGTCGAATTTTGAAATGCGGAAACTGCTTCATTGTATTTTGGAGCAATAATCCTGGCTGCTTCCAGAATAGGATCATCAAATTTTTTAAATTTCTCAGCATCTTTTTTAAAGATTTTCTCCAGGTTACTGGTATCTGCAAAATCTGTTTTATCGATCATTTTATTTGCAGCCTTTTCAGGCGTTTTTCCATCTAAAATCTGATCTATATATTTAAAATCAGGATGTTCAAATTTTTTATTTTCATTTAAAAATGCTTGGAGATACTCTCTTTCCTGGGGAGTGTTTAAGCCTTTGCACAAGTCCCTGATATCTGCTTTTATTTTTTCCAATGCACCGGCCTGAGTAGGGGCATTAAGCGCTTTTTCATATCTGGATAACGTAAACATCAGATTGACTGCTTTTCCTTTGATAGGGGAAGGGCCCAGTAAAGTAACAGCTGCTCCGTACTTACGTAAATTCTGAACCGCATTTTCCAATTCAACCCAGTAGTCTTCTCCTTTTAATTTTGTCTTGCTTCTGATTTCATCTTCAGTAGCCTTTTTGCGAGCCATTAATTCAGGTGTTTTCAGGCCATTGAGAATTCCTGTAAATGCTTTGCTGCTGTTGGAAAGACCAAATATTTCATTGAGTAGATCGGTATTTGGATTCTTATCATATTCTTTTTGAAGTATAGCGATGCGGTTATTCAACAAAGCCAATTGAGTCGGGAACCGAATGTCCCTGTCGTATTCAAGTTGTTTTGTAGTGCGGTAGCGTTCTGTATTGCCGGGATTTCCAATAACAAAGACAGGTTCGTTTTCTTCGGCACCTTCCGGTTTAAATTTAAAATAATTGGCACTGCAATTTACCGGATTTCCTTTTTCATCATATGCTCTCCAAAAGGTACAATCCAGGTCATATCGTGGATAAGTGAAATTGTCAGGATCGCCTCCAAAAAATCCCAGATCAGTTTCAGGAATGAATACCAAACGGATATCGCTGTATTTCTTATAACCATACAAACTGAATTTGCCGCCGCTATAAAAGGTTACTGATTGAATGCGCAGATCTTTCCAGCCATCTTTTGATTGATACTCGCGAGTGATTTGTGCGAGAGCAGAGTCCTGCAACACTTTGCGTTCAACATCATCCTTCGCTTTATTCATGCGGTCGAGAACTCTGTCAGAAACATCCGCAGTCATAATCATTTGTTCTACGAATAAGCCTTCTGCTTTTCGTTCATCGGCCATGGTCGCAGCGTAAAATCCATTTTTCTCAAAATTTTCACCTTCCTTTTGCAGTGGAGTTACAACATCCCTGGAACAATGATGATTTGTCATAATCAATCCATTCGGAGAAACAAAAGATGCTGAACACCAGCTGGCAAATCGCAATGCTGATTTGCGGGCATCATCAAACCATTTATCATCCGGGGTAAAGTTGTACGCTTCTTTGAACCATTCTTTTGGTGGGTGTTCAAAAGTCCACATTTTACCATAATCAAATCGTTTGGGTTCACTGGAATACTGGGCCGTCGACATATATTGGAAGCCCAAAACGAATAAAATAAAAAGAAGACGATTCATCATATAATATATTGATTTATAATAATTTTAAGAATGGAAGACATTCAGGTTTTACGTTTAAAATTCATGAGCCTGAAGCTAAATTTCGGGCAAAGATAATAATTACGAATCTTTTCGTATTAATTTTTTCCCTGGAGCAATTCCTGTACGGATTCCAGGGCTATAGGGTGGTATCCGGCTTTAGCCATATCAAAAATACTCAGAGCGGCTTGCTCCATCTGGTTTTCTTTCATTGCTTTATAAATGGGTAGTAAATACTTTCTTCTTCCGGTCTTCATCAAAAAGTGATTAATCGGTATAAATAGTTGTAATCCATAGTTGTTTTTAATCGCATATTCAAACCAGGCACATTGAATTTCAGCATTCCTAGCATATAAATAATACCGTGCATCGAGGCTTTTGCATCGCTCCGTATTTTTATCCATTGGCAAACTGCGAATGAAATAAATCCATTCGTGCGTACTCCATTTGGCTGTTTTCAGAGAATCAAAGTTGGAATGCTTTAGAAATGATGCTAATTCAGAGTCGATTTGTTTAAATTTAAGATCATCATATCCGGGTTTATAAGCTATCCATCCAGTATTGAAAATCCATTGTTTAACCGTATCAGTTAAGCCGGGCTGGTCCTTGATAAGCTGCTGTTCAACAAACTGAAAAAATCCTTCAGATGTATTAGATTTAAATTTGAAGTGTTCAAAGTAGGTTTTCAGAAATGCATCGAATTGCTGACGTCCAAATCGTTCTTCCAAAAAACGCAGCAATGCTTTACCTTTTTCATATGCGATATCCGACATGGCATCTTCAGGATCCCGGTTTTTCAAATCTAATTTTAATTTGGTCAATGGATTATCGGGGCCCATTTCATCCATTGTTTTTTTGAGATCCTGCAAACCCAGGATGCTTAACATATCTGCATATTCTTTTCCATAAAGGGATTCCATAATCCGGCTTTCAAAATAAGTAGTGAATCCTTCATTCAGCCAGAAGTCATTCCAACTCGCATTGGTTACAAGATTACCCGACCAGGAATGTGCAAGTTCATGCGCCAGCAATGACGTTAGACTTTTATCACCAACGATGACAGAAGGTGTTAAAAAGGTCATTCTTGGATTTTCCATTCCACCGAAGGGAAAACTTGAAGGCAATACTATGACGTCATATCGATTCCAGGGATATGGGCCATAAAGATTTTCTGCGGTGGTCAGCATTCTTTCGAGATCCGTAAATTCAACTGCGGCTTGATCAAGTAATTCCGGTTCTGCATAGACACCTGTGCGCTCGCCAATCTTTTTAAAACTAAAATCTCCGACGGCTAATGCTAATAAATAAGCCGGAATAGGCAGTTCCATATTGAATTCATAAATTCCGTCCTTATTTTTTTGTTGAACATTGCTTGCGCTCATTACGGCCATCATGCCTTTTGGCACCTGCACTTTGGCATGATAAGTAAATCGCATGCCGGGTCCGTCCGGACAGGGAATCCAGGATCTTGCAAAAATGGACTGGCTTTGAGTAAATAAAAATGGATATTCTTTACTTCGGGTTTGTTCTTTTGGCAGCCATTGCAATGCTTTGGAATAATTTCCGGTAGAATAATGAATGCAGACCTTTTGCGTAGATGGCTTCAATTCAATTTTGATTGCAGCACCTAAAATGGAGTCTTTTGGTTCAATCTGAAAAGAAGCTGTGCTCGTATTTCCATCTTGTATGATTTGAATATCCTGAATATTCAATCCCATATTGTCCAATATTAATTCATTTCCCTGATTTTGTCCAAGATCATAACAAGCAATACCTTCCATATTCCTGGTTTCAAAATTGACTTTCAGATTCAGGTCGAGGTGATTGACATTGGTAATCGATGGTTTTGAAAAACTATGGGGATCTTCTTCGTAAACCACCGGTTCCGTTTTCTTTAATTCTTGTTTACAGCAAATGATCAGAATCGCACAGAAGAACAATAAAGTGAAACAGGGTCGTCTTTTCATTCCGCAAAAGTAGTTCATTTTTTCAAAGACCTCCGGCTTTGAAATGCTCTCACCCTGATCACAAGTTGATTTACATTGCATGCCTGAATAAATGCTATAATAATGTGATGGAATCATCCCAAATGGATGAAACCCTATAACTCATTTATGGTGTGAGTTGAAAGCGAATGCAGATAAGAATAAGCTTCAGGACCTAAATGGAATATCAAATCGAGTATACTGAGGTTGGGGAGAAATCCCGTTGATGCAGAAAATACCTGGTAATATTCCGGGATTGTAAACATTCTGCTATTGCTGAATTTCCGCCTGGATCTTAAATCCTGTATCCCATGACCAGCCTTAAGCTGATATTCTTCAGTAAGCAGTATTTCCCAATGAAGTTGCAGAGCGGATTCAATAAATCTCCAGGTTTTTAAATTCAAATCAAACAAATAGGTGCATTCAGAAAATAATACTGCTTCAATTAATTCTTTGTAGTAGATAAAAAAAGCCGATTTTCCATAAGAGGATTGTAAGGCTTTCCAATGAATAGTGGGCCAGTTTAAATCATATGAAATTTTGACTTCCAGGATAGGTTGCTGATTGTTTTTGCCTTTCACAAGAGGTACAGATAAATTGAGTAAGCCTTGATGTGATCCGATTTGATACCGGTTTCTAAATGATCTTTTCTGATAATTCTCATGTGCCTCAAAAATAACCGCCTTTTTGTTTATGCAATAACTTACGGTCTCAATGGGGGGAAAGATCTGGGTTTCAATAAGAATGTTTTGATAATTTTGCGGAGACGAAGGCATTCGGAAACAGATTGAGGATTTTAGAAAGTTTTACCTGCGAGTGTTTTTATTAAATGATTCATTTTTATAAATTAGAATTAAGTTGATATCCGTATACATGTTTTCGCTCTTAGTTTCAGCCCAAGCTAAAATGATAAACTAAGAAAGCATAGCTCTTCAATCGACCATGCAAAGTTACTTACAAAAGCAAGCATACTGTGATAAATTGATTTCTGCTGATCCGCCCCGCAATCTGGCGGCTATAGTGGTCATACCAGCTTTCAACGAAGCTGAATTGTCGAAATCGATTGATTCTGTATTGAATTGTGAGCCGGTAAATGGTGTAGTTGAAATTATTCCAATACTCAATTTGCCTCAATCTTCAGCACCTGACATTGTTGACTTTCATGAACAGCAGTATGCATTGATTTCAAAATTAGCGGAAGCACATCGATTTAATTCCATCCGCATTCATGCTGTTCCTCCTGTTGTATTACCAGATAAACTTGCAGGAGTTGGACTAGCCCGTAAAATTGGGATGGATGAAGCTGTCAGGCGATTTGAGTTCCTGTATAAAAACGGAATCATAATCAATTTTGATGCGGATTGCACGTGTCACAGGAATTACCTGAGCGAACTGATAGCCTATATGGATCAACAAATGCTCTATCAGGCAGTTTCTATTGGCTTTGAGCACAGATGGGATTCGTTGGGTGATTTGCAAAAAGAAGCGATACAATTGTATGAACTGCATCTTCGCGCATATATCGGATGGCAGAAATACTATGGTTATCCGTACGCTTTTCAAACCCTGGGATCTTGTTTTGCGGTTCGCTCCAAAGCATATCAGGAACAGGGTGGGATGAATAGAAGAAAAGCCGGTGAGGATTTTTATTTTCTTCACAAGTACAGCATACATGGAACGCTTGGAGAATTAAACATGCCGTTGGTTTATCCTTCAGGACGAATTTCGCATAGGGTGCCATTCGGCACAGGCAAAGCAGTATATGATATATTACATACAGCGACTCCTTATAAAACGTATAATCCGGAAGCCATCCGTTCATTTATTCAGTATATGTCTGAGGTTCGGAATTCATATGATCAATTTAGGCAAGGCCTTTCTTTCCATGCGATTGAATCCTCAGAAAGCATGAAATTATATCTTGACCAAAATGAATTTAAAGATGCACTTGGATTGGCGTTGCAAAACAGCTCCGGCGAATTTTCATTCGCAAACAGAATCTCCAAATGGTTTGAACCGTTTCGTTTGATGAAATACCTTCATTTTGCAAGGGAAAGAGGATTTCCGGATGTCGATGTACATGATTCAGCGCAACATCTACTCCGTTCACATGGTGTCAACAAATTGGATTTATCCCGTGCAACAGAAACTTTATTGGGTCAAATAAGGCAAGCTTCGTTTTGAGCACATCAGCAAAGTGAGCCGTAATGGGAAATGAGCTTAGATTTGTATTGAAATGAAATTTAAAGTATGAATGCATTCGGACAGGAATTCAGAGTAATGATATATGGAGAGTCACATGGACCTTCAGTAGGGATTATAGTTGACGGAGTGCCTCCGGGGATTGCATTGAAGAATGAAGACTTTATTGCAGACCTTGACCGTCGCAGGCCGGGATCTGCAGGAACGACAACCCGCAAAGAAGAAGATCTTCCTAAACTGATTTCAGGTGTATTTAATGAATTTACTACGGGCTCTCCGTTGAACATTCAATTTGAAAACAGAGATGTAAGATCTATAGATTATTCCGCCATTAAAAATCATCCTCGGCCCGGGCACGCCGATTTTGTTGCGTATAAAAAATACAAAGGGTATAATGATTACAGGGGAGGTGGTCATTTTAGCGGACGACTTACTGTAGCATTGGTTGCGGCAGGGGTCATTGCAAAAAAAATAATTCAGCCGATGCATATTGAAGCCATACTCAGTGAAGCAGGAGGACAAACTGATATTAGCAAAGCAGTAGAACAAGCAATCAATCAGGAAGACAGCATTGGTGGAATAGTGAGTTGCAGGGTAGTGAATGTGCCCATTGGCCTGGGAGAGCCTTTTTTTAATTCTGTGGAATCACAGATCAGTCATTTGATTTTTTCCATTCCAGCTGTAAAAGGAATAGAATTCGGAAGTGGATTTGCAGCTGCGCGCATGAAAGGATCAGAACATAATGATCCGATTATAGATTCGAGTGGTAAAACAGCATCCAATTTTGCGGGTGGTATCAACGGAGGAATTACCAATGGAAATGATATACAATTCAGAGTTGCCATAAAACCAACAAGCAGCATCCGAAAGGAACAAGAATCTTTGAATTTGGAAAAGGAACTGATTGAGACATTTCAGATTGAAGGCAGGCATGATGCCTGTATTGCCTTGCGAGTGCCCGTGATCGTGGAAGCAGTTACAGCGATTGTTCTTGCAGATTTGCATTTGACCCAGGTGAGGTAGCGGCAACGAATTTCAATTAACTACATAGTTTGTTGTGCCAAGTGTAGAGGCAAAAAAAAAACTCCGCCTGCAGAGCAAGCGGAGTTTTACTATAAAGATTAAGTCTTTAAGACATCATCATATCTCCCATTGGCGCCATTACTGGAGCCGCTGGAGGACTAGCTTTCTTCCTGCCTTTAGATGCTGACTTCTTGGGGCCAGCTTTCTTTGCAGGAGCTTTCTTAGCGGTTGCTTTTTTAGCACCACCTTTCTTTGCCGTAGCTCTCTTCTTAGCTGGAGCTCTTTTCTTAGCAGTTGCTTTTTTAGCACCACCTTTCTTAGCTGCGCCTTTTCTAGCGGTTGCTTTTTTAGCACCACCTTTCTTAGCTGCACCTTTTCTAGCGGTCGCTTTTTTAGCACCAGCTTTTCTAGCTGCGCCTTTTTTAGCAGTTGCTCTTTTTTTAGCCGGAGCTCTTTTCTTAGCAGTTGCTTTTTTAGCGCCTGCTTTTTTAGCTGGAGCTCTTTTCTTAGCAGTTGCTTTTTTTGCACCAGCCTTTCTTGTAGTTTTCTTAGCAGTTGAACGTGCTTTTGCCATGATTACTTTTTTAACGTTAAAAAATAAAAATTTAAAATCAATTTGATTTTTAAAAACAACTATTCATTTTCAAAAATCTTACCAAAGGTATAACTTTTTTTAAATATGCAAATTTTTTTTAATATTTTTTTACTAAAAGTGCATTTTTAATTCACTTTTTTATCATTTTTCATGAAATGAAGTGAAATCATGCATGCAAATTTTATAAAATTGGTTCATTTCAATTGTTTTTTGACAATCATAACACATCGTTTCATTCTTCAACATGATAAATGAATGAATTCAAAATTGAAATTGAATCTGAAACTTGATTTCAGTCTTATATGGTGACAAGATCTGGTCATATGAACTTCCATTTTGACTTTCATCGGGATAAAAGCTGTTAGAACATTTTGATTCTAGTAAAATATGCCTGTTCAAACGGTATCTTAAATTGATGTAAACCCTTATACCACGGCCATTATACGCGGTGAGGCTAAATTGAGACTGAACGTCATTTTCAAAGCTGTAAATCCTGGCGCTGTAATCCTGAATATCAAAAAATGCCATGCGGATATTGCCCGAAAAACGAGATTCTAAAGATTTAAAAAGCAAATCCTGACTAATCATCATTCCGTTTTGTGTTGAATGGCTTAGACTCACATGATGAAATTCAATTCTCGACCTCCAACTCCAGTCCGAATTCAATTTTGATTCAAAAGCCAGGCGAATTTGTTGGATGGTTTGGGAAATGAGTTTATTTTCTTTCTCTGCTGATCCATCAAGTGCATTCAACTCATTAATTGTGCTGCGGAATTGCAGATATACGTCCCATTTTTTGCGAATGGTATACTGGAATTTTAAAGCGTATTCACTTTTACCTGTAATCAGGTCGTCCTGATACCGGATCCATGGAAATCTAGTAAAATCAGCACCTCCATGGATTTTGAACCGTGCATTTAAGGACAAATTTATTGCCATGTACAGGCTTTTTTCATTCCAGCTGAGCGAGCTTGTAGATAATGTGTTGCTGAGACTGCTGTAAAAGCCTTGATGGAAATTCCGGTAGGAGAACAGGGCTTCCATTTTTTTGCCAAGGCCAACAATTGCATTCTCAATGACCGCATGATTCCCTTTTTTGTCGAATGCAAGTTCACCACAGAAAGTGAAATGGTGGAAAATCCATTGGTGATGAAAGGAGCCAAATAGTTGTTCATTGTCATCTGAAATGAAGGCTCTATCCACCCGGTTTTGATTGGTGAGTGGTGGATTTTGTTTTACAAATACACCGTTGATTCCTGCCTTAAAGCCTGAAATGCCGTATTCAAGGGATATTCCTGTATGGTCCAACCGTACCGCATTTTTATCATTTAATTCTGAATGATTCCGGTGTAAACCCGAAGTTTCGATTGAACTGACCTTCGTTTCTGTTGAAGTGCTATCCTTGCTTAGTACTTCGATGCGGTTTCCATCAATGTGATTGGACGAGTAAAACAAAATGAGTCTGAGATTTCGATGCAAAAGCAATTTTGCAGCGATACCTCTCAGCATTTCATCTTCCCGTAGAGATTGATAAGGTTTAAGTAATGTGCTTTTCTTAGCCATGGTGCCAAATTCTTCGTTTTTGCCGATGCTAAAGCCGTTATCAATTAATAATCCTTGTCCCAATTGTAGTGTATAGTCTCCAAGAACCAGTATGTTGATGTATTTTGTTATGTTTTCCAGATACAGATTAGCACTTATGAAATCAAAACCATGGGTATGCGAATCAAAAATCGGTTCTCCGGAATCTTTTTCAGCCATAAATGATAAAGAGTATCTGCTATCAGCACTGTTTTTCAGTTTGATCAGGAACTTGTCAGGACTGCCCAAATAGGCCGAATTCAGGCTGTTATTCAACTGATACCCTTTGGACTTTTGCAGAATTCGACTCCAACGGGTAGTTAGTATGCAATGACTTTCCTCTCGCAGAGACTTTAAAAGTGATCCTTTCTTCTCTGTTAAGTCTATAGAAAGATAAGGAATCAGTTTTCTTAGCTTGTCGGGCGAAAGAGCTTGAATGCTCTGGAGTTGGTAAATGGAAAACAAGGGTCGGTGTCTCAAAAGAAAGTGATAGATTAGTTCAGCTTCACTGGCATTAATGACTGGCAGATTATGAATGATTTCTTCGGTTGCCGTATTCAAATCAACCTTTTGATTGGGGATGGATGTGCTTAACGCCCCGGACACATAATCATTTATCTTATCTGCAATATCATCATTCCCGGGTTCGAAACCTTCAAAGTACGGAGTGGCATCATTCGCAATTTGCGAAAATATAGTTCTGATAGGTAAAATAGCAATAAGTAGTGCCAGAGCAAGAATGGCTTGATTCCGTCTCATAGTGTTTAAATTAGGGTGCACTAAAATACAAAAATTCAAAAACAGAAATAGAAATCCGAAGAATTTTTTGAATTCCTACCTGAGCGAGTTGGGAGGTTTACTCTAATTCAATGATATTAAATTGAAACCAGTGTCGAACTGAGATAATTATGATTTACTAGTCAATGTCAATATTCTCCATTCTTTCATTTCAATCGATATACATTTTATACCTTTGCAGCCCGGCCTTGTAGTTCAACGGATAGAACGGGAGATTCCGGTTCTCCAGATTGGGGTTCGATTCCTCACAGGGTCACTAATAGCGCTCCAACTAATTGATATTCAATATTTTAATTTTCGCTGCCACCTTTTTAGCCACCTTTTTTAGAGGACTTTATTGAACAGTAATAAACTGAAACGAAGTTAACAATAAATTCAGAGTGATAAGAATGGATTATATATTTAAACTGGTGTTTGATTTAAAAGTAAAACAACAAATCCCATTCTCTAAAGTCAGAAAAGGTTTGTGAGAACTCTTCATTCAAATGTTCGCTAAATATAATCATCCTTTGATTTCTCAATCACAGATTATTGAACTTAAAGGTTATGCTATTGATCTTCTACCAAATGAAAGCACTCTTCAATATTAAAGGATGAACTTTCTTATACAGGTTCAAAATATAAAGTCCTGAATTAATAATCTGAAGCTTTTTTGGTGCTTGGTGGAATTATGTCTTATTAATTGGGATAATCTGAGTAATGACTATTTAGCTTAAAAGTAATTTACAATCTTTATAGGATTGGGTATGCTCCAATTTATATGTAGCCAGTGAAGGGGTACCATTATATATAAAAAATACACTTCTTTAAGTATAATAGTACAACAGATAAGTGTAATACTCCCCTAAATTGAGACCAGAGGTTTAGTTAAATATAAACAACTAAATTTACTAGACCTATGAAAAAAACAAGACGTAAATTTACCGGGGCCTTCAAGGCCAGTGTGGCTTTAGAAGCCATTAAAGCAAAAAAAAACTATGGCTAAGCTCAGTCAGCAGTTTGATGTCAATGCCGTAATGATATCCAAATGGAAGACTGAATTTGTAGAAAACATGGGATCCATTTTTGAGAACGGAAAATCTGATTCTGAAGATTTAAATTCATCGGAAATGGATAAGCTGTATGCACAAATCGGCCAATTGAAAGTAGAGAATGATTTTTTAAAAAAAAGCTGCAGGAAACTGGGGATATGAAACAGCGTATTGAAATGGTATCCACCAGAACTCAAAAGCTAAGCATTCACAAGCAATGTGATCTACTCAGTGTCCCCCGAAGTACTTTATACTATGAGCCAGTGCCGGAAAAACCGGAGAATGTAAAGATGATGAATATCATGGACAAACACTTATTGATCCATCCAACGGAAGGAGTTGAATCTATGGTTGATTTATTAAAGAGTTTGGGATATTGGGTCGGACCTAAGCTTATCAGAAGGCTGTTTGGCCTTATGGGCTGGCAAACCATTTATCGCAAGAAGAATTTAACAAAGCAAGGGCTTAAAGAATTTATCAAACCATATTTACTACGTAATATGGAAATCACGCACGCTGATCAAGTCTGGTGTACTGACATTACTTACATCCCTATGGCAAAGGGATTTATGCACATGATTGCATTCATTGATGTTTACAGTCGAAAGATTATGGGATGGAGTATTAGTAATAGCATGAGTAAACAATGGTTTATTGCTGCTCTGAAGGAAGCCATTGCTGTCAATGGCAACCCTAAAATCATAAACTCCGATCAAGGATCTCAGTTCACTAGTGCAATGTGGACTCATTACCAGGAATCTCAGTCAATTTTAATATTAATGGATTGCAAAGGAAGAGCTACAGATATTACTTGGATCGAACGATTCAGGAAAACTTTAAAATACGATTGCATTTATCTCAACCCATGCGATAATGGTTTTGAACTTTGTGAGGGAGTTCAAAACCATATCGCTTATTACCACCAGAAAAAACATCAAACAACTGGGCAATCTCCTAATAAACGTTATGATGAATCAATTAAAAATCAAGCAGCTTAAAATGAATTTTATTAACTTAACTTTCTTAACTTTTGGTCCAACTAATGGGGAGTATTACAAAGCTCATAGTTGAAGGATCTTCTCAAGATTCATAACTTGTTTAAGTGGTTAGAAAATCTGGCTAATTGCAGTTTATCTGAAAGTCAATTTGCCCATTTAATTGGCAGTTGTAGGATGTATGCAGATTAAATTATTCCCACTTATCCTTTTTCCTTGCTTCTTCAATAGTTTGCCATTGCATATTTTCAGGGCAATCGCAACCACCTTTTTTTAATGGTTTAATATGATCAATAACATAACCAGGTCTTCCATTAGGATATCCGGATTCTTTCATGAATTTATTTTTTGCTGCTGAACTTCTTAAAATTTTACCATTTTCATCTCTTTGAACATAGTCATATTGATAAGATTTTATCTCATAGGAACTATTGGGTTTAGAATATGACGGCTGTGTTGTTGATGAAAAGTTTTCCTTCTTCTCTTTATATCTTTTATCTGGAGTTTTATCCTTTTTCAAATGTAAATCACTGTATGAATTAGAATAACTAGGAGAGTAAGTGGATTTATTCTCCTTATATCTCATATCCGGCGTACCATCTTTCTTATAGTGTTGTCCATTTACAATATTAAGGACCAGGATTGAAATAAAGAATAAAAGGTATCTTTTCATTTGAAGGGTTTTAGAGTTAAAGTAAGCTTCGAAATTTAGCTTTTAGAGCCTTTAAGTGGAAAATCCGGTGTAATTGACCACCCTTCGCCGATTTAAACTGACCAGGCTTCGCCGGTCTAAATTGACCAGGTCTCGCCGGAACAAATTGACCACCCCTCGCCGGTCCAAATTGACCAACTGAAAGTGCAGTTTTTGCTTCTGTTGCAAGGGAGCCATAATTGCTTATGTTTTGGGTAACCAAACTTAAGCTAAATATGGCAAACAATCGCATCAGCATGAGCAAAATAAGATATATACTACGATTGTATGCACAGGGACGCAGTAAGAACCATATTTCGACGCATGGTGGCGTGTCCCGCAATACCTTAAAGACCTACCTGCGGGTTTTTGAACAAAGTGGAATGAGTCTGTCAGAATTGGATCAACTGACAGATAAGGAACTAGATCAGTTGTTTACAAAGCCTTACAGGATTGCTTTTAGTGACAAACAGAAGTTGCTTTATAGCTTGTTTCCAGAGTATGACAAGCAGCTTAAGCGCAAAGGAATGACCCGGCAAATCTTGTGGGAAGATTATATCAAATCTTATCCTGATGGCTATTGCAGATCACAGTTCAACTATCACTTTCGATTATTCCGTTCACAGGTCAATCCTGTAATGCACATTGAGCATAAAGCAGGCGATAAAATGTACGTGGATTTTAGCGGTGATAAACTCAGCTACATCGATCCTCAAACCGGTGAATTGTGTGAGGTAGAAATCTTTGTCAGCATCCTGGGTGCCAGTCAACTCATATATGTAGAGGCGGTACCCAGTCAAAGCAAGGAAGATTTTATTTTAGCTACGGAATCTGCATTGCATTATTATGGAGGAGTTCCTGCAGCCGTTGTACCTGATAATCTCAAAGCGGCCGTAACAAAAAGTAGCAAATACGAACCAGTTCTCAATGAAGCATTTGCTGACTTTGCGCATCATTATGGATTTACTATTCTACCTGCACGAGCTTATAAGCCTCGTGATAAGGCTTTGGTTGAAAGTGCAGTAAAGATTGTATATCAAAGGATATACAGCAAACTTCGCGATCAAATATTCAATAGCCTTGAGCAACTCAATGCAGCCATTCATGCTGCTTTGGAAGAACTCAATAACGGCCCCCTTAAAGGTCTTGAGTACAGCCGCAGGCAACAATATGAAGAGATAGAACGCCAATCCATGAATGCCTTGCCACTGATAAAGTATGAATTTAAAAAACTTCATTACGCAACGGTTGCAAAAAATGGTCACGTTTATTTAAGTGAAAATAAGCATTACTACAGCGTACCCTATCAGTACATAACTAAGAAGGTAAAGATTTTATATACAGCTAAAACTGTGGAAATCTATTACAATTTTGAGCGAATTGCATTGCACAATAGGGCTAAAAATCCAGGAGGATATACTACAGACAAGGAGCATATGGCTTCTACTCACAAATTTGTTAGCGAATGGACCTATGAGCGATTCATGGAATGGGCACACAGCATTCATGAAGATGTTGGTCTGTATATTCATAAAATCTTCATGAGTAAAGCACATCCGGAACAAGCATTTAAATCCTGTATGGGGATTTTAAGCTTTGCTAAAACGGTAGGACGAGAACGGCTCACTAAAGCCTGTCAACGGGCATTGGCATATCAGTCCTATAATTATCATAATATCGAGAGAATACTAAAAAATGGTCTTGATCAAAATGATGATCCAGCTGATCAAAATTTGCCAATGCCGGATCATGAAAACATTCGTGGACAACAATATTATCAATAATAAAACTCATTTAAAATGAATCAAAACACATTAGATCTTATGCGACAAATGAAGTTTACAGGCATGTACAATGCTTTTAAACTGAATCTGGATTCCGGAACAACAGAAAAATTTACTCCTGATGAAATGGTGGCTCAACTCATTCAGTCCGAATGGGATGAACGGCACAACAGAAGCATCACTAAAAAAATACACGATGCCCGCTTCAGGTATAAAGCTGCTGTAGAAGATATTTATTATCTATCTGATCGCAATCTGGATAAAAATCACATTCATCGTTTGGCTCAATGCACTTTCATTGACAACTTTGAAAATGTTTTAATCACAGGCAGTACAGGCATCGGCAAATCTTACCTGGCATCAGCATTGGGCTATCATGCTTGTAGTTTGGGTTATAAAGTGGCTTACTTTAATGCGCCGAAATTGTTCTCTCGATTAAAAATGTCTAAGGCAGAAGGTGCTTATTTAAAAGACATTGCTAAAATTGAAAGAGTGAACTTATTGATCCTGGATGACTTTGGATTACAACCTTTAGATAATCTCAACCGGGCAGCCTTAATGGAAATTATTGAAGACCGTTACGGTAAAGGTTCTATGATAATCACTTCTCAGGTTCCAGTTAGCAAATGGCATGATATCATTGGAGAACAAACAGTAGCAGATGCCATCATGGATAGAATTATTCATCAGGCACACCGCTTGGAACTCAAAGGAGAATCTTTGCGGAAAAAAGATAAAAAAATAGAAGAACTTATAACCGATTTAGATTGAAATTGTATATTTGTTAAACAACCTAAGCAACAAAAGAAATTGCAAAAATTTTGCCAGACGTTTTGGTAATTTTTTGGAGCCATCAAAGGGTGGTCAATTTGCTCCAGCGAGGGTTGGTCAGTTTGACCGGATTTTACAATTAGTGGAGCGATATAAAAACCAGCGCTATTTCCATCATGAAATGTTGTCGGGACCGTTAGATCGTTATTCAAATTTTGAGTTGAGCCACGATAAAAATTAAAATTGATACCGGGCGCAATTCCAAACCACAAGGAAGGTCTGGTGTATTGTTGCATTTGAGCTTGAACATTGATTCCAATACATGTCATCAACATTACAAAAAGCAAAATAGCGTGGTGAACAGGCTTACCCTGAAAATATCTGAACATGTTTGGTCTACATGCATAATTATTATTAGATTCCATTTTATTTGATTTAAGGTTTGTTAATGATGTTTGTATTAGTTAATGCTACTGATCCATTGATGGCATACAATCTTCCGGTAATACTAGCATCGGAGTTCAATGTGACAGAATTGAGAGCCATTAGGTTTCCTGAGAAGGAAGTGCCACTTCCAAGTGTAGCAGAATTACCACAGATCCAGAATACATTTTTAGCTTGAGCTCCACCAGCAAGTATTATATTACCACCTTCACCACCTGTTGTTGTCAGGTTGGAAGTGATTTGAAAAATCCAGACTGCATTTGGATCACCCTGCGCATCCAGAATTAAATTTCCTGATTCAACAAGGAAAGCGGAAGAGGATTGATAAATACCCGGAGTGTAGGTTTTTCCTCCCTGATCTCCATTTATTAAAATGGGAGCGGGACTAGACATTCCTTGTGCAAGAAGAAATGAAGAAGTTAAATCCAATTTAGCATTTGTCAATATAGCTAATACATTTGATGGAATTAAATCATCGGACGCATATATTGATCCATTGGTAACCACTGCAGGCGGAAATCCCTGAATTGAACTACGAATTCCTGGATTCAATCCTACATTCAAGTCATTTATTTTACTTAAACCAGAACTTGTAATACTTGCAGCTGCTAAAATTCCGAATTGTGCTGCGGATTTCAAATCTATCAATTGTGGGTTGATTACGGATTTGGTTGTAAAACTCCAATTATAATCCCCGGCTAAAGAAATTCCTGATAAATTCCGTGCGTCTTTGGTAATGGTTACAGAATAATTTGTATTTGCTTTTAAATACCCGAATGCAGAAAAGGTGGCTACAGAACCGTTGGTTGTGACCAGACCAGCAACTATATTGGAACCTTCTTTAACTATAAAGGAAGAAGGATTAAGACTTAACGGATCCATTGACATGTTAAAATTTACTGAGATCACCTGATTAAGTAAAACATCAACAGCGTTATTTAATGGATTGGTGGAAATGACCACAGGAGCTGTCAGAGATGCCGTGGTGAAAGTCCAGACATAATCATTAGTCAAAGCAATTCCCTGAGAGCTTCTTATTCCCCTGGCAAGGGAGACTGTATACACCGTATTCGGACTTAACGCATTAAAAGCACTAAAGGATGCCTTTGTTCCATTGTAAGTAACAAGTCCCGATATCACGTTAGCTCCTGCTTTTACTGTAAAAGTGACCGGATTAATAGTTGATGCATCCATCATCATATTAAAATTTGCTTCAATCACTTGATTAAGTGATACGTTTGTCGCATTATTGAGTGGCACGGTAGATAATACGATCGGAGCATTCAACGCGGCTGTGGTAAATGTCCATACATGATCATTGGCTAATTGTACACCCTGAAAATTTCTTAACGAACTGCTGATGATGGCAGTATACACAGTATTGGGCTTAAGTGCACTGGAAGGGGTAAAAGACAACATTGCGCCATTATATAATGTTGCTCCAACGACTAAATTCGTTCCTTCTTTAAGCAGAAAGCTTGTGCCATTTATACTTAAAGGATCTATTGGCATATTAAAAACAGCAGAGACTACCTTGTTTAATGCAACTCCTGAAGCATTATTGATTGGATCTGTAGAGAGGATAACTGGTGCAACAAGTGAAACAGTAGCGAAAGTCCAGATATAATCATTATCCGCCGCCACGCCTAGAGCACTCCTGACAGATTTACGAATACTTATTGTATAAACTGTGTTTGCTTTAAGGGGAGTTGCAGGGGTAAATGTTGCGGAAGCGCCGGCACTCGATACAGAACCAGCCACGACATTGACTCCTTCTTTTACTTCAAATGTGGCCGGTGTAATACTCAATGGATCCATTGGCATATTCCAGGTTGCAGTAATTGCTTTAGTCAAGGATACATTAATTGCATTATTTAAAGGATCGGTGGATATAATTAATGGTATATTAGGGGATACGGTAGTAAATGACCATGTGTAATCATTCGCCAAAGAAGCGCCAAGCATATTCCGTATACCTTTGGTGAGCGTTACGGTATAAAGTGTATTTGCAGTTAATGAAGTTGAAGGAATAAAAGATATACTTGTTCCATTTGAAGAGATCGTTCCTGTTACTGTTGCTGCTCCTTGCTTCATTATTATAGTTGATGAATTCAAACTTGAAGGATCCAAAGGCATATTAAAATTGGCAGTAACCACTTTGTTTAATAAAACACCAACTGCATTGTTTACAGGATCTGTTGATACAATTGTTGGCGATATAGTTCCTCCGGTGCTAAAGGTCCACACATAATCAGATTGTAATCTGGTTCCATGCAGGTCTTTAGCAGCAGAACTTATAGTGGCAGTATATGTTGTGTTGGGCTTAAGAGAGTAATTTGGTTTAAAAGTTGAAGAAGAGCCATTACTTGCAACCAAACCGATTACTGCGGTATTTCCTTCTTTAACTGTAAAATTGGATGCAGTTATTGAAGAAGGATCCATTGCTACACTAAAATTCGCTGTAATTATTTTAGTTAATGACACATCTGTTTCATTATTTGCAGGATCTGTTGAGCTTATGAAAGGAGCATTATTTAAGCCGGTAGTAAATGTCCACACGTAATCATTCCTCAAAGGAGTACCGGTGGTATTTTTAACTTCTTTGGAGAGAGTACACGTATAATTGACATGTAATGCAAGGGGAGCACTTGGTTTAAAATATGCACTTGTTCCGGAGTAGGTTACAGTTCCTGATATCAGACTCGTACCTTGTTTCATTTTAAAGCTCGTTGCGTTGATACTTAAAGGATCCATTGGCATATTAAAAACGGCTGTAATAATACTGGGGAATACATTCACTGAATTATCATCCGGATCCGTTGCTATCACCATTGGAGCTAATGTAGTGCCGGTGGTAAAAGACCATACATAGTCAACTTGTATGGCATTTCCTCTTAAATCTTTGATTCCAGTTGTAATTCTTCCCGTATATGTTGTATTTTCTTCAAGAAGTGCGGCGGGTATAAACTTAGCCGTAGTTCCACTGTATGATATGATTCCATCAATTGAAGATGAGCCATGAAAAATAAGTAAGGAAGAGTGCGTTAACGTTGCCGGGTTTATCTGCTCATTAAAAGTAACGGTAATGATTTGATTTATGGGCACATCAACAGCATTATTAGAAGGGTCTGTAGAGATTACTTTCGGACAAACACCTTTTATTTCAACAAAATCGTCTTTTTGACAACTTGTAATAAAAATCAAATTTATAATTGTAACAATGGCCAATAGTTTTTTCATAAAGCTAATTTTTTGAATGTGATTAAAAACTCATGGAGCAAATATCTTTTAAGTGTTCATGATATGCTTTACACAATTGCGCTAAAATCTTATATGATTTCTATATAAAAAATATTTTCTCAATTTATAGGATAATTGAAATTTATTTTCTGATTAACGGTATTCAGCGAGATGCAATCCAGAGAATTAGCGTTTCAAAGATGAAGCTATTGAATTTTGTGAATTCACTGACGAATAAATATATTATGAAATTGCAATGATCAATTTTTGATCTTGATATTTTCGCATGCCTCCTCTATGAGTAAAACAAAATTTTAAATGAAAAATAATCTTATTTTATTGGCAAATTGTAAGAAATAGAGGACTGCCTGGTGTATATATTGGGACACATTATATATATTTACAATGGTATAAAAATTTAGCTTAAGTAAGCTTTTTTTTCATTGGTACTTTACTTTCTGCTTCACGGGCTTCACTGATACCAATTGCGATTGCCTGTTTTCTTGTTCTGACCACTCCGCCTTTACCGTTTTTACCTGATTTTAGTTTTCCTTTTTTAAATTTATGCAAGACTTTTTCAATTTTTTCCTGGGCAGTTTCTGAATATTTTTTTGTTCGTTTAGCCATTTATTTTGACTTTATAAATTAACCTTTGATCTAAGCTTATGGCTTCTTTGGGTTTTTCCGTCTTGCCTTAAGGGATTCGGTTATTTGTGGATCAACCGGGAAGCCATTATTATTATTCATATTGTCTTTTATAATAGCAGGTTTAGCTGATTCGTTTTTTGTAACCGGTTCAATTGGGATATTCTCAAGATTGTCAATTTTTGATTTGAAATAATGAATCATATCACAAGCATTCCATTCCCAATTATTATGATTTTTGGGCATTTATATAAATTTCAGGTTACTTTATTGTTATCTAATTCAGCTCTAAAGGTATAACCCCTCTTTAAGTATGAATTTACATCATATTAATATTTTCTTATATAGTTTGCAGGTGCTAATTGTTCCCTGAATAGTGTCACAGATTCTGTTAAGCTATTGGGCTATTTCTCAGACAGCCTTCTTTTGTATGATTTGACTTTTGAGTGCTTTCTTTTATGGTGGGTATATACCTCATCAATAGAATGTGATTGGTGTAAAGACAATTCGTTTTTTGTCATTGCAGCCAATTCTTTGAAAAAGATCTGAAGTACTTTTAATTCTTCTTCACTAATATCTTCAACTGAGACAAGTCGGTTGCTTGCATATTCGTGAGCTGCAATTAATTCATTCAATTTTAAATGAATGGCAAGAGAGTCTTTATTTTGACTGCGTTGAATCAGGAATACCATTAAAAATGTAATTATTGTGGTACTCGTATTAATAATCAATTGCCAGGTATCGGAATAATGAAAAAGAGGACCGCTGATTAACCAGGCGATTATTATACACAAGGCAATTACGAAAGTTGAAGTGCTACCACAAACTTTAGTAACAATGGATGCCATTTTCTCAAATCCGGATGGATGAAGCATTGTTTTATTTTTCATTTTATTTAAATTTATTGGTGGAAACAGTTTTAATTGATGTTTAAATTAATGTTATAACATTTGTAAAATAGATCTCGATTTTATTTTGTTTTATCGGAATATTTCCAAAAATAAATGTCTACAATTTAGTATCCGTAAAGTTTAATTATTACTTTATTAAATAACAGAAGATAGTACTGGTCTGTTTTCTATACCGATTTATTATAAAATATTATGTGCTAAAAGCAGGATGAATTAAAATTTATACGTTTTTCAAATGGAATTTTAAATGAATTTAATGAGGACGTTTGGTGTGATTATTATTCTCTTCTCTTATTGGTTGTTGAGCGGGTTGATTCATAATCTGCCGATTCTGAGATGGACTTGGCAGAGGCTTCCTTGGTTGCATTTCCTGATGTATTGATTGTTTTGATTGTTGTTTATAATGCTCTGACTGGATTGAATGAGAATTAATAGCTTGGCTTGTTTTCGGAGGGTATGTATTATGCTTTGGTAGTTCATTATTTAAATGATTTTGTTTCATTACGGTCATTTCCTGTTTTGCTGATTTGCGTTGAGGAGTTTGGTCCAGAGGCCTTGAATTATGCTTTATTGGAATTGGAGGTTTAATTTTGGTTTGTGATTCACTTTTTCTTTTGTGCAGTAGTCTATTGGTTTCAATGTTGGTTTGTTCTTTTGTTTGTATATATTTTTGATTTGATTCGTTATTATAAGTAGGAATTTGTTTTCTGGATTCAATGGTAGGATGTTTCTTTGACTGAATATTGTTTTTTGTTTTCTGCAGGGGCATTGTTTGCTGTGTGCGGTTTTTTTTATTATCAGGTGTTAATCGTATTTCTGAACGCCGCTGATTATAAGAAGGAATGCTTTTTGAATCTGTAACTTTTGAGGGTGCTGGTTTGGATTCCGTGGATAAGTTTTTTAATATTGATGGCCTATAAATTTGAATTTGATTTTTGCCAAGATTTTGACCTGGCCTTGTATTGTCTTTTATGGTTATTGGTGATATAGTTTTACCGGTTTGTTTTTCAACTTCTATTTTATTAGGACCCGCGATATATTTAGTATTACTAATATGGTCTATTCTCGTATTTGTTATTATACTGGAATTTTGAATGATCCAATTGTTTTCTGAATAATTTATATAATAGCTGCTTATGTTTTTTCTGCCGAAATATCTTTCTTGAACAAACCTCCAATGACGAAAGGGTATATTGTAATTATTGCTGAGTGCCATGCCGATACTAATGCTTGGTTCTAATGGAGCCCAACCATAGTATCCTGGTGATCTTCTCCAAACGACCCAACCGGGACCCCAAATATCATCTGGTACCCAAACGGGACCATAGGTAGGATCAAAATACCAACGACCATAATGAAAAGGTGCCCATCCCCAGGGATAATAGGAAACCCATAACCATCCATCATCTGTATATGTCCAATACCCATTGGTAACATAAGGTTCAAATCCGGCGGATACATTTGGAATCCAAACGTAACCATATTCCGGATTGTCGATCCAATATCCATAAGGACTCAATTCATCATAAAACACCTGGAAACTCATTGAGACCTGAGCACTGATACGATGTTTTGATGCAAGCAATGCTAAAATTAAAATAATTGTGCGGAGAACTGTAGGAATCTTCATTAGAAACTATTTTAAGTACATGGATCAATTTATTGAATGTGTTTGAAGTTAATTTTGAAATAGTATTTTTGCTGATTAGAACGAATCAACTATTTTACAGGAACTAGCTTCAATCATAGGTGAAAAATTTGGGTTTATCAAAGGATTATTATTTTCAAATCACTTTTTTGAAATAACACAATTCAGAAAAAGGGGGGGGGCACTCTTTGTTTTAATCACTATTCAGATTTAAATTCAGTTCAATACCTGCCTGATTAATTTTATTTCCATTTAATTTAATTATTTTGTTTTCATTTGATTCAAAAGAAAATGACAAATCATCAGGGTCAAGATAAACAGCCTGAATTAATTTATTATCAGTATCATGATGGTCAGGGTATGTTGAAGAGCTTTCGGCGTGGAGTTTGCTTTTTGCCCTGATTGCCTTTTTGGTTGGTTTTATTTCTTTTTTACTCTTGTCCTTCATGCTGATGAATTTTACATGCTACAATTCGCGATCAATTCAAACCTGCTGATTTGATTATACGTCATCTAAAGGTGCATTAAAATATTGAAAATACTCTTATACTATATCTCAAAATAGTTATACAGTTTCCATATAACTATTTTCAGGTGAATGGAGAAGAAATTTGATATGATTTTGGATTTTATTATTAATATTCATCTGGTTCTTATTCACATCATTTAAATTATGAACAAAAAAGGCATGAATGAAAATTATTCATGCCTATGCCTAAAAGGATTCAAACTGTTCCCTGATAATAAGATATCCCGGGAATCTAATCGTTAAGCCATCCATCAGGGGGGATAATGAATGCTTCTCACGAAACAAGAACTAACGAAGCTATATAGATTGTCTTCTTATTTCTTAATATAATTCTACTATATCAGGTGTTTAGAATTGCTTTTAAAAGTACAGAGAAAACAATGAGTGAGACGATCAGTGTAATGCTCAAAAGAACTATGGTTTTTCTCATTCGGGTAATTTCATTTTGAGCCTGATCCGGATTAATAGAATTCATAGCTTTTGTTTTATTGGTTTAAATTATTTAATATTCTGGTTTGAATATTTATTTCGCCAACAAACTTGAGAAGATTTGACTGAAAATGTTTTATATTATTTATAAATTAAATTATATAATTTCCACTCGTTGGATGGTTGAAATCATCACTTCGTTTTGTTTTAGGAAGATGAATGAAAATGAATCAGGCTGATTGTCCCTATATATCAATTCGGAATATTTTAATAAATTAATTTAAAAAGTTATTTCTATACTGGATCTCAACCTGCAAGCGCATGGGAATTATATAAAAGATAATGATTAAAATATAAATCACTCCTATAAATAATGGTTAAAATTGACATTTCTAATTTTAATGGATTGAAGCAATGTGTTCAATTTTGATATAAACATATTTATTTTAATTACGTGGATAGTTATCTATAAATCTGCAAGTTAATACAGTTTTATCCGGTTTTGTGGCATTTTTAAAATCCAATTAAACCCTGATTAGGAAATGGACCCTTACATAAAAATTAATTAAATCTAATTTAATGGCAACCAAAAAAGTAAACACAAATGGCTTTAAGAGCAATGGTCATTCAAACATACTTGATGAAACCATTTTAGTTTCTAATGAAACTGCTAAGAAAAAGAAAGTATATGACGTCATGGTCAAAAGGACTGCCGATGACCTGGATACGCAGAAATTGCTTAGTGTGCTGAATCAAGTAAAGAATGGGAATTTTTCTGTTCGAATGCCAATTGATCAAATTGGGATAATTGGAAAAATATCTGAGGCGTTGAATGAAATCATCTCGATGAATGAACGCATGCGTGAAGAATTTACAAAAGCCGGTAATACGATTGGGAAGCAAGGAAAACTTACTCAACGAATAGAGTTGCCAAATGCAAAAGGGGAATGGAAAACAGGTGTCGAATCATTAAATTCACTTATCTCTGATCTGGTTCATCCCACCATTGAAATTGCTCACGTGATTAGTTCGGTTGCAAAAGGAAACCTTTCGCAAGAAATGCCCCAGGAAATTAGTGGACATGCCCTGCAAGGAGAATTTGCCCGCATTGCCAAAGAAGTAAATGACATGGTAAAGCAATTAAACCTATTCTCTATGGAAGTTACCCGTGTAGCCCGTGAAGTTGGTTCTGAAGGTAAACTTGGGGGGCAGGCTAAGGTAAAAGGAGTAGCAGGTGTTTGGAAAGATTTAACGGACTCAGTAAACCAAATGGCCAGCAATCTTACAGGCCAGGTCAGAAATATTGCTGAAGTAACTACGGCCGTTGCAAAAGGTGACTTATCACGTAAGATCACCGTCGATGTTAAAGGGGAAATATTGGAATTGAAAAACACCATCAACACGATGGTGGATCAGTTAAATTCTTTTTCTTCTGAAGTTACGCGTGTTGCACTTGAAGTTGGTACGGAAGGAAAACTGGGCGGACAGGCGCAAGTAAAAGGAGTGGCAGGAACATGGAAAGATTTGACAGATTCGGTAAATCAGATGGCAAGTAATCTTACCGGACAAGTTAGAAATATAGCTGAAGTTACAACCGCTGTTGCGAAAGGTGATTTGTCAAGGCAAATTACAGTGGATGTGAAAGGAGAAATATTGGAATTAAAAAATACCATCAACACCATGGTTGATCAATTGAATTCATTTTCAGCTGAAGTAACCCGCGTTGCGCGGGAAGTGGGTTCCGAAGGAAAACTTGGTGGTCAGGCCAAAGTAAAAGGGGTAGCTGGTGTGTGGAAAGATTTGACAGACTCCGTGAACTATATGGGAAGTAACCTGACTGCACAGGTTCGCAACATTGCTGAAGTTACAACTGCCGTTGCAAAAGGTGACTTGTCAAAAAAAATCACGGTAGATGTAAAAGGAGAAATTCTGGAATTAAAAAATACGATAAACACCATGGTGGATCAATTAAACTCTTTCGGATCTGAAGTAACCCGAGTTGCGAGAGAGGTTGGGTCTGAAGGTAAATTAGGAGGTCAGGCTGCTGTCCAGGGAGTTGGTGGAGTATGGAAAGATTTAACGGATTCTGTAAATCAAATGGCAAGTAACCTGACATCACAAGTTAGAAATATTGCGGAAGTTACAACAGGTCTTGCAAAAGGTGATTTGTCAAGAAAGATTACAGTGGACGTAAGAGGAGAAATTCTCGAATTGAAGAATACCATCAATACCATGGTTGATCAGTTAAATTCATTTGCATCTGAAGTAACACGAGTTGCGCTGGAAGTTGGTTCAGAAGGTAAGCTCGGTGGACAAGCCACTGTGGTTGGGGTCGGTGGAGTATGGAAAGATTTGACGGACTCTGTAAATCAAATGGCTAGTAATTTAACTGGCCAGGTGAGAAATATTGCAGAAGTAACTACGGCTGTTGCGCGTGGAGATTTGTCCAGAAAAATTACGGTGGATGTAAAGGGAGAAATACTGGAACTAAAGAAAACCATAAATACTATGGTGGATCAGCTCAATTCATTTGCATCCGAAGTAACGCGTGTGGCACTTGAAGTTGGAACAGAAGGTAAACTAGGAGGACAAGCAGAAGTCACAGGGGTGGGTGGGACCTGGAAAGACCTAACAGATTCAGTAAATCAGATGGGGAGTAACCTTACAGGTCAGGTAAGAAATATTGCAGAGGTGACAACAGCCGTAGCAAACGGTGACTTATCAAGAAAAATAGCAGTGGATGTGAAAGGAGAAATTCTCGAATTAAAAAATACAATTAATACAATGGTGGATCAGCTCCGGGGATTTGCATCCGAAGTAACTCGTGTAGCCCGTGAAGTAGGATCTGAAGGAAAATTAGGAGGACAAGCTACCGTGGAGGGAGTAGGTGGTGTTTGGAAAGACTTGACCGATTCCGTAAATCAGATGGCGAGTAATCTTACCGGTCAGGTAAGAAATATTGCAGAAGTTACAACCGCAGTTGCGAAAGGGGATTTATCCAGAAAAATTACAGTCGATGTAAAAGGAGAAATTCTGGAGTTGAAAAATACAATTAACACGATGGTGGACCAATTGAATTCATTTGGTTCTGAAGTTACACGGGTTGCACGGGAAGTAGGATCAGAAGGGAAATTGGGAGGTCAGGCGGACGTACCGGGAGTTGCAGGAACCTGGAAAGATTTGACCGATTCAGTTAATAAAATGGCAAGTAATCTTACTTCGCAGGTTCGAAATATAGCAGAGGTAACTACAGCAGTTGCAAATGGTGATTTATCCAGAAAAATTGCAGTAGATGTAAAAGGAGAAATCCTTGAATTGAAAAATACCATTAATACGATGGTGGAGCAACTTCGCGGATTTGCATCTGAAGTAACCCGTGTAGCAAGGGAAGTCGGAACGGAAGGAAAACTTGGAGGACAGGCAAACGTTCCTGGTGTGGCAGGTACCTGGAAGGATTTAACAGATTCTGTAAATCAAATGGCCGGTAATTTAACAGCACAGGTAAGAAACATTGCAGATGTTGCGATTGCGGTTGCTAACGGTGACATGTCAAAAAAAATTACGGTTGACGTGCGTGGAGAAATTCTGCAATTGAAGGAAACACTTAATACAATGGTAGATCAGTTGCGCGCATTTGCGTCTGAAGTAACACGCGTTGCACGAGAAGTTGGAACCGATGGAAAGCTTGGAGGTCAGGCGTTTGTACCCGGTGTAGCAGGAACATGGAAAGATTTAACAGACTCGGTGAATCAAATGACCGGGAATCTTACTGCGCAGGTACGAAATATTGCTCAAGTTACCAAAGCAGTCGCAAGCGGCGATTTATCAAAAACAGTTGCAATTGATGTAAAAGGTGAAATTCTGGAATTGAAAAATACAATCAATACAATGGTTGAGCAATTAAATTCTTTTGCATTTGAAGTGACCCGTGTAGCCCGGGAAGTTGGAACAGAAGGCAAACTCGGCGGGCAGGCAGGAGTAAAAGGTGTAGCAGGAACCTGGAAAGATTTAACGGATTCAGTAAACATGATGGCTTCGAATTTAACATTGCAGGTACGAGGTATTGCAAAAGTGGTTACTTCAGTGGCAACCGGAAATTTGCGACAGAAACTTTCCATTAATGCAAAAGGAGAAGTAGCGCAATTGACAGACACCATTAATGAAATGATTGAAACACTGGCTGTGTTTGCTGACCAGGTAACCAGTGTGGCCCGTGAAGTTGGGGTGGAAGGTAAGCTGGGAGGACAGGCTAATGTACCTGGGGCTTCAGGTATCTGGAAAAATCTTACTGAAAACGTAAATCAGCTTGCTCAGAATCTAACCACGCAGGTACGATCGATTTCAGAAGTATCAACAGCTGTTGCAAAAGGAGACTTAACCAGAACGATTCGCGTGGAAGCAAAAGGGGAAGTGGAAGCATTGAAGGATACAATAAACCAAATGATCACAAACCTTAAAGAAACCACACTTCGCAACCAGGAGCAGGATTGGCTTAAATCGAATCTTGCAAAATTCACACGAATGTTACAAGGTCAACGAGATTTGGATTCAGTTACAAAACGAATTCTTTCCGAACTAGCACAGGTAGTTACCGCACATTACGGTGCGTTTTATATTTTTAAACAAGCTGAAGAGACTAGGGAAGTGAAATTGAAATTGTTTGCTGCATATGGTTACAGGGAAGACAAAAATATTATGAAAGAATTTTCAATAGGTGAAGGTTTAGTAGGACAATGTGCAATTGAAAAAGAAAGAATTATGCTTACCAACATCCCCAAAGATTATATAAAAATTTCCTCCGGACTTGGCAAGTCAAAACCGGCAAACCTCATCATTCTTCCGGTACTGTTTGAGAATAATGTGAAAGCGGTTATTGAACTTGCTTCTCTGGATAAATTTAGCGAAACGCATCTTGAACTTCTGAGTCAGTTGACTGAAAGTATTGGTATCGTATTGAATACCATTGAAACCAATACCCGCACGGAAGAATTACTGACGCAATCTCAATCATTAGCCGGAGAATTAAAAATACAGCAGGAAGAGTTATTCAGAACAAATGATGAATTGCAGGACAAAGCGTTGTTATTGGTTAAGCAAAAAGATGAGGTGGAAGCCAAAAATAAGGAAGTGGAAGAAGCTAGAAAGTCACTGGAAGAAAAGGCAGAGCAACTTACACTTACTTCCAAATATAAATCCGAATTCCTGGCCAACATGTCTCATGAATTGCGTACTCCTTTAAATAGCTTACTTATTCTGGCCCAGCAATTATATGAAAATGCGGAAGGGAATCTCAATGAGAAACAAATTCGTTATGCTAAAACGATACACTCCTGTGGTGATGATTTGATTCAATTAATCAATGATATTCTTGATCTTTCAAAAATTGAATCCGGGTTTATTACTGCAAATATATTTCCCGTTCGGTTTTCAGAAATTGCAGGTTTTGTGGAGACAACCTTTAAACCCATTTCTGAAGCCAGGCATCTCCGTTTTACTATTGAAACCGATGCTAAACTTCCGGCAACTATGGAAACGGACTTGCAGAGACTAAACCAGATTTTAAAAAATCTGCTTTCCAACTCATTTAAATTTACCGAAAAAGGCGAAGTTAAATTAAGAATTTATGAAGCCAATCGGAGTTGGAAGCAAGGAATGAATTCTAATCTCGATAATGCAGAAAAAGTGGTAGCATTCGCCATATCGGATACAGGCATAGGGATCCCAGTCGAAAAGCAAAGCATTATCTTTGAAGCATTTCAACAGGCAGAAGGATCAACAAGCAGGAAATACGGAGGCACCGGATTAGGACTATCAATAAGCCGGGGACTTGCAGAATTACTAGGAGGAAATATTGAGCTTGAAAGTGAATCAGGTAAAGGAAGTACATTTACCTTATACCTTCCTGTCGAAAATGTAGCCAGAGTTGTTTCAAAACAAGCTGATAATTTGAAAGTGTATGAAGAATTGCAAACTTCTTCCGGGGACATAAAAAATTTACTTAATTCAATTCGCATCACCAATGAAGGAATCGAGTCAAACATGAATCTGGTAAATGAAATGATCAATGATGCAGGTGATGACCGTGGAAATATTCTACCTAATGAGAAAGTGGTATTGATTGTTGAGGATGATTTGAGATTCGGTAAAATTTTAATAGAAAAAGCTCATCAGGAGGGGCTTAAGGCAATTATCGCCATTAGTTATATTGAAGTCTTTGATTTTATTAATCGGTTTTCTCCAATCGCAATTACGCTGGATGTTAAACTTCCGGATACGAGCGGATGGAAGGTCCTTGATTTGTTGAGGAATGATTTAAATTACAGGCACATACCGATTCACCTCATCTCAGGAGAAGAAAATAGGGTGCTTGCATTGAAAAGAGGAGCCAGAAGTTTTTTATTGAAACCTCTTGAAAATGAAGCATTGAATGATTTGTTTAATGACATTATCAGATTCAATAAAATACAGATCAAGAATTTATTGGTTGTTGAAGATAATGAGCTTGAATCTTCGCAAATTGTAAAAATGCTAAGTGACGACAATATTAGTGTTTCAATAGCGGATACCGGACAAAGGGCTTTAAATTTGATTCTGGAAGAGGATTTTGATTGTATAATTCTGGATTATACACTACCGGATATTACCGGAGTTGATCTGGTAAATCGCGTCGTTGAAGCAAAAAAGAAATTGACCCCTGTTATTGTTTATTCGGCAAAGGATTTTTCAAATTCGGAATTAAACCAGTTGAATCGCGTGTCAAGTACAGTGATCATGAAAGGCGTTAATTCATTAGAACACTTACTGGAAGAAACAGTATTTCATCTTCACATCAATCACAAAGAACTTGTTCCTGAAAAGAAAAAGGTTATTGAAGGAATTCGAAGAAAGGAAGATATTCTTGCAAGAAAAAATATTCTTGTAGTAGATGATGACATTCGAAATTTATTTGCACTTACAACCGTATTTGAAAGGTATAATATGAATGTAATTACTGCAGAGAGTGGAAAGGACGCCATTAAGATTCTCAACGATAACCCCAAAATTGATATGGTTCTTATGGATATCATGATGCCTGAAATGGACGGGTACGAGACGACACAGAAAATAAGACGGGAACACAAAAACAGTACTTTACCTATAATAGCTGTTACCGCAAAAGCAATGAAAGGGGATAGACAAAAGTGTATTGAAGCCGGGGCATCAGATTATATTACAAAACCGCTTAAAATTGATCAATTACTGTCTTTAATGCGAATATGGTTTTATAAATAAAAATACACTATTTCAAATGACGAAGATATTACTGGTCGATGATAATGAAAGTAATCTTACAGCAATAGAATCTCTGCTAGCGCGAGATGATTATTTATTTGTAAAAGCGCGATCAGGGCGTCAGGCATTAAAAATATTGCTTCATGAGTATGATTTCGCAATGATTCTCATGGATGTAAAAATGCCAAATTTAGATGGTTTTGAAACTGCAGCTTTAATTTATGAGAGAGAAAAATTAAAGCACATTCCAATTATTTTTATAACAGCACATGGTTATGAAGAAGAAAATATTTATAAAGGATACCAGGCCGGTGCGGTGGATTATATCTATAAACCGATCAATCCTGATTTGATTCGGGCTAAAGTTTCAGTCTTTATAGATCTTTATAAGAAAAACTATAAGTTAATTGAGCAAGAACGTAAGTTGAGCTTGATTAATAAGAACCTTGAAGCAGAAATAAATGAACGAAAAAATTCGGAAGAGAAAGTTAACGCTCTTAACTTTCAATTACTTGAAAATATTGATAAACTGGAGACAGCAAACAGAAATCTTGACCGGTTTGCATTTATGGCCTCTCATGACTTACAGGAACCGCTGCGAAAGATACGCGTATTGGGTAGCCGTTTATCCGAAAAGTATTCTGACCTATTGGATGAAGATGCCAAAGTTTATTTAAGCAGAATAGAAAAAGCAGCAAATAGAATGCAATTACTTATCCGCGATATACTCACTTTTTCAAAAATTTCTCTGGAGGAAAAGAAATTCATTAAAAGCGATTTGAATTCGATATTGAATGAAATACTAACGGATGAACTAGACCATTCAATAAAGGAAAAACAAGCGATTATAGAAGTTGATGAATTACCTGAACTTATTGTAAATCCGAATTTAATAAGACCATTATTTTTTAATATTATTGGGAATGCACTTAAGTACTCTAAATCCAATGTGCAGCCAATTATAAGGATTTATTCTGATAGCAGCTCCAAAGAAGCAGGTAACAACTATAGCCGTATCTTTTTTAAAGACAACGGAATTGGTTTCGAACAGAAGTATTCTGAACAAATTTTTAAAATGTTTAACAGACTTCATTTTCAAAATGAATATGAGGGAACCGGTGTGGGTCTCGCGTTATGTAAAAAAATCATGGAAGTGCACGGAGGCTTTATTACCGCTACCAGTATATTGGGCGTTGGCTCTACCTTTATTATTTCTTTTCCGATGAATTTAAAAGTCACGGAATCTGAATATTTAAGCGTATCAAAGCAAACTTGTTAGTTTTTTTTACAAAATAGGTTTTCTCCCGTCAATAATTCTGAGTAAGACTGCAATAATTGCCAGTACGAGCAATATATGAATTAGCCTTCCTGCGCTATAGCCGACAAATCCAATAAGCCATGCAATGATTAATACAACGGCTATAAAATAAAGTAAATTTTTCATGGTTTATAATTTTACTTATTTTGTAAAAAATAATGACTTTATGCTTAAGGAATTAGAATTAGCAAAAATTTCTAATGATCGTTTCACGTAATTGGTTTAAAAATTCTTAAAATGGGTCTAAAACTAACGTTATAATAATAAATTGAAAATGGAAATAGTAATCTTAAGTTTAATGCTTATATGCATTCCTTTTTAATTTAAAGAAGTAAATCTCCGATTCATGTTTCTTTGCAGCTTCCCTTGTCTTGAAGGTTCCTAGATTCCTGCGCTTACCTGTTTTAGGATTTTTCTGTTTAGAGTAAATCCTGTATTCTCCTGATTTAAGCTTGCGTATCATGATCATTGGTAAGCTTTTGGAATATGCTGGGAGATTTTATATTTTTCATATTAAACTAATTAAAATAGAGCTACTATTTACATAGGCATTTTTTATTTTCGATGTCTTTTATCTATGCTTAATGGTCCAGGCCCAAAAAAGTTAATAATAAATGCAGCCCCAAGCATGGAGATATTTTTAAAAAACATTGTTAATTGCATTTCCATTTTACCAGGATCAGTTTCTTTCCAATAAGGGTGCATTATAAATGTAACGGGTAATAAAAACGAAATGATAAGCCAGGCTCCTGTCTTTGTTTTGTAGCCTAGTGCAATACTTAATCCGCCCAAAAATGCCATAATACCAGAAAGGGGTACGAGGGTAGAAGCAAAAGGTACCCCTGCATTGCTGGCATAGGATATAACATTTTCGGAAAAGTGAAATAGAATAGTTCGAATAAAAATAATTGAAAAGAGTATTCTTCCGATTAATTCTGTTATTTTCATGAATTGATTAATTAATAAGTTCGTTTAATTCAATAGTAAACATTACTAATGATTTACTTGTAATAGAATAAGATTGTCTTTCATTTTTTTAATTATTTAGAGAAATAGGATTAGTTTTTGATTGTATGATTCATATGTAATACTGGATAAAATAAATTTAAAACAAGTAGGTGTTGTTCTACACAAATACAAATTTATTTTAAACAAAATCACGAAGATTATATTATTAATGAAATGGTTTATATAATTTCCATGGAATGCTTTAAGTTGGATTTACTTAAGATATGGTTCTAAATTCCTTTAATAGGCTTTTGCAAACCGGATAAATAGTGTACATTTTATGAACTATGCCCCAAGAATTAAAATTCATTTTTGTTCTTACTTCTGTTTAAAAGACATCGATAACAATGCTTAATCGAAGAACCATTAGGCAAAAGGTTCGGATAGGTTTTGTAATTGATACGGTAAATCGTTTTTATTACATGATTGTGGATTATAGAAAATCAATAGTTCATTCATGTCTTCAACTAAAGCAATTCCTGACGGGTAGAATACAAAGTGGTATATTCTAATCATGGATTGCGGATGAAATATAATAGAAATTTAAAATTAAATAAATAATCATTAATACCTGAGCTGCTATCATATCAAACCGGCTTGCTTCTTTTGTTTTGCCTTTCTTTAAAATTTTTAAAGAATAAGTGGTTGAAGTGATTACAGCCAGAATAAATACCAATGTAATTCCATGTAGGGTATCAACCAATGTAAAGCTTATGGATTCGGGCAATGAGGAATCGATGATATATTTGTTGCCTATTACAGCAAACAAGGCGCCGACACTCAATCCAAAACGGGATTCTATACTGTCTGCATGAATGTAAAAACAAACATACGAGATTAGCAAAGCCACATACATGCCCAGAAACATTTTCCAGAATAATCCTATCGCGTCTCGTTTAATCTCAATTTTTACTTTAAAATTACTATATTCAGTACGAGGAATATTTGTTGTGTCGCCGAAATTCGATTCATATATTTTAGTTCCTGTTGAAATGCTAAAGCTGTCAATTGTCCATCCATGTAAAGTAAAACGGGGATCAAAATGCTTGCCAATGGTGTCAGTCACAAAAATTAAAGACTTGGATTCATATTGCGAATTTTCAATGGATAGCCTCAATTTCTGACGGTCAAACGGAAAATTCTTTATTTTCCATGAATTCATCATGGTGCATTGTAATTTCATTATTAGATAGATGTTGCCATCTATAGTGTCTGCGTTATAAAATGACTTTTCGAAAGATTTAGCCTGAGGGATATCCAGGTTATGGGTGAAATCAAACTCCGGATTTGAATATCTTAACCATAACCAGAAATCAACCTTATATTCATTTTGTTTAAAATCAATATCATGGATGCTGATCACATAAATACCTGTATAGACAGTATCCAATTTAAGTCCCTCAGATTTGGATGTGTAAGTCATCAAGAGGAAAACTAAAACGAATCCGATTACTTTCATTAAAATGTTTTAAGTTACAATTACTTTATCATGTCTTGTGGCAATCCATTTTTAAACCTGGCATTAAGCTGGTAAACAGAATTCATATTTTTTTTCAAGATATGTTTTCATGGATTTCTTAAGCTTTACTTGAATATAGATTAAAATTAGCTCAAGCTGTACATTTTATTAATTCGTCATCAATTGAATAAAATCCTATGCTTTGCTTTCCACTTACCATGATCCTCCGGACCCTCCGCCTCCAAAACTCCCACCACCAAATCCTCCCCAGCTGCTACTGCTTGAACTTCCTCCGCTATAACTGCCACCCGAACCACCGCTGAATCCCCGGCCGCCCCAATAGATAGCAGTTCCGGCTCTGCTTAAAGTAATGCCACCTCTGGCCAGAAAGCGCATTAAAATAATTAATAATACGAAAAAGAAAATAATAATAAGGAAGATGTATCTGACAGGAATGTCCTGAACAGAATTTTGCTGTGCATAATCATTTACATCAATTTCCCCTTTAGCAAGAGACATTAATTTATCAGTACCTTTATCAATTGCTGTAAAATAGTCTCCTTGTTTTAAATAAGGGGTCATCTCTTCATCGCGAATTCGCTTGGTTGCTAAATCCGGAATGGCACCTTCCAATCCATAACCAACTGCAATAAATAAATTGCGACCACCTTTTTCTTTGGTTGGTTTTATCAATACAACAATACCGTTGTTAAAATTCTTTTGACCAACTTTCCATTCATTCCCCAATTGGATTGCATATTCAGAGGCTTCCAGATTATTTAAATCGTCTACAACAACCACACAAATCTGATTAGATGTTTCGTTGCTGAAGTTTTCTAACTTGTCTTCAATTTGTTTTGCCTGCGAAGGATTTAAGAAATCTGGAAATTCTTTAGAAAAATTGTTGTACAATTTTGGTGGGCTTGGTCGGGACACCACCTGAGCAAATCCCAAATTACAAATGAATAAAAGAAGCAAAATGAAATGATTGCGCATACTAATAGTCGATCGTATCTTTTAATTCATTTGTTTTGTTCACGCGGGGAAAGAAGCGCCCTAGTTGTTTTCCGCACTCGAGTATGATTTCTGTTAATCCTTCACCTTTCTTATTTGCCTTAAATTGAGTTATTAGTCTTTGAATTAATTCATTCCAGTAGACCTTGCCTAGTTTTTGATGGATACCTTCATCGCCAATAATGGCTATTTTTTTATGAAATACGGCAATATAAATTAAAACTCCATTTCGCTCTTTTGTATGATGCATTTTTAATTTAGTAAATACTTTGTGTGCACACTTCATAGCATTTCCAAAACAAAAATTATCAATATGCACGAGAATTTCTCCCGAGGTATTTTTTTCGGCTTCTCGAATTGTTTCAACAATGAATTCCTGTTCCTTTTTTGTAAAAAAAGTTTTAGCTACTTTCATATATTATTGAACAGAATAAGGCGGTATTGTTATAAATCATGGCTGATTTTTATAAATACGATCCATTGTCAGACACATCAGAATTGAACTTTTGGTGCTTTGGCTGCGGCTTCTTCCGCTTCAAAATACGGCATAGCCTTCATGCTGCCTGCAACCAGATTTCCCGGAAAAAGCTGTATGGCTTTATTGAAGTCCCTTGCCATTTCATTGTATTTCATGCGTTCGACTGAGATTCGATTTTCACATCCTTCCAGCGTCACCCTTAAGTCAGCAAAGGCAGCATTTGCTTTTAAATTTGGATAATTTTCAGTTACCATCAACAATCTGCCCAGGGTATTGCTTAACTCCCCCTGAGCGGCTTTGTATTTTGCGATCGAAGCATCATTCAGGTCGTCCAGATTTACCTTCACCTGGGTAGCATTGGCCCTCGCTGAAATGACGGATTCTAAAGTGGTTTTTTCGAAATTGGCTTCACCTTTCACAGTGGCTACGATGTTAGGAATTAAATCCATTCTGCGCTGGTACTGACTTTCTACTTGTTGCCATTGTGATTTAGCATTTTCGCGTAATGCGACAAAACTATTGTGTTTGTTACAAGTCCAAACACCTCCTAATAAAATGACGACGATTAGGATTGCTATTAAACCTTTGTTCATAATTTATAATTTTAAGTAAAAATACATCAATTTACAATTAACACATGAGTAAAATACTTTTAAAAATCCCTAAATGACTTTGCAAAAGATGAAATCAAAAAATAATTAATCTTTAACAGCAAAATTGATAATACAATGCGATTATTATGGTACAAAATCTCAATAGAGCAAAAGGGTTTTAGCAAATCATATGCATTCTATCTATTTTAATCAAAATTGATCATATTAATATGCAGTGCATTTAAATAGAATTAGTCTTTTGTATGTATTTCTTTAAAAAATCTATGGTTATTAACTTCAATTCTTCTTGTACAAACTCACCACCTCACTCATCTCCTTATTCGCTGCATCTATTTTTAACTCATCAAACGGGACTTCCTGGACATAAAATGTGAGTTTTTGTAATTTGGCATTGCCGCTGACTTCAGCTTGTTTGAATTGTGTAGTGCCCCTGAATTGGCTGTTGATCATTTCCAGTTTATAAAGCTTAGCATTGTTCCATTCTGCCCGGTTGTCGAAAATGCATTGATTGAAAATAGCCTTGTTTTGGAATACACTGTAATTGAAAAAGACGCTTTGGTGGAAATTACAGATGCCAAAGTCAGCATATCCCAGAAACTTGATATCGCTGAGTTGTACATCTCCATAAAAACCAGAGCCCTGGAAACTTACTGCATTCGCAAAATCTGACCTCATCATGGTCAGTTTCCTGTGAAAGACTGAATTGTGAAAGCGCGTTTCAGCATTAAACATGGTGTGGATAAAACTGACGTCATGCAGTGCATTGAGATCTTCAAAATTGGCTAGTTTACTAAACGTGCAATCATTGAATGTGAGCATACCTGAGATGTCAAGCGATTTTGCCAAAACTTCATCGTCAAAACCGCAGTTGATAAAACTTAAAAAGGATAAAAACTTGCCCAGGGTGTGATGGTCTTTATCGCTTTTTGTAAAAATCACTTTGCCGGTAAACCGGCAATTTTTAAAATACAAGCCCCGGTTGAGCTGGTATTGCGAAAAGAAATCATTGAAGGACGAATTATTGGAAAGTAAGCTAAAATCAAGGTCGCCATTTATTGTTTTGTTTTCGAGGCTGATGCCTTTATTGTTTTCCAATGCAGCGATGATCTCTGAAGCTGAAACTGCTGAATTCATTTCTGATTTTTTTTGAGCCTGACAGGTTTGAAATAAAATGATACAGAGCAGGTATAAACCATGCCGACTCAGGCGCTCACTGATTGGTTTCATATAATCTGATTTGTTCTGAGAGTAAGCTTTAATAATTTATTTCGAATGGCCTGCAGACAAAGGGGTACCTGCCGCGGAACGAATCAAATGAGAGAACAGTTTACCCGCTTTCTTTTCTGCTTTAATTAATGAAACAATTTCATCCGGTGCATAGGCATTCCGGTTTTTTTGATTGACCGCAGTGTGATTTATACATCGCTTTAAATGCTCCGGAGTTGGTGTCAGTGAATTGTGAAACGCATAGGTGCTTTCATTGCTCCTGGATTGTATTCCTTCGGATTTGAATGGAGAATAGCCATTGACAAAAAACAAAGGATCGTAGCTGGTGTAGTACAAATTATTGGATTCATCATTTTCTTCGATGACATCATCACCATCAACAACCAATACCAGGTAATAGTACCCATTGATAACAGGCATCTGATATTGCTGATATAAGTATGGTGTACCAGAGCCAAACAAAACTTCAGCCAGATTTCTACCTGAGGGAAAAGCATAATTTATCTGGCAATAATTTCCACTTGGGTTGCAGACGATTTGGTTAGTACCTACTGAAGTGGTAAATTCATCCAGGAAGATCACCCCATAATCATTTGCATCGTATGCGTTGTAATAGATGTAATAAATTTTCCAGCCGGTAGATGGAGATACGGTGCCATTTCCAATATTGTAGACATTAAAATTGGTTTGCCTGGATACTGATGTACCAGTGGAGTAGTCATCAAATACCCAGCCTGCGAGGTCTGCACCATTTCCGGATGGAACGACGTCCGGATTGTTTCCGTCGCCCTTCTGATTTGTTGCAATGTAGAAGTTATTGTCGTAGGAAAATTCATTGATCATAAAATTATAATCAATCCATATATGGCCGGCACTTCCCCAGTTGGTTGACCAGGAATTAATGACCTTGAAAGCACCATTTGGACCTTTGCTGTCATCATAACCAACTATGGAAAGGGCATGATAGGCATGAATACCAACTTGATTGTAAGTCGTATTGGAAGACATCACTTCATCTGAATTCCATTGTACAAAATTATCACTGAGCTTGGCACCAAGTATTACAGGGATATTATTTGCAAGCTGCTCGCGGATTGAGTTAACGTTAGGATCAATTTTCCGGTAATTTTTGATTTTATTATTTCCCGCTTCAACAGTCCATGAATTTTGAACCTGGCTATGAGAGCATGATCCTAAATTGGTATACGGAACAGTTGCTAATGTTGCTACGCCTCTTGATTGAAGCACATCCAGTGCATCATTAAAATTGGTTCCATTGCAATCAGCACCTTTTTTAGCATCGTCAATAGCGATAAAAAGATCTTTAGGACTAAACTGGTTAGCCGGATTTTTAACATCAGTAGTACTGAGATTATTATCAATGGCATTGATTGCTGTTTTGACATTATAAGCAGTTGCCCAGCCAACGCAGGTTCCATATTGTCCCTGGTCTCCAATGGGTGGAAACTTCGGAGTAAGATCAACAGCGCTGGGAAGATTGTTTCCATTGGTGCCGAATTTGACTTTTGAGGGCACTTTGGTCGGGTCATCTGTTCCAAACCAGCCGGTGTTCCGGTCTGTGGAAGGCGTGGTATTGTTGGAATCTTTGCTGCAACCATTTAAAATTAGAAACAGGAGTGAGGAGAAGATGATTAATCGGAGCATATTACGTTTTTTAAAGTATAAAGAATTAGCATGAATTGATACGATGCCTTAAACAAATAACAAAAGAATAGAATTACTAAATTCATTGATATACAATCGTTTGTTTCTAACATCTGATAAGGACACCGATAACAAATATACAAATCATTTTCTATCGGGGCTATGGAGTTTTTTAATTTCTGCACTGAATCGTAGAATGTAGTATTATTTTTACCTTCAGATAAATAATCGGAATTCAACTATGCTGTTCTTCCAATTCATTGTCATTTTAAGATACGGGCTCTTTTACTTTATCGTGGGAGGTAGAATACCAGCTCCTCCGGGTACCATCATCGCTAATGATTCGCTGTTCCTGGATAAGGAATTGATCAGTATCGAAAACTATGAAGAATTCCTGCAATTCGGAACCAGATATAAAGGATACTCTTTTGATTCATTAGCCTGTCTCCCGGATTCCAGCATTTTATACCTGGGTGTTCCTTATCTGAAATCCAAAAAGTACTTAAAAACATACCCTGTACTGAATCTCAGTGATTATCAAATCAATGAATACTCCAGATGGAGATCCTATGCGGTGAACTATATGAAAAACGTTCCGGAACACCGCACTTGCAACCTTAGCTTTTGGGAATCACTTGACCGTGGTGATCCCAGACATCGATTCAAAGTAGAATATAGTTTGGCAGACTCTCTAACTACCAATCAGTATCATTTCCCAAGACAGTTCAGGGTTGCGGAGAAATACAGGATCGAAAGTGAAGAAATAAAAGCAAGCACTTTAAAATATTTTGGACGGGAAGATGTTTATGGGTTTCGTTGCAAAGCAAAATATATTCCTGTCGATTGATACAGGCCATTTTTAATTATTATATCTTCAACACTAAATACGAAGAACATGAATAATTTTTTCCGGGGACTAATTGCAGCTTACGGTGCAAAAAAATTAGGCAGTGGTTGTTTTGGAACCATTGTTGTATTTATAATCATCTGGATTGCTCTGGGACATTGTCATTGATTTTAGCTCCAATTCAAACGTATCATATCCTTATGAATCTGGTTTATGTAGTTCTTGATCTGGTATGATTAATCTACTCGTTTCATTCGTATTTTAATGATGTAAAAAATGGAAATGAGCAGAAAAATAATTCCTAAAACAGCCACAAGAGAAGAACCTGCAGGAAAATCGTATTTATAGGAAACATTTAATCCGGCGAATGCACCAACTATGCTGATTATAATGGCAATGATGACTACTTTGAAATTGTTACCAGACAACATCAGTGCTCCAACAGCCGGGATGATCAGAAATGAAAATACGGGAATGACCCCGCTAACGCGGACTGCAAATACGATGGCAAGGCCGATGGATAAGTAAAAAAGGAAATTCCAGAAACTCAGTTCACCTTTTTTAGAAAAGGCGTTCTGGGCAAGATCCGGATTTTGATTTTCGAAACTGGCCGTTAGCAGATAAAACTTTTTATAATAAACGAGATGTAGTATTGCAATTGCTGCGAAAATGAAACCGATTGTTTTAATTTGCTCCCAGTCAATCGAAAGTATATTTCCAAAAAGAACTTCCTGGATATCTGAATCTCCATGCGGGGTTTTAGAGATCAACATCACTGTAGCCGCTGAGGCAAATGCATAGATGATGCCAATGAATGCTTCCAGTTTTAATCGCTTATCCCTGATTTTTATAAAAGACATGAGCAATGCTCCGGATAATGCAAATACTATTGGGATAATTGTTTTACCATATCCGACATAATCTGAATAAGCTACTCCCAGAGAAGAAATCTGACCTAAGGCAAGATCGACAAATACAATTCCTCTGCCAACCACATGAACTCCCAGGTAAGATAGCAGTATGCCGATAATGATACTTACGATAAAGGCAAGTACCATGAAATCCAATTGAAACAGGTCAAACATATTCTGAGTTTTTAGATTAAATTTTAGAATAATTATCAATTTTTAATTACTAATTATCAATTACTAATTAATTAGTGGTTGATTATTAGCAATTAATTACTTTGTTTGGATAGTCTAAAAAGCAAGTAAGCGATTAAATTTGTTTTTTCTGAAATCGTCATATCAATACATGTTTTGTCATTTTCCTAACTCCTAACTCCTAACTCCTAACTCCTAGTTCCTATCTCATATCACTTCAGTGCCCCCACCAACAATCTGATGTTGTTATCAAACAAATCAAAATAGTTTTTAATTGATTCATTGGCTCCAACAGAGGTAGCAAGTTCCAGGGTTTTAGCGCCGGTTTGTTTGGAAACTACTTCTGATGATGAAGCTTTAAAATAAGGAGAAGTAATGATCACTTTAATATTGTTTTCTTTAACTTCTTTAATAATTTTTACCAATTGAGAAGGAGTCGGAGGTATTCCCGGTTTAGGTTCCATGAAATCTACTATTTTCAATCCGAAACGGTTTTCAAAGTAACACCATTCGTTGTGATAGGCGATTAGCTTTGAGCCTTTAAATGGACTTATTGCTGCATACCATTCCTTAATTTTAGAATCGATCCGGTTATTGAATTCTCTTAAATTAGCTTCAAAGTAATCTTTGTTCTGTGGAGAGATCCTTTCCAGTCCATTGCAGATATTTCTGGCGATGACTTTGCCATTGAGGGGATCCAACCAATAATGAGGATTTCCAAAAGCATGAATGTCGCCTTCAGCACGGTTGATGGACGATGGAATTTGCATGAGGTTTACACCAATAGAGGCATCAACATAACCATCACTGCCTTTTTGAATGCGCTTGTTTTTAGAACTCATTAGCAATGAAGGAGACCATCCACTTTCAAGATCAAGACCTAAGGTGATAAATAAATCTGCATTGGATAGTTTAATGATGAAACTGGGTTTGGGATCTACAAAATGTGGATTCTGATATCCCGTTGCAATGGCAAATACTTCGACTTTGTTACCGCCTATGATCTCAGCTATACTCTTCATATCCTGGGTTGTTGCCACAATATGTATTGTGCCTGCATGAGAAATTTGCAAGCAGAGTAGCATTGCGATCTGTATAAAATAATTAACTTTCATGGTATTAATTTAATTGATTTGTGTTTTTTTTAATTTTATTAACTCCTAACTCCTAACTCCTAACTCCTAACTCCTAGCTCAATACTGATGCGCTCCGTGTGTTCCTATGACAAAAATCCATCTTAAATTTCCTTTAAGGATGTTTTTCGAGAGGCCATATTCCGGTAATGCTTGATTCATGTTAGTATATTTTAACTCAAATTCAATTTTTTGAAATTCCGTTGCAAGAAACCCCAATGTGAGGACTCCGGATTGCTGCCTGAATTGAGTGGACGACGGGCTATTCGAAAAATCATACCTTGCAGAAATAAAATGTCGCCTGGCTACCTGAACATTCAGCAGAGAATAAAATCCTATGGAATTGATCTTGGCAGTATCCAGATTGGCATGACTGTAATAAAATTCGTTTTGAAAGGTAAGAGATTTATACGTATTGAATTGTACCGGTTTCCATTTATAAGTAAGATCTAATGCAGCGATTTGCGTAAAATTCCGGAATTTGTTTTCTCCACTCATTCCCGTTAAACCAAATTGAAGAGTGGCATTGTCTGTAAGATCCCAGAAATTTTTCAAATGTGCAAGATAGAGAAAGTGGTTGCGTTCACTCCGGATGAAACTTGGATTATCTGTTACATCGGAAATTTCAAAACTGAGTTCCTGGAAGAAACTTCTGTTGGGCAATAACCAGTTAATAGAAATTCCATCACCTCTCAAACCTTCATTTCCAAAAAATTGAATGTATGGATCCGGAAGCTCAATAAAAGATAAAGCATGTGAGTGGATGGGATTAATCCTGCCTATCTGATGTTTAAAGCGCCCCGCTTTTAATTGTAAATGTGCAGGTAGTGAAAGGGTAGAGAGGTATCCCTCTTCTATTTCACTTTCAAATTTACCGGTTGTGAAATCCTGACCGACGCCATAAAAAAAATCTGCCCTTAAATAAGGATCCACTACGGACTGAAAGGAAAATTCCGCTTCATTGAGTCCACCGAATATATTTCGCTTCCCGAAACTTTGATAATGACCTCTGAAATCTCCGATGACACTGATATCCGGATTAGCCGATACGGCCACCCGTGGTTGAATTGGTGTGGTTTGTTTTTGCAATTCATCCTGAATATTCTGTAATAACAGGGAGTCCATTTTAACAGTGTCTCTTTGTCCGTACACTGTAAGAGTAATCAGCCCTGTCAGCAATATCAAGTATGTTCTGTAAATCATCTTGATGAATATTTGGTTTGTAATAAATAGGATAATGCATACAGTAATAACTGAATATGCAAAAAAGAAATCAGATTATGCCAAAGAAGGTGGTCCGCGAAGGAGCTGGAATTGCTTGGTTATGGTTACCGGATGGAATGCTCTGATCAGGAATTCAGTATATCCGGGCTTGTTTGGTATTGACGCTATTTGATTAGAGATTGTAAAATTTCCAATTTCAATAATGAAGTGGCAAAAATTACAAAAGTGTTCAGTTGAATGAATATGGGTATCCGAAGAGGTACAATGCAAATCATCAATATGATGAAAATGGTGCAATTCCTTTTCCACAAAGGGAAAGAGAAAAATCACCAGAGTGAATATGGCGAATATGTTTCTCAATTTTTGCACGCTACAAAGATAATTGTTTTAATTAAATACAAGCCATTTTGATCTGTCTTCCAATTGTTGCCGGATGATTAATCAGAATAAACGCCGGTCGGTTGAATAAGATTGTATCTCAGAGAATGTTCACTCAATCTTACTTAACTTTGCAACCGCAAAATAGTATTGTAAATTTATTAACAACTTCTTTCATTGAAATCAAAATTGACTTCCATTTTTAACCTCAGCTGTCCTGCATGCAGGATAGGACCTTTGTTCCCCAATCCAAGTTTATTTTTTGATTTTAGCTTCCGGATGAACACCCGCTGCCCGCACTGTAATGAATCATTTGTAAGAGAACCCGGATTTTACTACGGCGCTATGTTTATTTCGTATATCTTTTCTGCATTTTTCAGTCTTGCGTTTGCAGGTGTATTGATTATGATATTTGATATAAACTGGAAATATGTCATTTTTCTCCTCACTTTGGTGCTGTTTCTCAGCTTTGCTTATTTGTTTAAAGTATCCCGTTCCATCTGGATTCATTTCTTTGTAAACTATAAAGGAGAAGCTTGAGTATCTTGATTTGAATAAAATGCGATGTCAGCGGAAGTCGGAATGATGGGATAGCGACATAGCAAATTGCTTACTAGGATTGCCTCTTTATTTTTTCAATAATTGAAATATCGTCTGGAGTAATAAGAATGTTTTTATTTTGATTGGTGAACATTAATATTCTGTTTTGTCTTTTTGTTGCATAAAATGTAATGGTTCCGATTTTTGGAGTATGAAATTTCCCAAAATAACCAAAGAGTCCACCAACACCAAATGTCCGAATCGTACCATTCATTTCATTCTCTTCCACAGTTCGTACCTGTGTAATGTCTGAACGTTTTATTCTGATTTTTCCAATGGGACGGTTTATAATGAATTCGGAGTTGTCAATTGAATACGATTGCGGGGCATAAAGCCAACTGCCAACTATGACAGCTACTAAAAGTAACAATAAAATGGAATGAATCCAAATTGAACTTGAACCATCTTTATTTGCTAAAATGATCCTTAAATGATGTTGTCCAATAGTGATAAATAGAATAAATATGCCGATGGTAATGGTCTTAGCCAATGTGTCGAGAGACGCTTTGTATTCCATAATAGCCCGTTAAATTAGGTCATTATAAGTTCTTCGGAAAAGGCCCCCTTCGCTACATATCCCTAAACACCACATTCTTCACTCATATCTCTGATCCCCGATCTTTTCACCACGAACTTACCCCTCCTCCTCCGAATCCGCCGCCCGAAAAGCCACCACCGCCACCTGAACTGCCGGAAGAACCGCTGGAAGAAGGTGCACTGGACATTACGGTACGCATGTTGTCTAAGGAAGAACTCATCACATCATTAAACTGAGTTACATTAAATCCACTTGAAGTGGTATAAAATGGGATGTTTGAAGAATACCATTGAGGTGGAGGAATATCCAATCCATTAAATTTGTTGCACCATTCTTTCGCGCAATCGAATGCGATAGCATAAGGAAGTGTTTTATCGAAATAGCCTGGGTCTTCTTTTATTAGAAATTCGAGTTTGTCTTTTTCAGCCAGACGAATAAATTTCCGGAAGCCATGAATTTCTTTAAATAATTCGTCGCCAGACTGGGATCGTTTTAAAAGAATATAGGTATAGATTGTCATCAGGATGGTTATCAGAATGGTAATACCCAGAAAAACAAGTCTGCCCGATAAAAAACAAAATACGGAATTCAATATACCAAGCACAATGATGATCCAAATTGAATTCCAATATACTTTAACCGATTTAGGAGTAAAGTAATCGGAATGCATCACACTGTCTTTGATAGCGCTTAGCGTGCTGTTTAAAGTAGTATAGAAACTATCTTTCAGAGAACTCAACAAGATTTTGTCTCCGTTATCAAAAAGACCATCGAAAAAGAGCTTTTGATGAGCCGGAGCATCTCCGGGAAGTTTCTTTATTTTCGTGAAGGTGATTTCGTCTTCGGCAAATATTCCTTTATTGTGTTTGTGTTCCACTTTCAGATAGCCATTAACACCAAAATAGGGAATGAGTGATAATGCATCGCGTTTATTTGCCTTGATGTCTATAGCAAATCCAGCCATGGCCGGATCCATTTTTTTGGGAGGCATATAGGCGACCATATCTGCCAGACTGGTATCTCTTCCAACCTTCCACCAAAAATACATAAATCCAAATAGCATTAATATAGGTAGAATGAGATATTTAAAATGATAGAACCAGAGTTTATAAGCAGGATACATTTCAATGGCGCCTTCTGGCATGCGGATGGCAACTGTCATTGCTTTATGTCTGCCAAGTGGCTCACTGGATTCGCCGGTTAATACACCATTCTGAAAATTAATGATCGCATTTTTTTCTTTAGCGCCATAGACACCGGTATACACATCAATGTCTTCTTTATTAACCTGGATGTCTTTCGGGATACTGACTTTGAATCCTGCATTTTTAACTTCTTCTTCAATATAGTCACCGATTAAATTCCAGTATAGTTCTATTTTGTCATTGTTGTGAAGTAAGCCATTTTTGATCTCATAAGAAATCTGATACCGCTGATCGCCATCAACCAGTTTATCGGGATCGCCAATTTTCAAACGTATTCCAATTCCCTGATTTAGTACTTTGAATGGATGATTCTTTACCTCAATATTTTCAACAAATAATTTGTGATAAAACCATTTATCCAGAAAACTACCTGATACATTGGAGGAAACATTATATTCAAGAGGAATGTCGCGCATAATTCCATGTCTTGGTTCATTATAATGAACTTCCAGAAGCTCTGTTATTTTGATGGTTCCATTTTTCTGTAATTGCAGGTCCACAAAATAATCCCGGATAAAATAGTAGTCCTGTGCAGTCGACCAGCTTGTTTTGCAAAACAATAATAGAACTATGAAATAGATTTTATTCATGAAATGCTTGTGAAACAGAAATTAAAACTGAACATTTACGTTTTCGCGACTCTTTTCGTCAGTTTCAAAAAAGTCAAATTTATGGAAGCCAAGAGGACCCGCAATTAAAACACCTGGTAATCCTTCCACTTTATTATTGTTTTCTCTTACTGTTGCATTGTAATATCTCCTTGAATTTTCCAGATTAGATTCAATTTCATTTAAATTTTCCTGAAGCTGCAGAAAATTGGTATTGGCTTTCAAATCTGGATAACTTTCAGCCAAAGCAAAAACCTGCCTGAGGCTTGCAGTCAAAGTTTGGTCCGCCGCAATCTGGCCATTAATATCTCCTTTGGGAACACTTAGAGCTGCATTGCGGGCTGCTACTACCTTTTCGAGAGTTCCGGATTCATGAGCAGCATATCCTTTGACCGTATTTACAATGTTTGGAATCAGGTCATACCTTTTCTTTAATGCGACATCAATGTTGCTCCAGGCATCCATGACTGCATTTTTGGCTTTGACTAAACCATTATAAATCAACATGGCCAATAGGGCCAAGGCTACAATAACAACTAAAATGATCATAATAGAATTAAATTTTATTGGTTTTCAAATTTGGTTTAAATGTAGGCATAAATGGGAAATGGATGAAAAAAGTTCCGGTCATCCTTAATTTAGTACTCAGCTTAATTTTTACTCCCAATAAATTATTCATTTGCTGGTTTATTCCTGTATTCTGGAAGAATGCTACTGTAATTCTTCTAAACGGATATCGAACCATCTAACATTAGGTTTTGAGTAAGGCTTTGGCCGGGTCAATTCCTAAATGCCAGGTGACATATCCAATTAATTAGAATAAAAGTAAACTAAACATACAACATATTACGAATATTTATATATTTGCATCGGTTTCTACACACAACACCTCCCGAATTCAGCTTAGTTAGAATTTAAATATTCAAAATATGAAAACTACCTGTATCAGGCTGAATGCTTGCATTTGGCTGTGTTGTGTTATGTTGCTTCGTGGCAATGACCTCAAAGCAACTGTGTTGAATTTTTTTCTGGAATGTCCTCCTTCAGTTACCATCAATTGTTATGATGATATCTCTGACCTGGACAAGTGGGGTAGAGCTTACATTTGGAAAAACTATGTCAAGACACCGACAACCCCGGTGAAAATCATTTACAATACCAATGCCTGTGGCATAGGTTCAATTACGCGTTATTTTGAAGCGGTAGACCCCTATGGCAATACCCAGAAATGTAATCAGGTGATTACTGTGGTAGGTGGTACATTGTTTACGGCTACGGATATCAATTGGCCACCGTATTATACCATTGAAGGTTGCAATCCCAGTACAGATCCCCGAACCCTTCCTGCGCCTTATGATTATCCTACATTTAAAAAGCTGAAATGTGCACAGCCTATGTACACATACAAGGATAGTAAATTCACCGTCTCCGACGGATGTATGAAAATACTGAGGGACTGGAAAGTCATCGATTGGTGCCAGTATCAACCCAATGTTTATCCTAGCGTTGGTGTATGGACTTATACGCAGGTCATCAAACTTATTGTTACAGATTCTACAGCCAAACTGATCTGTCCTCTGGACACCATTGTAGATTCAAAAGCAGACTGTAAAGGCACTTTTGTTAAATTGGATTCTGCAAAGGCAATATCAAAATGCGGTTTTGCACTGAACATTCGGAATACGTCACCTTATTCGAAAAGTAAAGGTCCTGACGCCAGTGGCGATTATCCCTTGGGGACTACAGAATTTTATTATACCGCAGAATATGGATGTGGTAAAGAAATAAAATGCAAAGTGAAAGTTACGGTTAGAAACAAAATTGGTCCGGTTCCATATTGTCTGAATGGATTGATCACTACATTGATGCCGGTTGATACGAATAAAGACGGAACTCCCGATGGTGGTATGATTGAAATCTGGGCTAAAGATCTGAATCTTGGTTCTTATCATCCTTGCGGATATAAGCACCTTAAATTTTCATTTTCATCCGATACTTCCTACAAATCGAGAATTTTCACCTGTGATGATCTTGGAAAGAATGATGTTCAAATTTGGGTAACGGATTCTTTAGGTAATCAATCGTTTTGCAAAACCTATCTCGAGGTACAAAATAACAATGTCAATATTCCGGATTGCAAACGTAAGGATAGTATTAAATCAACTATCGTATTATCCGGGCTTGTGACAGATGATCAGAACAGATTGATGCAAAACATTCAAATGTCATTAAAGTCAAATCTGTCTACTACAATCGTACCCAAAATTGTAATGACCATCAAAACCAAATATGACACGATCGTTAGTAAAAGCGGATTAAAATTCTATGTAAGGCATAATGATACTACCTATACGACAAAGTATGATACGGTAAGCAATCAGTTCCAAAAAGATTTAATGACAGATGTAAATGGCATTTATCTTTTTAAGGATCTGACCAAAAATGAAACGTATCAATTAAATGTGAACAAACGGGAAACACAGTTTAAAGGAATTACGATCAATGATGCTATAGTATTATTAAGACATACATCCGGTTCAGCCAAAATTAAAGATCCCTATAAACTAATTGCGGCCGATATCAACTGTGACGGAGTAATTGATAATCTCGATTTTGAAATGTTGTATGCATTGGTGTTAGGGACAAAGCCATATTCGGAGTTGCCCAAACACTGGCGGTTTGTTCCCCGGTCCTATGTATTTAAAGATCCGTCTAATCCATTGGCAGAATCGTTTGATGCTGCAATGAATTTCGATCATATTTCTGCATCTAAATCGCATGTCGATTTTATAGCCATACGGGTAGGGGAGTTGGATGGAGTTTCTACTATAGTAAATTCTCCTGGAATCAGTTCCAGAAATTCGGATGTTAATAATACCGGCGAATTTGAATTGATAAACGTCTTTCCAAATCCGGTAACAGATCCAACAGTTCACTTTGAAATCAATGTATTTAAATCTAATACTTTAACGCTTAATTTGTATGATGCTCAGGGTAATTTATTGCAACGCAATTCTCGCTCTTTCGACAAGGGAGTCCAATTCTGGGATTTTGCACTGGATCCATTGCAGGTAACAGGTATTTTCTTTTACCGGATTTCGGACGGTGTTCGCTCTCAATTTGGCAAATTGATGCGCTCAAAATAAGAAGATTAGGGTTAAACTACGTTTACTATGCCGGACCTTTCAAGGCAGGGTCCGGCTTCTTTTTTAAATCCGTATTTTAAAGTCTTGGGGATGCAAGAAAGTTGGATTTATTTAATCCTCATCGGTTTTAAAATTTTTCTCACACCGTATGACTAATTGCCAAAAAATCTCCTAACCCCTAACTCCTAACTCCTAACTCCTAACTTAGATCTTCAAATTCCGGATAAAGTGTCCAGGCTATTGGTAACTGTTTATGGCTTCGTATCTCAAATTATTTTACTATTTTTGCCTTAGCCCGCATGGCAGGAGCAATTCTGTAGATGCCTAAAATATGTGAACGATGATACCAAAACTCTATCACCCAAAAAGAATATTATTCTTTTTTCTGTTAATTTCCCAAATTGCATTTGCTGATTTTACGCTTGTTTGTCCTCCTGATGTGACTATAAGTTGCAGAGAAGATTATCTGCACGATCTAAACATGTATGGCAGAGCCTATACTGATTTTAACGGGGTAATTTCATATCCGCAAATCTGGAAAACCGTCATTGACATCGATGATTGCGGGAAAGGCACCATAACCCGGTCGTGGGGAGTTGAAAATCCGGAGAACTGGCAATGGCTGGGTTGTAAACAGGTTATTACTGTAAGCAATGCAGATGGATTTCTGTATACGGATATTACCTGGCCACAGTCTATTGTAATTCGCAGTTGTGATCCGCAAAACGATTTAAAAAATCTGCAATCGCCTTATGATAAACCTACCTGGGACAGACAAAAATGTGCAAAACCCTTGCTTTCTTATAAAGACAACCTATTCAGAGTGGATGATGGGTGTCAAAAGATTGTCCGGGAATGGAAGGTTTTGGATTGGTGTCAATATGATCCTGTGTTGTATCCCGGTAGAGGAATATACACGTATACGCAGGTAATCAAGTTAATCAGCACCAGCGATTCTGTGAATTTGATTTGTAAAAAAGATACAATTGTATTCAATAGCAGAAGCTGTGATACGGTTTTTGTACAAATGGATTCAGCCATTTTTCAAACCGGGTGTAAAATTTATCATAAAATTTCCAATACTTCGAAATATGCTTTAAGCGCAGGTGCTAATGCAAGTGGTTATTATCCTAATGGAATTACCAAATTTTATTACATCGGAGAATATGCTTGCGGCACTGAAGTAAAATGTGAAGTAACGGTTGATGTTAGAAATAAAATCCTACCAACACCTTATTGTCTTACAGGTGTAACTCTAACTTTAATGCCGGTCGATGCAAACAATGATGGAGTCATCGATGATGGTATGGTGACCGTCTGGGCTTCTGATTTAGATAAGGGTAGTTGGCATAAATGTCCCGGTCAAAAGCTTCGTTTTTCATTTTCCAAAGATGTTGCCGATCGGTCGCGAACATACACTTGCAAGGATGTTGGTACCAATGAAGTGGAAATTTGGGTTACTGATACCTTAGGTAATCAGGATGTCTGTAAAACAATTGTCGAGATTCAAAATAACAATCCCAATATTCCAAATTGTACCGGTAATATAAAAGCTGGCAAAAAGTCCATTCAGGGCAAAGTGATATTCATCAATACCATTGCTCCTCCTAAACTGCAGGTTAGTCTTAGTGCATCCGGAGTGCAATCCGAAGTCGTTTTGGATAAGTCATCTCATTTTGAATATCAGTTCAAAGATCTGGACGCCGGGCAATCCTATGATATACAATCTCACTGCCAGTATTTCGTCTCTTCTGTTTTGGATTATGATGACTTAAGTTATTTGCGAAAATTAATTGATGGAAAGGTAAAACCAACCTCTCCTTATGTATGGTTGGCTGCGGATATTAATCAGGATCATGTCATCAATCAACAGGACTATGAACTATTAAAACAAGTGATCTACTTCAGAAGATATAATGTGCTTCCATCTAATTGGATTTTTATTCCTGAGTCATTTTCTTTTGCGAATCCATCGGATCCATTGCGTGAAATTATGCCAACTGGAATTGAGGTGAACAAACTCGATCACGATATGACGGACCAGAATTTTATTGCCATTAGAGTTGGAGATCTGGTTTCAAAAGTTTCTAAAGATTCAAATCTTGGGATTAGAGGCAATAATCAATCTATAGAATCTAGTTTTGAGTTGCTGGATTGCCGGATTAAAAATCAATTGAATGGAAGTTCTGTAATCACCTGGCATTTTAAATGCAATCAGACGCAACCCATTCAATTACAACTTTTAACTTTGGATGGAAAGCAATTGCTGAATAAAGAATTACAGGTTTCTGAAGGTATAGAGGAATACAATTTTGAAACTTCGGCTATGGGATTGTTATTCTACAATGTTCATAGTGCCAATACGACCATTTCAAATAAATTGTTTCTGAGTAATTAATTAGGTATTTGATCTGGATTCCGCCGAATCCTTTCTGAAAACATATAATTTGTTCAAAATATCGTGGAGTTCAAATTGCTTTTGAACTTTGAATCCCAAATACTTAGTACGCAATGCGCCTATAAATCATCGTCCCAGTCTAACAGAGACTCTTTTTCCTCGTCGAGTTCCCTCCGTTCTTTTTTTGTGGGCCTTCCGCTTCCTTTTAAGCGGATCTCCGGGGTGGCTTTTCCGCTAAACCAGCTTTCATATTTTTTTAATTCTTCTTCCGGAGTTAGGTTGAGGTAGCATTCAGCAGCTAAAGGAGCAGATACGCGTTTGTCGATGATTTTTGTTATTTGGAATTGAAAACGGTATCCGTTTTTGCGCACTTCCAGAATTACATTGGGGCTGATCAGGTGAGATGCTTTAACCGGAGTGTTTTGGATATATATTTTTCCGGATTTACAAGCTTCTGTTGCAATAGATCGCGACTTGAATATTCTGACCGCCCAAAGCCATTTATCGACTCTAATCTTTTCCAGCATCCAGTAAAAGCGGAAAGGCAGGTTTTAAATTATTAAGCGTATCATGGACGATATTTGCAACAAAGTAGTTTCTATACCATCTCATATCAGAAGGAACAATATGCCATTTCAGATCAGAACCATTGATGGCAGCCTCATAATAGCGCATGTATTTGTCCCAAAGTTTACTTTCGTCAAAATCAGTTGCTTTGTATTTCCACTGCAATGCGGGATTGGTTTTTCTTTCTTCCAGTTTTTCCATTTGTCTTTCATGCGAGATGTGCAAATAGAATTTGAGGATAGTCGTGTCGTTGTCTTCCAGTAGCAGTTTCTCAAAATGATTAATTGCTTCTAGCCTGGCAACCGCTTTTTGATCATCAATCCATTGATGCACACGTTGCACGAGAATATCTTCGTAATGACTTCTGATAAACAATTTGATTTGACCTTTTGCCGGAACTTTATCATGGATTCTCCATAAGAAATCATGGGCAAATTCCATTTCCGTAGGTTTTTTGAACGCATAGGCATCAATGCATAATGCCGGACAATTCATAAAAACGGATTTTGCAACTCCGTCTTTACCACTGGCATCCATTCCCTGCAAAACAACCAGTAAACTGTTTTTTTTCTCTGCATACATCATTTCAGACATCAGTCCGATTTTTTCTGCCAATTCTTCAGTTTTTTTAATTGTCGCTTTTTTATCGGCATTCTTTGGCGGCTGTGTTGAAATTTTTGATAGAATTATTTTTGCCATGTCTAAGTAATATTTGCAGTTAATTATTGTGAATGATCCGTTAGAAGACTTACAATCATCATGAAGAATTCTGTGATTCTATAGCTTGAAAACCTGAAACATTCTGTTGTCACCATTCTTTATTTATCAATCAAGATTTGTTTTCCACCCATATTCATCCTAAGAACTCCTAACTCCTCACTCATATCTTAGATCTCCGATCTCATAGCTAACAATTCCTTACTTTATCAAATATTCATTTTTCTCCGTTTGACAAAAAAGGACTGAAGAATATAATCGTAACCCGCATTGATATCAGCCTCATGATAATCAATTCTATATTGCAGGCAACGGGACTTTATTTCCTGGTGATATTCTGAAATTTTGTGAACGTACTGCTCCCTGATTTGGTGAGCCTGAACCCGAATTTGTTCACCGGTTTCCATATCCACAAACTGATAGGGTTTGTTTTCGAATTCAAAGTCTAGTTCCAGTTTTTTATCCAGAGTATGAAACAGGATGACTTCGTGTTTATTGTATTTAAGATGCTGCAAAGCGGCAAATAAACTATCCAGATCATTGCTTTGATCAAACATATCCGAGAAGATAATGACCAGGGATCGTTTGTGAATCTGATCTGCTATTTGATGCAAAGCAGTTGCAGCAGAAGTTCTTTTATTGACTTCTGATTGATTCAGATATTTGTCCAAATAGGAAAGCAGCAACTGATAATGCGAAGTGCTTGATTTCTCGTGGGTATGAATTCTCAATTCGTCATCAAATACGGAAAGACCATACGCATCGCGTTGTCTTCTCAATACATTCATCAAACACGCAGCACCAAGGGCGGAAAATTTCAATTTATTGAGAACAAAACCTGTTTTTAATTTTTCATCCGGAAAATACATCGAAGATGAACTATCAATGACAAGCTGGCAGCGCAAATTGGTTTCTTCTTCAAATTTTTTAGAAAACAATTTATCCGTTCTTGCATAGACCTTCCAGTCTATTTCCTTGGTGGATTCCCCCTGATTGTAAAGACGATGTTCTGCAAATTCAACACTAAATCCGTGAAAAGGCGATTTATGAAGTCCAATAATAAATCCTTCGACCACCTGGTTTGCCAGAAGATCGAGATGATTGTAAGCCTGAACCGGAAATTGATCAAAGAATCCCATATAAATACAAAAGCCCTTACCGGCAAAGATAAGGGCCAGGGTCTATTATTTATGAAATCAAATAATTGCTTCCAGCTTTTGTTTTAAGGTGGCTTTGGAAGCAGCGCCTACCTGTTTGTCAACAACCTGACCATTTTTGATAAATAAAATGGTTGGAATACTCCTGACTCCAAATTGCATGGAAACGCTTGGATTGTGATCCACATTGAGTTTGCCTATTTTCACTTTATCACCATATTCTGCAGATAATTCATCGATAATAGGTCCGACCAGCTTACAGGGACCACACCATTCTGCCCAAAAGTCTACCACGGCTACGCGGTCTTGAGGAAGGGCTTCAGTCTGAAAGTTAGAATCCGTAAATTCAAATGCCATATCTTAATTAATTTTGATTGGTCTAGTAACAGAGGACCTCCTTTTTTGGTTCAAAGCAACCGGTGCTTAATTGAATTCATGATTTTACCCAAAGCAGTTACTTCAAAAGCAGTTCTTGCCTCCACCGGGGCATTATCCATAACCTTAGTTTTTGGGATAGTATTGAATCGGTTTCCGGAATGGTCTGAGAATCTGTATTATAATGGGATATACCGTTATTTCAGGAAGACCTGGGATTTCATATTCGCATGGAATCCGATTCCTATGTTTTATATATGGCTGTCTTTGGTGCTCATTTTAATTATGATTTTCTTAAGAAATTTTTTCTTTAAAAAAGGCCAAAAGCTGGCGTGCGTTAAAGTAAGCATTGTTTTCCTTGCCTTTCATTTTGCATGGTTTTACTGGTCCTGGGGCTTCAATTATTCCAGGATTCCGCTGGGCTTTCGGTGGGGGATTAACAGCCCCATTCAAGATACCGTATTTCTAAATGAATTTTACCGGCAAACCTATTTCATAGACTCATTAAGACGGGCAAATAAAAGTGAAATTGATCTTTATGATCTAAGGCCTCTTGAATTGGAAAATCAACTTCGGAAATTGGTGTCTGATTTTCAGATTAAACATGGATTTCCCGTTTTCAATCAGGTCAGATGCAGAAATTTGCCTACCCATGGGATACTCCTGATATGGTCTACGTCCGGAGTTTATCTTCCATTTGTCGGAGAAAGTCAATTTGATGGAGGATTGCACAAATTATCAAAACCATTTACCATGGCACATGAACTAGCACATGGCATGGGCTGGACCCATGAAGGAGATTGTAACTTTATTGCTTACCTGGCCTGCCGGTCAAGCCTGGATCCATTTATCCGTTATTCTGCGGAATTAAATTACTGGAGGTATTTATATGCAAATGCATCGCGTACACATCCAAACGACTTCAAAGTAATTAAATCAAAATTAGATCCCGCTATCTCTAATGACCTGAAGGAAATAAATGAAGCCAATGACCGGTATCCGGAATTATTTCCACATCTGAGAACCTGGTTTTATGATTGGTATCTTAAAAACAATGGCATTTCATCCGGAGACAAGAGTTATTCGGAGATGATCAGGATGGTTGTTAATTTTAAAAAACTTCGTGAATAGGCATTGTCCAATGGGTTTGAATTTTGCCGGACTAATTCAGTTGATAAAATCACGAAATTTATTAGTTTATCTGCAGCACTTTAAAGTCAAAATGCAATGTGTTTGCTGATCATCGATTGCTCAAGCATATTTGCTTCTTTCAGCTTTGAATGGTAAGGAGATCTATAATTTCAATTAATTTTGAGTTCAGTACATTAATGGATTCCTCAAGCTTCCAATTCGATTTGTCTCTGGGCTCTACATAATTCGATATGGCGCGAATTGAAATGAAAGGGATGTCCATAGTTCTGCAAGCATAGAATAGTCCTGCACCTTCCATGCTTTCTACATCTGCATGGAATTTTCGCCTGATTTGTTCAATTGATGTTTTAGTTCCGCTGGTTTTGTTGACGGTTAAACCGGAAACTTGTTTGAGACCAGTAGATATAGTGTGATGTTGTTTGATCAGTTTCCCATCATTGTAAGGTGCTGCATTTCTTTGCATAAGGCCCAGCTCAAATCCATCTATGAAGTTGCCATCTTTATCTTCAGCACCGAGGTCTGCCCACTGCTCAGATATGACTTCAACCACTTCCGTAATTTGCAGATCTAAATTATACGAACCTGAAATACCTGCATGAATGACGAGCTGAGCATCCTGGACAGGCTTAAATCTGGCAAGTGCAAAAGCCATCATGGTGCTGCCAATACCACTTACCAGTGGAAATAAGTGAATTTTATTTGTTTTGTATTCGGTAAATGAAATTCGATTCCAATGATTCTCAAGATGTTGAATGGCAGGTGCGATTTCAAAGGTAGTGGCGCTAACGAGTACTATTTTCATGAATGCGATCTGGTTTAATTGAAGCTGTAATTAATCCCAAATGATGAATTATAGCCCAGTGTAGTATTGCTTTCAATGGCCGAAGTTAAACATAAAGTACTCCTTACCTTGTATTTTGCACCAAAACTTAAGTCGGGTCCCAAGGTGTTGACTCCGCAATATAACGCGATCGCTGTTGAAGGGCTATATTGTATGCCGATATGAAAAGAGGTGTTTTGTTTTCCATGCTTTTGAATTTCTACAATTATATTTAATTGTTCATAGACTTTATAATTCATTCCTGTTTTGATTAAATAAGGATATTGATCTGCAGATTTACTTTTAATAGGTATGGGATTTCTTGCATAAAAGCCGAGAATCAGTACATTGGATAGTTGTGTTTGCAATCCAAGATCGATTCCAATATGGTGTAAGTCATTGCTTTCGGGAGTTTGTGTGTAGAAATAGTCAAAGCTGACTCCGATTCCGCTTCTTAAACCAAGCTTATGTCCGTAACAAAAAGAAAACAACCAATCCCTTAAGTCTTCACTTCCGTCTGAAGTAACTGTTATCCCAAATCCCGAATTTGAATTCTTAGGTACACTCGCATGCAACCCATATGTATAAAGTCCTTTTATTAAATAATAGTTTTGCGCTTCCAAGCCAAAGTTCGGGAGTTCCAAAAACGCTAGTAGAGCTGGATTCATTAAACCGGATGTTGGATTCCATTCACAAATTCCGGTCTGGCCAAGACCCCTGGATGCTGCAGTTATTGATGAAGAAAGCACAGAATGTTGTGCAGGTAAAGACCGCAAGGCCAGTAGGATTAATAATGTAATTATGCGCATTGGGTGTACGTGAAATGTGTTCATCAATAGGAATGGATTAATTAAAAGGATTCATGGTGAAGTTCATGAATCCTTTTAAAACAGCAAGCTATGGTATACTTAATACAATTTGCTTACAGGATCATAAAATCCATGAAAGGGACAGTTTTGAACATAAAAATAAATTTAGGTGAATCAATAGCGTTTCTGAGCACCAAATATAAAACGGTTCTTTAGTTCAAAGAAATCGTATCCGGATAAATGAACAGAGAAGTGGTTAGCTATTCACTTGATTAAGGCTTAAGAATAATGGACCATGCTCTGTTTCAATTTATGTCTTGAGTGTACTTGAATACATTCTGGGTTTATCTTTGTGCGGGAACCTCAGGAACCTGATTAAATTGAATTAATAATTTCATTCTATGAAAGAGAAATTTGCAGCGCAGCTTACGGAAGCTTACCAGTTTAAAGGTCCGAGTATTCAATTGGGTGCAGCCATGTTGGATAAAGAATTAATCCCTCAGGTCAAAGTGTCTTTGCCATTGAAAATGATGAATCGTCATGGTCTTATTGCAGGTGCAACTGGCACTGGAAAGACCAAGTCCCTGCAGGTATTTGCAGAGCAATTATCTGCACAGGGTGTGTCCTGTGTGTTGCTTGATATCAAAGGCGATTTAAGTGGAATTGCAATGCCCGGAAGCATGAATCCAAAAATTGATGAAAGACAAAAAGCCATTCAAATGGATTGGAACCCCCGTGAAAATTTCGTAGAGTTTTTAACTATATCAGGTAAAGAAGGTGCCAAATTGAGGGCGACAGTTTCAGAATTCGGGCCGGTATTGCTTTCCAAAATTCTCGGTTTAAATGATACACAGGAAAGTGTCGTGGCAATGATCTTTAAATTTTGCGATGATAATGGTTTGCTGCTTCTTGATCTCGAAGATTTAAAGCGGGTCATTCAATTTATCAATGAGGAAGGAAAAGATGAAATCGAAAAAGAGTTTGGAACATTTTCAACAACCTCGACAGGTACCATACTTAGAAAAATTATCGAACTAGAGCAACAAGGAGCAACGATCTTTTTCGGTGAGCGATCTTTTGAGATGGATGATCTGGTACGGGTCGATAAAAAGGGTAGAGGAGTAATCAGTATCTTGCGGGTTGCTGATATTCAGGACAAGCCAAAGTTCTTTAGTACGTTTATGTTGCAGATGCTTGCTGAGATTTATTCTAAATTTCCGGAAGTTGGGGATTTAGATAAACCTAAACTCATGTTTTTTATTGATGAAGCGCATTTGTTATTTGAGGAAGCCAATTCTGCATTATTAAATCAATTGGATACCGTTATTAAACTGATACGCTCAAAGGGAATTGGATTGATTTTTATTACGCAAAATCCAATTGATATTCCGGATTCCGTTCTGGCTCAGTTGGGAATGAAAATCCAACATGCATTAAGAGCATTCACTGCAAAAGACAGAAAAGCCATTAAGATGGCAGCAGAGAATTACCCGGAGACCGCGTTTTATGAAGTATCCCAGCTTATCACAGAATTGGGTATTGGCGAGGCATTCGTAACTGGCTTAAATGAAAAGGGAATTCCAACACCTCTTGTGCACACCATGATGCGGGCACCTGAGTCAAGAATGGATATTCTTACGGATAATGAATTGAGTTCTATCGTCAGCAAATCTGAAATCGCTGCATACTATAATGAAATCATCAATCGCGAAAGTGCTTCCGAAATTTTAAAACGCAAAATTGAAGATGCCAAAGAAGATGGACCTCCTGTTCAGGAAAAGAAAGAAGGTAAAAGCACCTTGCAAAAAATATTTGACAGCACAGTAACGCGGCAGGTTGGAAGAACAGTTGCCAGAGAGTTGACCAGAGGACTTTTGGGAATGTTCGGAATAAAAACAACGGCAAGAAGAACAAAATCCTGGTTTTAGTATATGCCTTCTACCAGGAGTTGATGGTGCAATTCAATTTTAAATGAAGAATTCTTAAATTCAATAATTCTGAGAATCAAATTCCGATTTTAAGAATATAAATCGCGTCTGGTATTATCAAAGTAATATTAAATCAAATCTTAAAATAAATCGGGAATATTTTAAAATTGTGTAGTTTAAACACCTAAACACCTATTATCCTCTTCCTACTTTTTCATGGAAGTTCTGAACTTTTCCTGGAAATTCTGATAGGGAGTTGTTTTGTAGTGGTTACCAGCAAAATAATTGGAGATCATCTCAAATGTATCTACATCCTGATATCCCGGAACAGGTTGTATAGTGTTTAGATCTTCATCCATGAAGACGAAGGTTGGATAAGAAAGTTGTCCGTTGGTAATTTCTATAGCTAGTTGATGAACACCTCTGTTGCCTTGTGGCATGAATTTATAAATCTTGGATTTGAAATTGATATCTTCTTTTTGCTCTGCATTGAATTTTACTGCGTAATAATTTTTATTTACATATTTGACGATTTTGGGATCCTGAAAGGTTGATGCATCCATTCTTTTACACCATCCGCACCAGTCGGTGTAAACATCCACAAGAATCTTTCTCTTTTGCTTTTTCATCAGACTTTGGGCTTCATCCCAATTGACCCAGTTGATTTTTTCTTGTTTGTCTTGAGCATAGCAACTGCCGGTTAGCAAAGTCAGAGAAAATAAAACAAGAAGGGATAGAGGGTAATGCTTGGAAAATGTGCGAAGACGGTTCATTTAGTATGGTGGTTTTTATAAATAAGACAACAAAATAACGACGGAGTAACTGAAATAACAAGCAGTTGGGTTTTTAAATGAGCTACTTTAAATGAAATTTAACTAATCTCCTTGATATGACCGTATGTAATGTATAGTATCTTTTTCTAATATGAATTTTTTTTCGAGGCTACCGCTTATTCCGGGAGCCGGAATTCCGTCTTTTAGATAGAGCTCAGTATTTGTTATGATCCTGGCTTTGTCCCACAACCCGGCCACATAAAAAGACTGGAGGGTCTTTGTTCCTCCTTCTACGAGTAATATTCCTATCTTTCTTTTGTACAATTCTTCAACTAAGGTGCTTAAATTGAAGGAATCACCAGATACTAATTCCTGGGCAATCCAGCTCTCTGCTTCCGAATTAAAAAAATTCAATTTCAATCTATCCTCCGTACTGAAGTGACCAAGTGCAATTCGGATCGGATTTTTACCCGGCCATAATCGGGTGGTCAGATAAGGATTGTCTGTATGGATAGTATGCGAACCAACCAGGATGCCATCTGCTTGCGATCTCCATTTATGCACAAGTAAATCGGTATATGGATTGCTGATCTTAGTTTTCTCATTTGATTTGCCAATAAAAAAATCAGCAGATTGAGCAAATTTTAAAATGATATATGGCCGTTTACGAGTGATATTAATTGTGAATTCCTTAATTTGATCTTTGCATTCAGATTCTAAAATTGGACCCGTTACATTAATTCCTTGTTGTTTCAAAAAAGAAATGCTTTTTCCGGACATAAGAGGATTGGGGTCAAAACAACCAAAAACCAGATTTTTGATTTGATGCTTTAGAATTAATTCTGTGCAGGGCGGCGTCTTGCCATGATGCATGCAAGGTTCAAGACTTACAAACAAAGTTGAATCTCTGATTAAGTTGAATTCGTTTTCCGGAACACTGGCAAATGCATTGACTTCAGCATGGGCCTCGCCGTATTTTTTGTGAAATCCTTCACCTATAATTTTATCCTGGTGCAGCAGGATGGAGCCAACAGGAGGATTTGGAGAAATTTGTCCTTTTCCCAATTCAGCGAGGTATAAACAATACCTCATATAATTTTCCATTGTATTTTGGTGCATCCGATTCAAACTTCCATCAAAAGAAGCTACTTTTAACATTATTATTCAAACAAAATTTTCGGAACATGAAAAAACTTCTCACTGAATTTATTGGTACCTTTTTTCTCGTTATAGCTACCACCCTGTGTATTTTGGGTGGCACAGGTAATCTGGCACCACTTGGTATTGGTGTAATGCTTATGGGTATGGTATTTGCAGGCGGACATATTTCAGGTGCTCATTATAATCCGGCGGTTACACTGGCTGTTTTTCTGAGGGGGAAATGTGCAGCCTCAGATGTACCGGGATACATTTTTGCACAATTCCTTGGAGCGAGCATTGCATCATTATTGGCCAGTGGATTTTTGTTGAATAAGATGGGCTCCGGAATGGATCTTTCGACAACCTTTTCACAGGCAATCGCTGCTGAAATCATCGGAACATTTGCCTGGTGCTGGGTCGTTTTAAATGTAGCCACTTCGAAAGATACGGAAGGGAATTCTTTTTATGGAATTGCCATTGGATTGACCATTACTGCTTGCACATTTTCATTCGGAGGAATTTCAGGTGCTGCCTTCAATCCGGCAGTTGCATTAGCCCTAGGCATAAGCAATATTTCTTCCTTTAAAAATTTGTGGATCTATGGTGTTGGGGAAGTTATCGGTGCTGTAATAGCAGCTTATATATTTTTGTTTGCTAACGGCAAAGATTAATAGATTAATTCAACACGTTTCAACTTTCCTTTGAGAATCAAATTTTTCCGGACAGACATTTTTTTAGAATTTCAATAACCTGATCTGTTTCATCCAGGGTGTTGAAATGTGCGAAGGAGAACCGGATTGCTTTGCCTTTATGATCATGTCGTATTTCACTAATCACATGGGATGCTTTTTCAGCCCCGGAAGTACAGGCGCTTCCACCGGAAATACTTAAGCCTTCAATATCAAGCATCAGTGGCAATAATTCGCTTCCTTCGAACGACGGAAACTGTACATTTAAAATTTTTGGAGAACTGTTTTCAGAAGGAGTATTGTATTCCAGATTTGGAAATTCAGTACTCAATCGTTGCTTAAAATGAGCTTTCAGTGTTTCTAGTTTACTCATGCGTTCTTCATAAGTGTCATAGCATAATTTTAAAGCAAATGACATAGCCCCAATGCCCAGTAAATTCTCCGTTCCTGCACGTACATTTCGTTCCTGCGCGCCTCCATGTATGAAGGGTTCAGGTTTCTGCTGATGATTGATATATACAAATCCGGATCCTTTGGGTGCGTAAAATTTATGAGCTGAACCACTGATAAAATCTACATTGGTATTTTTTAAGTCATATTTTGCAAATCCGATTCCCTGAACGGTATCCGAATGATACAATGCACCATACTGTTTGGAAAGAGATCCCACTTCCTGAATGTCAATACAACTTCCGATTTCATTGTTTACCTGCATAAGCGAAACCAGAGTCGGTGTTCCGTTTGACTTTAATAAGGTTTCTAGTTGATTTAAATCTATTCTTCCCTTATCATCGACTTTTAAATATTCTATGTTTGTTTGTTTGTGTTTATGCAACCAATCAAATGTTTGCATATTGCAAGAATGTTCAATGCGGGTACTGATGATTCGTTTAATGCCCATGGAAGAGACAGCGCTCTTAAGTACAAAATTATTGGATTCTGTTCCACATGAGGTAAAATAGAGCTCTGATGTACTGCAATTTAAAATGGTCGCAATGTTTTTGCGGTGTTCTTCAATAAAGCTTCTGGAAGCCCTGCCTTCAGCATGTGTGGAGGAAGGATTCCCGTACATGGATTCCATCGTCTCTGATAAGAACTGTCTGACTTCCGGCAACAATGGGGTGGTTGCTGCATGATCAAAATAGATTCTTTTTTTTATCATTCTTTAAGATTGAAATTGAAGTATTTTGGATTTAATTTGTTCGCATAAAGACCTGGCTTCATTTAAGTTGGTGGCTTCACTATAAATGCGCACAATGGGTTCAGTATTTGATTTTCGCAAATGAAGCCATGCGTTTTTGAAATCTATTTTGATGCCATCTTCCAGATTTATTTTTTCAAGTTTATACGCATCTGTTAAATATTGCAGTAATCGGGCAAAATCCAAATCCTCATTCAGCTGAATTTTATCTTTATGCATGACATATTGAGGATATGATTTTTTAAGTTGACTCAAAGATTGATTTTTGCTCGCCATATTGGAGAGTATCAAGGCAATACCTACTAAAGCATCCCGGCCATAATGCAAATCAGGATAAATAATTCCTCCATTGCCTTCTCCGCCTATAACTGAATGAACTTCTTTCATTTTCTTTACAACGTGAACTTCGCCTACTGCGGATGCATAATACTGCCCTCCATGTCTGAGTGTTATATCCTTTAGGGCGCGTGAGGATGACAAATTGGAGACGGTATTTCCGGATTTGATTCCCAATAAATAATCAGCCACAGATACCAGTGTGTATTCTTCGCCAAAGTAATTGCCATGCTCATCAACAAGCGCGAGGCGGTCCACGTCGGGATCTACGGCTATTCCGATATCAAATGAATTTTTTGTGGCCTGAATGAGTTCTTCCAGATTTTCGGGAAGAGGTTCAGGGTTATGGGCAAAATCACCGTTTATTTCTTTATTGAGCAATTTATATCGGACTTGAAGTGCATCGAATAAAACAGGTAAGGCCAATGCAGCAGTAGAATTGATGCAATCTGCAACAACGTTATAATTTTTTAATCTGATGAGGTCAACGCAAACGGCAGGCAATTCAAGGATCTTGTCAATGTGTCTTCGAATAGACCCCGAATCTTCAACAATAGACCCTAAATTATGTATATCATTAAATTCGAACTGGTTCTCGATTACCCATTGCAGTATCTGATTTCCCTCATCAGCTGAAATAAATTCACCTTTTGAATTTAATAGCTTGAGGGCATTCCATTCTTTTGGATTATGACTGGCAGAAAGGATTATCCCTCCATCAGCATTATGATGTGTAACGGCCATTTCAACCGTGGGAGTGGTGCTCAGACCGGTTTGTACAATATCAATACCCATGGCTTGCAATGTAGATGAGACCAGGTCTGATACCATTTGACCGCTGATCCTGCCGTCTCGGCCGATAACCACTTTGGGTCTTGTGCTTTTCTGTTTTAATAGTCTGGCATAAGCGGAGCTATATTTGACAAGATCAACCGGACTTAGATTTATACCGGATTTGCCACCAATAGTACCTCTGATTCCTGAAACTGACGCGATTAAGCTCACACCTTATAGTTAATTAAAGTGCAAAAGTATTAATTTCGGCCCTAATCTGATTTACGGATTCAGTCAATTCGCTTTTAATGAAAGAATGGTTTGAAGATTGGTTTGACACAATCTATTACAAGGCCTTGTACAGGGGGCGCAATGAGGAAGAAGCGGATCGCTTCGTGGAGCTTTTGGTTCAGGAACTTAAGATTAAGGGTGATTCCAAAATACTGGATGTGGCCTGCGGCAGGGGACGCCATTCCGTAGCATTAAATGAATTGGGATTTGATGTGACCGGTACGGACTTGTCTTTTCAAAAAATCAAGGAACTTATCAATCTTGAAAATGACAAACTTCATTTCTACAGACACGATATGCGTCATGTTTTCCGCATAAATTATTTCGATTGCGTTTTTAATTTTTTTACGAGTTTTGGTTATTTCGAATCTGTCTATGATGAAAAGAATGCCGCCGCTGCAATGTCTGCAAATTTAAAATGGAATGGATATTTTGTAATTGATTACCTGAATGCTGAATATGTGAAACGCAATCTTATTCATACCGATAAAATGCAAGTGGGCGAATATGAGTTTATCATCGAAAAAAGTCTCGAAGAGAATCGCATTTCAAAAAAGATAACAGTGATTGAAAAAGAGAAGTGTTCCGTGTTTTATGAAAAAGTCAGAATGTATACTCTGGAGCAAATGATTCACTTGTTTTCAACATATTCTCTGGTGGTGGAAAATTGCTTCGGGAGCTACCGGCTGGATCCCTACGATGAAATCAATTCTGAGCGAATGATACTGGTTTTCAGAAAAATTAAAAATTAGTATGTTTCAATTCCTGAATACATTGGATCATCAATGCTTTGAATATATTCAAAGTAACTTCAGATCTTCATTTGCTGATCCGCTTTTTTTGGCATTCAGAGACAAACTTTGCTGGATTCCCCTCTATCTGTTTTTGCTGAGCTGGTTATTATTCAACTATGGAGCATCTGCCTGGAAACCAATTGTGTTTGTACTCCTCACGGTTGGGATAACAGATCAGTTAAATAGTTCATTGGTAAAAAGTATTTTTAAAAGAGACCGACCCTGTAAGGAAAGGTATTTTAAAGATCAATTTACCCCGGTAATCGAATGTAGCGGCGGATATAGTTTCCCCTCCTCGCATGCAACAAATCATATGGGTATCGCAAGCTTTTTGTTTTTTACTTGTCGCAGGAAAATGAAATCCTGGGCCTGGTTGCTGATCTTTTGGGCATTATTAGTAGGAAGTGCTCAGGTTTATATAGGTGTTCATTTCCCATTCGATGTTATAATAGGTTGGGCAGAAGGATTTGTAATCGGATATTTATTATTTCTGATTCTGAGGCATTTTTTAAATTGGGAGAAAGGAATTGCCGATTGATTCAAAAGGAAACATCATTTTCTAAGCTGCAGTTTCTGGTCGCAATTGTAATCGTAATTTTATTCCGTACAAATATCCTGTTCAAAGTAAGTTATGCATCTAATGTCGTCTTTCCGTTGTATTAAACTAAACCACCAGAAAATTCGTTTATCCAGTTTATGAAAGGAATAATCTTGTTTGTACTGGCAGTTTCGCTGAACTTGCTTCACGCTCAGAATACTCCTGATGAGTTTCTAAAGGATTACGAAAAGAGAATTGTACTTGAACGAATCAACGATGTTTACATTCCCAGAGATCTCAACGATGCACTCAAAGAATTGGACCGTCTGACTAATAAAAAAGTAGCCATTCAATTGACCAAAAGTCCGGAAGACACGATTGCAAGCAAATTGCATTTTAGTTTAGGACGTTGGATGCAGATCAATTGGGGATTAGAGGAGGGTAGCCGCTTGTCTTATTATCTGAAAACAAAAGGCTTGAGTTTTCCCGATGATATGGAAGATTTTTTAATCAGATGCTGGTATCGGCACCTAAGCAAGTCCCCTTTGGAAGAAAATAAATTATTAATGGTCTACTCAGACAAACGGAAGAAAGAATTTCTCAGGAAATTCCACAGCATTGATACCATTCATGTTGAAAAAAAGCAAAAGTGAATAGCGTTGTAATTTAAGGTAAATGCATAGGATTTTAGTCCTTGCTGGTTGCGAATCAATCTTAAAACGCGAATGCATTGCAAGCATCAATCCGATGAAATGTGGATTCTTAACACCGGTTTTAAGCATAGAATGGAATGCTTAATGCGAATTGCAAAGAAATTTTAAATTATTTTTTTGTTACTGTAAATGAGGGGTTTAAAAATTTAAATCGTCGATACAAGCCTTGTTTTTTGGACGGAGATCGCATTATAATGGTTTTCATTTCTTAAAAATATTTAGCTTTGCCAGATTTTTTAGATAAAAACTGGTGATGGATGGCAAACAAACTCTTAATAGTTGAGTCGCCTGCAAAAGCAAAAACAATAGAGAAATACCTCGGTAAAGATTTTAAAGTTAAATCGAGTTATGGGCACATCAGAGACCTGGATAAAGGCTCTAAGGGAATTGATATTCAGAAAAAATTCAAACCGAATTATATCATTTCACCCGAAAAGGTTAAAGTGGTTAAGGATTTGAAAGACTGGGCTTCTAAAGTGGATGAAGTATGGCTGGCAACAGACGAAGACCGCGAAGGGGAGGCCATTAGCTGGCATCTGTGTGAAGTATTGGGACTCAATCCAAAAGATGTTAAGCGTATTGTTTTTCATGAGATCACTAAATCTGCATTACAACAGGCAATCAAACAACCCAGAAATGTCGATTTAAATTTAGTGAATTCGCAGCAAGCCAGAAGAGTATTGGATCGTCTGGTTGGATTTGAGTTGTCTGAAATTCTCTGGAAAAAAGTTAAGAATAAATTATCTGCAGGACGAGTGCAATCAGTTGCGGTTAAACTAACTGTTGACAGAGAACGCGAAATAAAAGGATTTAATGCTGAGGCCTTTTTTAAAATAGATGCTCAATTTGCAATTGCAGATGCAAAGAATAAAACGAGCATAAAAGCGAGTTTAGATCATAGATTCACTGAAGCACAAGACGCTGAAGCTTTTTTGAAATTGTGTATTGATTCAAAATTCAAAGTGGATGCGGTAAGCGTAAAACCATCCAAACGCAATCCGGCACCTCCATTCACAACATCTACATTGCAACAGGAAGCGAGCAGAAAATTGGGCTTTGGTGTAAACCGGACCATGAGTAATGCGCAGCGACTTTATGAAGCTGGTTGGATTACGTATATGAGAACGGACTCCACCAACTTAAGTCAGACTGCTCTTGATGCAATGGCTCTTGAAATTGAAAAGCAATTTGGTGCCCGTTATGTTCATACTCGTCAGTATAAGACGAAAAATGCATCTGCTCAGGAAGCGCACGAAGCAATCAGGCCTACTTATATGGATCTTCGGAATGCCGGTGCGGATCCGGATCAGCAGAGATTGTATGAGTTGATATGGAAAAGAGCGATGGCTTCGCAAATGTCTGCCGCAGAAATTGAAAAGACTGAAGTGGATATTTCTGTTTCAAAAAGTCCGAAACATAAATTTGTTGCTATTGGTGAAGTCTTGTTGTTTGATGGCTTTCTTAAATTGTATTTGGAATCATCTGATGAAGAAGATGAAGATACGAGTAGCATCTTGCCCCCATTAAAAGTAAATGATCAGCTGAATTATATTAATATAGTAGCAACGGAACGATTTACACGTCCACCTTCAAGATACACGGAAGCAAGTTTAGTTAAAAAACTGGAAGAGCTTGGCATTGGAAGACCTTCAACCTATGCGCCAACCATAAGTAAAATAATGGAAGAAAACCGGGGCTATGTGGTAAAGGAAAGCAGACCCGGTACGGAAAGATCTTATCAGGTTATTCGGTTGGAATCCGGAAAACTGGTTAAACTAAAAGAAACGGAAATAACAGGAGCGGGTAAAAATCATTTGTATCCAACCGATTTGGGCATGATTGTTTGCGATTATCTCGCTTTGCATTTTCCGGAAATTATGAATTATGGGTTTACTGCAGAGATCGAATTGGAATTCGATGAAATCGCCGATGGTAAATTGAATTGGGTCAAAATGATTGATGAATTCTATTGGCCTTTTCACAAAAATGTGGATGTTGTCATGGAACAAGGTGAGCGTGCGAAAGGCCGGAGAGATCTTGGAGTTGATCCTGTAACAGGTCGAAAGGTATTGGCGCAATTGACTCGTTTTGGACCTGTAGTTCAATTAGGGGATAAAGAAGAATTGGGCGAAGACGAAAAACCAGTATTCGCAAATCTCAAACCAGGTCAAAGTATGGAGACCATCACTTTCGAAGAAGCGATGGAGTTGTTTAAGCTGGCAAAAGAATTGGGTACGTTTCAAAACCAAAGTGTTTCTATTGGAGCAGGTCGGTATGGTCCTTATGTTAAATTCGGTGAGCAATTTATTTCAATTCCAAAAGAAATCAATCCGGTGGAAATAACATTCGATCAGGCTAAGGAATTGATTAAACAAAAGCAGGTAGAAGATGCACCTATAGGATATTATAAGGAATTGCCGGTAACAAAAGGGAAGGGCCGTTTCGGTCCATTTGTAAAATGGAACGGAATGTTTGTGAATGTTCCCAGAAGAATTGATTTTGATAAAATTAAAATGGATGAAGCGATCCCTTTGATCCAGGCAAAAGAAGTTAAGGAAGCAAATCGCTTTATTCACAAATTTGATGATTTAAAAATTTCGGTTGAAAACGGTCGTTGGGGCCCTTATATCAAATTTGGAAAAAAATTAATCAACATTCCAAAACGGGATGGGGAACGGGTGACTTCCGAAATGGCAGCCAAAATGAGTTTGGATGAATTTAAAGCTATCATTACGGAGCAAGTTCCAAATGCATTTGCTGAAAAAAAGAAAAAAGCTTCTCCAAAGCCAAAAGCCGAATCCAAAGCCAAGCCTAAAGCCAAAGCCGAATCCAAAACAAAACCAAAAACTAAAAAATAGTAAGGGTTTATGTGCGCTTTGATCGGATCAATACGAACTGTTTTCCAAGATCGGAATTGTTGTTATTTTTAAATTTGAGGGAACACTTAATCTTAATTCGGGATTCAACAGAGTAAATAGAAACACAATCGTTCTGTTCCTTGATAATTAAATTTCATTCAGGCCCATTGCATTCATGTCTTCAGTATTTGCTTTGCTTTGCAATAAAAACAGATGGTACAACATCAATCCAAGATTTCTAAATGAATTTAATTGACCAGGTTGACAAAGCTCGCCCTTTTGGTAAAGAATTAAATAATAATTCATTCCTTCCATATATAAATTCTTTTGTGCGGTCAATAAATTCAGCACATCTTTGGAAAAATAACTGCGGATCACATCCTCAAATTCTCCTTTCAGATGATAGTTCCTGGAATATTCGGGGAAATTTTCAAAGTTTATATCTGAATAACCCAGGAAGCTAAGCAATTTGGTAAAAATGGTCTCAGGTCTTTGATAAAATTGAGGCAAGGAAAGTTCTTTGGAGTTAATGAACAAAACGGTTTGATTGTATTCGTGACTCGACTTGCCGGTGGATATGATATAAGAGTAATCAAAAACATGGCACTCTGTATTTATATTAACTTCTGAGGAAAGTACATTTGTAATTTTTGGCGATTTACCATGGTTGAATAATTTGAATTCGCTTAATTGTTGAAATAAGCCGGTGTCATTTAAATCTGAAAAATGGAAATTTAATTCTGCTGCTATATTTCGCATCTTTTGATTTCGCGCTTTGCCATTTTTGAATAATCGTCTCAGGAAGCCCATGTATGTTTGTTTGTATCAGGATTCATAAATTTTCGCTTTCCCTCTGAATCATTGAATTCATGTTCGAAGATTCACTATCAGGAGTATTTAAAGGGATTTATTGGGTTAATTAAATTCTTTCATCATTTCAAGGGCGACATTTTCATAGGGATTATTTCCTGCCAGCAGATGATGAATTTCTTTGAGTTCTGATTTTACATGCCGTTTAACAAGATGATCTTTTAATTTGGATAATTCCTCTTTGATTCGAATTGGATTGCATTCTTGTTGTATCAGTTCCTGAACCACTTTTTTATCTGCAATGAGGTTGACCAGGCAGATAAATTTTACTTTAATAAGTTTTTTAGCCAGTAAATACGACAAATGATTTCCTTTGTAACAAACAATCTCAGGAACTCCGAATAATCCTGTCTCAAGTGTTGCTGTACCCGACGTGACTATGGCAAGATGAGATTGATGCAATAAATTGTAGGTGTCATTATAGACTATATGTACTTTAACGCCAGTGGTATGAAGTATACTTTCATAGAGCTGTTTGTGTTGATTCATGCCAGCCACAACGATCTGATATTTACATTCCTCTTTTATGGATTCGAGGAATATGGGAAGCATAGTTTGTATTTCTTGTTTTCTGCTTCCAGGCAATAGGGCAATAATGGCTTTATTTGATAAATTGTTTTTAATCCTGAAATCGCGGTCAAATTGAAAGGAGTGTATGAGCGGTACGAGTGGATGTCCATAATAGTAGGCCTGAATTCCATGACTGGCGAAATAGTCTTTTTCAAAAGGAAGTATGATAAACAATTTCTTAACCGCTTCTTTAAGTATGCGGACTCTTTTTTCTTTCCATGCCCATACTTGCGGGGCTATATAATAATAAACAGGGATACCATGCTTTGATGCCCAGGTTGCCATCCTTAGATTAAATCCGGGATAGTCAATGAGGATAAGAGCATCTGGTTTGAATTCAAGAATGCTTTTCTTGGTTTGCCGGAACAATTTGAAAATGGTACTTAAATTTTTAAGTACTTCTGTAAATCCCATAAAATTGACCTTCTCATATCTCACGTCAATGACTGCACCTGCAGATGCTAAATGCTGGCCGCCCCAACCCCGGATCATTAAATCAGGATTTCTTTTTTTTAATTCAAGGCACAATTTACCGGCATGTAAATCACCGGAGGATTCGCCTGATATGATGTAAATCTTATTCAAATTCATCCGTGAATCAATTCCATTCCGTAGTAGTACATCCATAAGATGACATAGAGTAGTGTTGGAAATACAATGCCTCTCATTGCATTAAATATGTTTTTTCTATTGAAAATTTGCAGCGGTATTATGTTGCAAATGACTGCTAGTAAGGCAATCGTTCTTTCACGAAAATTGGGTGCTAATCCAACAGGATTAAAAATTTCATAATAGTCCATTTTGTCGTAAATCATCAGCAGGATACCATAACTCGCAAAAGGTACACAAAGCCCTGCAATAATTCCAATCCAGACTTTATCGTATTTAAGCCAATCCTGCATTTGTATAAATGGTTTTATAAGTGATCAATATGGTATGGCAAGTCAAAATATTTGATTCGTGAGAATGAAGGTGTCAGGATATTGCGCCGGATTCAAAATACTTATTGCTGTTGATAGCAGGATAAACAGTCAGGTCATGTCCCGAAGGTACAACGCTGATGTATCCTTTTTCCAAAGCCCAAAGATCGGAATCTTCCGTTAGTTCATTGGCGTAAAACTTGCCGGTGAGCCAATAATAAGGTTCATTCCGCGGGTCCTTTGCTTCCATGAATTCTTCATCCCAACGTCCTTCTGCCTGCTTGCACACTTTTATTCCCTTTAATTCTGATTTACTGAGTTTTGGAATGTTTACATTTAATAGATTGCAATTTTTTATTCCATTTTCTAAAGCAGTTTGAACAATTTGTTTTACATATTCAGAAGATGCTTCAAAATCAGCTTCAAATGAATAATCCAATAAGGAAAAACCGATGGAAGGAATGTTTTCAAGAGATGCTTCCATTGCGGCAGACAGCGTACCGGAATAAATGATGTTTATTGATGCATTGGAGCCGTGATTGATACCCGATAAACAGATGTCTATATTCCGGTTTTTCAGGATTACATTTTTTGCCAGTTTGACACAATCTACAGGTGTGCCGGAGCACTCATATGCTTCGATTCCTTTGATGGTGTGTATCTTATGAAGGCGAATAGGTTGATTGATAGTTATGGCATGGCCTGTGCCGGATTGCGGACTGTTAGGCGCCACGACGACGACCTCTCCAAACTGCTCAGCCACCTTAACCAATGCCATTAAGCCCGGAGCAAAAATCCCGTCATCATTCGTAACTAATATCAATTTATTTTTCATAATCCCGCATAAATTCATCGCAAAGATAAGCCTGGATAGCTAACTTTACCCGGAGATATACAGCTAAAAATGGATGTTCATGAGCTTATAAAGGAATTACTTTCGCCACAGCACAAAGCAATATATGTGATTAGTTCGGAAGAGTTATTCTTTATCGATAAATTAGTCGATACGATTCAAAATCAATACCTCGCTAAAGAATTTCAGGAATTTAATCAAAGTGTGATTTACGGCAAAGATTCAAATGCTAAAAGCATAGTGGATCTTGCCCATGAATTTCCTTTTTTTGGAGAAAAGAAACTCATCATCGTTAAAGAAGCTCAGGAAATTAAAGAATGGGATCCTTTGGTGGCCTATGCAAAGCAACCATTGTTCAGTACTTTGCTGGTAGTTTGTTTTTCAAGAAAACCCGATGGGCGTTCGTCCTGGGTGAAGCAAATCAAAGAGATGGGTTTCTTTGTCGAATTTAAAGCACTTTCCGATTATCAGCTTCCGGCATTTGTAAAATCAGCAATAAAGGAATTGCAGATTGAAATGGATGAAGAATGTCAAATGCTTCTCATGGATTCTATTGGAAATGACTTATCCACGATATACAACGAGCTCGAAAAACTGAAACTGAATATAGTCAAGGGACAAAAAGTGAGTAAAGAAGATATCAACCGGTTTATCGGAATCAGTAAAGAATTTAATGTTTTTGAATTGCAAAAAGCAATTAGTCAGAAAGATCATGGCAAAGTATTTTGGATCAGCAGAAACATGGGACAACACGCCAAATCGAATCCATTAATTGCAACTATTGGAGCCCTTTTTAATCATTTTCAAAGAATCTGGATCACTAAGGTTTATCAGAATATGAATGATGATGAATTGAATAAAATATTAAAACTTCCATTCAAGGGTTTTATAAAAGAGTATCGGGAAGCTGCGATGAAATATTCATTGGCAAATATAGAAAAAAGTATACATATACTGAAGGAATACGACCTCAAGTCAAAAGGAATGTATCAGCGAAACAACAACGAAGAGGATTTGTACCTGGAATTGGCATTAATGATCAATCAACTTTAAAACAGTAACTATGAAAATGATTCGTTTATTAACTTTCTTACTTATCCTGGTTTCATGCAGGAAACAAGAAGTGCAGCTCATCAGCAAAAATGCTGAAGTGTACAAGGATTATATCAGTGCCTATTCATCCGGTTTTCATAGAAGAAGTGAGCCGGTGAGAATTGAGTTTGCAAAACCTGTTATAGCCAACGATCAGATCGATAAGGAAGTAAAAAAAGATATCTATAAAATAGTTCCGGAGTTGCCAGGTAAATGCATTTGGAAAAGCGTAACGCTTCTCGAATTTTATCCGGATAAAAAAGCCTTAAAAGGAAATACAGAATATAAGCTGAGTATTGACTTGAAAACTTTATTTCCTGCCATCAGCGAAGACTTAAGGCAAGCTGCAATTAATTTTATGTATCAGCCAGTGGAGTTGTCTGTAAATTGGGCATTCCCAAGGCCATCAAGGGATGGCAAGGAGTCGATGTATTTGAATGGTGTGCTTACTTCGAATGATGAAGTGGATCCAGGCAAATTGAGTGAATCGATTTCAATTACTACTTCTGACGGTAAGAAAATAGATGCGCAATGGCAAGTATCAGCAACAGATCCCAATAAATTTGATATTCTAATCAGTCCGATTCCGAGATTGAAGGAATCAACGGATTTGAACATTGAGTGGCTCACACACCTGGAAGAGGGAAGTCAATCCAAAGAAAAAAAAGTGTTTCATATTCCTTCAATTAATGAGTTTGCAGTGCAGGGTACAGATGAGTCGAGAATTTCGGAGCGGGATTTAAGTATTTATTTTTCAAATATCCTGGATGATAAACAGGATATTAAAGGGCTTGTCAAGTTTAAAGATGATTCCACTGTCTTGCAGATTGTTAAAGATGGTGATATCGTTCGCATACATTTTGCAGAAGACTGGCAAAAAAAATCAGGTATACTCCAGGTGAGTCATCTGATCAAATCCAAAGAAGGATTAACTCTTGCCAACGACTATGAATACGAATTTAAATTGATCCAAAATCCGCCACAGGTAAGGTTTGCCCATCATGGCAATATATTGCCGTATTCCAAAGACATCATACTTCCGTTTGAGGCGATTAATCTGCACCGTGTGGAAGTGGAAATTTTTAAAACATTTTCCAACAATGTATTATACAACATGCATTTGGGTTATGATGAGGACTATGGAAGCTATAACCTCGTAAGGCTGGGAAGAATTATTAAGCAAAAAGTAATTGAACTCGATGATCTTTCCCCGGGAAGTAATGCACGCGACTGGAAGCGTTATGGTTTGAATTTAAGTGAATTGATTGAAGCAGAACCAGGTGCCAGTTATCAGGTACGCATTTGCTTTAAACCGGAAGATACTGAGTTTCCTTGTGCTTCAGGAAGGCCAGCCATTCCGGAACATTTTTATGAGGAAGAGTCAGGAGATCCGAAAATAAAGTCTTTCTGGAGAGATTATGCTTATTACGATTATAGTGACTATAATAGTAATGATACCAAGGACCCCTGTAACATTAGCTATTACTATAGAGATCATTTTGCAAAAACCACATTTTTTGCTTCAAACATTGCAATGATTGCGAAATCTTCAGATGATGGCGGACAATCCATGGCGGCAGTTTATGATGTATTGGATGGTGCGCCGGTAAAAGGTGCGGAAGTTTCATTTTACGATCAGCAACTCCAGTTATTGACCAAAAAAGAAACTGATGGGAATGGGGTCGTTATAACTGAATTGTTAATGAAGCCGGCTTATGTAATGGCTAAAAGTGGTAAGCATTATTCTTATCTGAAGATTGCAGAAAACAAATCGCTTTCTCAATCTGAATTTGATATTAGCGGGGTAAAAATTCAGGAAGGGCTCAAATCATCCATTTACACAGAACGCGGCGTATGGAGACCGGGGGATACGATTTACCTTAATGCTATAATTAATCAGATATCACAAAGATTGCCCGATCAGTTTCCGATTGAATTAAGTGTTACCAATCCGCAGCGTCAAATCATTTACAAGTCTAATAAGGCAGATCATATGATGGGTTTGTATTCTTTCCGGATTCCGACTAAAGAAACGGATCTGACCGGAGTATATACAGCACACATAAAAGCAGGTCTTTCCGTTTTCGAAAAAAATCTTCTGGTTGAAACCGTCAAGCCAAACCGGTTTAAGGTAGAATGGCCTGAAGCTGTCGAATATAGTACGGAAGATTTGGAAAAAGGACTTACACTAAAAGCAATGTGGCTGCATGGGGCACCGGCTTCCAATGCACAGGCTAACATCAGCGTGCATTATAAAATGATAGAGCCGGAATTCAAAAAGTATGACGATTATGTATTCACTGATCCGGAATCACGAAGTCTGGAAGGAGACGAAGAAATCTTTAATGAACCTTTGGGTCCTGATGGATCCGCAACTGTAAACCTGCCGGATTTTAAATCAATGCTTAAATGTGGAAAAATAAAATCAACTTTAATTTCCAAGATTGCAGCGGAAGATGGGGATATCTCAACGGATTATTTCGAAACCACTGTTTCTCCTTTTGATGAATATGTGGGCATCAGATTGCCAGAAAATCCTTATGGCCGCCAAATTGCAATGGGGGTGGATCAGGATGTACAGGTTGTCGTTCTCGATAAAAACGGAAATGCAGTCGCGAATAGGGAGTTATCTATAGAATTGTTTCAGGTAAGTTACGAGTGGTGGTATGAGTTAAGGCATGCCAATCAGGGAAATTATCAGCAAAGAAACTATACCCGCAGAGTGTTTAACAATAAAATAAAAACGGATCAGAACGGAAAAGCCATTGCCAGAATTAACGTAAAAGAATACGACCGGTTCTTTATTCGGGCAACAAATCTCAAAAACAATTACAGTTCAGGGGATTATTTTTATTCGGGTTGGAATTATGAGCAAAACAATAAGGAGTTTGTCAATATACTTAGTTTTAAAACAGATAAAGAAGCATATTCTGTCGGAGAAAAAGCAAAAATAGATTTACCGGGATCAGGAAAAGGCAATTATCTGATCAGTTTAATGCGCGGTAACAGAATTCTCAAAACATTCACTCTGGATGCAAAAAAAGACAAAACGCCATTCGCTTTTGATTTGACCCAGGATATGGTGCCTAATATTTATGTGGATGTATCCTTTATTCAGGGTAAGGATGGCAAGAAAAATGATCTTCCCCTGCGATTGTATGGAGTAATTCCGGTCAAAGTGGAAGATCAAAATAAAAAATTACATCCTAAGATAAATATGAATAATCAAATCAGACCGGATGAAAAATTTACAGTCGAGGTGTCAGAAGAAAATTCCAGAGAAATGGTTTATCAGTTATTCATTGTGGATGAAGGCTTACTTAATTTAACGCGCTTTAAAACACCTAATCCTTATAATGATCTTCTGGCGAGGGAGGCATTATCTATGATGACCTGGGATAACTTTAATGAAGTAATCGGAAACATGGACGGAGAAATAGAGCGGGTATTCAGTATTGGAGGTGATCAGGGAGTAAATGCAAATCAGGAATTAAAAAACAAAAGATTCAAGCCGGTAGTGCTGAAGGCCGGACCGATATACCTGAAGAAAGGAGAGAAGCAGAAACATGAATTTACGATGTCCAATTACATCGGTGCAGTGCGCGTCATGGTCATAGCAAATGAATTTAATGCTTTTGGTTCTGCTGATAAATCGGTAACGGTAAAGAATGAGTTAATGTGTCAATTGACCGTTCCCCGTGTATTTGCATATAATGATGAAGTGCTGATCCCGGTTACGGTATTCGCAACGGACCCCAAAGTGAAAGACGTTCAGATCAATCTCGAAGTAAAAGGAAAGTTGAAACTTGCAGAATCCGGTATTAAAAAAATTCATTTTAACCAGGAAGGTGATCAGACCGTTTTCTATAAAGTTAAGGGAACGAATAGCATTGGTAATGCAGACCTTACTGTGAATGCAACGAGTGGCGCTTTTAGTTCAAAAAATTCAGTTTCGTTATACGTAGATAATCCCAATTCAATTAGTCATGAAATAAAAGACTATTGGGTTGAATCAGGAAAGAGCATTAAAGAATCTGTTGTGCCATATGGTATGGAAGGTACGCGCAAAGTAAAAATGGAAGTATCCGGTTTTCAAGGTCTGGCGATTGATAAAATGATCGATGATCTGATTCATTACCCACACGGATGTCTGGAACAAACGACATCATCTGCATTTCCGCAAATTTATCTGCCTTCCCTGAGTGATTTAAGTGTTGATAAAAAATCGGAAATAAGTTTAAATGTCCAGGCTGCGATTGAGAAGCTAAGAAGGTTTCAGATGGTTGATGGAGCATTTAGCTATTGGCCGGGCAATGATTATTATTCGGATTGGGCCAATTCTTATGCTGGACATTTTATGATTGAAGCAAAAAATGCCGGATATAAAGTGCCCGATGATCTGCTTCAAAAATGGTATAAGTCGCAAAGGACTTATGCAAATTCATTTGTAGTCGATAAGAAAAAATCGTACTGGAGACCCTATTTTATGCAGGCTTATCGTCTTTATACGTTGTCCTTATTTGGAAAACCGGAGTGGGGAGCAATGAATCAATTATACCAGATGAAAATGAATGATTTTATGAGTGATGTGGTATTGGCCGGTGCGTATGCCATAGGTGGGAAGCAGGATATTGCTCTTAAATTATTCCCGGGTACTGTGCCTGATCTGAAGTATTACCGAGAAAATGAATACAGCTATGGATCCAACAGCAGAGATGAAGCCATGATAGCACAAGTACTCATTGCCATGAATAAAAAGAATGAAGCTGCTAACCTGCTCGATAAATTGATCCGGAGAAATGGAAGGAATTATTATTATTCCACGCAGGAAATGGCAATGACCCTTGTTGCATTGGGTAAATTATATGGTGATGCAAAAGATCGAACCATTTCTTTCAACTACAAATGGAATGAGGTCAAGTTGAGTTATGAAACAAAGTTTCCATTCTATATGGTGGATCTACCTCCGGCAGCAAATCAATCATTTGAATTTACCAATAGAAGCCCGTTGCCGGTCTCAGTAAGTATTATTCAATATGGAAAGGAAATGTCGATGGCTAATCTGGATGTTTCGAATGGTTTGAAAATGAAAGTAAGTATTGGCAATCAAAAAGACCTGGTCCTGAATTCAGGGGATGAAGTGAATGCAATTGTGAATGTGACCAATACAGGCGTTGCAGGCAGAATAGACAATATTGCATTATCCGCAATATTTCCATCAGGCTTTGAAATTGATAACAGGAGAATTGGAGGGATCACGGATAAAAGTGAAAAAGTCAATTATCAGGATTTCAGAGATGACCGCGTTATAAATTATTTTGGATTGAATGCCGGGGAGACGATCACATTAAAAATTCCATTAACTGCTGCTTATGCAGGCCAGTATGTCTCACCGGCTTTCTTTTGTGAAGCCATGTATGATCCAACTATATATGCAAAATACAGATCCGGATCTGTAAACATCAAAACACGAAAATGAAATGTTCTTGCGGAGACTCTGGTATTTCTGTCTTTTTTTGTTTTTGTTGTGGTTTAGTTCAGTAGTCTTCGCTCCGCGACTTTTTAAGAAATTGTATTTCTCACCTGTCTTGTATAGCCGGGATAGTCAGCTATTGGCCGCTAAAGTCAGTCTTGATGGACAATGGAGATTTCCGCTTACTTCAAAAATTTCAGAGAAGTACCTAATCTGTTTGAAGGAATTTGAAGACCAGCGTTTCGATTATCATTTCGGTATTGATCCTATTGCGTTGGTCCGGGCAGTATATCAAAATGCGAAATATCAGAGGATCAAATCCGGCGGATCAACGATAACCATGCAATTAGCCAGATTGCTACTAGGTAATCCACCACGAACCATTTTGAATAAAATCAAGGAAAGTTGGTTCGCAATAGGATTGGAATTTAATTTTAATAAGCGCAAAATTCTCGAGTATTATTCTGCTGTTGCTCCATACGGTGGTAATGTGGTTGGTATTCAGGCCGCCATTTGGCGGTATTTTCAAAGGAGTACAGAACAGTTGAGTTGGGCTGAAGCAGCATTGCTGGCCGTATTGCCAAATCAACCTTCTTCGATACATCTGGAGAAAAATATACCTGAACTGTTGAGGAAGAGAAATGCCTTGTTATATAAATTGTATTCCCGGCATGTCATGGATAAGGATACTTATGAATTGTCTTTGCTTGAATCCATGCCTCAAAAGGTTTTTTCCATGCCGCAAACGGCTAATTTATTACTGGAACATTTGATGCAGGTATATCCGGATCAATATTATTATCATTCCACCATCAGGCCGGAGATTCAAACTAAGTTTAATGAAATTTCAACTCATTATGCAAAACAATTCAGAGAGAATGAAATTCACAATCTCGCCATATTATTGGTAGACAATCGCAATAGGGAAGTTGTAAGTTATATTGGAAACTCCCTGGATACATCCGGAAATGTAAAAAATGGCAAGGTCAATAATATTCATGCTCCAAGAAGTTCTGGAAGTATTTTAAAACCGCTGTTATATGCTGCATCATTGGATCGCGGATTGATTTGTCCACAGACTTTGATTCCGGATATACCGACTTTGATTGCAGGATTTCGTCCTGAAAACTTTTCCCGTAAGTATTCCGGAGCCACGCCTGCCAGCAAGTGTATTCAGCAATCTCTTAATGTTCCTGCGGTGAGGTTATTGCAATGGTATGGATTAGATCTTTTTTATAAAAAATTAGTTGAGCTTGGATTTGAAAATTTATTCAGACCATCAGAGGACTACGGTTTGTCCTTGATACTTGGTGGGGCAGAAGTTACCGCCTGGGATCTTGCAAAAGTATATTCGCGCTTGAGTAATCAGTTGTTAAGCGATCACCAGGCGAATCCGGTTGGTGAGCAATTACAAGAGAATGATATTTCAGTGCTGACAAACAATAGTTCCGCGAAAAACATGCGGACAGGTTTGCCCAAGGTGATTAGTAATGCGGCGATTTATGAAATGATCAGGACCATGCAAGGTGTTGAATTACCGGAAGGGCTCTCAAGTCATTATTATCTTCAGAATCAAAGAAAGATTGCATGGAAAACCGGAACTTCATTTGGTTTTAAAGACGCTTGGTGTGTTGGTATTACACCGGAATATACGATGGTGGTCTGGGTCGGGAATTCGAGTGGTTTGGGCCGGCCGGGATTGATAGGCGTTTACACTGCAGCTCCGATGTTGTTTGAATTATTTCAGTCAATGGATATTTCCGGTGAGTGGTTAAAACCCTATGATGAAATGCACAAAGTCGTTGTGTGTAGGCAAAGTGGATTTCCTCCTTCTCTTTTCTGTCCTGAAACAGATACGATATGGAATCCTGCCAAATTGGATGAAATGAATGTTTGTCCTTATCATCAGCAAATCTATTTGGACTCTACAAAAAAGTTCAGGGTGTATAAAAACTGTGATTATTATGCACGTCCTGAAAAATGGTTTAGTTTACCTCCCGTAATGGAGTATTTTTATAAACTCAATCATCTGGAGTATAGAGGAATGCCTCCAATTCGGAAAGATTGTGTCAGCGAAAATAGTCCTTCTGATAAATCAATTGAATTTATTTATCCGGATAAAGGAATTGAAGTATTTATCCCGGTAGACTTAGATGAACTTGTCAATAAAATTATTTTAAAAGCAGCACATAAAAATCCAAATGCAAATTTATATTGGTTTATGGATAATTCCTTTTTGGGCTTGACAACCAAAAGCCCTCATGAATGGGCGATAGAGCCGTCACCGGGTGTTCATTATTTAAAAATATCGGACGATTCAGGACAATCGGCAACGGCCGTAATCAATTGTTTCAGAAGGAAGCGATAAGGCAATACGTGGGGCTTATCTGTCGTTTGAAATATATACTTTAACATATTACGATTTTTTCTTATATATTTGCATTTTCCAATTCCTGAATATGAAATTCTTTTCGTTTTTAATTTTGTTATTGGTACACGGTTTGATTTTTAGTCAGGCTCCCAAGTTTAGCAATGATTTCTTAAACATTGGAGTTGGGGCAAGAGGTATGGCTATGGCTGGTGCTGCCGGTTCAAATACGATTACCGTGCAGGCAGGATATTGGAATCCTGCCGGACTCGCGGAAAATCCAACAAAATTTCAGGTAAGTGCACAACATGCGGAATGGTTTTCAGGAATTGGCAATTACGATTACATCGCATTCGGTAAACGGATGGATGAAGAAGGCAAAAGCTTCGGTGCCATAAGTTTAATCCGTATGGCCATTGATAAAATTCCGAATACACTCAGATTAAGAGGGCCTGATGGAAGTATAAATTATGATCGGATTGAAGAATTCAGCGTGGCTGATTATGCTTTATTGATTTCTTACGGACGCAAACTGGGCTCAGGGCCTTGGTCTGTTGGTGGATCTGCGAAAATCATTCATCGCACTTTCGGCTCTTTTGCCAATTCCTGGGGTTTCGGAGTGGATGCCGGTATAAAATACAGAGGTGAAAAGTTTTTATTTGCCTTAATGGGTAGGGATATCACCACAACCTTTAATGCGTATAACCTGACCTTTTCCAAAGAGGAAAAAGATATTTTACAAAACACAGGAAATGATATTCCTAAAAATTCTGTGGAATATACTCTGCCGAAGCTTATAGCAAGCGGAGCTTATAAATTCAGATTGTCGGAAAAAATGAATCTTTTGTCTTCACTAGATCTCGAGTTTTCAACCAACGGCACACAATCATCTTTGATCGCTTCCAATCATTTCAATATCGATCCGAGAATCGGATTCGAATTGGACTATGGACAAAAAGTTTTTTTAAGAGCAGGTGCTGGCAATTTCCAAAAAGTATTAGCGGTTGATGGTTCCGGTAATAAGGAATTTTCATTTTATCCAACGGCAGGCCTTGGTATTAAATTAGGTAAAATCACTTTGGATTACGCAATGACTAATATTGGAAATGCTGGTGTGGGTTTGTATTCTCATTACTTTTCCCTGAACCTCGATTTTTAATCCGGTTAAAAATTCAATCGCCTTCCTGTATTTATTTTTATTCCGTGATTTCTACGGAATATCTTCTGTTTTATTGATAATGACTTCAAATTCGATTCTACCCTTAAAGTGGGCATTCTTTGGAATAATTCAAAGGAAATGGCATTTTATTCGTAACTTTGCAGTATAATTGATCATCTGTTGTCAATTTTCCATTCTTTGAATTAGCAGATACAAAACAATTTCATGTAAAATATGGCAAGAACTCAAGAAACATTCAACAAGAAGGAGAAAGAAAAGAAAAGATTAAAGAAAAGACAGGATAAGATGGAAAAGCAGCAGGAGCGAAAGGCAAATTCAAAAAAAGGAATGGGCCTGGAACACGAATTATCCTATGTAGATGAAAACGGCAATGTATCGTCTACACCTCCGGATCCAAAAAGAGTAATCAGTATAAAAAAAGAAGACATTCTGCTGGGTGCCCGTAAACATGAGCCTGCAGAAAAAATGGATTCTGTAAGAAAAGGTAAAGTAACTTTCTTTAATGAATCAAAAGGGTATGGGTTTATAAAAGATCTGCAATCCCAGGAAAGTATTTTTGTGCATGCCAACGGCCTCGATAAACTTGTTAAAGAAAATGACAAGGTCACTTTTGAAGTGGAACGGGGTAAAAAAGGAATGGTAGCCAAAAATGTAGTAATTACCAATTAATCAATACATATAGTGAATCATTCGGTCAGAATACATCTGATCCTTTTCGTTTATGGGTATAATTGATTCACGGATTGTTTATTTCAGGTCTTTCAGGTCAAAATTTCTAAATTCACCGTTCATATTCATTCGTTTCAGCCATTCCTGGCGTTGTTTACTTTGTTCGATCATGTATTCCAATTGCTGTACAAGTTTATTCAGCCGTTCTTCTTCGGTAATCAATGTACAAAAACGGTATTCTTCTTCGATGGAAAATCCAACATAGTGTCCTAATTTAAAACTGACGAATTGATCCCAGGAGATTGGATGAAATGGCTTCACATGATTTAGTTCACATAAATCGTTAAAAAGATCCATAACTTTTTGATCCAGTTCCTGATTTCTGCTCATTTCGAAATCCAACATCTCCATATCAACAGCTGAATACAGTTTCCCTGGCCATTTGCTATGAAAATCAATTACCCTAAATAGTCCATGACTGCTTAATTTAATATCTTTTCTTCCGTCATCGTATTCCTTTACGATTTCTTCAAGTCTCACGATGCTTCCGGTATCCATCATTTTACTGTTGAGGACAGGTACGATTCCGAAAACAATTCCTTTTTCCTGACAGTCTTTAATGAGTTGTTTATATCTGGGCTCGAATATATGCAAGCGGATTTCTTCATCCGGAAATACAACGATTGGCAGTGGGAATACCGGTATTTTTTTAATCTCAGACATCCTTTTCACAGATTTGACAAATTCTGACTATGACCTCTGCTGCTTTCTGCATATCCTGCTCACTTACCCATTCTTTTTTTGAATGGATACCATGCTCACCTGCAAATAGATTGGGGCAGGGAAGGCCCATAAAACTCAATCTGCTGCCATCCGTACCACCTCGAATTAAACTCTTGATTGGTTTGATGCCTGCATCTTTGATAGCTTGCTCAGCGTAATTGACAATTTTCGGATGATTGATTAGGATTTCTTTCATATTCCGGTATTGTTCTGTTACTTTAAACTGATAGCTACTGTTTGGGTAATTCTTCAACACCCGCTTGGTAATCTGTTCCAGGGTCAATTCATGGTCTTTTAATTTTCCGGTATCAAAGTCTCGAATGATAAACTGAACCGAAGCACTTTCCAATTCCGCGTGTAATTTTATCGGATGAATAAAACCTTCTCTGCCGGAAGTTGCCTCCGGAATCAAATGTTCTTTTGGAAAGGATGCAATAATCTCAGAAGCAATTTTAATGGCATTTTCCATTTTGCCTTTTGCATAACCTGGATGCGTGCTCACGCCTTGAATATCAATGGTTACCGTATCTGCTGAAAACGTTTCATCTTCGATGCTGCCTAATTCTCCGCCATCAAGTGTATAAGCAAAATCTGCATTGAGTTTTTCCAGGTTTACATAATTTACACCGCGACCAATTTCTTCATCCGGTGTAAACAAAATTCGTATTGGACCATGTTTGATTTCCGGATTATTTTTCAGATAAATTATAGCTTCCATAATTGCCGCAACACCTGCTTTGTCATCAGCACCAAGCAAAGTCTGTCCACTTGCGGTGATTATGTTTTCACCTGATTTTTCTTTTAATTCCGGAAATTCAATGTTCGTGATGCAAATAGACGGATCATCAGGAAGCCGAATATCCTGTTGTTGATAATTTTTGTGCAAGATCGGTTTTACATTAGTACCGCTGCAATCCGGTGCGGTATCAACATGAGCACAAAAACAGATCGACGGTATTTTATTTGCAGTGTTAGAAGGCAAGCTGGCGTAGACATATCCATAATTATCTAATTCAGCTTCGATACCTGCGGCCAGGAGTTCATTCAATAATAGAGTTGATAAATCTTTTTGTTTTGCAGATGAGGGTATCGTCACAGAAGTTGGATCAGCCTGGGTATCTATCTGTACATATCGCATGAATCGTTCAGCTGCTGTTTTGAAGTCGGTGTGGTTCATTTGAGATTAAGTTTTAAAAAAGGATAATCTATTCTGAGCTTAATTTGTTCATATGGTAGCAAAATTAACAAAACACCTTCTATGAGGTTCAATATTCCTGATTCGACCAAACCAAGATTAGTCATTATAGGGGCCGGATTTGCCGGTTTTACCCTGGCCCGAAAATTAAAAGGAAAAAAATTTCAAATTGTATTACTGGATAAGAACAATTTTCATCAATTCCAGCCTCTTTTTTACCAGGTAGCTATGTCAGGCCTGGAACCAAGCTCAATCTGTTTTCCATTGCGCAAAAATTTTCAAAGTGAGCAAGATTTTTATGTGAGGGTAGCAGAAGTAACGAGAGTACTACCGGATCAAAAACGGATAGAATCCAGCATCGGCATATTGAAATACGATTATCTTGTTTTTGCAATGGGAGCACAAACTAACTATTATGGTAATTCCAAATTCGAACAATTTTCAATACCATTGAAATCTGTTTCTGAAGCCCTGTATTTGCGGAATGCAATACTGGATGATCTTGAGCAAGCTGTAATGTCACAGGAATCAGTTGAACAGGAAGAGTTAATGAACATAGTCATCGTCGGTGGCGGTCCGACCGGTGTTGAATTGGCAGGTGCGTTATCAGAATTGAAGCGACACATTCTGCCTAAAGATTATCCTGATCTCAATGCCAATAAGATGAATATTCATTTGGTTCAATCTTCAAATCGATTATTGGACGGAATGTCAGAAAAAGCATCTGCAGTCGCTCAAAAAAATTTAACGGAAATGGGCGTGCTACTTCATTTGTCCACATATGTCACAGATATGTCTTTTAATGCAGTGGTATTATCAAATGGTGTACAATTAAAAGCCAGAAAGATTATTTGGGCAGCCGGCGTTAAAGCTGCAGCTATTCCCGGATTGCCGGAAATTTGTTACGATAAAAGTGGAAAAATTAAAGTAAATAACAAGGCAGAGGTAATGGGTTTGGAACATATTTTCGCAATAGGCGATGTTTGTATGATGACCAATGGAAATGATGAAAAAGGTTTGCCTGGATTAGCACCAGTAGCTTTACAGCAAGCTGATTATCTCGCAAAAAATCTTTTAAAACCGGATGCAGGTAAATTTCAAAAGGGGTTCAGATACAGGGATAAAGGTGCAATGGCAACAATTGGCAGAAGTAAAGCGGTTTTGGACTTTCATGGCCTTTTTTTAAGCGGTTTACCAGCCTGGCTGGCCTGGCTATTGGTTCATATTTATTATCTCATTGGTGTCAGAAACAAAGTGATTGTTTTTATAAACTGGGTTTGGAGTTACATTTTTTATGATCAGGCATTGCGTTTAAACATTCGCCCTAAATTACCCAGGACAATGGACCATTTTAAATTTGAAGAAAACACAACACAATAAATCAGGGCTGATGTTTTTTTATAAAATCCTTATGGCAAAACTTGCCGCTTCGGTTGTTGTGTTGCAGTGCAATGCATACCTCCGCCTCTCCAGTTCAATGGCAATGCATTAATAAACACAATTTTTCGATCAGGGAAAGTCTGAGAAAAAATAGTTTTGACTTCTTCTTCTTTTTTGAAAGAAGAACCCTGTGCGATATAAGTCGGTAATAATACAATGTGATTGGTAATAAAGTAATTCAGATAGCTTGCGGAAGCAACGCGACGTGCGGTGTCTCCCTGTTTCCATCCATCCTTTGGTTTAAACATGAGTTCCGGAATGTTTAAACTTCCATCCCATTCGTCATCTTTATTGATCCTGATTCGCTTTACAATAGGATCAGGGAGTGGGATCTTTATAATTTTAAATGATTTACCATCGAGGTCTTTAGCGCTTTTTAAAATTTCATAATTTTTATGCATGCGCCTGTAGTTTATTTGATTTATAGGATTCAAATCCTTTTCTTCTTCAGATACCCAGGCGAGCAGGATTGTATTCGGATTAGCAAATCGCACGAATTCATCAGTATGGCCACCTGTACCTATACCGATATAGTCTTCAACTATTGTTTGGCAGATATGTGGATCTTCAGCGAGGCCATCCTGAAGCCAAATGACATTGTTCGTTCCAAGCACTCTTTTAAATTCTTTGGCAATTGAGTCTTTTGAAGCTCCATTGTTCCTGCTCAGGGTCAGAGTTTCATTGAGTATTAAAGTCCCCTTTCCATTTACTTCGATCATTCCACCCTCAAAATGAAGCCATGATTTTTCAATTGGCAAACCTAGGGTTATTCCCATTAGACTATCAATGAGGCCTTTTTGATTTTTTGGTAAGGATTCAAGTACTTGATTCAATTGAGCTGCATTACCGTAATAATAATCTTTTAACCAATCTTCATAACCGTAATCTGTCCATACAAAATCAATTACTTTCATTTGCCCGGAATGATTAATCACAAATGTTGCTCCGTGATCTCTCATCCAGAATTCATTATCTTTCATTATGCGAAACTCAATAGAACTCGTATTGATGTGATCCATTTCTAAAAAAGCACTGCAAATTTTCAAGGCACTATCAGTGGGCGATACAATTTTGATTTGTACATAAGGCAACAAGGCTTTGACAATGTCCGATCTCACTTGCTTGAATCCCCCTAATCCCTGACACCCCATCCATACAGCATCCTGTTCTTCAAATTCAGCCGGCATAAAATAATAATCATCTTTTGAATTGGAATAACAACTTTGGAAACAAATAATTACAAGGATGAAATAGAATGGTAATAAAAAGGAAAGAATACTTCTGAAATGTAAAGTAGCACGTTTGTTTTGATTTTCCATTACCATACGGTTGTTTTTAACTCAATTTGAAGATTGTTGATTCACTTGTTCATGTCCATGCCTGGAAATTAATTGCAGAGTAATGGAATTTTTGATATTTCATCGAAATTTTGGAATAGGCAAGTTTGATTCAATTAAATAATTCATTAACTATCGGTATGAGATTATTTAAAGTCATTAAAATTTAAAATAGGATTTAATTTGTGTCTTAATATGAAATTGAATAGCTCTTTAGGATTAATTAGTTGTAATTTTTTTTTTGCAGAGCCCTGCCATGAGATCAAGGGAGAATTTGTCGCTTGGGTTGCTGTGTGGCCGTACAGTGCATCCCTCCGCCCCTCCAGTTTAATGGCACTGCATTAAGCAATTCTATTTTTCTGTCCGGAAAAACTTTACTGAATATCGCTTTTACTTCTTTTTCTTTCTTTGGTGAAGAGCCCGCATCAACATACGTTGGCATAAGTACAATATTATTGGATATCAGATAATTCAAGTAACTGGCTGTTGCAACACGTATGGCCGTATCTCCATATTTCCACCCATCCTGTGGCTTAAACATAAACTCCGGTATATTTAATGAGCCATCCCATTCGTCTTCTTTATTGATACACACTTTTTTGACCAAAGGATCAGGAAGAGGCACTTTGATTACTTCAAAACTTTTACCGTCAATATCTTTGGAGTTTTTCAGAATTTCAAAATTGACAGCCATACGCTTGTAATTGACTTTGTTGATGGGGTTAAGATCTTTGTCTTCTTCAGGTACCCATGCAAGCAAAATGGTTTTAGCGTTGGCAAAGCGAACATACTCATCTGTATGTCCACCTGTACCTATACCTATGTAATTAGCAACAATGGTTTGACAAACATTTGGATCTTCGGCAAGACCTTCTCTTAGCCATATGATATTTTGAACGCCCAGGACTCTTTTAAACTCGCGTGCAATTGAATCTTTTGAGCAATTGTAATTACGACCTAATGTAAGCGGTTCATTCAGTATTAAGGTGCCATTTCCATTGACTTCAATCATTCCTCCTTCGACCTTTAGCCAGGATTTGACAACGGGAATATGCAACAGCACTCCCATTAAACTATCAATTTTATTCTTTTGGGTTTTCGGTAAAGATTGAAGTACTGCTTGGATTTGCGATTCGTCGCCGGAATAATAGTCCTGCAGCCATTCATCATACCCATAGTTCGTCCATTCAAAATCTATTACTTTTTCCTGGCCTTTTCTATTGACAATAAATGTGGCACCATGATCTCTCATCCAAAAATCATTGTCCGGAATGATATAAAAATCGATCAAATTGATATTTACTCTATCCTTTTCCAGAAAATCTTTGCAGGCTTCCAAAGTACTATCCGACTGGGCAATAATTTTAACTTTTACATAGGGTAACAGTGCACGGACGATATCAGATCTGGCCTGATTAAAACCGGGAAAGCCCTGGCAGCCAAGCCAAACAGCATCTTGCTCTTCGAACTCGCCGGGCATAAAATAGACATCGTCTTTTGAATTGGACTGACAACATTGAAATAGAATTGTGACAGAGATAGCCCATACTATAGAACAGAAGCACTTATTGCCAATTAATTTAAGGCAATAGCTTCTCATTGCATTATACATTACCATACTGACTGTTGAGGACAAAACCCAAGAACTTCCCAGGTTTTTCAAGCCAAATATACATTTTTTTGCAATATTTGAATTTAAAATAAATTAATTAATTCGGCCACGGGCTAAGGATGTTTGTTATTGAGCTTCCGGTTTCAAATAAAATGGTTTTAAGCAGGTTTTAAGAATTCAATGAATCATCGGGAAAATAGAATCGGATCAGCAACGCATCGTGGAAATTAACATTCGAATTGGAATAACTGAATTATATATCTTTACTCAATAGCACCAGCGTGGAATAATGATTTTTTAAAATTAAACTGATCCTATTCCGGGATTTTAAATCAAGGATATAAATCAATATGAGTACGAATCATAAGATAATAGGAATAGTCACATTGTTCTCTTGTGTCATTTGGCTCTCTGCTTCATATAAAGACAATCCCTATCAGAATTTATACAGATCAACCATTGAATCTTTTATTGACGAACAAAACAAGGGATTAATTGAATTCCGAAAGGCAGATTTGAATTCATATAACGGAAGAGAGAATCTGGTCAGGCTTATTCATTTGATCAGAGTTCAGTTAAAGCAGGTCGATTTTTGGCTGCGATATCTGCATCCTGTCGTTTATAAAAAAATAAACGGACCACTTACCATAGAATGGGAAACGGAGGTTTTTGAAAAATATGAAAAGCCTTACAAACGTATCGGTGCCGGGCTTACTCTCGCTGAATTATATTTAAATAGTGAATTGATTAGCAGGGATTCTTTATACAATTTACTAGACTCTTCCATTGTTAATTCGAAAGTGTATTTGCAGGATTCAATCACCAGATTGATCGACTCGCCGGATCATTTTTATTTTGCCAACAGGCTTTTTCTGCTAAACCTGGCAGCAATTTATACCACCGGATTTGAATGCCCGGATAGACAACAGCTTATCCCTGAGTTAAGTGAGTTGTTGAAGGGTGTCTCAGGAATCTATTCTGCATTCAATGCGAGCTATTCCAATTATAGATTGTCAGAAGAGTATCTTGAATTGTTTGATAGCATGATAAAGTTTGTACGTGCGCAAAGCGCAGACGGGAATTCGTTTAATCATTTTGTATTTATCCGGGATTTTGTCAATCCATTATTTACTTTAAATCAAATGTTCATTAAGTTAAATCGGTTCAGATCTGTAAATCTGATTGATTATTCTTTGAATGATCACGCCATTTCCATATTTGATAAGCAATTGTACAGAGGCCAGGATATTAAAGGTGTTTACAGACCGGTTAAGGATACAGTTATGCTAAATGAAATTAAATCCATTGGTAAATTGTTGTTTTATGATCCTTTGCTTTCAGGTAACATCAAGAGAAGTTGTGCATCCTGTCATATACCGCAACAGTATTTTACAGATACTTCTGTTTCGACCAGTTTGCAGTTCAACGGAACAGACCGTCTTGAAAGAAATACACCGTCTCTCATCAATGTTGAATACAACCATTTAATCATGTTGGATGGTAAACATATTAATTTGTCTAATCAGGCTAAAGATGTTCTTACCAATCCAAAGGAATTGAATAACAAAGGGGAGGAAGAAATTTTGAGAAAGCTGCTCAGTTGCAAACTATATAAAATTGAGTTAAAGAAATTTGCAGAGAAAAGTTCCGATTCGGATTTAAACCTGCGTCATGTTACTTCAGCTATTTCGATGTATTATGGTAGTTTTGGCCAATACAACTCCACGTTTGATGATGCAATGAATCACAGGATGGTATTGGATTCTGTAAGCGTGGATGGTTTTAATATTTTTATGAGTAAGGCTCAGTGTGCCACCTGCCATTTTGCACCGGTATTTAATGGAGTAAAGCCGCCTTATGTCAGCAGTGAATTTGAAGTATTAGGAGTTCCAGATGACCGAAATTTTAGTCGAATCAGTCAGGATAAAGGACGTTTTTTAATAAATCCGGCAACGCAGACCTTACATGCATTTCGTACAGGAAGCATTCGGAATATTATGCATACCAAACCCTATATGCATAATGGAGTCTTTCGAAGCTTGACGGAGCTTGTCGATTTCTATAATGTGGGCGGTGGTCTTGGCAACGGAATTCAGGTTGAAAATCAAACGCTTTCAAAGGATTCACTTCATTTGACTCAATACGAAAAAACCGCACTCATTAAATTTATGGAATCATTAAATGAATCAATACCTTTGGAAGACCCTCCAACTGAGTTGCCACCATCGTCGAATAAAAAATGGAATTCACGAAAAGTAGGGGGCACCTATTAAAAGTAGAATATGAAAAAATCAATGGTATTAGCTTTATTTTATTCCCTCTGGTTTTTAAATTGCAAATCTTCAAAAGTTGGTTATAATATGCCTCCGGATTTATCGGATGCGGATAAAAAAGAATTTGTTAGTCGATTCAATCATGGGGTCAAATTATATAATTTGAATTGTCAAAAATGTCATTCAGGTCCCAACAATAGTAATGAACAAGGACCCAATTTTACGAATGATCAAATTAAATCCTATGAAGCAGCAATGCGGATACAAACGCCAACGCATGAATTTGCGCAAAAGTTGAGTGCTGAGGATATTGATGATATTATCATCTATCTTAAATTTAAAAAACTCTAGCACTGGCAGTCATATAAAGCTGCAAGCCGAAATTTAAATTTGTCCATTGTTCATGTTATTCCTGAAATACTAAATGCAATCAGTTTATTGCCTTCTAGTATACGCAAATATTTTAAAGTACTTCCATATGCGCATTTGAACATGTTGTTTTTTCTAATCAAAGTAAGAATGAATAGTGTGATCATTCTCTTTAGATTACCGGGCGTATTTCAAAAAATGATAAGTGGTCATTGATCATAATAGGATTTTTGAGGATCAAGCTGTGCCTTGTTTGAATTGTATTAATCCTGGTGAAGTCTTACTACTGGTAAATCAAATTCGCAACCAATCAAATTACCTCAAATAAGACCTTTCTTTTATTGTGTTTTTCCAGGTGGAAAAATCAAAGTTAACCAAAAAAAAAAGCAGTGAAGAATCTACTTCACTGCTTTTTTAATGGGCAATTTAATAACCCTTTTATTTCATAATTAACAAGGTCTGAAGCGTTTTGCCACTCTTGTTTTTAAACATAACCCGGTACAATCCTGAAGCGCGTTGACGGAATTCAAATGAATTAATTCTCAATACATTCGTTGGATCTGAAATTTCACTTGTCCAAACTTCCTGATTCAATAAATTAAAGATCCGTATGCTTCCTTCTTCAACCTGTGTATCAAATACCAGGTCGAATATTCCGTAATTTGGATTCGGAACGATTTTGAAATCGACGCCCTCTTCATTATTAATTTTCCGGACCGGATTAATCTGATTGACGGATTCTTCACCTCCTAGAGCATGATTGTATTCATCGTGGCCATTCAGATTGCCCGGACATTCTATACACTTACCTAAGAACTGATTCGGTTTTCGGTTGGCAATAAAGTCAGAATACAATACGCATTTAGACGTACACTCTCCATTGGATCCAATCTCCACTATCCAAACCTGTTGTGGATTGGTGCCGCACTTCCATGCCGTAAGCACCTTGTTAAATGGTGGCGGATTATTACAATCCGGTAAGCCGTCATTGTTGTTATCCACAGAGTCGTCTCCCTTAGGACAAACATCACAGACGTCACTAACACCATCACAATCCGAATCCGCTGTATTGGTTATCGTTACCACAGCCTGACAAGTAGATTTATTGCCTGAAGGATCTGTGACTTCGACAGTCACTGTAGTCGTTTTCGGACTCTTGCAATCAAACTTATTAGGCGTAACAATTTTACTGGCTATACCACAATTATCCTTCAACAGTGAAAGTACACTATCGGCGGTGATTGTTTTTGATTTACTCGGAGGAATAGATATGCTTATGTTTTTGCATTTAATATTTGGTGGTTTATTATCAAATATATACAAGGTTGAGCAGCAGGTATCCTTTAATCCGGTAGAATCTGTAACGTATAGACAAACTTGTCTGGAAGGTATGTCATCACAACCATAGTCATATCTGTTTAAAGACATTGACTTGATACCACAATTATCCATAGATCCATTGTTGATAGAATCTACAGTAATAGTATAATGTCCGAGAGAATCCAAATAGATGGTATCGTTTTTACACTTAGCTTTTGGTTTCTCAATTTCAAAAATAGTAAGATTGTACTGGCATGTAGATTTGTTTCCACACTTATCTGTGGCGGTCCATTTAATAGGCCAAACACCTACCGGTATTTTAGCGCCTAACAAAGTTGAAGCATTATTCCAGTTATTAACTAAAGTTACAGAATCGCCGGTACAATCATCGGTTGCAGTGGCGTCAAGAGATTTGTCCACTATTGAATAATAACATTGAGTCGTATCCGCTTTACGGGTTAATGAACTGCCGGAAGGACAAACAATGATAGGTCCAATAGTATCTAATACGGTAATGATCTGTTTGGCATTGCCTGTCGATGAATTTCCACAATCATCTGTAACGGTCCACGTTCTGTAAACCTTGGTAACACACGTTGTAATATCCAGTGAATCACTATAAGTCGCTGTTGGATCCGGATCACAAGGCGTTACAATGTTTGTTGGATATCCTGTATTGGATGGTGCATCATCATATGCACAAGGTTCTAATGGTTTGGACGCTCTTACCTGGAAGTTGTCTATATACAGGTCTTTAGGATCTGTGTTGGACCCACCTGTATAACTTATCCGGATATAAAGCGTGGTAGCATTTGGAATGTTTTTAGTTGGTCCGGTACATTGTACCCAGTTTCCGGTTGTTAATGGAGTATTGCTATAATTTGTCCATCCATTGCTAATCGGATTTGTACTGTAATCGATAACTAAATTGGTTGCACTTCCAGCGCCTTTGCGATATGCCTGAACATAGAATTCATAGTTATTGAATATAGGCAAATTCATTCCACTTAAAATAAATATCCAGGATCCCGGCTGATTTGAATTCGTTACTGCCAAACCTTTACCTGCAACGATATTATTGACGAAGGCAAGATTACCAGTTACGGTTCCAATATTTTTCAAAAATGGATTCGAAGCAGGATCAATATCAGAAGTAATTCCGGTATACCTTATTGGTGAAAGTGCTTTATACGAACTTCCAAAATTGAAATTGTAATTCACTAACACTTTTACACCTGCAGGAGATGCATTTTTATAAAGTGTTTTATTTGGAGGCAGGGTAAATGTAGGTGTAATTGTATTCTGCACGAAAATCGTTTGGATGCAGGTACTGGTATTGTTGCATTTATCCGTGGCGGTCCACGTTCTGGATATGGTTGAATTGCCATTGCAATTGCCAGGTGTAACCTGATCATCGTAGGTTAATACCGGTGTTCCACCACAAGCATCTGTTGCAATTGGATAACCCGTGTATTGCGGATTACTGGATGCATTACATGCAATTGTATCAACATCCGGACAAGTGATACCCGGAGGTGGTATAGGTGCAACGGTGAAGATAGCACTGCAAGTTACGCTCGTGGCACAACTACTACTTCCGGTAAATACAACCGTAGTGGTTCCACTGCATTCAGATGGAGCACCTGTATTATTGTTTGTAATCACAGGGTTGCATCCACCACTGATTGTCGCGGATTTCAGCCATATGCTGAACAACGTATCAATTTCAGCCTGGGACTTACAGGTTGTAACTGTATAATTCGCAGGACAATTTAAGGCCAATGGGAGTGGAGGAGAAACAGTAAATGTCGCTGTACATGTCTTCGTTGGTTCACAACTACTGGTCGCAGTAAACGTAATCGTTCTTGTTTCGCCGCATGCAGACGGACCGCTGGAACCACTATTGTTTGTCAATCCAACATTACATCCACCAGTTACTGTTGCAGTTGACAGCCATGCAAAGTACTTATTATTGATATCACTTTGACTCTGACAAGCAGCTTCTGTAGTATTCACCGGACAATTCAACACTAAGGTCGGTGCAGTTGTAACTGTGAATGTTGCTGAACAGGTTTTGTTGGGTTCACATGAACTCGTTACAGTAAAGGTAACTGTTACAGAGCCTCCACATGCTGATGGTGCAGTTGTGCTGTTGTTGCTAATGGCAGCATTGCATCCACCACTGAATGTTGCAGTAGTCAGCCAGGTGCTGAATTTTGAATCAATAACAGATTGTGTCTGACAAGCCGCTTCAGTGACATTTGCAGGACAATTTAATACAACTGCAGTTGCTGAGCTGACCGTAAATGTTGCACTACAGGTTTTAATTGGTTCACATGAACTGGTAACTGTAAAGGTCACCGTGGTTGAACCACCGCAAGCAGGAGGAGCACCGGTGTTGTTATTGGATATAGCTCCATTGCAGCCGCCGGTAAAAGTAGCTGTATTTAACCAGGTTGTGAATTTGGAATTTATCGTCGCCTGGGATTGACAAGCTGCTTCTGTCACGTTTGAAGCACAAGACAAAACAACAGCAGGTGCATTGGTTACCGTAAATGTTGCCGAACATGTTTTATTGGGTTCACAGGAACTGGTTACGGTAAATGTAACTGTAACAGAACCACCACATGCTGGAGGAGCGCCTGTGTTATTATTCGTCATGGCAGCATTGCAACCTCCGGAGAATGTGGCTGTAGCCAGCCATGCAGTAAACTTGGTATTAATTGTTGCCTGTGTCTGACAAGAAGCTTCGGTAGTATTTGCCGGACAATTCAATACAACAGCTGGTGCGGCTGTAACCGTAAATGTTGCTGAACATGTTTTATTTGGTTCACATGAACTTGTAACCGTAAATGTAACCGTAGTTGAACCACCGCAAGCAGGAGGAGCACCCGTATTGTTATTGGACAATACCGCATTACAACCACCTGTGAATGAAGCCGTCGATAACCAGGTTGCAAATTTTGAATTAATGCTGGCTTGTGTTTGACAAGCTGCTTCTGTCACATTTGCAGGACAAGTCAAAGCCACAGTGGAACTGGCAACCGTAAATGTTGCTGAACAAGTTTTATTTGGTTCGCAGGAACTGGTTACTGTAAATACAACTGTAGCGGAACCTCCACAAGCTGAAGGAGCGCCGGTATTATTATTGGAAAGCGCTGCACTGCAACCTCCACTAAAGCTAACTGTAGACAGCCAGGTCGCAAATTTTGTGTTGATGGTTGCCTGTGTTTGACAAGCTGCTTCTGTAACATTGGATGGGCAATTCAGAACCACTGCAGGTGCAGCAGTTACGGTAAATGTTGCTGAACATGTTTTATTAGGTTCGCAAGAACTGGTCACCGTGAAAGTAACTGTCTTAGAACCGCCACATGCAGCAGGAGCGCCCGAATTGTTATTGCTCAATGCTGCATTACAGCCACCGCTGAAGGTTACTGTGGATAACCACGTTGCAAACTTCGCATCTATCGCCGCTTGTGTTTGACAAGCTGCTTCAGTAACATTCGCCGGACAATTCAATACAACAACAGGAGCAGTTGTAACGGTGAACGAAGCAGTGCATGTTTTCGGAGGTTCACAAGAACTGGTCACGGTAAATGTTACAAATTTGGCACCACCGCAAGCGGATGGAGCTCCTGAATTATTATTGCTTAAGGCTGCATTACAACCACCGCTGAATGTTACAGTAGATAACCACGTTGCAAATTTTGCATCAATTGCTGCCTGTGTTTGACAAGCTGTTTCTGTAACATTTACCGGGCAATTAAGTACAACAACAGGTGCAGCAGTAACAGTAAATGTTGCGGTGCAGGTCTTTGGTGCATCGCAGGAACTGGTCGCAGTAAAGGTTACTGTTGTTGAACCACCGCAAGCAGAAGGAGCACCCGTATTGTTATTGCTGATCACAGGACTACATCCACCGGAAGCACTAACAGTACCCAGCCATGTTGTAAACTTCGAGTTGATTGTTGCCTGTGTTTGGCAAGCAGCCTCGGTAACATTGGCTGGACAAGTTATGGTAACTGATGTCGGAGCAGCAACAGTAAATGTCGCCGAACATGTTTTATTGGGTTCACACGAACTGGTTACAGTAAATACGACTGTAGCAGAACCTCCACATGCAGGTGGAGCACCTGTATTATTATTTGTTATTAACGTATTACATCCGCCTGTTGACGTAGTTGTTGCCAGCCATGCGGTAAACTTGGAATTAATTGTTGTTTGCGTTTGACAAGCTGCTTCAGTAACATTATTTGCACAGGTCAATACCACAGCAGGTGCAGCAGAAACGGTGAATGTTGCAGAACAAGTTACAGGTCCTTCACAAGTACTGGTCACCGTAAATATCACAGTAGTCGAACCTCCACATGCCGGAGGAGCACCAGTATTATTATTACTTATTGCAGCATTACATCCTCCGGTGAATGTCGCTGTGGCCAACCATGCAGTAAATTTAGAATTGATGGTTGCTTGAGTCTGACATGCCGCTTCAGTAACATTAACTGCGCAGGTTAGCTCAACTGGTGGAGCCATAATAACTGAGAATGTCGCCATACAGGTTACTGGTCCCTGACAAGTACTAGTTACGGTAAATGTAACTGTTGTTGATCCGCCTGTATGAGGTGGTGCACCTGTATTATTATTCGAAAGAGTTGCATTACAACCTCCCGTGAAGCTGGCAGTAGCGAGCCATGTTGCAAATTTTGCATCAATTTGGGCTTGTGTTTGACCTGCTGCTTCAACAACATCAATAGGACAGGTAATTACAACCGGTGAACTTGAAACAGTAAATGTCGATGTACACGTTTTAGGTCCTTCGCAACTACTGGTTACTGTAAATGTAACAGTTGCTGTGCCACCGCAGGCCGAAGGTGCACCTGTGTTGTTATTTGAAAGTGTACCATTACAACCTCCCGTAAACGTTGCTGTAGCAAGCCATGTTGCAAATTTTGCATCAATTGCTGATTGTGTCTGACATGGGGCTTCTGTTACATTAGCCGGGCAATTAATTACCACTGCCGGAGCGGATGCAACTGTAAATGTAGCCGAACATGTTTTATTCGGCTCACAAGTACTGGTTACCGTAAATGTTACTGTTGCTGATCCTCCGCAAGCCAATGGTGCACCTGTATTGTTATTTGATAGTGCAGCATTGCATCCACCGCTGAATGAAACAGTTGTTAACCATGTTGCAAATTTTGAATTTATGACTGATTGAGTTTGACAAGAAGCTTCCGTGACATTATTGGGACAGGTAAGCACAACGACTGGTGCAGCAGCAACTGTAAATGTTGCCGAACAGGTTTTGTTTGGTTCACAAGTACTGGTTACAGTAAATGTGACAGTAACAGAACCGCCACAAGCCGGAGGAGCACCGGTATTGTTATTCGATAGTGCAGCATTGCAACCTCCACTAAATGATGCAGTGCTTAACCATGTTGCAAATTTTGTATTAATATCACTTTGACTCTGACAAGCAGCTTCTGTGACATTCGCAGGGCAAGTGATAGCTACCGCTGGTGCCGCAGTTACTGTAAATGTTGCCGAACAAGTTACAGGTGTTTGACATGAACTTGTAACCGTAAATGTAACTGTCGTGGTACCACCACATGCATTAGGAGCCGCACCTGCATTATTTGATAATGTTGTATTGCAACCACCGGTAAATGTCGTAGTTGCCAACCAGGTCGCAAATTTTGCATCTATTGCAGATTGAGTTTGACAAGCTGCTTCAGTAACATTGCTTGCACAGGATATAGTCACAGTCGGAGCTGCAGTTACGGTAAATGTAGCAGAACAAGTTTTTGGAGCATCACAGGTACTGGTGACAGTAAATAATACTGTTGTTGATCCACCACAAGCAGATGGTGCACCGGTGTTGTTATTGGAAATTGATCCATTGCAACCTCCTGTAAACGTCGTTGTCGCCAGCCAGGCAGTAAATTTGGAATTGATAGTTGCCTGAGTTTGACAAGCAGCTTCAGTTACATTCGATGCACAATTGATCACAACAGGTGCAGCTGTAGTAACTGTAAATGTAGCCGAGCATGTTTTGTTGGGTTCGCAAGAGCTGGTAACCGTAAAGGTTACAGTCACAGATCCACCGCATGCGGAAGGTGCACCGGTATTATTATTCGATAATGTTGCATTGCAACCTCCCGAGAATGTTGTTGTTGCCAGCCATGCTGTAAATTTAGAATCAATTGTTGCCTGAGTTTGGCATGCTGCTTCCGTAACATTGCTTGCACAGTTTAACACAACAGCAGGTGCAGCTGTCACGGTAAATGTAGCAGAACAGCTTACTGGTCCCTGACAAGAACTTGTGACCGTAAACGTAACTGTTTTAGAACCACCACAAGCTGATGGAGCTCCGGTGTTGTTATTGGAAATAACTGCATTGCATCCGCCTGTAAATGTCGCGGTGGCTAACCACGCAGTAAATTTCGTATCAATTTGTGCCTGAGTCTGACAGGCAGCTTCTGTAACATTGTTTGCACAAGTGAGTGTTATTGTTGAACTAGCAACTGTAAATGTAGCAGAACATGTTTTGTTTGGTTCACACGAACTGGTTACTGTAAATGTTACTGTTACAGATCCACCACAAGCGGAAGGTGCACCCGTATTATTGTTGGTTAAACTTCCGTTACATCCACCTGTGAAGTTAGCTGTAGCCAGCCATGCGGCAAATTTGGTATCAATTTGAGCTTGCGTTTGACATGCTGCTTCTGTAACATTAGCCGGACAGTTGAGCACAACCAAAGGTGCCGCAGTAACTGTAAATGTTGCCGTACATGTTTTTGGTGGTTCGCAAGAACTGGTGACGGTAAATGTTACTGTTTTAGTACCACCACAAGCAGGAGGAGCACCCGTACTATTATTACTCATCGAAGCATTACAACCTCCGCTAAATGATGCAGTGGTCAACCAGGTTGCATATTTAGAATCAATTGTAGCCTGCGTTTGACAAGCTGCTTCTGTAACATTAGCCGGACAGGTAATGACAACAACCGGTGCAGCAGTTACGGTAAATGTTGCAGTACAAGTTTTATTTGGTTCGCAGGTACTGGTGACGGTAAATGTCACTGTTGCAGCACCTCCACAAGCAGAAGGAGCCGCTCCTGCATTGTTCGAAATAGCAGCATTGCAACCACCACTAAATGTGGCTGTAGTCAGCCAGGTTGCAAATTTTGCATCGATAGCTGCCTGCGTTTGACAAGCTGCTTCGGTTTGATTTGCTGGACAAGTCAACACAACAGCTGGAGCAGCGGTAACCGTAAATGTTGCTGTGCATGTTTTATTTGGTTCACAAGAACTGGTTACCGTAAATGTAACCGTTGTGGAGCCACCACAAGCAGATGGAGCTCCGGTATTATTGTTTGAAATAACAACGTTACATCCTCCAGTGAAAGTTGCAGAATTTAACCAGGTTGTAAATTTAGAATTGATCGTTGCTTGAGTCTGACAAGCTGCTTCGGTTTGATTCACGGGACAATTCAAAACCACAAGAGGTGCAGCCGCAACTGTAAATGTTGCTGAACAAGTTTTAGGTGCATCACAGGTACTGGTTACGGTAAATAGTACCGTTGTCGAGCCACCACAAGCAGAAGGAGCACCTGTATTGTTATTTGAAATGGCGCCACTGCAACCGCCGGTAAATGTGGTTGTGGCCAGCCATGCATTAAATTTAGAGTTTATCGTCGCTTGAGTCTGACAAGCGGCTTCAGTAACATTGTTTGCACATGTAATTACAACTGGTGGAGCCGCTGTTACCGTAAATGTTGCTGAACATGTTTTAGGTGAATCACAAGAACTCGTTACGGTAAAAGTAACTGTTGTCGAACCACCACACGCTGAAGGAGCGCCAGTACTGTTATTCGAAATGGCGCCATTACAACCACCGGTAAATCCAGCAGTAGACAACCATATTGAATACTTGGAATTGATCGTTGCCTGTGTTTGACAAGCAGCCTCAGTTTGATTCGGCGAACAAACAATTACAACTGGTGGAGCATTCGTCACGGTAAATGTTGCAGAGCATGTTTTTGGAGAATCACAAGAACTCGTTACGGTAAATGTAACTGTAGTTGAACCACCGCATGCCGGAGGAGCACCTGTGTTGTTATTGGAAATAACTGCATTGCAACCACCCGTAAATGTTGTCGTCGATAACCATGTTGCAAATTTTGCATCAATAGCTGCTTGTGTTTGACAAGCTGCTTCGGTTACATTATTTGCACACGTTAGAACAACTGGTGAACTTAATACAGTAAATGTTGCAGAACACATAACAGGAACATCACAAGAACTGGTAACAGTAAATGTTACAGTTACTGCACCACCGCAAGCCGGAGGAGCACCTGTGTTGTTATTAGAAATAACAGCGTTGCAACCACCCGTAAATGTTGCAGACGATAACCAGGTTGCAAATTTTGCATCAATAGCTGCTTGAGTTTGACAAGCTGCTTCCGTCTGATTTATGGGACATGTAATAAATACTGAAGGCGCAGCAGTAACAGTAAATGTAGCTGTACATATTTTATTTGGCTCGCAGGTACTGGTTACTGTAAATGTTACTGTTTTGGATCCACCGCAAGCAGGTGGAGCACCTGTACTATTATTGCTCATAGCAGCATTACATCCGCCACTGAAAGATGCCGTCGATAACCATGTTGCATATTTAGTATCGATAGCTGCTTGTGTTTGACAAGCTGCTTCGGTTTGATTTGCAGGACAATTCAACACAACAGCTGGAGCAGCAGTTACAGTAAATGTTGCAGTGCAGATTTTATTTGGCTCGCAGGTACTGGTAACGGTAAAGTTAACCGTTGCAGATCCACCACAGGCTGAGGGAGCGGCTCCAGCATTGTTCGAGATGGCAGCATTGCAACCACCACTAAATGTTGCAGTGGTTAACCATGTTGCAAATTTTGCATCGATAGCTGCCTGTGTTTGACAAGCTGCTTCAGTTTGATTTGCAGGACAAGTCAACACAACAGCAGGAGCAGCTGTAACCGTAAATGTTGCAGTACATGTTTTATTTGGCTCACAAGAACTGGTAACCGTAAAAGTAACCGTTGCAGAACCACCACAAGCAGAAGGAGCTCCTGTATTGTTATTGGAAATTACGGCATTACAACCGCCACTAAATGTAGCTGAAGCCAACCAGGTTGCGAATTTAGAATTGATTGTAGCCTGGGTCTGACAAGCAGCTTCTGTTTGATTTGCAGGACAAGTAAGTACCACTGCAGGTGCAGCAGTTACTGTAAATGTAGCTGAACATGTTTTGTTTGGTTCGCAAGAACTTGAAACAGTAAATGTTACGGTAACTGAACCACCACAAGCTGAAGGAGCGGCTCCGCTATTATTTGATAATATTGAATTACATCCGCCACTGAAAGTTGCAGATGCTAGCCATGTTGCAAATTTAGAATTGATTGTTGCCTGCGTCTGACAAGCAGCTTCTGTTTGATTTGCAGGACAAGTAAGAACTACAGCAGGAGCTGCAGTTACAGTAAATGTTGCAGAACAAGTTTTGTTAGGTTCACAGGAACTGGTGACAGTGAATGTAACAATAGCAGACCCACCACAAGCCGGAGGCGCACCTGCATTGTTATTTGAAATCATGCCATTGCAGCCACCCGTGAATGTAGCTGAAGCCAACCAGGTTGCAAATTTTGCATCAATAGCTGCTTGCGTTTGACAAGCAGCTTCTGTTTGATTTGCAGGACAAGTAAGAACTACAGCAGGAGCTGCAGTTACCGTAAATGTAGCAGAACATGTTTTAGGAGAATCACAGGAACTTGTAACCGTAAATGTAACCGTAGTTGAACCACCACAAGCAGGAGGAGCACCCGTATTGTTGTTGGAAATAACTGCATTGCAACCACCCGTAAATGTTGCCGTCGATAACCATGTTGCAAATTTAGAATTGATTGTAGCCTGCGTCTGACAAGCCGCTTCTGTTTGATTGTTCGCACAAGTGAGCACTACAGGTGAACTTAATACTGTAAATGTTGCAGTACACATGACAGGTGCTTCGCAAGAGCTGGTCACCGTAAATGTTACTGTTGCGGCACCACCACAAGCAGAAGGTGCACCGGTGTTATTATTCGAAATGGTACCATTGCAACCACCGGTGAAAGTAGCAGAAGCCAGCCATGTTGCAAATTTTGCATCGATAGCCGCTTGTGTTTGACAAGCTGCTTCTGTTTGATTGGCCGGACAAGTGAGAGCTACAGAAGGTGCAGCAGTTACTGTAAATGTTGCAGTACATATTTTATTCGGCTCGCAGGTACTGGTCACCGTAAATGTTACTGTTTTGGATCCACCGCATGCAAGCGGAGCACCTGTACTATTATTACTCATAGCAGCATTGCATCCGCCACTGAAAGAAGCAGTAGATAACCATGTTGCATATTTAGCATCTATCGCTGCCTGTGTTTGACAAGCTGCTTCGGTTTGATTTGCAGGACAATTCAATACGACAGGAGGAGCTGCAGTTACAGTAAATGTTGCAGTGCAGATTTTATTTGGCTCGCAGGTACTGGTAACGGTAAAGGTAACCGTTGCAGAACCACCACAAGCAGAAGGAGCAGCACCAGCATTATTGGAAATAGCTGCGTTGCAACCACCGCTGAATGTTGCAGTGGTTAACCATGTTGCAAATTTTGCATCGATAGCTGCCTGTGTTTGACAAGCTGCTTCAGTTTGATTTGCAGGACAAGTCAACACAACAGCAGGAGCAGCAGTAACCGTAAATGTTGCTGTACATGTTTTATTTGGCTCACAAGAACTGGTAACCGTAAACGTAACCGTTGCAGAACCACCACAAGCAGAAGGAGCTCCTGTATTGTTATTGGAAATTACGGCATTACAACCGCCACTGAAAGTAGCTGAAGCCAACCAGGTTGCGAATTTAGAATTGATTGTAGCCTGGGTCTGACAAGCTGCTTCTGTTTGATTTGCAGGACAAGTAAGAACCACTGTAGGTGCTGCAGTCACTGTAAATGTAGCTGTACAGATTTTATTTGGTTCACAAGAACTGGTGACAGTGAATGTAACCGTTGCGGAACCACCACAAGCAGAAGGTGCGCCGGTATTGTTGTTAGAAAGCACAGCATTGCAACCGCCACTGAAAGTTGCAGAGGCTAACCATGTTGCAAATTTTGAATTGATCGTTGCCTGTGTTTGACAAGCAGCTTCTGTTTGATTTGCAGGACAAGTAAGAACTACAGCAGGTGCAGCAGTAACGGTGAATGTTGCAGAACAAGTTTTGTTCGGTTCACAAGAACTGGTGACAGTGAATGTAACAGTAACAGACCCACCACAAGCCGGAGGCGCACCTGCATTGTTATTTGAAATCATGCCATTGCAGCCACCCGTGAATGTTGCAGAAGCCAACCAGGTTGCAAATTTTGCATCAATAGCCGCTTGCGTTTGACAAGCCGCTTCTGTTTGATTTGCAGGACAAGTAAGAACTACTGCAGGAGCTGCAGTTACCGTAAATGTAGCAGAACATGTTTTAGGAGAATCACAGGAACTTGTAACCGTAAATGTAACCGTAGTTGAACCACCACAAGCAGGAGGAGCACCCGTGTTATTATTTGAAATAACAGCATTGCAACCACCCGTAAATGTTGCAGTAGATAACCATGTTGTAAATTTCGAATTGATTGTAGCCTGCGTCTGACAAGCCGCTTCGGTTTGATTGTTCGCACAAGTGAGTACTACAGGTGAACTTAATACTGTAAATGTTGCAGTACACATGACAGGTGCTTGGCAAGAGCTGGTCACCGTAAATGTTACTGTTGCGGCACCACCACAAGCAGAAGGTGCGCCGGTGTTATTATTAGAAATGGTACCATTGCAACCACCGGTGAAAGTAGCAGAAGCTAACCATGTTGCAAATTTTGCATCGATAGCCGCTTGCGTTTGACAAGCTGCTTCCGTTTGATTGGCCGGACAAGTGAGAACTACAGAAGGTGCAGCAGTTACTGTAAATGTTGCAGTACAGATTTTATTCGGCTCGCAGGTACTGGTCACCGTAAATGTTACTATTTTGGATCCACCGCATGCAAGCGGAGCACCTGTACTATTATTGCTCATAGCAGCATTGCATCCGCCACTGAAAGAAGCAGTAGATAACCATGTTGCATATTTAGCATCGATAGCTGCCTGAGTTTGACAAGCTGCTTCGGTTTGATTTGCAGGACAATTCAACACAACAGCTGGAGCTGCAGTTACAGTAAATGTAGCAGTGCAGATTTTATTCGGCTCGCAGGTACTGGTAACGGTAAATGTAACCGTTGCAGAACCGCCACAAGCAGAAGGAGCAGCACCAGCATTATTGGAAATAGCTGCGTTGCAACCACCGCTGAAAGAAGCAGTGGTTAACCATGTTGCAAATTTTGCATCGATAGCTGCCTGTGTTTGACAAGCTGCTTCCGTTTGATTTGCAGGACAAGTCAGCACAACAGCAGGAGCAGCAGTAACCGTAAATGTTGCTGTACATGTTTTATTTGGCTCACAAGAACTGGTAACCGTAAACGTAACCGTTGCAGACCCACCACAAGCCGGAGGCGCACCTGTATTGTTATTTGAAATTACTGCATTACAACCGCCACTGAAAGTAGCGGAGGCCAACCAGGTTGCGAATTTTGCATCGATAGCCGCTTGTGTTTGACAAGCAGCTTCCGTTTGATTTGAAGGACAAGTAAGTACCACTGCAGGTGCTGCAGTCACTGTAAATGTAGCTGTACAGATTTTATTTGGTTCACAAGAACTGGTGACAGTGAATGTTACCGTTGCGGAACCACCACAAGCAGAAGGTGCGCCGGTATTGTTGTTAGAAAGCACAGCATTGCAACCGCCACTGAAAGTTGCAGAGGCTAACCATGTTGCAAATTTTGAATTGATCGTTGCCTGTGTTTGACAAGCAGCTTCTGTTTGATTTGCAGGACAAGTAAGAACAACCGGAGGAGCTGCAGTTACAGTAAATGTTGCAGAACAAGTTTTGTTGGGTTCACAAGAACTGGTGACAGTGAATGTAACAGTAACAGATCCACCACAAGCCGGAGGTGCCCCTGCATTGTTATTTGAAATCATGCCATTGCAGCCACCGGTGAATGTTGCAGAAGCCAGCCATGTTGCAAATTTTGCATCGATAGCCGCTTGCGTTTGACAAGCAGCTTCCGTTTGATTTGCAGGACAAGTAAGAACTACTGCAGGCGCTGCAGTTACGGTGAATGTTGCAGAACACGTTTTATTTGGTTCACAGGAACTAGTTACAGTAAATGTAACCGTAGTTGTTCCACCACAAGCCGGAGGAGCACCCGTGTTGTTATTTGAAATAACAGCATTGCAACCTCCCGTAAATGTTGCAGTCGATAACCATGTTGCAAATTTCGAATTGATTGTTGCCTGTGTCTGACAAGCAGCTTCCGTTTGATTATTCGCACAAGTGAGGACTACCGGTGAGCTTAGGACCGTGAATGTAGCAGTACAAGTTTTAGTTACATCGCAGGTACTGGTTACGGTGAATGTTACTGTCGCAACACCGCCACAAGCAGGTGGAGCACCTGTATTATTATTACTCAAAGTTGCATTACAACCACCAGTAAAAGAAACTGTAGTTAACCATGTTGCAAATTTCGAATTGATTGTTGCTTGCGTTTGACAAGCAGCTTCGGTAACGTTTGCAGGACAAGTCAGCACAACTGGTGGTGCATCAGTTACTATGAATGAAGCAGAACATATTTTATTAGGAGCACATGAACTGGTAACGGTAAAGTCGACAATCTTTACTCCACCGCAAGCAGGTGGAGCACCTGTATTGTTATTGGAAAGAACTGCATTACAACCTCCGCTAAAAGTAGCAGTACTCAACCATGTTGCAAATTTTGCATCGATTGCAGCTTGCGTTTGACAAGCAGCTTCTGTTTGTGTTGCAGGGCAATTTAAAACGACCGGAGGTGCGTCTGTAACTGTGAATGTTGCGGAACACGTTTTATTTGGTTCACATGAACTCGTTACAGTAAATGTTACAGTCTTTGAACCACCGCAAGCTGGTGGAGCACCTGAATTATTATTGGATATAGCGGAGTTACAACCACCGCTAAATGTTGCAGAAGCCAACCATGTTGCAAATTTTGCATCGATAGCCGCTTGTGTTTGGCAAGCCGCTTCCGTTTGATTGGCCGGACAAGTAAGTACTACTGCGGGTGCTGCTGTAACTGTAAATGTTGCTGAACATGTTTTATTCGGTTCGCATGAACTCGTTACAGTAAATGTTACCGTCTTAGAACCACCGCAAGCTGGCGGGGCGCCCGAATTATTATTGGATAAAATAGCATTGCAACCTCCGGTGAAAGTTGCTGTATTCAACCAATTATTAAATTTAGTATCTATAGCTGACTGCGTTTGACAAGCTGCTTCCGTTACGTTTGCCGGACAGGTAAGCACAACCAATGGTGCTGCCGTTACAGTAAATGTTGCAGAACACGTTTTATTTGGTTCACATGTACTGGTCACAGTAAATGTTACTGTTTTAGAGCCGCCGCATGCCGGAGGAGCTCCGGAATTATTATTAGAAAGCGTAGCGTTACAGCCTCCGGAGAAAGTGGTTGTATTTAACCAGGTGTTGAATTTAGAATCAATAGTAGCTTGTGTTTGACAAGCCGCTTCTGTTTGATTTGCTGCACAATTAAGTACAACAGGAGGTGCAGTTGTAACTGTAAATGTTGCTGAACACGTAACAGGTCCCTGACAAGTACTGGTCACAGTAAATGTAACTGTAGTGGAGCCACCACAGGCAGGCGGTGCACCGCTATTGTTGTTGGAAATGGATCCATTACATCCACCGGTAAAAGTAGCTGAATTCAACCAGGTGGTGAATTTTGAATTTATGCTGGCTTGTGTTTGACAAGCCGCTTCTGTTTGATTTGCTGCACAAGTCAGAACTACATTTGGAGCTGCAGTTACGGTAAACGTTGCAGAACAAGTTACGGGAGGTTCGCAGGTACTGGTTACAGTAAATGTTACAGTCTTAGAACCACCGCAAGCTGGTGGTGCACCTGTATTGTCATTGGATAAAGTTGCATTACAACCACCTGCAAAACTAGCAGAAGCCAGCCAGGTTGCAAATTTTGCATCAATTGCTGCTTGTGTCTGGCAGGCTGCTTCAGTTTGATTGACGGCGCACGTAATAACAACTTGTGAAGCAAAAACAGTAAATGTTGCCGAACAGGTTTTGTTCGGTTCACACGAACTGGTAACTGTGAATGTTACAGTTTTGGATCCACCGCAGGCAGAAGGAGCGCCGGTATTGTTGTTTGATAATACGCCGTTACATCCTCCCGTGAAGGAAGCGGTAGCCAGCCAGGTTGCAAATTTTGCATCAATTGCTGCTTGTGTTTGACATGCAGCTTCATTGACATTTGATGGACAGGTTAAAACAACAGGCGGGGCATCTGTTACACTAAATGATGCAGAACACATTTTAGGAGCAGCACATGAACTGGTAACTGTGAAGTCAACAATTTTTACTCCACCACAAGCCGGAGGAGCACCTGTATTATTGTTTGTCATGACTGCATTACATCCTCCCGTAAAGGAAGCGGTAGCCAGCCATGTTGCAAATTTTGCATCTATAGCAGCTTGTGTTTGACAAGCAGCTTCGGTTTGTGCATTCGGACAAGTCAACACAACCGGTGGAGCAGCAGTAACTGTAAATGTTGCAGAACAAGTTTTGTTTGGTTCACAGGTACTGGTAACCGTAAATGTTACTGTAGTTGAACCTCCGCAAGCCAGCGGTGCACCTGTATTGTTATTTGAAATTGCAGCACTACAACCACCACTAACAGTGGCAGTTGATAACCATGTTGCAAATTTTGCATCGATAGCCGCTTGCGTTTGACAAGCTGCCTCGGTTTGATTTGCAGGACAAGTTAGAACAACCACAGGTGCATCTGTTACTGTGAAAGTGGCAGAGCAAGTTTTGTTTGGTTCACAAGTACTCGTAACTGTAAAAGTTACAGTCTTAGAACCTCCACAGGCCATAGGAGCACCTGTATTATTGTTGGAAAGAATAGCATTGCATCCTCCGGAGAAAGTTGCTGTATTCAACCAATTATTAAACTTAGTATCGATAGCAGATTGTGTTTGACAAGCCGCTTCTGTGACATTAGCAGGACACGTAAGCACAACAGCAGGTGCAGCAGTTACTGTAAATGTGGCCGAACAAGTTTTATTCGGTTCACAAGTACTCGTAACTGTAAACGTAACTGTTTTTGATCCGCCGCATGCAGGAGGTGCTCCGGTATTATTATTGGAAAGAATGGCATTGCATCCTCCGGAGAATGTTGCTGTATTTAACCAATTATTAAACTTGGTATCGATTGAAGCTTGCGTTTGGCAAGCAGCTTCTGTAACATTTGCAGGACAATTAAGAACGACCGGTGGGGCAGCAGTAACTGTAAAAGTAGCGGAACACGTTTTATTCGGTTCACAGCTGCTGGTTACTGTAAATGTAACCGTTTTTGCACCGCCGCATGCAGGAGGAGCGCCGGTGTTATTATTGGAGATTGCCGCATTACAACCACCCGTAAATGTTGCTGTAGATAACCAGGTTGCAAATTTGGAATCAATTGATGCTTGAGTTTGACAAGCTGCTTCGGTTTGATTTGCTGCACAGGTAATTACAACTGCCGGAGCTGCCGCGACGGTAAATTTTGCAGAACAAGTAACTGGTGGTTCGCAGGTACTTGTAATTGTAAACGTAACCGTTGTTGTGCCACCACAAGCAGAAGGAGCACCCGTATTGTTATTTGACATTACAGCATTGCAACCTCCTGCAAAACTAGCTGAAGCCAACCAGGTTGCAAATTTTGCATCGATCGCTGCCTGCGTTTGGCAAGCTGCTTCATTCTGATCGACTGCACAGGTAATTACTACCTGAGATGCAAATACGGTAAATGTTGCTGAGCAGGTTTTTGTTGGAGCACAGGAACTGGTAACTGTAAAAGTAACGGTTTTTGTGCCACCACATGCAGAAGGTGCTCCGGTGTTATTGTTTGAAAGTACACCATTGCAACCTCCTGTAAAACTTGCAGTAGCTAACCAGGCAGCAAATTTTGCATCTATAACTGCTTGCGTTTGACAAGCAACTTCATTTTGATTTGCAGGACAAGTAAGTACAACTGGCGGAGCATCAGTTACGGTGAAACTGGCAGTACAAACTTTAGGTGCTTCACAGGAACTGGTCACAGTAAAATCAACCAGTTTTATACCACCACAGGCAGGAGGTGCTCCTGTATTGTTGTTGGACAGTACAGCATTGCAACCACCGCTAAATGATGCAGTGGCCAACCATGTTGCAAATTTTGCATCAATGGCTGCTTGCGTTTGACAGGCGGCTTCTGTTTGTGCATTCGGACAAGTTAATACAACAGGAGGAGCAGCTGTTACTGTAAAGGTTGCTGAACATGTTTTATTTGGTTCGCATGAACTGGTAACAGTGAATGTGACTGTTTTGGACCCGCCACAGGCAGATGGTGCGCCGGAATTATTATTTGAAAGCACTGCATTACAACCACCGCTGAAAGATGCTGTTGCAAGCCACAATGCGAATTTTGAATCTATTGCGGCCTGTGTCTGACATGCAGTTTCTGTAACATTTGAAGGACATGTGATAACGACAGCAGGCGCAGCATTTACCGTAAATGTGGCAGAGCATGTTTTATTTGGTTCGCATGAACTGGTTACAGTAAAAGTAACAGTCGAAGTGCCTCCGCATGCAGATGGTGCACCTGTATTGTTGTTTGAAAGCACAGCATTGCAACCACCGCTAAAGGAAGCAGTCGCCAACCACGTTGCAAATTTTGCATCGATAGCTGCCTGCGTTTGACAAGCTGCTTCTGTTTGATTTGTCGGGCAAGTTAAAGTTACTAATGGAGCAGCTGTAACCGTAAAAGTAGCAGAACAAATTTTGTTTGGTTCACACGTACTGGTCACTGTAAACGTAACCGTAGTTGATCCTCCGCAAGCATTGGGTGCGCCAGTATTATTATTTGAAATCATGGCATTGCATCCACCTGTGAAAGTAGCTGTTGAAAGCCACGTTGCAAATTTCGAATTGATGGTGGCCTGCGTTTGACAAGCTGCTTCTGTAACATTTGCTGCACAAGTAAGCACTACCGCTGGTGCTGCTGTAACCGTAAAAGTTGCAGAACAAGTTTTGTTCGGTTCACAAGTGCTCGTCACTGTAAAAGTAACGGTAGTCGAACCGCCACAAGCCGGAGGAGCACCAGTATTATTATTGGATATTGCGGCATTGCAACCACCACTGAAAGTAGCGGATGCTAACCATGTAGCGAATTTTGAATTGATACTAGCCTGTGTTTGGCAAGAAGCTTCCGTTTGGTTAGCAGGACAATTGAGAACTACAGCCGGAGCCGCGGTTACGGTGAATGTAGCAGAACAAGTTTTGTTCGGTTCACAGGAACTGGTTACGGTAAATGTAACTGTAGCAGTAACACCACAAGCCGGAGGAGCACCGGTATTATTGTTAGATATCGCGGCATTACAACCACCACTGAAAGTAGCGGATGCTAACCATGTTGCGAATTTCGAATTGATACTTGCCTGCGTTTGACACGCAGCTTCCGTTTGATTTGCGGGACAGGTGAGAACTACTGCCGGAGCTGCAGTTACGGTGAACGTGGCAGTACATGTTTTATTGGGCTCGCAGGAACTGGTAACAGTGAATGTAACTGTAGCAGTGCCTCCGCAAGCAGGAGGTGCACCCGTACTGTTATTTGAAATAGCGGCATTGCATCCACCGCTAAAACTTGCACTGGCTAACCAGGTTGTATACTTTGCATCAATGGCCGCTTGCGTTTGACAGGAAGCTTCCGTTTGATTTGCAGGACAAGTCAGGACTACTGCGGGAGCTGCAGTAACAGTAAATGTTGCCGAACAAGTTTTATTTGGCTCACAAGAACTGGTTACAGTGAATGTAACTGTGACAGTACCTCCGCATGCAGGAGGTGCTCCTGTATTGTTATTTGAAATCGCTGCATTGCAACCACCGCTGAAAGTAGCGGATGCTAACCATGTTGCAAATTTTGAATTGATGCTGGCTTGCGTTTGACAGGAAGCTTCCGTTTGATTTGCAGGACAAGTCAGGACTACTGCAGGAGCTGCAGTAACGGTGAAAGTTGCTGAACAAGTTTTGTTTGGCTCACAAGAACTGGTTACAGTGAATGTAACTGTGGCAGTACCTCCGCAAGCAGGAGGTGCTCCTGTATTGTTGTTCGAAATTGCAGCATTGCATCCGCCGGTGAAACTTGCAGATGCCAACCATGTTGTAAATTTAGAATTGATAGCTGCCTGAGTTTGACATGATGCCTCAGTTTGATTTGCAGGACAAGTTAAAACAACAGATGGAGCAGCTGTTACTGTAAATGTAGCAGAGCATGTTTTAGGCGCATCACAGGAACTGGTTACTGTAAATGTAACTGTAGCAGTACCTCCGCAAGCAGGAGGTGCACCGGTATTATTATTTGAAATTGCACTATTGCAACCACCGCCGAAAGTCGCAGTAGCAAGCCATGCACTGAATTTCGAATTGATGGCCGCCTGTGTCTGACAAGCAGCTTCCGTAACATTCGAAGGACAGGTCAACGTCAAAGTTGATGGAGCAGTAACTGTAAATGTTGCAGAACAGGTTTTATTGGCGCTGCAACTACTGGTCACCGTAAATATTACCGTTGCGGTACCACCGCATGCAGAAGGTGCACCGGTATTATTGTTGCTCATCATCGCATCACAGCCTCCGGTGAATGAAGCAGAATTTAGCCATGTTGTGAATTTGGAATTGATACTGGCCTGTGTCTGACAAGCAGCTTCTGTTTGATTCGCCGGACAAGTTAGGAATGGACCAGGCAAAGGATCTACATTAATGGTCTGCAGACAGGTACTCATGTTTCCACACGCATCTGTGGCTTTCCAGGTTCTGTTGATAGTGTAATCACCTGCGCAGGATCCTGGAACATTCATATCCGTATGAGTAATGGTAATGCTGTCTCCATCTGTACAGTTGTCTGTTGCAGTTGCATAACCTGTACTGTCAGGACTTGTGGAGGCCTGACAATTGATAGTTACAATATTTGCGGGACAGGTAATTTTTGGTTTGGCTGTATCCAAAGCCATGATGATTTGTTTACTGGTCGCTTCATTTCCACAATCATCGGTTACTTTCCAGGTTCTTTCAATGATCATATCCTGCGGACATGTTCCGGTTGTAATTAAATCGCTATACTCAACTGTAGGTAATGTATCGCAATTGTCTTTGATATTGGTTGGATAGCCTGTATATAATGGAGATGCATCAAATCCGCATGAATCATAATTGAAATAAGCATGCACCTGGAAATTATCGATTAACAATACATGTGGTGCATTACCTGAAGCTCCGGAATACGTGATGCGCAGATACAATTTGGATACGCTGTTGTTGATTGGAACAGTGGCTGTGTCTTCTACCCATTGACTTTGTATGAGCGGGATATTTTTAAATTTAGTCCAGAGTGTATCGTTCAGACTATATTCATAATGCAATGTATCAGCACTTCCGGCGTCGTGCATTTTAGCTTGTGCATACATGGCAATCTGACTGCAAATGGGTAAATTCATTCCACTTAAATTGAATTGCCAGTGACCCGGCAAGTTGGATGTATCAACCCGCAAAGATCTTCCTGCAACAATGTTTTGGGTATATGCTTTAACTCCGGTAACAGTTCCGGTGTCTGTAAGAAAACCGTTTGATGTGGTATCTACTTCACAATTGATTCCGAAATATAAATACGGCGCCAGTTTTTTGTATGATGAACCTTGATTGAAGTGATAGTTAACTATAGTATGCGTGTCAGATACTGCGCCACCTTTGTAAATGGTGTAGGGTGGTGGAGTCGTATATTTTGGTTTTGAAGTATCGCTGATAGTTATTAACTGAACTTGTGGATCTGCTGAATTTCCGCAACTGTCTTTTAACATCCATGTTCTGTAAATTAATGTTGATCCTTCACATGGAGTAGTTACCACTGAATCGCAGAAGGTCGCAAGTAAATTCGATGAACAGTTATCGGCTTCGTTAGTAACGTCACCTGTAATCGAAGGAGAAGCTTCATACGTGCAACATAAGATAGAACGCACTTGAATATTATCTATATACAATGCTTTGTTTCCGGTTCCATTCGAACCACCGGAATAAGTAACTCTGAGGAATAATGAATCTGGATTGGCGACATTTGGAATTGAAGCGGTATCCTGCACCCACGTGCTTAAAGTCAATGGCTTGTTTCGGAATGTTGTCCAGGTGGTTCCGTTTAAACTATACTGTAACTTTAAAGTGTCTGCGCTTTTACTGGCATTCTTATATCCCTGAATATACATAGCCATGTTTGTACATTTTGGCAAAGTCTCACCTTTGAGGTTGATTTGCCAATATCCGGATTGATGAGACGAATCCACTTTTAATGCACTACCTGCATTCACATTATTGGTGAATGCTAAATTTCCAGATGCTGTACCATTTGCTAATGCAAATGCATTAGAACTTGCAGTCATAGAAGATGTAATTCCTGAAAATAAAATTGGACACAAAGTAGCATAAGAAGTCCCTCCATTAAATTCATAGTTGACTATTGTTGCCGTATCCGGATTGTCAGGGCTTTTGTAAATTGTAATATTAGCCGGAGCGGTGAAAGTTGGTTTTACCGTATCCTGAACAAGGATGATTTGTACTGCAGAAGTTGAATTATTACACACATCGGTAACAACATATGTTCTGACTGCCAAAGCAGGACAAGTACCGGTAATCATATCTGAACTCGTCAATACTAATTGATTGTCAGGCGTACAATCTGTAACCATTACACCAAATGCTTCCAGCTCAGTTACTGTTGTTACGGGTGCTGGTAAATCTCCAAGGCCACAACCACCTTGAACGACTATGGTATCAAGCATTCCGGTTATAACCGGTGCTGTGTCCGGAGAAACGGTAAATGTTGCACTACATGTTTTATTTGCTTCACATGAACTTGTAACTGTAAATGTGACCGTTTTGGATCCACCACATTTGGATGGAGCGCCACTATTATTGTTCGATAATACGGCATTACAACCACCGGTAAACGTAGTAGATGCAAGCCACGTTGCAAATTTTGAGTCTATTTGAGCCTGCGTTTGACAGGGAGCTTCTGTTTGATTGGAAGCACAAGTAAGGACTACAGGTGAAGAATTGACGGTGAATGTTGCGGAACAGGTTTTATTGGCTTCGCAACTGCTGGTTACTGTAAATGTAACTGTTTTTGAACCACCACATGCGGGAGGCGCACCGGTGCTATTATTGCTTAACAAACCATTGCATCCACCGCTAAATGTGGCTGTTGCCAGCCAGGTTGCATATTTTGAATCTATTGTAGCCTGTGTCTGACAAGCAGCTTCAGTTTGATTCACCGGACAGGTAATTACAACTGATGCAGGAGCATTTACTGTAAATGTAGCTGAGCATGATTTAGGATCGGCGCAATCACTTGTGACTGTAAATGTGACTGTTTTCGAACCACCGCAAGCCAACGGAGCACCATTATTATTGTTCGAAATTACAGCATTGCATCCCCCGCTTTTAGTTGCCATCGAAAGCCAGGTTGCAAATTTTGCGTCGATTGCTGCTTGTGTCTGACAAGCCGCTTCTGTTTGGTTGGCGGGACAAGTTATTTCAACCAGAGGTGCATCCGTAACTGTAAATGTTGCACTGCAGGTTTTAGTAACATCACAACTGCTGGTTACAGTAAATGTGACAGTTGCAGATCCTCCACAAGCAAGTGGAGCACCGGTATTGTTGTCACTTTTAGTTCCATTACAACCTCCTGTAAAACTAAAGGTATTTAACCAGGTCGTGAATTTTGCATTTATTGCCGCCTGTGTTTGGCATGCTGCTTCTGTAACATTTACAGGGCAGTTCAAAGTGACAGGAGGTGGAGAAATTACTGTAAATGTTGCAGAACAGGTTTTATTTGCTTCGCAGGTACTCGTGACCGTAAAGGTTACTGTTTTTGAACCACCGCAAGCTGGAGGAGCACCCGTATTATTATTTGATAAAGTGGCATTACAACCGCCACTGAACGAAACCGTTGTTAGCCAGGTTGCAAATTTTGCATCTATTGCAGCTTGTGTTTGACAAGCTACTTCCATGACATTTGCAGGACAGGTCAAAACAACAGGTGATGAATTTACTGTAAATGTCGCAGAGCATGTTTTATTGGGTTCACACGTACTCGTCACGGTCCATGTTACAGTAGTTGAGCCACCGCATGCAGGAGGAGCACCGGTATTATTATTTGAAATTGCAGCACTGCAGCCGCCAGAAAAAGATACGGTAGATAACCAGGTTGCAAATTTGGAATTAATGGTTGTTTGCGTTTGACAAGCCGCTTCTGTTTGATTTGAAGGACAAGTCAAAACGACCGGAGATGAATTAACCGTAAATGTAGCCGAACATGTTTTATTTGCTTCGCAAGAACTGGTTACCGTGAATGTAACTGTTGTTGAACCTCCACATGCAGAAGGTGCTCCAGTGTTGTTATTAGACAGCACGCGATTACATCCACCGCTGCTGGTAGCAGTATTCAACCAGGTGGTAAATTTTGAATTTATAGTGGCCTGAGTTTGGCAGGCAGCTTCAGTTTGATTGGATGGGCAGGTAAGTGTAACGCTGGCAGGAGCAGTTACCGTAAATGTAGCAGAACATGTTTTATTCGCTGCGCAGGAACTGGTAACGGTAAAAGTAACAGTTGTGGATCCACCGCAGGCAGAAGGCGCTCCGGTATTATTATTTGATAGCACCGCATTGCATCCCCCGCTTTTTGTAGCCGTTGCCAACCAGGTTGAAAATTTGGAGTTGATCGTTGCTTGTGTTTGACATGCTGCTTCCGTTTGATTCGTTGGACAAGTCAACACAACTGAAGTTGCTGTCGGAACTGTAAAAGTTGCAGTACAACTTAACGTATCTTGAGGACAGGTGCTTACAAAATAAAAGGTGACCGTCTTAGAGCCGCCGCATGCAGAAGGAGCACCGGTGCTATTGTTGTACGAAACGCCATTACAGCCACCGCCATAAGCCACTGTATTTAACCAGTTATTATACAGTGTATCAACCAGGCCTTGTGTAAGACAACTAGCGATTGTGGTATCCTTTGGACACACAAGGAATTTATAACCCAATAAATAGTCTTCTACTTCTCCATTATTTGCAGCCTGATAGGACCGTTCATCTTGTTGAGTTGTAGCTGGATCATCAACGAGATTATTTGTAGTCAGACGAATGCGCAAATAGCGATTGGAATCAGGGCCGCTTACATTCACATTAGTCCAGGTTAGTGTTTTAGAACCTGTGAATCCATCCGGAACGGTATCTGAAGCAAATTCATCAACCTGGAAACGGGTATCGCCATCCAGATTAATCCATCCATATAAATTTGCAGTTTTGCCGGTGCTATTGTGAATGTTATTAACCGTAATATTAATGGTTTGCGGTCCGCCTTGTGCTAATGCATTTAAACTGGTTACACCATCTTCATCATCGATTCCATTCAAATCATCGCCATCCGCATTTTTACTATACTGGGACCCTTTTTCCGAGTCCAGATTGCCGATATATAAATTTTCACAATCTATGGTATGAACAGGATTGCCAAAAAACTGTGGAGCATCTCCAAAATCGGTTTCCACAATAGATGCAATTTCAATTTGGAATAAAATATGGGAATCGTTCCCTCCATTGGACTTTGTAACATCAAATCCATTTTGTAAAATGGTTGGATTCAAACCATTACTGTGGGTAGTGGTTCCAACATAGATATTACTTCCATAAACAAACAGATGATTTGCACCTCTTGGTTCTCCGGTTTCACCCAAATAGTCATTATCAGCACCACCGACATAAGTTCCATAAACCAAAGTATCCAGGGTGTTTTTAAATCCGGCGAAAAACATGTCTATATTTCCATTACCTGTAGTATCGTAAAAAGTCTCATTGTTGAGATTTTTATGAGGCAGACCACTTGAACCATTGCCTGAAGTAGGGGCATTTCCAATTGTACCCCAAACTAAAAGAAATGTATTGGTTGAGCCACCATTACAACCTGAGGTGGTAACTTGTTTAATTCCATTTCCAAGATCTGTACTGCCAAAATTAGTACCATAGGGATCTCCGTTCACCGTGGGGCCATAAAAGGTAGCTTTATAAGTTCCTGAACCTCCGGTGTCTGCAACTTTGCCGATAATTACATCAGTTGTACCTCCATTGAACGTTGTGTCAAAGCGCGTTCCGGTACCTGTGGGAAATCCTGTTGCAACGTCTCCTGTCCAATAAAGAGTAGATCCATAAGGCTCAACGTCTAAAATTCTATCGTTACCGCTATTACCTATTTTATCCAGGTAATTCATGCTGTGACCATCTGAAGTCATTACCCCAAGGATTCCGTCATTATTTGCTCCTGCACTGCTTGTTGCTGCGCCATTGACCTCGTTAGGTAAGGTACCCTGACCCCATCCACAGAATGCTACTCGTCCATCGGGAAAAAGCTCTAAATCATTGAAGGTTTCGGTAGAAGATCCTCCTACATAAGTTCCCCATGCCATTGTGTTTAAGCTGGAAAATTTACACATAAACATATCCTGAACTCCATTGGATCCATTCGTTCCCCATAAGGTATCATAAGCCATTTTGTCCGGAAAATAAGCAGGATTGGTATGAGGTAAATCAGCCACAGCGGTAAAACCGCAAACAAAGCTGGTATTTGAAATTGCTTGAATGGCTTGTACGCCTAATACTTCTCCTTCGTTTCCCGAACTTCCCAAATAAGTGGAATAGACTAGTGTGTCGAGATTTTTGGAGAATACAGCCACATAGGAATCCTGGCCATTTCTTGTAGCATCAAAAGGTGTACCTGTTAATGGTATATCAAAATTGGTATATCCTCCAATGAATACCCGGTCGGCTGAAAGGCTCATGGAATGGGCTTCACATTGAAGTCCGCTAAACGGATTTCCCACATCATTTCCAAAGAGTGTTAAATCCAAAAGATCATTGCCTGTGCTGTTAATACGATATAATACTGTTACCCAGGCGTTGTTATTTGATCCACCATTCAAACCTGTGTTGACATTGTCATAGCCATTTGCATCATAGGGTGCCTGATTGGTAGTGATTTGTTTATTGGAAGCGCCGGCTGCATACAAAATTCCAGTCGTGGTATCCAGTTGAATCGCAAACAGATATTGGTCAAATGGGCCAGGCGATTGATTCAGATCGTCCATGTAAGTACCCCAAACCAGGGTAGGGTCAATGACCAAAGGATAATTTGGATCTATGGCAGTTCTGGGTTTGAAAGCAATAGTGTTGTGGAAAAGTTTTACAAATGAAAACGAAACAGGGAATTTTCCATGATTGGTAACCTGGTATGATTCAGGAATGTGAAAATTTACTGAAGTGAATCTGAGTTTTGCTGTGAGATTGCCTTCTTTGTCAATACTCAATTTATCTGTTCCATCAAAATCCAGTTTGATTTTATTGTAATCTGCTCCGGGGGCCAGGATCCAGTCAAATTCAACCGAACCTTCCGGTGTACTGTACAAGCGGAGATCAATTCCGGGATAAATTTCATCAAAGGTTAGTTCTTTGGTAGCCTGAACATTATTCACCCATTTTTTGGAGTCCAGACTAAGATAGTAGTGGTATTTGGTTCGGAAGGATTCACCGGTAACAATTTCCGGATTTGGATTTGCATCCAGAAGATTGATAGAAAAAGTATGGGTAGCTTTTAGTTTAATATCATTTTCACCCAAAAATTTTTTCTTTTTGATCTCATAATCTTTGGCTACAAAGACGATTTTGTTTTTTTCGATATAAACAGAACCCTGATTGGCATCAAAATAATAAAGGACTTCTTTTTTTGCTACCTGTCCTTTGTTTTCCATAAACCGGATGGTCTGCCCGTTTTCCTTTAATGTTTCTTTTACTTTTTGATTCAATTCGGGAAGCATGTTTTTTTGTGCATCCATTTGAACTGTGCTCCACAGCATACACAAAAACATTAAGAAGAATTGGCTAATTGACTTTGACATATGGGTAACTGGCTTTGAGATATAGAGAGGATGATTAAATGTCTGCTTATGGATATTGGATATTCCCACCGCGCCGAAATTTGATTGCAGGGATGCCTTAGATGATTCAATTGTTTTGGCTTCGGCTGTTGCGATGTTGATATTGTTTTTCGGATTGATGTTTGAAGATGGTAAATGTTTTTTCATAATTGCGTGAAATGTGAAACTCCTGAACTTTCCGTAATTCTAAATATCGGTTTTGAATGCAAGGAACTAACAGGAGATGCTATAATTGAGAATTCTGAATTGATCAACAGGAACACTGGTGAATTCAGTAAAAAAGATTCATTAAAATCGATTGAAGGGCGGGTATAGAGTGGCTTAAATAAAGTGCATAAGCATTGAATGCTATTCTTTATAAAAAAGAATCGATTGAATGATTTGACTATCATTTCAAGTTCAAGCTGGTTTTATACACTACAAATTCCTTATTCAAAGAGGTTTTGAAAATTAACAAATTAAAACCTCTCTGGCCAAAGAATTACAAATTAAACAATTTGTTACTACAATCCCAAAGTTACGGATTTTTTGACAATCCAAATAATTTTAAATACGAATAAAATCAGAATATAGTTGTCTGAATTTGAAGGATTTGAAAGGGAGTTTAGGATTTTTTTTTAATGCTATTGAAATCCGGGGATCAAAAACGCATTTTTAAAAAACTTTTTAAGGTTTCAAAATTGAACGAACGGCTTCAGTGTTTCATCCAATTAAAGCACAATTAATTAACACAAAAGTCACCCCAATTTCTTTCTAATTAAATTAATTTGGTTAAGGTGAAGAAGTATGGCAGTAGTTTAAAAAATATCAGTTCCGGCAAAAAAGAAACTGCCTTCAATTGCTGCGTTTTCATCAGAATCAGAGCCATGAACAGCATTTTCACCGACATTTCTGGCATATAAAGCCCTGATTGTACCGGGTTCAGCTTTGGAGGGATCTGTCGCGCCGATTAATTTACGGAAATCTTCAACCGCATTTTCTTTTTCCAAAATTGCCGCAACAATTGGACCTGAAGACATAAAGTCGACAAGTTCGCCATAAAATGGACGAGAAGAATGAACTGCGTAAAACTGACCAGCTTTTTCAGTCGAAAGACGGGTATATTTCATCGCCACAATTCTGAATCCTGATGAGCAAATTTTTTCTAGTATTGCTCCAATATATCCGGATTGCACTGCATCAGGTTTGATCATTGTAAAAGTTCTGTTCGTTGCCATTTTTTAAAATTTGAGCGGCAAATCTAGATTGTTTCTGAATTCCGGAATGCCGAACAGACGTATTTGATTAGTCATTAACATATAAAAAGGAAAAAACCAGTAGATTTCTGATGAATTTTGTCCTCTTTTTTATGGAACAGCTTCCTCAGCTAAAGGCATTATTGAACGTCCCCAAGACCTGCGTTATACTTTCGCACCGGAATCCTGACGGCGATGCTTTGGGATCCAGCCTGGCCTTAAGCCTTTATCTGCAATCCTTAAATCATAAAACCCGGGTTCTCTTTCCCAGTGAATATCCCGTGAATTATGAATGGATGCCGCAATCTGAAGAAATCATCATTTATGATTTAAATCAAAAGCTGGCAGAAGAAACCATTAAATCTGCAGATTTGATTTTTTGCCTCGATTTTAATTCGCTGGAACGAATTGACCGAATGGCGGCGATGATCATGGAACGTAAAGTACCTAAAATCATGATCGATCATCATATTGATCCTGAGCCTTTTGCTGATCTTGTTTTTTCTGAAGTTTCATCAAGCTCAACTTCAGAGATCATCTATGATTTGATCAAAGCAATTTCTCCGGATATCAGGTTGTCTGCGATTCTAATGGATTGTATTTATACCGGTTTGATGACAGACACTGGTTCCTTCCATCATGCAACAAGTCCAAAAGTATTTACCATGATGGCCGATCTTAAAAGACAGGGACTGGATGATACCCGCATTCAGGAACTAGTCAATAACAGTCTTCCGGATAAATATCTGAAATTACTGGGCCATTGTTTGTTTAATCGAATGGAGCTGATACCAGAGTCACAATTTGGTCTGATTTATCTAACCAAAGAAGATTACAGGAATTATGATATCCGCCGTGGAGATACGGAGGGGATTATCAATTATCTCATGATGTTAAAATCGGTGCGCATCGGTGCACTGGTAATGAATCAACCAACCATTGTAAAATTATCATTGCGATCCAAAGGTGATTTTTCAGTGCAACAAATTTGCAGTAAATACTTCAATGGCGGTGGCCATAGAAATGCATCTGGAGGTTCCTCCAAGTTAAGTCTGGAAGACACCATAACCAAATTAAAAGATGTGGTAACACAGTCTTTGACACAAGTTATTCATTAAATCAAAAATAATTAAGCAATGAAAAATGCAACTGTTTTAATCTTATTTGCCGTTTTGTTTCTTGCAGGGTTAAACTCATGCAAAAATGGAGGTGGCAAACAAAAAACTCTTAATGGATTTGAAGTAACTTTTCTGGATGATCAGAAAGGAGATCTTGCTAAAGAAGGAGATTATGTCTATTTCAAATACTATGTGATGTACAAAGATTCTTTAATCTTTAGTTCGCTCATGCAAACTCCAATGGTAAAATTTAAATTACCTAAACTCGAAAAAGGTGATATTAAAAAAGCACAGCCCATTGCCGAAGTTTTGCATATGATGTCTAAAGGAGATAGTGTAATTGTTTATCAAAAAATTGATGAGCAAATGAAAAAATCCATTAATCTTCCACACGTTGATGTTTTGGATTTTCATGTTAAGCTTGTTGACGTAAAAAATGAAGCAGATTATAAAGCGGAAATGGCCGTAGAGCAAAAAGAACAGGAAGAAAAAGCTAAAGTATTGACTGCTCAGGCAGGAGAGATTGCCGATAAAGCGAAAAAAAATCTGGAAGATTATAAATCCGGAAAATTAAAAAGTTCCTTGATAACCACTCCATCAGGACTGAAATACATCGTTCTTGAAGCCGGTACAGGACCTAAGGCAGTGGTAGGCAAGCCGGTTTCAGTAAATTACTACGGAATGTTGATGAATGGTACCCGTTTTGATGATTCCTGGTCCAGAGGACAGGAGTTTAGTTTCCCATTGGGACAAGGACAAGTCATCAAAGGTTGGGATGAAGGAGTTGCCAATTTAAATGAAGGTGCCAAAGCATGTTTGTTTATACCCGCAGAACTCGGATATGGTGCTCAAGGATCACCACCTGCAATTCCTGAAAATGCAGAATTGATGTTTTACATCGAAGTAAATAAAGTCAACTAATCAAAAGGAAATTATAAAAGGAGAATCGCGAATACTAAACGGTTCTCCTTTTTTTATTCATTTTAAATCAACTTCATCATGACAATTGATCAGTTAAAGGATTTAAAGAAAAGGCTCAGTGAGCTAAGGAGGTTTCTTTGACATCGATAAGAAAAAACTCGAAATAGAAGACAAAGAACAACAAACGCTGGACCCGGAATTTTGGAATCAGGCACAACGTGCTGAACTCATTATGAAGGAAATTAAGTCAGCAAAAAAATGGATGGCTTCTTACCTGGTCGCAGAAACCGCAATTGCAGACCTGGAAGTACTTCTCGAATTTTTTGATGCCGGTGAAGCTTCTGAAGAAGAGCTGGATTTAAAATACAATGAATGTGTGCATATCATTGATGATATTGAATTCAGATCCACACTCAACAAACCGGAAGATGAATTAAGTTGTGTTATTGAAATTAATGCAGGGGCCGGTGGAACGGAATCCTGCGATTGGTCAGCTATGTTGCTGCGAATGTATCAGATGTGGGCCGAGCGAAATGATTATAAAGTAAGTCAAATCAATTATCAGGCGGGGGAGGTGGCCGGTATTAAAACTGCCGAACTGGAAATCAATGGAGATTATGCTTATGGAATGCTGAAAGGTGAAAATGGAGTTCATCGTTTGGTTCGGGTGAGTCCATTTAATGCACAAGGAAAACGAATGACTTCTTTTTCATCTGTTTTTGTTCATCCTTTAATTGACGACCGGATTGAAGTCAATATCAATACTGCGGATTTAGATTGGGATACATTCAGATCAAGTGGTGCAGGCGGGCAACACGTCAATAAAACGGAATCTGCCGTACGAGTAAGACACTTACCGAGTGGTATTGTAGTTGAATGTCAGCAAGAGCGTTCGCAACATCAAAACAGAGAAAAGGCATTGCAACTATTGAAATCAAAATTATATGAACGCGAGCTTGAGCGACAGGCCATGGAAAAAGATAAGGTCGAAGCAACCAAAATGAAGAATGAATGGGGCTCGCAAATCCGCTCTTATGTTTTGGATGACAGACGGGTAAAGGACCATCGTACCGGATATCAAACCGGTCAGACCGATTTGGTGCTGGATGGATACATCGATGATTTTCTCAAAAGCTATATGATGAATAAAGTAGAAGCAGGTAGCAATGATAATGAAGATTGAACAGTTCATTTTCTGCCAACTGCCAACTAGCTATTAGCCCATCACTTCTTTCATCCAGTTGTAGTATTCTTTATTAACCCTGGCTTTGAATTGCATTATGCAGGGGATATCGTAGCTGTGATTTTCTTTGATAATAGATTTGGCAACGTTGCTCTTTTTAGGTAAGGTTTTAACAATTAAAATGAGTTCTTTTGCCTGCTCTGATTTTCCTTTCCAGGGATACATGGAATTAGTGGGAAAGGATTGCAAACATGCTGCTGCCTTGCTTTGTAAAAGTTTCAAACTTATTTTTCGGACTATTTTAGCATCTGGACAAGGAACATATAGAAGGGCGATTTCATTTTTCATGAGATTTGATTGTATGGTTTAACCTATTGGATTTGTAATATAAAATTGAATACATCAACTAAATTCTAAACACACTCATCACTCATCACTCATCACTCATCACTCCTAACTTCTAACTTCTCTCTATTCCTTCTTTCCATGTGTATCTGTCCGTTCTCTGAAGTACTTATGGATTTCAATTTGGGATTGAAATTTCTTCTTTGATTTAGGAGTAATATATTTATTCATAGAATTATAATGGATTGATCTTGCTTTTACATTGTCCTTTAATTGATACTCAATATTATCCAGGATGATTTTTTTAAGATCAGGATTGTATATTGGAAAAGCAGTCTCTATCCTGAAATGCAAATTGCGGACCATCCAGTCTGCTGATGACAAATAAAGTTTTTCTTCTCCGCCGTGGTAAAAATAATAGATACGGCTGTGTTCGAGATATCGATCAATGATACTGATGCCTTTTACCGTTTTGCTAATCGGGTCTTTTCCAACAACCATACAACAAATCCCTCTGATAATTAATTGTATCTGCACACCACTTTGAGAGGCATGGTATAATAAATCGATAATTTCCGTATCCTGTAGATTGTTGAGTTTTAATATAATCTTGGCTTTTTTTCCGGCTTTGGCTTGTTCAATTTCATAAGCAATCAATTGATGGATTTCTTCATTGAGATTGAATTGGCCGATCAGTAAATGCCTGAATGGTTGCGTCGGTAATTTGATATTTTCAAGGAAGCCAAAAAACCGGCTTACCTCAGTCGTCAATGCTTCATCACAAGTAAAAAAACCATAATCGACATAGACCTTAGCTGTTTGCTCATGAAAATTGCCGGTCGATAAATAAACATATTGTTGAATCTCATCATTTTCACGTCTTGAAATAAGAGCGGTTTTGGCATGTACTTTTAATCCTGGAAAACTATATCGTACTTTCACGCCTTGCTTTTCCATTTCTTCACCCCAGGCAAGATTTGCTGCTTCATCAAATCTTGCTTTTACTTCAATAAAAACAAAAACACTTTTTCCTTCTGATGCTGCTAATTTCAATGCATCCATGATTCGGGAATGTTTTGCTACCCGGTATTGTGTTATTTTAATTTGCGTTACATCAGGATCCTTAGCGGCGTATTCAAAAAACTGAATAACGGGTTCATAGCTGTGATACGGAAAGCAGAGCAAATGCTCTGATTTGCGGATATTTTCGAACATTAATTCGGGATCATCGAATGGTTTATATGAAATAGGTTTTAATGGTTTATTCTTTAATTCTTTTTTACCAAAATCGGGAAAATGGATGAAATCAAAATTGTTATGATATCTGCCTTCAGGAGTCAAATCTCCCATATGAATTTCCAATAAATTGAGAAAGTAGTTCAGCATTTCCTTCGGCATGGCTTCGTCGTATACTAATCTGGAAGCCGGACCGATATTTCTTTTTATCAGGCTTTTTTTTATTTTTTCCATCAGGTCGCCACTGAATTCATCTTCGATGTACAATTCTGCATCTCTGGTGATTTTAATCGAATAAGAATGTATCACATCGAATCCCGGAAACAACCACTTTAAAGAATAACGTACAATTTCATCGAGTAAAATGACATCAAATCGTTTTTTTTCACTGGGCAGTATGATAAATCGGGGTAGGTGATCAGAAGGGATTTTAACAATGCCATATTGATCGCCTTTGATTTCAGCTTCCTTGTCTTTTAAAATGATGGTAAGATATAATTCAGAATTATTGAGAAACGGTTTTACTTTATTGCGAACCAATAATACCGGTTGAACAAATGGAAGTAAATTTTCTTGAAAATAAATTTCAAGAAATTGTTCCTGTGCTTTCGAAATTTCACGGTGAGAAAGTAAATAAATATTATGATTCCTTAGTTCTGGTATAATTTCATTTTCAAAAATATCATTGAACTCCAAAAGATGTTTATTGGCAATTTTGTACAATTGTTTCAATAATATATTTGGATTGTAATCCAGTTGGCTTTTGGTGTTTTTACCCAGTTTTTTGAGATTTCTGTGATGCGCAACACGGATTCTAAAAAATTCTCCAAGATTGGAAGAATAAATAGCCAAAAATTTTAAGCGCTCCAGTAATGGAACGGATGGATCCTTTGATTCCTGGAGTACGCGGTAATTGAAATTAAGCCAGCTGATATCCCTGTCTATATGCTCATAGTTCACTAATTCAGTTTCTTTAGTCATGATCTGATCTGGCTCGAAATGGGCTCAAATTTAAACCAGATAGGTGATCTCAGTTAAAGCTATACGCCTATTTTGCACTAAGAAATCGTTAAATCCATTATTAATTAAGCGCTTTCCATTCTAATTTGAGGATTAAGCCGATTTTACGGCTGGGTTTTCCTTTTTTAGCTTAGTTTTGTTACGATTTAATGAAACAATGTCAATTCGACCCTTTTGTATGAAATTTTGGCAGTTAAATCATGTTTCTAAGCATCTTCTGATCTTATTGTTGCTGCGGAATCAAACTGCAAGCTAAACCTAAAATAATCGATTTCCTGGCTTTTGCGTAAGAACATTCAATGATTCATTCGGATTTAAAAAGTAGAGACCTTATAGCGGCAAATTGGAAAATGAATGTGCTGCCTTCAGAGAGTCAGTCCCTCGCATTTTCGTTATGTGATCTGGCCTGGTCTGAAAACATTGAAGTGTTGATTTGCCCGCCATTTACACATTTATTTGCACTCCGGGATTTGCGCAAAGATGGTATTTGCTTAGGAGCTCAAGATTGTCATGAGGCATTAAAAGGTCCATACACCGGAGAAGTTTCAGCATTAATGCTCAAAGATTTGAATTGTGATTACGTTATACTGGGTCATAGTGAAAGACGTAGAATGAATCCACATGAGGATCAAAACATTCATTCTAAAATTAAAACCGCAATGGCTTCTGGTTTGAACGTCATTTACTGTTGTGGAGAATCGCTGGATATACGAATAGCCAATGCAGAAAAAGATTTTATTCACAGACAATTGAAAAAAGATCTTTTCGAATTAGAGGCTGATGTGTTGGATAAATTGACAATTGCATATGAACCTATTTGGGCAATCGGTACCGGTAAACATGCGACCCCGGAGCAAATCAAGGAAATGCATCTTTTTATAAGATCTGCATTGAAGAGTCAATTTGGATTGCAATCCAATGTAGTGCGCATAATTTATGGTGGCAGTGTCAATGCAGCCAATTCTGATATGTTGGCATCTATACAGGAAGTACAAGGAGTATTAGTTGGAGGGGCGAGTTTAATTCCCGATGAATTTAAATCCATTATAAATTCATTCAATCAACGAAAAAACTAAGGCTGTAAATGGATGACCAGATAGGTTATGTTTGATCTGACTTCAGGCAGTTAGCAAATTATTGTGTTGGCCATTGAAAAACAGACTGAACAAGCTGTTGTATCCATGTTTATAATCGGCGAGGCAGGTTGATCTCCTTAAATTTTTTATTGACAACAGTAATCCACAGAATCAATTGCCTTACTTCAGGAAGTTCTGCGGGAAACAGATTTATCTTTTTCCAGTACCTCCGATTTAATTCGTTCCATGTAATTCGTCAGTTGAATGGATAAATCTTTGTTTTGCAATCCCAATATTTTACAGGCGAGCAATCCTGCATTTTTCGCACCATTTAAAGCAACAGTCGCAACAGGTACGCCATTTGGCATTTGCAGAATGGAAAGTATGGAATCCCAGCCATCGATTGAATTTGAAGATTTAACCGGCACTCCGATGACAGGCAATGTGGTCATTGATGCAATCATTCCGGGTAAATGAGCTGCGCCACCGGCGCCTGCAATGATTACTTTCAGACCTCTTGTTGTCGCCGTCTTTGCGTATTCAACCATATGTTCCGGTGTGCGGTGGGCAGATACAATTCTGACTTCATAAATTATTCCAAATTGATCCAGGATATCAGCAGCATCTTTCATGATCTTCAGATCGCTGTCAGAACCCATTATTATTCCTACCTCGGGTATTTGATTCATGCAATGACTTTAAGCGTTTGAGATACAAAGTTAGCTTTTTGTTTACAGCTTTGGAGATTTGGTCCGGTAATCGTAACGTGTCCCATTTTTCGGAATGGCTTGGTCTCATTTTTACCATATAAGTGAAGATGTACACCTTCTATTCCAAGGATTTTCTCGATGTTTTGATATTTGGCTTTTCCGCTATACCCATCTTCTCCCAACACATTAAGCATGATGGCAGGTTGTATAAATCGGGTTTCTCCTAAAGGCAATCCTGAGATTGCTCTGAGATGATTGGCAAACTGACTTGTTGCACCGTTATCCAGTGTATGATGACCACTGTTATGCGGTCTTGGTGCCATTTCATTCACCCAAAGACTACCGTCTTTGTTTACAAACATTTCAACTGCAAGAAGCCCGACAATGCCTAATTTTTCAGCAATGTCTTTGGCCAGCTTTTCAGCTTTGTTTTCTATGTTCTCAGGAATCTCTGCGGGGCAGACCAAACATTCTACCAGATTGGCAGTAGGATGAAAATCCATGGAAACAGCAGGATATACTTTGCATTCTCCGTTTCTGCTTCTAACTGCGATCACGCTGATTTCTTTTTCTATATCTGCTTTCGCTTCGATGACAGATGCGCCTTCCATCAAAAGATGTATTTCATTTTTCGAATTGATGATTTGAACTCCTCGGCCATCATATCCACCGGTTCTCAGCTTTTGTACAAATGGAAATGAGATGGAATTTGATTCTGCTGCACGACTAATTTCAGTCTTGTTTTCAAAAAGTTGAAATGAAGCGGTAGGAAATTCATTATTTTGATAAAACAATTTTTGACTGCCTTTGTCCTTAATCAGATCAAGAATATGAGCTTGTGGAAATACAAATACCCCATCATTTTCTAAACGATACAACGCTTCTGTATTGACATGTTCAATTTCGATGGTGATAATTTGTTTGCCGCGACCAAATTTCATGACATCATCAAAATGATTGAAATCTCCTTCTGTAAATTGCGGACATACTTTTCCGGCAGGGTAATTTTTGTTTTTGTCAAGAAAATGGATGTTTAAATCGAGTTTGGATGCTTCCTGTGCCAGCATTTTACCCAGTTGCCCACCTCCTAAAACACCTATATTGCATTCACTTGGAATAAATGTCATGAAAAAATTTTAGCAAAAATCGGAAAGCTTTGCCAACAACTTACCACTTTTGATGATCTTTTAAAATTATTATGAATAAAATCATTATTAAAAATGCTTCTGTGGTCAACGAAGGCCTGATTTCCTGCATGGACGTCTTGATTCAAGGAGACCGGATTGAGCGAATAGATCGGGATATCAGTGATTCCAGGGCCACAGTCATTCCGGCTGATGGATTGTATTTGTTGCCGGGTTGTATAGATGATCAGGTTCATTTCAGGGAGCCAGGACTTACCCATAAAGCGGATATTGGAACAGAATCTAGGGCGGCGGTCGCCGGAGGTGTAACTACATTTATGGAAATGCCAAATACCGTCCCGAATGCTTTAACAGCGGAATTGCTCGAGCAAAAATATCAGATCGCGGCGCAAACCTCTGCGGCCAACTATTCTTTTTATATGGGGGTTTCAAATGATAACGCAGATGAGGTGTTGCGAGTCAATTACGATAAGGTTTGTGGTATAAAAATATTTATGGGATCGTCAACCGGAAATATGCTTGTCGATCGGATCGAAGTGCTGGATAGATTATTTCGCGACGCTCCTGCGTTAATTGCCACACATTGTGAAGATGAAACCACCATTCGGAATAATTTGCAAAAAGCAAAAGAAAAATACGGAGATGACATACCAGTTTCAGAGCATCCCAATATTCGGAGCAGGGAAGCTTGTTATTTGTCTTCTTCACTTGCCGCAGATTTAGCCAAAAAGCACAATACCCGTTTGCATATTTTGCATATCAGTACTAAAGAGGAATTGGAATTATTCAGTAACACGGTTCCTCTGTTGGAAAAGAGAATTACAGCAGAGGCGTGTGTGCATCATTTATTTTTTGATAAAAGTTATTACGAGCATTTAGGTAATCAAATTAAATGCAATCCGGCAATTAAAGACAAAGAAGATGCCATCGCAATTGCAAATGCGTTAAAGGAAAACAAAATAGACGTGGTGGCAACGGATCATGCTCCGCATACATGGGATGAGAAGTCACAATCTTATTTGAAGGCGCCTGCAGGGTTGCCGTTGGTTCAACATTCTTTGTCTCTCATGCTGACTATGGCGGAACGCTATCAATGGGATCTGCCATTCATTGTGGAAAAAATGGCGCATCACCCTGCAATTTGTTTTAATATCAAAGATCGCGGATTTATCAGGGAAGGCTATTGCGCAGATCTTGTCTTGTTTGATGCGGAGGACGATTATGTTGTCCGTAAAGAGCAACTACTCTATAAGTGTAATTGGTCGCCTTTGGAAGGAATGAAAATGAAGGGCAGGGTAGTGTCGACATTTGTGAATGGAATTAAAATGTATGATGGTAAATCTGTGGAACGTAATATGGTCGGGCAAAGAATAGAATTCAACAGGTAAAATTTAATCGAAGTATAACTTGTTTTTTCAAATAACCAACTTGTTCCTACCGGTTGTTAATTTGAACACACAAGTAGGAACAAGTATGGTTACTCACAAAGTCATGATTTCCTTACGGGCATAAAGGGCATTTTCAAAATGTTCCATACAGTTTGATCTTTATCTTCCCTGAAATCTTCCAAACCGAATTCAATGTTCTCGATGTCAATCTTACCGCCTGTTCCAAAGATTCGATCCCAAAATGTAAATACATCTCCATAGTGAGAATCTGTAATTTTTCTTTCGGCTGCATGATGCATTTTATGCCAGCCCGGCGTGGAAAAGACATAGCTGCCATATTTATCCACCCAATCCGGAAGTCCGATATTAGCATGTTGAAGAAAAATGAGTATGAGATAAAAACTGAAATAAATAATGAAACTGGCCGGGGAAATTCCCAATACGAAAAACATGATTACCCAATTCATGGTTTGCACTATGATTTCCAGGGGATGAAAGCGCAAGGAACTAGTGGAATCCAATTCAGTATCACTATGATGGACCCGGTGAAACCGCCAAAAAAACTCGAACTTATGCGTTAAAATATGATATCCGTAATCCCATAAGTCAATCAAAAACATTCCGGTAATGATTAATACAGGAAGGGGGAGATGGATGAGATTCAGTAATCCAATGTTGTTTCTAGAGGTGTAATTCATTACCTCACTTAAGATTAGTCCGCAAAGACCATTTACCACAAATGAAATCATAACCAACGCGAAATTGCGAAGACCATGTTTTTTGCGGTTAGGGCTATGAGCAAAATAAGGAATAAAGGATTCAATGATCCAGAGGATCGCCAGCATTCCAAAAATGAGTAGAGGCTGGATGTCGTTTAATGTTTGCAATAAAGTTTCCATAAGAATGTTTTTATCGCAAAACTGCAGCGGCTTTGATCAGGAATCGGCCAGTCCGATCGATTCAGACGTCCGGATTTAACGGAGACAGTTCCAAATGACTGATTTTAAGGCAATAAGCTTTTTCGGTATTCCGAAGGAGTCAGACCTGTTTGTTTTTTAAAAGCTTCATTAAAACTGGCTTTTGAGTTAAATCCACATTCAAAAGCAATGCCCAGAATGGATAAGTGCCTGAATTTGGGATCACCAACTTTTTGTTTGAATTCTTCTATTCTGCAGGAGTTAATGAAGTCGTAAAAATTAGTATGTTTATACTGATTGATCAATTGCGAAAGATGATGTATAGAAATATTTAATTCATCTGCAAGTTGCTGCAGGTTAATATCCTGTTTGAGATAAGGCTTCTCATTGCTTATCAGCTGATCGAGTTGTCCCAGCAAGTCTCTGGCTTTTTCTTCCGAAAGACCTGATTTTTCATATTTGATATACTTTTCTGTTGCTTTCGGTAGAACTGCCGGTATGACTTCATCTTTATTGATTTCTTCGCGTATTCCCGCAAACGGAGCCTTCTGTCTGAATCCCAAATACCCCAATGTGTAAACACCAATGGAAAACAGGATATTGGACACCTGATTAGCATAATTATATCCGTAAATGGAAATAATAACACAGGTGATGAAAATAATCAGCATGGAAATGAATACGCGTTCGATCCATTTAAGATTTGATTGTGTTTCATTTGAATAGTATTCTTTAAGCAGTCTCTTGTGTTTGGATATTTTGAGCCATGAAATCAAAATATAAGTAGAGTTTGACACCAGCGTAAACAAAAAATAGTATTTCCAGCGATCCGGCAATTCGCGATAACTCTCCAGATTGAAGTTGATTTTATATTGATCCGTTTTTAGATAAAACGGAATAAACGCAAGGACTGTAAGTATAGTTGGTGCAAAATGCAAGAGCTGAATCCTTTTGAATTCAAATTTTTTCTCTGTTATACTACAGATATAAAAATAAAAGGAAACACCTAGAAGCAACTCCAGCGGAACCGAAATCATCGTCAGTTTTGGATATTCCAGAATGATTCTGGAATCCCAGATCACATAGTATATCATACTCAGTGAATACAGAACAAGAAATACAGCCAGCCACCGATGTGATAATTTTTGATCTTTGGGAATTGATCCGATCAGCAAAGCAAGAAACAAGCCCTGGATGGCTCCAATTAAAATGATGATGTTAAAAATGGACAAGTAACCGGAAATTTAAATCAATAAATTACGAATTATTTATCATCAGCTTTGCATGTGCAGCCATTTATTCAATGTTCATATTTTAATGATCTCATGAATGGAAATTCTGCCTTTCTCATCTCTTTTAACCGTTGCTGCATCAATCTTGGGGTCATGTTCAAAGATCAGAACATGATTATGATCTGCAGCTTTTTGTAGGATGCGCTCTTTTTCTTCCAGGGTAATTAATGGCCTGACGTCATAAGCCATGACATAAGGCATTGGGATGTGATGAGATGAAGGAAATAAATCGGCACAATAAATATAAGTTTGATGATTGTATTCTATTTCGAGAATCATCATGGCCTCCGTATGTCCATAAACAAATTGAATGTTTATTCCGGGGAGCCACTCCAATGTGGGTTTGGAGTGATCTATGAATTGTACCACACCAAATTCACGGAGTGGAACAAAGTTTTCTTTTAAAAATGAATTTCTTTCGCGGTCATTTGGATTCATAGCCCAGTTCCAGTGTTTTTCATTTGACCAGTATTTAGCATTTGGAAATGTGGGAAAGAAGGATCCATTTTCATTCTTTGATACAGCGCCGCCGCAATGATCAAAATGCAGATGAGTTAGGAATACATCGGTAATATCACTGGCTTTGATGCCTTTTTCTTCCAACACATTGAGGATGTCCGTTTTGCCATGCGGCTCAAAAAAAGATTTAAATTTTGCATCTTGTTTGTCACCCATTCCGCAATCGACAAGAATTTTTCTATCCTCAGTTTCAATAAGCAAACATCGAAATGACCAGGTGCACATATTGTGTTCGTCAGGAGGATTTAATTTGTTCCAAAGTGTTTTAGGGACTACGCCAAACATAGCTCCGCCATCGAGCTTAAAAAATCCGGAATGAATGGTTTGAATCGATCGAATCATTTTGTGATATCAATTACATGATCAGAAAAAGATACTTCATTTTAAAAGTTATGAAGTTTGCTCTGGGGTTAAGTTATCATTTTTATTCTTGGCATATTACCTGTTCAGTTCATTTCTCAGGCTAAGCATTTTAATTGCAGTAATTGCCGCTTCTTCACCTTTGTTGCCCAGCTTTCCACCCGAACGATCTTCAGCTTGTTGATGGTTGTTAACGGTAAGTACTCCAAAGATAACCGGCTTGCCGGATTGCATATTCAATTGCATGATGCCCTGAGAAACAGCATTGGCAATATAATCATCGTGTTTCGTTTCTCCTTTTATAATGCAGCCCAGGCAAATTACGGCATCCGCTTTCATTGCGTCAATGGCCCATTTTGCAGCAAGAGGCAATTCAAACGAACCTGGAACATGTAAGGTGATGATATGCTCAATGGGAACTTTGAATTGCGAAAGCAACAGGAGTGCGCCATTTTGCATTCTTTCAGTAATGTCAGAATTCCATTCAGATGCAATGATTGCATAATGGAAATTACGTGCATTCAATATATCGAATTCGCTTAAGGAGGCAGAATTAGTTAATTGCCCGGCCATACGAATCGATAAGCATATTATTCAAGAGGAAGTATGTATTTGTCAATTCCGTTTCCATCCGATGAATCCGGATATTTGGACTTGATTTCTTTGTAGGCCTTTAATGCTCCGGCTTTATCTCCCAGTTTTTCTTTTAATACTCCGAGCTTTTTCAGATATACCGGAGTCAGAAATTCATTTTCAATGATGGTAGTCGCTTTTTCATAATGCTTAAGCGCATTGTCATTGTCATTCAGATCCGCATAAATGTCACCGAGTATTCCTTGTTTAAGAATAGGCATGACCAAACCTGAAGGGTTGTAATCTTCAATATATTTTTTTGCGTCTTCTAACTTTTTAAGATTCAAACAGCAAATGGCTGCATAGTACTTAGCCAGGTTTCCTGCCGGAGTACCTCCATAATTTTCTGCAATTTCTGCAAAGCCTGCGAAGCCACCTCCCGGATTTTGTAAGGCTAATTCAAATGAATCTTTCTGAAACAGGAATTCTGCCTGGTACATCTGCTCCAGGGCTTCCTTGTTTTTGGGTTCCTGATACATAAACTTGTAAAGCAACCAACCGCCAACAATCAAAACCAGTCCTCCCAGTACTCCGAGAATGGTCATTTTATGAGCTTCGAAGTAATCCTCTGCCTGATGCTTTACCTTGCCAATGTCTATTAAAGTCTCGTCCTGTGCTGTAGTTCTTACACTTTTTGGTGTGACACTAGCCCTATATCCTTTTGCCATATTCCTTTGTGAATTAAAAAACGTCGCAAAAATAACACGCCGGAGGGAATTTTGCCGGAATATTCTGGAGTTCAGAGAAAATTGACAACTATTTAGGACAAGCCCAAAGTTTTAATTTCGTATAAAAGGGTAATCCGGTTGACTGTAATTATCCTCATACAAAGAAGACGGATCAGGATATGCAGAATTTTCGGCAAATGCCACAGCCTCATCAATTTCAAGCTTGATCTTGTTTTGGATCTCATCGAGTTCGCTTTGACTGGCCAGACCCTGTTCAAGTATTTGGTTTTCAGTAAAATGCAATGGATCCAGGGATTTATAATGTTCAACTTCCTCTTTAGTTCTGTAGGTACCCGGATCTGAAACAGAATGACCTCTGTAACGGTAGGTTTTGATTTCCAGGAAATAGGGTCCATTGCCTGCCCGGATGTGTTCAGCCGCCCTTGAAATGGCTTCATGAACTTTGGCCGGATTCATTCCATCGACAGGCTCTGAAGGGATGTCGAAGGCATTGCCTATTTTATACATTTCAGTAACATTGCTGGTCCTTTCTACAGAGGTGCCCATTGCATATCCATTGTTTTCAAGGATATACAGAACGGGCAGCTTCCAGCTCATCGCCATGTTAAAGGATTCATACAAGGCTCCCTGTCTGGCTGCACCGTCTCCAAACATGGTGACGCAAAGATTATCTGTTCCTTTGTATTTTTCAGCGAATGCAATTCCGGTTCCAATGGGTATTTGAGCTCCAACGATCCCGTTGCCTCCGAAATACCGATGTTCTTTGGAGAAGAAGTGCATTGAGCCTCCTTTTCCTTTTACACAACCTGTTTCCTTGCCATACAATTCTGCCATGCAGGATTTGGTGGATAAGCCTCTGGATATGGCATTGCCATGTTGCCTGTAAGCGGTGACTAATGCGTCTTCTTTCCGTATGGCGCTTACCATTCCTGCAGCTATCGCTTCCTGTCCAATATAGACATGACAAAATCCCCTTATTTTCTGCTGTGAATACATCATCAAAGTGCGTTCTTCAAATCTTCTGATTCGAAGCATGGTTTCGTACCACAGCAACCAGGTTTCCCTGGAGTACAAAGGTTCATTGACTTTTGAGGCTTTAATTTTCGGTCTGTTTAAGACTTCTGGCATATTCATAATTTGAGGCAAAGTTAAGCTGCCGGCGGCAACCTTTTTTCATGCTTTTGGAACCATTAAAGTGTTTCCTGCAACCACCGGAAAAACTCATGTTGCCAGACCAGGCCATTTTGGATTTTAAGAATGTGATGACCCTCGTCCGGAATGTATAAAAGTCTTGATTTAATATTGTGCAGGCGTGCTGCTGTAAATGCTTCGAACGCTTGAGTATCTGGTATTCGGTAGTCTTTTCCGCCTTGGATGATCAAAATAGGAGCGGTCCATTTATTAATCCATTTGTGTGGTGAAAACTGAGTATACGATTTTGGGAGTTTCTTTTGCCAGTAGGAGCCCTTCAGATCCCAATTGGCAAACCATAATTCCTCTGTACTGGCATACCAGGATTCCAGATTAAATGTACCGCAGTGGGCAATAAATGACTTAAACCGGCCTTCGTGGATGCCGGCAAGCATATAAACAGAATAGCCTCCGAAACTTGCCCCTACAGCTCCCAATCTTTTTTTATCGACAAATGGCCGTGCAGAAACCTGATCAATTGCAGACAGATAATCTTTCATGCATTGACCTCCCCAGTCGCCAGAAATTTCTTCGTTCCATGCCGACCCCCAACCGGGCATTCCTCTGCGATTTGGAGCTACGATGATGTATCCATTAGCAGCCATGAGCTGAAAATTCCAACGGAATGAATAAAATTGCGAAAGTGCACTTTGAGGGCCTCCCTGACAATACAATAGAGTAGGGTATTTTTTGGTAGAATCAAAATCAGGTGGGTAAATAACCCAGCTTAGCATTTGTTTTCCATCAGTAGTTTTTATCCATTGTTTTTCAATCTTACTCATTTTAATTCCATTATAAATTTCAGAATTGACATGAGTAATTTGTTTGTCTTCGCCAGTGGAAATATTCACCTGGAAAATTTCAGATGCATGATTCATATCAGTGCGGGTGCAAATGATATAATCACCGCTAAGGCCTATGATGTTGTTGTAATCATGGTCAGATTTTGTAATCTGTCTGAATTTTGTTTCATGCGCTTTATTCAGATCAGATGGAATTTGTATTTCAAACAATTGAATTAATCCGCGATAGGGAACATTGCAATAAATGAATTTGGAATCTTTACTCCAGATCAGTTGATTTACGGTTTCATCCCAATCGATTGTAATTTTATTTCTCACCCTGGTTTGAAGATCCATGATGTAGACATCATTTTTATCTGACTCGTATCCTTCTCTTGCCATGCTGGTCCAGGCAATGAATTTGCCATCCGGAGAGAATACCGGGTTTTTGTCATAACCTTTTAGTCCATCCGTAATGTTTGTGGTTTTGCCTGTAGCAATCTCGTAGAGATAAATATCTGAATTGGTGCTAACTGCGTAATCTTTTCCCATTTTCTTTACCGATACATAAGCCAGCCATTTGCTGTCAGCACTCCAGTTCATATCATCCAATCCTCCGTTTGGCAGGGTAGGTGAGTCGTAGGGCTCTTTATATAAAAGATCTTTTTCCTGTTCAATTCCATCAGGTGAGATTCTTCCAATGAATACATGATTGGCATAACCATCCTCCCAAACATTCCAATGACGAAACATAAGATCATCATAGATCAGTGCACTGGATTTGGAAAGATTCGGATACAGATCTGCTTTTGGGGTATTGAATTTTACAGATCTCGAAAAAGCCATCCACTGGCCATTGGGCGATGGCAGCAAATTGGAATACTCTTCTTTGGATTGTCCAATCGATTTTCTCAATAAGCTGTGAAAAACTGTTCCGTCTTTCGAATAAATCAGGTTGCCGCCACTATCGAAACACGCATTATCCGCATTGACGCCATCTTCAGATATGCGTATGGATTCACCACTTTTGATGTTGGTTACATATAATTGAGTACTTGATTTGTTTTTTTCAAGATCGTACCTGGTAATAGTGTAATAAACCCGTTCACCATCTTTTGAAACAATTTCACCATTAACCCTTCCTAATGTCCAAAGCAATTCAGGAGTCATTAATTTTTGTGAGAAAAGCAGAACCGGAATCAGGAAGAGGATAACATGAACAGCTCGTTTTTGTATCATTTTGTGATTTTTGGCAAAAATACTTCAATTGATGGAAGTTTGCAGATAGCCGGTTGGAGATAATTCAGCGCCTGTAATTCCTCGATTTAGATATAAAGCATTATTGCAGTAAAAACAGCCCTTTTTCGAAGACAAACTTTTAGATCTTTGCAATCTGAAAATTATCCTCCTAAAAGCGCACTGATTTGTATATCGAAAAGCTTTCATTTTTACAATTCAAAAATTTTTCCAAAACGGATCTGGTTTTAAAACCGGGCTTTCATTTTATTACCGGGCCGAATGGTAGTGGTAAAACCAATTTTCTGGATGCCATCTATTATTTAAGCATGACGAGGAGCTTTTTGAAAATTCCGGATAAATCTTTAGTGCAGCATGGCGCTGAGTTTTTTCGCCTGGAATTAAATTATGTAAAAAACGATAAGCGTCATGAGTTAAACATTAAATGTAAGCCGCCAGGTACGAAGGAAATGGAATTGGATCATAAAAAGCTGGAGAAATTTACAGACTATATCGGGCAATTGCCCGTGGTTATTATTGCACCGGATGAGGTTTTTACCTTGATGAATGAACAGGAGGAACGGAGGAAATTTCTAAATCAGACACTTATACAATCTGATGCAGATTATTTTAATCATTTGTATGCCTACAATAAATTATTGAAACAGCGAAATGCTGCTTTGAAACAAATGCGGCATGAATCCAGATTAAACCACCAGTTGTTGGATGCAATTGATTACGTTTTGATTCCTCATGCTATTGCTATTTACAAAAAAAGAAAAGAGCTGGTCGATAATATAAACCCATCCATTTCCGGATACGTTCGTAAAATCAGTAATGATCAGCAAGGTGGATATCTGATTTATGAATCCGAAGTAAATGATAATTATGAACATGTGCTGAATCAGTCCAGAGAAAAGGATTATTATTCGAACAGAACCAATATCGGAGTGCACCGGGATCAGATTAATTGTATGATGGATTCTCACTTGTTGAATGAAATAGGGTCTCAGGGTCAGATGAAAAGCTTTGTTGTTGCGATGAAACTGGCACAATTTAATTACCTGCGCGCTTTAAGTGGCTCAACACCCCTGGTCTTGCTTGATGATATTTTCGCCAAACTGGATGCCATCCGGGTGAATAAACTTTTAGAGATTCTTCAAAATGAACACATTGATCAATGTTTTATCACGGATACTCATGAAGACAGGATAGCTGTTTTAATTGACAACATAAAGGAATCCAGCTATCTTTATCGAATCAAACAGAATTGTATTCAATCCCAATGAAAGAAAACGAATTTAGTCTTCAACAACTGCTCAAGAATTTTTCATCCCAGAAGCATTTGAAAGATAAGCTGTTGGATAAGAAACTGGAAGAACTTTGGCGTAGCCTGTATCAGAATATGTCAATCTATACCACAAAGATTCAATTCAGGAAAGGGATATTGACTGTCTGGATTAGTTCATCTCCGTTGAAACATGAATTAATGTATAAGAAGGAACGGATTATCAGTCAATTGAATGAAGCATTAAAGGAAACGTTAATTGAGCAGATTGAATTCCGTTGATTCAATAAATCAATAATTGAATTCGTTGATTTTTTTGTCAACGTAAAATGCTCAATGACATAATAAGCCATAAGCACTGTGCAAACCAGGATTTGCAACAGTATTATCGTTATGCCGATCTATTTCGGGTGAATCAGGATTGTTCTTGTTCAGAAATGTTGTTTTGTAATAAAAACCAACTGAATAAGAAACAAAGCACACATGTAGCTGCAATGACCATAATTTTTTATTTTGAGTTACCTTAACAAGACAAAGATAATACATATTATTAATTTTCATAATATGTAGGAATGATTATTTTTGCATCCATTTTGGACTTTTATTGTTACTCATAAAAATTTATTAGTATATGAAAAATGCATTGATTTTAAGCTTAAGCTTGTTCTTCCTGCCTGTTTTTAGCCAAATTTCTACTCCGGCCCCGAGTCCGGTGGGTAAATTGGAACAAAAAGCAGGTTTGGGCACCATTACAGTTGAGTATTCCAGGCCTAGTAAAAAGGACCGGATTGTCTTTGGCGATCTTGTGCCATATGGAAAAATCTGGCGTACAGGTGCAAATGCCTCAACCAAAATAACCTTTAGCGATGATGTGGAATTTCAAGGTGTCAGAGTGGCCAAAGGCACCTATGCTTTATTTACCATACCCGGCGAAAATCAATGGGAAGTTATCCTGTATTCTGACCTGTCAACCTGGGGTGTTCCGGATAATTATGATGTAACCAAAGAAGTTGCTCATGTTAAAGTTACACCGGAGTTGATACCCTACACTGTGGAATCATTTTTAATCGATGTGAATGATTTGCGGAATGATGGAGCATCAATCAATTTAATCTGGGAAACCACCATGGTTACAGTTAAACTAAGATTTGATACAGATAACAAAGTGATGAAGAATATTGAGAAAGTAATGGCCGGACCAACCAGTGATGATTACTACCTTGCTGCCCGTTATTATTTTGATTCGAATAAGGATCTGAATCAGGCCTTAACCTGGGTTCAAAAGGCAAATCAAATGGATGCCAAGTTTTGGAAGCTCAGAGTAGAAGCATTAATACTTGCCAAACTGGGACGCAAACCGGAAGCAATTGCAGCAGCAGAAAAATCAAAAGCGCTGGCCATTGAAGCTAAAAATGATGAATACGTAAAGATGAATGAGATGTCGATTAAAGAATGGAGCAATTAATCCATTATAAAATACAAGGACGATTTGTTCAGTTTGTTTAACGGATAGTCGATCCGGGAATCAAATAGGCATAAATGAAATTTATGCCTATTTTTTTGCATAACACCGGATGAGTTAAGGAGAATTGAATTTGATATTCCATTCGCTTAGGATTTTTCATATGCCGGTTTATATGATTTTATTTTCTTAATGCAGTCAGCATTTCCGGTTAAAGTTTGCGCAAAAGGTAGATGTGTTCTTCAAGATAAATTGCTTAACGCTTTCACGCCGGGGACTTCTCCAATAGCATCTTTTCGAAAGCGAAAGACAAAATCAAAACCATCATGCATGCTATGACATTATACCACAAAAATCCCAGATTCGTAAATGCAAATAGAAACAATATAGTGGTCTGGGCAATTGCCGCAGCATAGAATACCGCTTTCCCTTTAACCATTTTTAGATAAAAGCCGGTTAGAAAGATGCCTAAAACAGTTCCATAAAATATGGACCCAACGATATTGATGTATTGAATAAGATTTTCAAAGAGATTGGCATAAAGTGCAAATCCAATGATCACCAATCCCCATCCTGCAGTAAAAGCTCTCGTCCAGAATACATCATTGTGTTTCGATGCAAAGGCTGGAAAATGCCTTTTAAGAATATCAATAGTAGTAGTGCCTGATAAAGCATTCATTTCAGCAGAAATGGAGGACATGGCCGCGCATAAGATCACAGCAATCATCAAGCCTATAAAACCATGAGGTAGATAATGAAGTATGTAGTGCAGAAATATGTAATCCCGGTCATTGGATTCCTGTTCGGGTAAGTTTTTTGCAACGTAAGATTTAACTTCTTCCCGTAATTGCATTCGATTTTGATTGAGCAACTGTAATTCGGATTTGAGTTCAGGATTATGGATGTCAGCCTGAATGGAATTCATGTGAAAATGAATGCTGTCATTTCGTTTCTCCCATTCTTTGAATTTATCTGGATGATGTGTTTGAAGCTCCTGATTGACTTTTTCATTAAAATGTACTGGCGTTTTTTGAAATTGAAAGGCTACAAATAACATTACACCGCACAGCAGAATAAACATTTGCATCGGAATTTTAAGAATTCCATTCATGATAAGTCCCATTCTGCTTTCTGTACTGTTCTTGCCGCTGATGTATCGTTGGACCTGAGACTGATCGGTTCCAAAATAAGCAAGTGCTAAAAAAAATCCACCTCCGATTCCGGACCATATATTATACCTGTCATTAAAGTCAAGATTAAAATTGACAGCTTGCGTTTTACCGGACCAGCCTGCAATGGTCAATGCATCAGAGAATCCAATGTGATCGGGAAATGAATGAACGATGTAATAAAAAATGATAATCATTCCTGTGAAAATAACGGCAAGTTGTTGAAGCTGTGTTTGTGTTACCGCTTTAGATCCACCCGAAACGGTATACATAATGACGAGTATACCCGCTATGATATGGGTCCACTGTAAATTCCATCCAAAGATTGAAGATAAAATAATGCTTGGTGCATATAATGTAATTCCGGCAGCTAGACCTCTTTGTGTAAGAAAAATCAAAGCGGCAAATGTCCGTGTTCTTCCATCAAAACGTTGTTCCAGATATTCATAAGCGGTAAAAACGTTTAGCTTATAAAAAATCGGAATAAACGTAATACAAATGACAATCATTGCCAGGGGTAAACCAAAATAAAATTGGACAAAACGCATGCCATCGGAAAATCCCTGTCCTGTGGTAGAAATAAACGTAATAGCACTGGCCTGTGTAGCCATGACGATGAATCCAACTTTCCACCAACTGGAAGACTGGTCCCCTAAAATGTAATTTTTAAGATTGTGTTGCTTCTTGGTTTTGAAAATTCCAAAAACTACAATAAACCCAAGTGTACAACACAAAACCAACCAATCGTATTTGTTCATTTATAAGTAAATTCTGAAGTTTATGAAGTTAGTGAAAGGCGTACTGTTGGCATTTATCAAAACAGTATTACTTGTGATAAACATAAGAAAGTATACAGAGGACAATGATGTATATGATTAACATGCCTGCCACAAGTGTGTAATATTTTTGCCAGTTTATTTTTTCTTCTGGATTCATCAGAAACAAATCAAATTGGAGAACAAACGGTAAGCACCGGGAACTCCGGCTTTTAATTGCCTAAACCAGGCCAGCGAGGTATAAACAAACCAACCTTTTCCCGTTTTCCGTATCAAGATTCCTGATTTTAATTCTTTTTCATTTGGATCATTCATACTCACTAATTCTTCATAAGAAGGATCATAGTTATTTGCAAAATACAATCCACGCTCCTGAACCCAATGGTCAAAATCAGAACTTCGAATTTTATTAGGATCGTTAAAAAATGGGTGATCCGGCTTCAGTATTTTAACCGTGGCATTTTCATCCGTTACCCGATCCCTTGAAATTTTTAAACCGGCGGGTGAGAAATCTTCGGTGACCAATTCAGCCGTGGTGTTGTATTGAAAAATTACTTTACCTCCTTCTTCCATAAAATGATCCAAATACGATTTGCAAGATTTTAATTCTGACTTGGTATTTAAAGCACGAATGCCAAATACAAGGACATCAAAATTCTTAATGCTCAGGTTTTGTAAATCGGCAGGTAAAATGGTTTTTACATCAAATCCCATTTTGGTCATGGCTTCATCGATATAGTCTCCGGCGCCTTCTATATAGGCGATTCGTTTTTTCAATTTCAACAGGTCGGTATTGATTAATTTGATTTGTGCAGGTAACAACACATTTTGCCAGGGAATATGGGGATATTTAATGGATTCAAGTGTGTAGGATTGCATTTGGTTAACGAGTATGGGTAATTCAATTAACCGGTTGTCTATGGATTGACCGCTGATTTCAAATTCAAATTCCTGTTGTTGGCCTGATTTATCCAGATTATAAGCAATTTTGGAAGGTAATATGCTGAAATGATCCGGACATTTCAGCGTAAGGCTACCTTGCTGATGATCTGCATGTGCAATCAATTTAATCCTGCATTTAGTAGATTTTGAATTGGTAATTAGCAAGTGGTCATCCGGTGCAATTGTGATGGCCGGAATAACATCGAGATTTTGTTTAACCTCACCTAAAACCGGATCGTCATTTTTGTAAATGATTTCCCGCATTAAAACATAGGGTTTGTGATTAATAGAGATTTTGAACTCTGCATTCAATAACTTTTTACCGATAGGTCGGTTGTGATTCAACAATTCATCTACTTTATACATTCCGCGTGGTCTTCCATTGAGAAGCCAGAATGCACCAGTTGGAGGTAGCTTCGAAGGAAGGGTAATTGTAGTATTCCATATTTCTGCCTGATTCGGTTTTAATAAGAGTGAATATGTGCTGTCCTTGCTGCAAGTGGGGAATGAAATGGATTCTAATGTCATGGACACAGGATTTCTAACTATGCATTCATTGGAAACTTTTAATTTTTCATTTGTGGTGGTAAGAAATACATCTGTTGAAGATTCAGCAAACAAGCCGGCACAATCGTAGATTAAATTTCTTACTTCTTCTGATTTAATTGCTTTCCAGTGTTCTTCATGCAGGTCGGAGATATACAGTTCTATTTTTTGAAGTAAGGGAATGCTTTTCCAGGGTTTTTCATAATCAAATTGTGCGATGAGCGTATCAATGAGATGATCCACATTGCCTCCGCCATTAATGCGGCTCCAACTCAGGTTCAATCCATCAAACGGATTGTTTTGTTGAGAATCTTTAACTCCATCCACGCGTTCAAAATACTCCATCATTGTTCCGCGGCTACTGTTGATGCCAAATCCCTGAGATTTATGCATGCTTCTGCTCTGAGCTGCAATTTCATTCGTCGAATATCCATATGCCGGCAGATAACTCCCGACATCAAGGCTGTATAATCCTGATTTATCCATCGCGTCAAATTTCTCTTTGCTGCCATAAAAAAACCAGGATGTATTAAAGAATACTCTCTGTACTATATGCATGTCAGTACCTTTCAATGGGTCCTGCATAAAAAGCGGACTATTCGCATGTTGTGCTGCTTCCAGGCTTAATATTGCAGAAGCCGTATGATGTCCATGTGTTTTTCCACTGGTACGGTGATCAAACCTATTGATGATGACATCAGGTTTAAATTCGCGTATTACACGGATGACGTCCAGTAAAATGCTGTCCTTATTCCAAAAAGAAAAAGTCTCTTCCGCATTTTTAGAATAACCAAAATCGTTGGCGCGTGTAAAATATTGAGTGCCGCCATCAATTTTTCTGGCTTGCAATAATTCATTGGTCCGGATTACTCCAAGGTATTCATCCAGTTCGGGTCCGATTAGGTTTTGTCCACCATCACCCCTTGTCAATGAAAGATATGCCGTGTTAAATTTTTGATCTTTGGCCAGGTAGGTAATCAATCGGGTGTTTTCATCGTCAGGATGAGCGGCAATGTACAATACAGAACCGAGGACCTTCAGTTTTTTAAAACCCTCCATGATTTCTGCACTTGTTTTTGATTTTTGGGCAGAAATTGAGGAAAGAACGCATATAGTAATGAAACTAAAAATCAGGAAACTTCTCATTTTTGAAATTTGTGTTCGCAAAGATCACAAAAACGGAGATTAACGGCCATCAAAATCCAATTACTTTTGTTAACCTTACTTATCATGACAAGCAACATGCTGAATCCGGCGATAACAAGTAAAAATGGAGAAAAAGTATTGATTTTGGGACCTTGCAGTGCTGAGTCGCCTGATCAGTTACATGAATTGGCCAAACGTTCTGTGCATTTAAAGCCTCATTTAATACGGGCTGGCATTTGGAAACCCAGAACGAGACCGGGTCATTTTCAGGGAATGGGTGAACAGGCTATTCCCTGGCTCATGGAAATCAAAAAGGAATATGGCCTGAAAATCTGCACTGAGGTTGCAAATAGCCATCACGTTGAAGTCGCTTTGAAAGCGGGATTTGATACATTATGGATAGGCGCCAGAACAACGGTTAATCCTTTTTATGTGCAGGATATATCAGATGCACTGAAAGGGGTGGATATTCCGGTTATGGTAAAAAATCCTCTTAATCCGGATCTCTATCTTTGGCTTGGGGCAATCGAACGTTTTTTACAGTCCGGAATCAATCGCTTGGCGGCAATCCACCGGGGATTTAGTTTTTACGGCAACTCCATTTATCGAAACACGCCAAGATGGCAAATTCCAATTGAATTAAAAAGGCGAATCCCAGATTTGCAAATGCTTGTGGATATTTCGCATATCAGTGGTCACCCGGAGCATTTACTCGAAATTGCACAGATAGCCTATGATTTGAATTATGATGGCATAATGGTTGAGGTCCATCCTGAACCCCAAAATGCGTTGAGTGATGCTGAGCAACAGGTTACCCCGGAATTTTTGGAAAAGGAAATATTAGATAAACTCATTTACCGGGAAGTGAGCACCAATGATGTCCAATTCAATCTGCAAATTGATGAGATTCGTAATAAGATTGATCAAATAGATGATGATTTGTTGAAGTTACTGGCTAAAAGAATGCAATTAGTTGAACAGATCGGATTGGAAAAAAAACAAAGTCGTATTTCCATTTTTCAGCCAAAGCGCTGGGATGAAATTATCACCCGGCTGGTAGAGTTTGGAAAGCACGAAAATTTAAGTGAAGAGTTTATTTTTAATTTAATTGAAGCCATTCATATTGAATCGATTCAACATCAGAGTCAAAAAATGAATAAGTAAACCGAACTCATCAACTTGAACGTTTGGCATGAACTAAAAATGAAAATCCTTTCTGAATTAGAAAGGATTTTCATCAGGTTGGCTTTAAAGATACAGTAATTGGTTTCGTATAACAGGGTTAAGCAAAAGCTATGCCACAATTTACAGATTATTTGCATTGCGTTTGGCCATATTGATTTTGAGATCCATCCATTTTTGACCAAGTAAATAATTCATTCCCCGGTCTACAGCCAGATGCTTTGCAATATGTACAGCGCCTTTTAGTTTTAAAGCAATGGTGTTACTTGCGCGCAGTGAAATGGAGAATCCGCCTTCCAGGTAATCAATGTGGTGCCAATACATACTTGGTATGAACAAAGTTTCACCATGTTCTAGAATAGTTTCCCAGCCTTCCACAAATTGCAAGCTGGGATATTTTGATTCGTCAGGGTCGGTCATATCTACCAGGCAGCCGACAGTATATGGTATATGATATAAATACTTGGATTGTTCCTGATCAAATAACCAAATTCTTTTTTTGGTTTGAAACTGATTTAAAAATACATGAGAGCAATCTAAATCATAATGTATTTTAGTAAATGAGCCCTGGCCACCAAAAAACATAAATGGAAATTCATTGTAAAATCCATCCATGATATTCAAATTTTTTATGTCATGGATTAAGGCTGGTGCATGTTTAAAAATATTCCATAAAAAAATTCTCAATTGAGTTGGACCTTGCTGAATGAACTCAATATAATCTCCAAATTTCATAATGCCTGTAGGACTCATATAGCTTTTACCCCCTTTGCTGAACGAAGTGTCATAAACAGGCACGAGTAAATGACCGTATTTTGATTTGAAGTAGTCAAATGTCCATAGCTCTTTTGCAGGCCAGTCATTCATAAGATCCTTGAAAACAACTGGTTTTAATGGGTCCAGGTATTCTAGCCTGAATCGTTCCCGTGTAAGGCCGCTCACTTTTTCTATAGGAGTCAATTTCATTGGTTCTCCGGTTTAGAATTAAATGGTAATACAAAATTAAATGAATCTTTTGATAGATATCAAAGGCAATTCTTCTTATCAAAAGAAAACAGATTGGATAATTGGTTGAAAATAATCACGTAGCAGGGCTTTCGGAGAAGGAAAACAGACTTCGAATTCCAATTTTATTCGGATATAAGCCTGGAGTTTTAAATGGTTTAATGATCATAATTTCCTGGTCTGAATGGTTTTTTCTTCTTTTGATCTAAGGCTGCATCCCCGATATTCAATTAACTTTGCGCCCTATATGTCAAAGAGGTATGAATCTTTAGGCGTGTCTTCCGGAAAAGAAGATGTCCATCACGCCATCAGGAACTTAGACAAGGGACTTTATCCAAACGCATTTTGTAAAGTATTGCCGGATCTGGTTGCCAAGGACCCTGACTATGTCAATTTTATTCACGCTGATACAGCAGGCACTAAAGGTTGTCTGGCTTACCTGGACTGGAAAGAAAACAAAACGGATCGTGTTTGGGGAAATTTGGCCGTTGATGCATTGGTAATGAATCTGGATGATCTGGCCTGTGTGGGTTGTGTTACCGATATCGTGATATCTTCAACTATCGGAAGAAACAAGCAGCTCATTCCTGCAGAAGTTATTGAGCATATTATCGAAGGCACTCAGGAATTCATTTCGAAAATGAAGGAATTTGGTGTTCGAATTTATTCCGGCGGTGGTGAAACTGCTGATGTTGGGGATATAGTCCGAACAATAGATGTTGGTATTACTGCATTCGCCAGAACTGCTAAAAAGCAACTTATCATTAATGACATCCGTCCGGGGCAAGTGATTGTTGGATTGGCATCTTTTGGACAGGCAGTTTACGAAAATGAATATAATAGCGGGATCGGATCAAACGGATTAACTGCTGCCAGGCATGACACTTTGGATAAATCGTATTTGTCCTATGAGGAATCTTATTCTCCGCAAACCAATAAGGAGTTTGTCTATACAGGTAAATTCAAATTAGCTGATCAATTTATCGTTGAAGATACATCCTATAGAATCGGCGATTTGCTATTGTCGCCAACCAGAACGTTTCTTCCGTTATTTATGGAACTGTTCAATCAATGTCATTCTGAAATAAAGGGAATTATTCATTGTACGGGTGGTGCACAGACTAAAGTAAAAAAATTTATTTCCGATGTTAAAATTGTCAAAGATAATTTATTTCAATTGCCTCCGGTGTTTGAATTATTAAGACAACATAGCTTGTGTTCGCCAAAGGAACTGTATGAAGTTTATAATATGGGTCACAGGATGGAACTGTATACAGATGAGAACACGGCTGATAAAATTATTGCTATATCGCAAAGTATGAATATCGAAGCGAAAATTATTGGAAGAGTAGAATCATCCATGCATCCTGAAGTGGAAATCATAAGTTCATTAGGTCATTTTAATTACTAGAAATGGCTTTGGAACCGGGGAAAGAATTGCTTTGGAAATATGCATTCGGTCAGTGTGACGCTGCCGAAATAGTATTTGTTGAAAACTGGTTAAAGGAGAATCCCGAAAATCAGAAAGAGCTGGAGCGGATTCAATTATATCAATCGATTCAGGATTCGGAAAATGGGTCAGGGATGAAAGCCATGGAAAAAAAGGGGGAGATAACGGAGGAAAAGCCTTACAAAGCTTATGTGTTGCCATTATTAATTATTATACTGGTATTCATTTTGTTGTTCATCTACTCCCTGATTAAAAAATAACCAGTAATACATAGAGCATAAATTTCAGGTTCAACTCTGTTAAGCTTATTATTTATTAGTTCAACTAAACAATAGTAAGTTGCGGATATTTATGAATTGACAGGACCCAGATAATTATCGGGTCGCAATAATTTTAATTCGCTTTTTAGCTGATCTGATATTTTTAAACTGTCAATAAATTCAAATAAATCGTTTTGACTTATTTTTGATTTGCCTCGGGTGAGATCCTTTACCAGTTCATAAGGGTTATCAAAGCCCTCTCTTCTTAGAATAGTTTGAATGGCTTCCGACAATATAATCCATTGTTCATCCAGATCATGTTTTATTTTGGTATCATTCAGAACGAGTTTGGAAATTCCTTTTTCGATGGATAGGATTGCAAGAAAACTGTGTCCAATGGGAACACCCAGATTTCTCAAGACGGTGCTATCCGTTAAATCTCTTTGCAATCGGGATATTGGCAGTTTTTCTGCGAGATGAGATGCAATTGCAGTTGAGATACCCAGATTGCCTTCTGCATTTTCAAAGTCAATAGGATTAACTTTATGGGGCATTGCTGAAGATCCTATTTCTCCGGCTTTTGTTTTTTGTTTGAAGTAATCCATAGAAATATAGGTCCAGATATCCCGGCAAAAATCGATCAATATGGTATTAATGCGAATCAATTGATGACACCATTCAGCAATTTCATCATAATGGGCGATCTGTGTGGTGTATTGTTGTCTTTTTAAATGAAAGGTATGTAGTAGAAATCCATTAGCCCATTCTTTCCAATCAATGGATGGATATGCGGCATGATGTGCATTAAAATTCCCAGTAGCGCCTCCGAATTTGGCAGAATATGTAATATTTTGAAGGGAATTAATCTGAATGTTTAATCGCTCCTGAAAAACCATAAATTCTTTACCCATCGTAGTTGGCGTGGCAGCCTGTCCATGTGTTCTTGCAAGCATGGGTACATTCTTCCATTCATTTCCCGATTTGTGGATCGTATCGAGCAAATTGGCAAGCTTTGGCAATAGGTTTTGCAAAGTAAAATCGCGAAGCAATAAGGGTATGATGGTATTGTTTATATCCTGAGAAGTTAGCGCAAAGTGAACAAATTCTTTTAATGCTTTTAAGTCCGTTTCTTTTAATTTGTCTTTAAGGAAATATTCAACGGCTTTTACATCATGGTTAGTTGTTTTTTCAATGTCTTTTATTTTGTTGGCATCTTCCGAATTGAACTCAGAATATATTTTTCTCAGTTCATCTTTTTGTGCATTAGTCAGTTTTTGGGATAGGGGAAGACTTTCAATCAAATGAATAAAATATTCGATTTCTACATGTAATCGATATCTGATGAACGCATACTCAGAAAAGTAATCCTGCAGGATTTCAAGTTTATCAGAATATCTTCCATCAAGCGGGGAAATGGCTTTTAACATAATGATTCCGGTATTAGGCTTTTAGCGGTTTAAATTTTACTCTCCTGGTTAACCAGTAAATAAACAATATGTGCAAGGTTCCAAATACTTCAAATCCAACCAGGTGCCAGGGATATGGTCGCAAAACCATCATGTTATTGGCATCCGGAGCTTTCATCAGATAAATGTAATTCGAATCCAGCAATAGATTAATGATAAACACACAAAACAGAATCAGGTTTCCAAATAAGAACACCCGGAACCAGGATCCGGTTCTCGGTTTCATTTTCAAAACAAAAAGTCCGTACAATGGAACAAAAATGATACCAGCATGACTGATGTAATAATCGATGATAAAATAATCTGAATATCCGTGTGTCAGTTCAGGTGTGATTAAGCTTTGAATGGCTCCCGCAAGACTTAATAGGATCAAAAACTCATAAAGAAAAAAATTCGGTCTTAGCAAAAAAATGATCATGAAAAGATATGAAATGTTACAAAGATGCAAGGGTAGTGAATCCTGAAGGGTGAACTGCCCTTCTTGTATGATGTAAGCAAAAAGGTAAACTTCACGTATGATAAATAATGCAACTAAAAAAAGTCTGAATGGCTGTTCTTTTCCTGTTTTAGAAAGATAAATTCCTACAATCAAGAGCCCTGCGTAAACCAGGATACTGCAGATGAGTCCGGCAAGCCAATGCATGGAGAAAACCGGTACAACAAAGTGTGGATGCATGAATAGTATTAATGAAGAGCCGGTCTTATTTCCAAATTTTTTACAACTTCTGCTTCAATATCCATCCATCGGTCCAGTCTTTTGTAAACTTGATTTTCATCGAAATAATTCAATGCCATTTTTACATAGATATGCCCGTGTTTGGCTTCTGAAACCCATAGAATTTTATAAAATTTTTTCAATTCTGCATCTTCCAAATGATCAGATACCATGCTAAATCGTTCCGCTCCTCGCGTTTCAGCAACAGAAGCGATAAGCAGTCTATCCATAAATCGTTCATTGATACCATGATGGCAATGACTAAGCAATGCTTTAATGTATGGATCTTCACTCATGCTTGCCGGAAGCAGTATGTTTCTCTTTTCCATGAGTTGATAAACCAATTTGAAATGCTCTAACTCTTCTAAAGCAGTATCTATAAGTTCCGGAATAATTTCAAGGCGGTCAGGGTATTTTGCAACAAAGCTCAATGCCATTGCAGATGCTTTTCGTTCGCAATCTGCATGATCCTGCAGAAATTTATCAAAGTTTGCAATTACAGCGTGAATCCAGGCTTCAGGACTGCGATAACGAATATCAATATTTAATTTCAATGATGCCGGATTAAGAAGTCGCAGTAAACATGAGATACATTAACAACATCAGGATAATGGCAACTATGAAAAGCACATAGAAAAATTTACGCTCACTTTGCTTTGGGTTTAATTTGTGAGGTTTATTATGATGGGACATATTGGAGATTTTGATTGGCTCAAATTTAATAAAAAATCAATAGCGGTTATAAATCATTTTACCGGTATCGGTTCAAAAAATCAATCACTTTTTCATCTGTCTGAATGTCTTTCCATTTCAAAGCTTGTCTCAACCTAATGCCTTCCAGTGATTTACAACGGCTTAAAGCAACGTATGCCTGCCCATGCTCAAATGCCCCCTTTCCCATGTCTATATTGATTTTATCAAAGGTTTTTCCCTGGCTTTTATGTATGGTTATTGCCCAGGCAAGCCTTAAGGGAAATTGTGTGAAGCTTCCGATGACTTCAGTTTTTAATTCGGCATCCTTGCCTTCTGATATTTTATAACGTATGATTTCCCAATTGAATCTTTCCACTTCAATAGGTTTTGAGGAATGATCCAATTGTATTTCCACGCTTTCCTCATTAAGCTTTGTAACAATGCCCAGAGATCCATTCACGAATCTTTTGAATGGATCATTTTTTAACATCATAATCTGGGCTCCCTCTTTCAGCACCAGAAATTCATCCGAAGGATAATGCGAGCTGTTTATAGTGCCTGTAATAATTGCTTTATATACTTTTTCAGCCGATTGAATCCGGTTTAATCTGCCTGCGTTAATGATATTTGCTGCCTGATTCGTGGAAGTTAAAGTTAGAATGAATTGTTCTTCTTCAGTGATATCGAATGGCTGGTATTGTTGATTGATTTGTTCGAGATCAAATTCATCAATCTCATTCATCCTTATTTTATCGAGTAATTTGAGAAAAGATTTGTCTTTCTGACGAAATACCTGCTCCAATTCTATCATTTCAAATTGTTCTAATTTTTTAAAGGCCTTGGAAGAAAAAAAATAGGGACTTTCATAGATCTTTGAAAAATATTCTTTCTCATCATTGCTGCTCAAAACCGGAGGTAGTTGAAATAAATCACCGGTCCAGAGCATTGCTTTGCCACCGAAAGTTTGATCATTCCTCAAAGATTGTCTGAGAAATCCATCAATATGGTCGAGTAAATCTGCACGAACCATAGATATTTCATCTATAAAAATTAAATCTATTTTTTCAATCTGTTTTTTTGGAATAAGCCTATAGTCACTGCTGTTGATCCAGCCGGGAGGAAATTTAAAAAAACTATGGATGGTTTGTCCTTTAATGTTTACTGCAGAAACTCCGGTTGGAGCAAGAAAAATAATCCGTTTGTCAGATAGTTTGCGAAATAGTTGAATCAATGTAGATTTTCCTGTTCCGGCTCTCCCTGTTAGAAATAAACAGCCTTTCAAAACATCGATTTGATCTAATGCGTAATGATGTTCTGTGTCTAAAATAAAAGGACTTTCAACAAATTCATTCACAAAGCAAGATAATTATAATTGCGCATAATATATTTCTAAAACAATGTACATTTGTTATGACCTGTTCGCCTCGACTCAATTTATTCATTTTATTGTAAGCTCCGCACCTTGAAAACTGAATCTGTTTTTAATTTTAAGCAATTTTCATTAAAGATTCCCGAAATGGTCTTTCCCGTAACCACTGATTCGGTTTTATTGGGTTCATGGGTAAGGATTTTGAGATCACAAAATATCCTGGATCTGGGATGTGGAAGTGGCGTTTTGTCTCTAATGCTGGCTCAAAGAGCCGGACCTGGTACACGCATTTATGGAATCGATGTTGATCAGTATAGCGTTGATTGTTGCCAGGAAAATATCAAAAGTTCACCCTGGAGTCAAAATGTTTATTGCTTTCAAATAGGTTTAACTGAATTGGTTACAGATCATTTTTTTAGTTCGATGAAATCTGCATTCCAACAAATTGTATCGAATCCTCCTTATTATAAAAATCAGCTCAAATCCGATCGTATTGTTTCCGCGAGAAGTAAACATCAAAATCAATTTGATTTTAAATTGCTTTCGGATATTGTTCATTTCTTTTTAGCTGAAGAGGGTTCAGCATCGTTTGTTATACCTTATTCACAGGAAGAGGAGTTGAGTTATCAAATGTATAATAATTCATTGCAATTGAACCGAATGATGAATGTCAGGCATTATCAAAATTCTGAAAACAATTTGATCTTATTGGAATACAGCAGATCCGGAATGGCCATGGAGAGCAATGAAATGGTACTTTTTGATCAGAATGGAACCAGGACAAAGGAATTCGATCAGCTCACTAAAGCGTATTACCTTTAAAACTCCCGGTGATTTTCAGAAATCGCAAACACAGTAATATGGCCATAACAGAGAGGCACACAATGAAACCTATCCATATGCCGATGATCTGCCAATTCACGATGACTCCTAAGAAATAACCAACCGGAATACCTATAAACCAGTAGGAGAGCGTGGTGTAGATTGTTGGAAGCTTTACATCCTGTAATCCTCTGAGAATACCAATCCCGACTGCCTGAATTGAATCTCCTAATTGAAATGCAGCTGCAAATAAAAACAGAACCGATGCCTGGATGATTACCTCTGGGTCAGATGTAAATAAATGTGGTATTTGATTTCGTAATAAAATAAAAATTAGTGCACAAAAGGAACCATAAGCAGTTGCAAATTTAAGTACGGCTATTCCGGTTTTGCGGGCAAGATGGATGTTTTGCATTCCATAAGCTTCTCCGACTTTTATGGAACCTGCCGTAGACAGACCGATAGAAACCATAAATGTCATTGCGGCAACTGATAATGACACCTGGTGAGCAGCTTGTTGGATAGCACCAAACCAACCAACTATGATGCCGAGTACTACAAAAGCACCAACTTCACTTCCGTATTGCCAGGCACTTGGAATTGCCAGTGCGGCAATTTTGCGAATTCTATCTTTATTCAGTTTAAACGTTTGTATATTATAGTTTTTGAACGGTTTGTAATTATATACATATAATGCAAGTATAATGGCCATCAAACATCTGGTGATAAAAGTGGCGATTCCGGCACCGATCAATTCTAGTTTGGGAAATCCGTAATGGCCATAGATTAAGAAATAATTGATAACCGCATTACAGGGAATAGAAGACAGTGATAAAATTAATGGAATCCGGGTATGATTCAATCCGTCACAGAATTGTTTCATACTTAGAAATAGGATCATGGGTACTATGGACCAGAGCATCCAATTCAGATAAGGCCTTCCGAGCCTGGCGACTTCTATATCTTGTTTTAAATAATAGATGATGCTGCCACACGAAAACAGAAGTATCACCAGGAAAAGGCAAACCAAAAAATTTAAGAACATGGCGTTGTTTAACAAATTGCCGCACTGTTCTTGTTTTCCTGCGCCTTTAAGTTCTGCAACCAATGGGGAGATTGCTACTGTAAAGCCCATACATACCACAAAAGGAATACCGATCAGATTGTTTACGAGGGCTGCGGCTGCCAGATGCTTGTAGCTTAAATGACCGACCATTGCAGAATCAATGAGATTGAGCATCATTTGGGATACGTTGCCAAGTATAATTGGAAAAGCGAGCCTTAGCAATTCAATTTGATGTTGTCTGGGCAAAGTATAGAAATTGAATAATTTGATTTGTGAATACGGGTAATGGCTTACCGTATTTCAATGCATAAGAATAGTAAAGGTAGCAGTGATATCAAAGAAAATTTAATTTAATTCATAGCATTCTTTAAAGTTAAAGAAGCTCCTATTGAAATTTAAAATAAAAAAGGGTTTGCTGAATGTTCATGAGAGCAAACCCTTAAATAGGTAAGGTAATAAAATTTTTGTGTTTAATTTTGCTTCGCGCTGGCTTCGATCATCTGTTTAGCGAGATTTAAAATCGTTTCATCTTCAATATGGACTATGCCTCCGTTAGGCCCAGGTTGAATATGGTTGCCACTATTTTCCAAGTGATGCGCACCAAAATAATTTCTAACTGTTTGTTCATCAAGATTTAATTGATCGGCAATCTTCTTAATGCCTCCAGCCGGTAAATTGTGTTTGATCTCTCTGAGCTCATTAAAGGTTATATTCATAAGAGCGGTTTAAAAGTGAATAAAAGAAATGACCCTTGAAATTATTGCAAGATTTGGATTCCTGCAAGTATTTAGTTTTATTTTTTATTAAAACAAGAAAAATACCTCATTTATTACAGAACAGTTGAAACATCGGTGTAGTTCAAACCAAATGCATCAGCAACTCCCTGGTATACCACTTTGCCTTTGACCACATTTAATCCTTCTTTTAAAGGCTTACTATCCCGGCAAGCCTGCTGCCAGCCTTTATCAGCAAGTTGAATTGCAAAAGGAAGCGTAGCATTGGTAAGTGCAAGAGTAGAAGTGAATGGTACAGCACCTGGCATATTTGCAACACAATAATGTACGACATCATCAATGATAAAAATCGGATCATCGTGTGTGGTTGGTTTGCTCGTCTCCATACAACCGCCCTGATCAATGGCAACATCCACAAGGACCGTTCCCGATTGCATCGTTTTTAACATATCCCTTGTAATTAAATTGGGTGCTTTGGCTCCTGGGATTAATACAGCCCCGACAATGAGATCATGTGTTTTGATTAGATTCCGTATAGTTAATTCATTCGAATACATCGTGATGACATTTGGGGGCAACACATCGGCCAAATATCTAAGCCGGGATAAGTTAACATCCAATAAAGTCACTTGTGATCCAAGACCAGCTGCCATTTTTGCAGCTTGTGTCCCAACAACACCGCCTCCGAGGATCAGAACTTTCGCCGGAGGAACTCCGGGAACACCGCCCAGCAATATGCCTTTTCCTTTTTGGGGCTTCTCCAAAAATTTTGCACCTTCCTGAATTGCCATTCTTCCTGCAACTTCTGACATTGGTACCAGTAAGGGGAGACTTCGGTCCGGCAATTCAACCGTTTCATAAGCCAGACAAATGGCACCACTTTTAATCATTGCAGTGGTTAGTGGTTCATAAGAAGCAAAATGGAAATAGGTGAAGATGAGTTGATTTTCTTTTATTAAAGAATATTCAGAAGCAATGGGCTCTTTAACTTTGATAATCATCTCTGATTTATCGTAAACTTCTTCTATAGTTGAAAGTATAGTTGCTCCAGCATCCTGATACATTTGATCAGAAAATCCACTACCGTTGCCGGCTGTTGACTGTATGTAAATTTTATGTTTTCTTTTGCTGAGTTCTAAGGCACCTGCGGGTGTTAACGCAACGCGGTTTTCATTGCTCTTTATCTCTTTTGGTACGCCAATAATCATAGGAAAGGAGTTACTTGAAAATGAAGGCGAAAATACAATAAGGACTGTCAATAAGAAGGGTAGTCCCTAAAAAAAGATAGCCCGTATACAGTTATACGGGCAAATCTTCATTTAATAACCAAAACTCAAAACTCAATGTAATGATTTCAATAATTATGCCAATTTCCCTTGATAATCCGGCTGGTTGAATCAGCTGATAAATGAAGATTTGATGTACGATGGGGTCTTAAAACGAAATAGAAATTTCAATTAACTGAGCGTTAATTGAAAATACATTACATATAAGTGTACTATGATTGAATAATGCCGGATAAAAAGATTTAAAATTTTTTAGGATCGATAGAATGCGGTGAAATCTGACCCCGAAGAGATGAAATAACAGAAGGGTGTTTCTTAAATTAAAAATGCTCGTGACTTTTCACGAGCAAAAACGAATTTTACATTTAATAACCAAAACTTACACGATGTAAAGATATAATACATTATGAATAATTACAATATATAAATCATTATTTTTTAATGATTAATAAAAATTAAAATAAATTAATGTGTAAATAAAAGAATATCAATTATATAAAAACCTCATTGGCATTGAGTTTTCCCCGGTTTATATAATTGCATAGCTTCATTATGGCAATTTTGCCGGATCCGCCCAAATTCAGGGAGTACTCATTGACATATAAGTGGATATGTTGGGCTATCGTATCTAAATCCATTTCCGTAGCTTTCGATTGAATAAATGGCATTAGCTCATCAGCATTATGATTGGCCCATAGAATGCTTTTTTTAATCTGGTCCTGAATTCTGGACTTCACTTGACTATCCAATTGGCGATTAATAGCAATCACACCTAGAGGAATGGGACATTTGGTTTTGTCAAACCATAATTCGCCCAGGTCAAAAAGCTTCATTAGTCCTTTGGTTTCGTAGGTAAATCTGGATTCATGAATGATCACCCCTGCTTCTGCTTCCTTATTCAGCAGTCGATCCTCAATTTCAGAGAATAATACATAGTCGATTTTTTTTGCTTTTGGAAATAGAAATCCAAATAGAAATGCCGCCGTTGTATTAATTCCAGGCAGCAAGATTCGACTCTTTGTAATATCTTCCTCAGGGATATCCTTTTGAGCAATTAACAGCGGTCCTGTTTTCTCCGTAAGTGCACCTCCGCAAGAGAGAATCGCATAATGTTCAATTACAGAAGGGATATGAGCTGCACTTATTTTAATGATATCATAGGTGTTGGTAAGCGCTTGCTCATTCAACTCCTGAATGTCTAAATAGTCCGTCCGGATATGAAGTGAATCTTCAGTTTCTATAAACTTATTAATCCAGGGTCCAAAAATATAAGTATCATTGGGGCAAGGAGAAATAGCTACTTTTAATTGTTTTTTGTCCATTTATGAATTTTAATCCCCATATCCTTTTTGAAGATAATCATTTACTTGTGATTGAAAAGCCCGTAGGTATACTTTCTCAGGCAGATTATACAAAAGATCCAAATCTGGTTGATCTGCTTAAAGAATATCTTAAGCATAAATATCAAAAACCTGGAAATGTTTATTTAGGATTGGTTCAAAGACTGGATAGACCTGTGGGAGGAGTGATGGTATTTGCTAAAACTTCAAAAGCAGCTACCCGTTTGCAGGAACGAATGAAGTCAGGCGAAATCCATAAAAAATATCTTGCTGTGACCACTGCGCAGCCTTTGGAAGATGAAGGGAGTTTAGTGCATTTTCTTACTAAAGATGAGGATAAAAACAAGACCAAAGTCTATGATGAGCCCAGGAAGGATGCAAAAAAATGTAGCCTGGACTACAAGGTACTTGCAAACTTAAATGGTAATTGTCTTTTGAATATTGATTTGCTTTCGGGGAGATCCCACCAGATTAGGGCCCAGCTGGCGCATATTTCATGCCCTATTTGCGGGGATATGAAATATGGCAAAAAGAAAGGAAAAGACGAACATGATATCGCCTTGTATTCCTATAAATTAAGTTTGGTGCATCCCGTAACCAATGAAGAAATGACCTGGGTCTGCTATCCTAAAAATGAAGGCTACTGGAGGGGATTCAAGCCCTTTTTTCCAAAATAAATCAAATTGAGGTCGTCTCTTACAAGAAAATTGATGAGGCTCAAAGACTTTTTCGCTATTTAAACGGGTCTGATAAAATGGTGGATTTCCAAAATATATAATTTTAAAAGCGGAATCTGCTAATTCACAATAATGACTATGTTTAATTTATCCTAATTTATATTTTAAGACTTGACTTATAAGCAGTTAACTGATTTCTTTAAATTGACATTCAATTTTTATTTCACTATTTTGAAATTGAGCATCCGATACCCACCTAATAGTTTATTTTTGCCCTTGGTAAGAGTTCACGACCAGCTCCTGCTGAATCCCCCAGGGTAGAAATACAGCAAGGGCGGGTAGTTGAGCGGTGCGATGGGCTCTTGCCTTTCTTTTAAATAACTCCTGCGATATGAAATTTTTTATAGATACCGCCAACCTGGCACAAATTAAAGAAGCCCTTGAATTGGGAATTCTTGACGGTGTTACCACCAATCCAAGTCTAATGGCCAAGGAAGGAATTACCGGGAAGGAAAGTATCTATAGGCACTATAAGAAAATCTGCGATCTGGTTAAAGGGGATATCAGTGCTGAGGTTATTTCTACAGAATATAAAGGCATTATGAAAGAAGCCAAAGAATTGGCCGAAATCGCAGAAAACATTGTGGTCAAGGTACCAATGATAAAGGATGGCATAAAAGCAATCGCGGAATTGACCGCTTTAGAAATCAAAACGAACTGTACACTCGTATTTAGTGCCGGTCAGGCTATACTCGCAGCAAAAGCAGGCGCTACCTATATTTCTCCATTTATTGGCAGGATTGATGATACCAATTGGAATGGAATTCAGCTCATCACGGACATTTTTGATATCTATACCATGCAAGGTTATGATACAGAAATACTTGCAGCTTCCATACGAAGCGGACTGCATATCGTTGAAGCGGCTAAAGCAGGAGCAGATGTGGTCACTTGCCCGTTGGATGCAATCCTATCATTGTTAAAACATCCGCTTACCGATATTGGCTTACAGAAGTTTCTCGACGACCATAAAAAAGCACAAGCAGCTGCAATCGGGAAATCCTGAATGTTGAATCCGCTTAAACCTGTTTTTAAATAATATTGAGTTCAAGAATTCATAAACCATTTCATTAGCAATAATTTTCTCAGCTATTTCTTACTTGCAATAAATGCAATTGGTAATACTCCTTGCTGGATATACTGCTGTCTATATTGTGCATTAAATTTTTCTTAAACAAATTGGTGTTTCCATTTCTTATTATGATATTGAATCAATACAAATTTGTTCATAAAGAATTGGGTAAAAAAAGGAATTGCAACTAGATTATGGCTTTCCTTTAATACGGTGACAGTAGTAGAATTGAAATGTAAGCATGAGTAAAAATAAAATTTATCATTTAACGCATTGCAGTACTTGCAAGAAAATTCTGGGTCAACTGAATACATCAGGTTGCGAATTGCAGGATATTAAAGAACAGTCAATTACAGCTGCAGAATTAGATGAACTGGCCACGCTGGCAGGTAGCTATGAAGCTTTATTCAGCCGTAATGCAATCAAGTACCGGTCCATGGGTTTGCATCTGAAAAATTTAAATGAAAAAGACTACCGAAAACTCATCCTCTCTGAATACACTTTTTTGAAACGACCAGTAATTAAAATCGGTAAAAAGGTTTTTGTAGGGCATACTAAAGCGGCAATTGAAGGGGCTAAGGAGTTACTCTCCTGAGAAACTAAAAGCAAATCAGCTTTACAAAATCCGATTGAATGGTATTGCTTAAGTGACCGGCTCTGTCCTGGATGTAAATTAAATATCTAAGTGAGTCAAAGGGATATTTATTTTGAACTGTACAAGGCGGAATGGTATCCTGCGGTGGATAAAAACAACAGGTGGTAAGTATTCTGATTGTGAGCATTCCTTTTTGTACATCATTATTAGACGGAGGAAGTTCAGGAATTTTGAATTTATCCTGTAAATTCCCAGTCCGGCTGTCCATTACAAAAATATCAGTTCGACTGTCTGAAGAACTGTAACCTAAATCACCGTCCCCATCTTCAAATCTGAATTGTAACCATAAGGTGTCTTCATTTAAATCACCTTGTTTCATCTGTTTTTTATTTACTCCAATGTACTCTATTTGAGGTATATTGGATATGGGTTCAGACTTATGGCAATTCATAAGGATTAAAATAATGCAAAAAATCAGGATGTGGAATTGAAATCGATTCATAGTTTTACATTCCTAAGAAAGTATGAATACACTAATTAATCTGCAAGATAAAATATTAAATGTAAATCCGGACAATTTCCTGGAAATCGCTAGCGAAGTATTCGAGTTTCAATCCAAAAATTGCAAGGTGTATGCTGAATATTTGAGATACTTAAGAAAAGATGGAATTAAGCCTGATGCGCTCACACAATTTCCCTTTTTGCCTGCTGAACTATTTAAGTACAGGGAGATTAAAGCCGGTGATTGGGAGGATGAAACCTTTTTTGAATCGAGTGGTACTACAAAGGAAACTAAATCCAAACATCATGTGCGTTCTTTGAGTTGGTATCATCGTGTGGCCCGGCAATGTTTCGAATTTCATTATGGTCCTATACAGAATTATCAATTTATTGGATTGTTGCCTGCGACGCTGGAAAGACCGAATTCTTCATTGATTTCAATGTTTCAGTATTTTATGAACGCATCCGGATCCGGGAATTATGAACATTCCTATCTAAATGATTTTGCTTCCTTGTTTCATTTATTGACGAAGCCGGAAATGTCCCGAAAGAAAAGAATTTTATTCGGACTAAGTATTGCACTTTTGGATTTTGCTAAAGTATATATGGTCGAAGCATCTGATTTAATTGTTATTGAAACAGGCGGAATGAAAAGTCTAAACAGGGTCATAGATAAAGAAACGTTGATTCAGGAATTGAAGAGAGGATTTCCCAATGCGGAGATTCATTCAGAATATGGAATGACGGAATTGATGTCGCAAGCCTATGCTATGGATGGAATTCATTATGCATCCGCTCCTATCTTGAAATATATAATCTCTGATACTACTGATCCGCTTAGTTTCTTGGAAACGGGGAGAAGAGGGGCGGTAAATGTAATCGACCTGGGGAATTTGCATACCTGTTCTTTTTTGCAGACCGGTGATTTGGGAGTTCTTGATCATAGTCATCGATTGGACGTATTAGGTCGTTATCATCCGGATGATATCAGAGGATGCGGTCAGATGTATGAATGAATAAATGGAATCAAGATCAATGAATGATCTGCAGTAATGCTGTTTTATCAGGCAATCAGTTCTTCTTACTTTAAAAATCCCTCGGTAATCCAATCAGCCAGCAATTGGCGATTTTTTGGATATAAAATTCTTTTTTGATCTTCCGGATTTTGAATATTTGCTAATTCAATGTAGATCGGTTCGGGATCAGAATGCCTTACAACATATAGGGGTCGTGACGAAACAGTGCCTTTATATTCTTGCGACTTTCTGTAGATTTGATATTTTTCTTCAAATACTTTTTGAATGTCCAGAGCCTTGTTTTTACTGGTTTCACTTTCAGATTGATAATAAAAAAATACATCTTGTCTGCTTTCTTCACTTCTAGAATCGATGTGAAGAGAGACCATCCATTGTTTTTTTATACCTTCCTTTTTGTGTTTGGAATATAACTTGTTGACATAGTTAATCCCTTGTCTTAATCTCTTTTTCTGGCTCAATGGAATATCACGACCGCTCAAACTTTTTTCATCGCAATCGCATTCCAGGTATTTTTCATCCCGTATCCCATCATTTTTATCCTGAACAATTACGTATACAGTTGCTCCTTTTTCGATCAGGTCTTTCGCCAATCGCAAACTCACATCATAGGCGTATTCATCTTCGCAGATAGTATATTCACCATCCACATTCTTGGACATGGCTCCTGGATCCGGTCCGCCGTGTCCTGGTATAATATAAAATACTTCATCTGCAAGTTCATCCGATACCAGTGGAACAGACTCGTATTTATCTCCAAACAGGGGAATACTCAACGATTTCGAGGATACTTTGGTGGCCAGGCTGGAATTTGCACTTTCGGATTTATTCTTGCTGACTGCAAGTAGTTCTTCTCTTGACAATTTATGATCTGCCACCAATACAGGTTTCATCGTTTTAATAGATGCAGTAACAAATTGCTTACGGTTATCCTCTTTTTGAAATTGATTTCTTTTTTGATTTAGAACTTTAGAAGGCTGTGAGTTTTCAGATTCTGATTTCTTCAAATCGTATTTATCAATAATGGAAATGGGCACCCAAATCCGTTTGTCATCTTTAAATAGTTTCTTTCGGACATCTGAATTGACCAATGATTTATTGTAATTTTCTATCTGTTTCGCTTTTTCCAGATCATCGATTCCGACGCTGCTGCGGATGCTCTTGCCGTCAAACGAATGTATGCTTACTGGTAGTTTATAGGTTTTGTTTTTGACGAGTTCAGCATTCCTGGATAGACCATTCAGTTGATAAAACAAGTCCAGATTTCCTGCGATGTCTATTAGTTTATAGGATCGCAATAATCCGTAAGCGCCTTGTCCCTGGCGCACTTTAACAGTGAGCAAAGTCTTGGCTTTGCCGGGGGAAGGGCTACCAAAAGCAAGACTGAAAACAAGACAATTGAAAATGAAAAATAAGCCGGTTCTTTTCACCTTGTGTATTTTAGCGACACAAATATATTATAATTTTTTATAATTCATAGTTTATTGATATACAATTGCATACAAGGTAATTTTCCACTTATATAAGATCCTGAAAATCAAGCTGTATTTTTGAGTTTTGTTAAATCATGATAAGACTTTTGTTGCGCAAAGAATTGTTATTTGAATGGCGGAGTTTATTCCAGTTAGGTGGCTTAATCAGTTTCCTTATAGGGGTCAGTTATCTGGTTTACTTTTTTGCGGGTGAATTATCTGCTCGTGTATGGAACCTGATGTATTGGATTATTTTTTTGTTCCTTACTTTTTTTGCAGCATCCAGAAGTTATGAAGAAGATAATACCAGGTACAGGATCTTAACATATCAGTTGTCTTCCCCTGTCCAATTATTTATAGCCAAAGCCATATACTTGTTAGGTATACTTTTTATGTTTGGTGTAATCCTCATGCTGATATTTAATGCCTGGATACCCAGAGCTCATTCCTTTAGTCTGTCGTGGTTTTTTATTTTGGCAATCGTATGTCTGGGTTTTTCATTATTGACCGCATTTACTTCATTTATTGCCAGTCACGGGCAGGTCAAACAAATTTTAATGGTTATAATCAGTTTGCCGCTTTGTTTTCCCTTGATTGGAATGGCTTTTTCATTGAGTCTTGATGTGTTGAATGGAGAATCTGCCGGTTCCATAATTACAAAATTTTATCCATTGCTGGCCATTGACCTGATTGCATTGGCGTTGGTTACATTCCTTTTACCTTTGAGTTGGAAAAATTAATACGATGACAGAAAAGCATTATTGGTGGAAAATTGTAGGCGTTGTATTAATGTTAATTGTGATTAACAGAGGTTTGTTGACGCCATTAAAACATGGAATCATGGATGTAAGTCCAGATCGTATAGAAGCCGGCAAACAGGTTGTGTTCAAAATCAATTCGTACAACGCCAATTATAAACAAGCAGAAAAAGAAATTCAGGTTTATTTAAAACACGTTCCCGAAGATTCTAAAAATAAGCAAGAAGAATTTATATTAAAGGCGAATGCAATTGAGGTTATCAATGAGAATCAATTACAAGCTTCGTTTCAATTGCCGTCGCATCTGCCCGATAGCCGCAAGGTGGCTTTGTTTACTTTAATTGTTGATAATGCATTGGATGGAGCAACGGCGATACCTTCAAAAATTATCATGCTTCAGGATAGTGTTGATTTGGCGGATGGAATAAGACAATGGAGCTCATCCGATAAGCCACATTTTCATTCACCCAACAAGATGTATTTTCCATACCGGAATATATTGGTAGAAACCATTCGAAATACTTTTTTTCATGTTTCGTTATGGTTTTCCATGTTTTTAATGTTTGGCATGTCTGTGTATTATAGTGTGAAATATTTAAAATCAAATGATCCGGATGCGGATCTTCGTTCATTTGCCTTGGTTCGTACGGGTTTGTTTTTTGGCATCATGGGCTGTCTTACTGGGTCTTTGTGGGCGCGATTTACCTGGGAAACCTGGTGGACGACTGATATCAAATTGAATATGGCCGCATTGACCATATTGATTTATATGTCTTATCTCGTCCTGAGGGCAGCCATTGAAGACAAAGACCGAAAGGCAAGGATTTCTGCAGCTTATAATATTTTCGCATTAGTGGCAGTTATACCCCTGATTTTCATATTGCCGAGATTAACGGATAGTTTACATCCCGGTAATGGAGGCAATCCGGCTTTTGGATCTGATGATATGGACAATTCACTTCGCATTATTTTTTATCCTGCGGTTCTGGCTTTTATGTTAGTGGGTTTATGGATGGCAAGTTTATTGTATAGATCGGATAAACTATTATATATCATTGAAGAAAAAGAGAATAATTGATAATTTGTTTTTAGAATTTAATAATTAGGCGCAATTTCGCAACGTATTTATGAATCTAATCGACTTGTTTTTATTGACCCATAATGGACTATTCTTAGTAGTAAATTCAATTGTAGAGTCAACTGACTTTATGAGAGAGACCGGTAAGATTCATGTGGTATATGGTGTCATAACAATTATTTTTATCGGAATCACCTTATTTCTGGTTTATTTGGAACGTAAAATCTCACAAATCGAAAAAAAAATAAACAATGACTAAATCAAGCAACAGCACTTTTTTGGAAAGTGTAAATCGCAATTTTGATAAAGCAGCTGGGTATACGGAAATTTCAAAAGGCATACTCGAACAAATCAAAGTATGTAATGCGGTCTATGAAATCAAATTTCCGGTCCGCATTGATGATAATATTCATGTAATTCAGGCATTTCGCGCGCAGCACAGCCATCACCGTTTGCCAACCAAAGGCGGTATTCGGTATAACGAGAATGTAGATAAAGAAGAAGTAGAGGCTCTGGCAGCCCTGATGACCTATAAATGCGCCATCGTGGATGTACCGTTTGGAGGTGCGAAAGGAGGCGTAAAAATCAATCCAAAGGATTATACAGAAGATCAGCTCGAACGTATAACCAGGAGGTATACGACTGAATTAATCCGCAAAAATTTTATTGGTCCCGGAATTGATGTTCCGGCTCCGGATTATGGTACCGGCCCACGGGAAATGGCCTGGATTTATGATACCTACCTCACTTTTAAAGGTGGCGATATTGATGCAGCGGGTTGTGTTACCGGTAAACCGGTTAATCAAAATGGAATCAGAGGCCGAAATGAAGCAACGGGACGTGGTGTGTTTTATGGTTTAAGAGAATTATGTGATACTAAGGAAGCCATGAAAAAGTTAGGCTTGTCCAAAGGTTTGTCAGGAAAAAAAGTCATCATTCAGGGATTGGGTAATGTCGGCTCATTTACAGGCACTATCATGCAAGAGGAAGGGGATATAAAAGTTATTGCAGTATCTGAGTATGAAGGCTCCATTTATAGTGAAAAGGGAATTCGCGTTGAAGATTTATTAAAATATCGTAAAGAGAAAGGTAGCATTCTGGGTATGCCGGGTACCAAAACGTTAAAATCAAAAGAAGCAGCATTGGAGATGGAATGTGATATTCTTATTCCGGCAGCTTTAGAAAATCAAATTACGATTGAAAATGCAAAAAATATAAAAGCTAAGATCATCGGAGAAGCTGCAAACGGTCCGGTTAGTGCGGATGCGGAAGCGGTATTAATTAAAAATGGAATTATCATCGTTCCGGATATGTACTTAAATGCAGGAGGCGTAACCGTTTCTTACTTTGAATGGTTGAAAAATCTTTCACATATGCGATTCGGAAGAATGGAGAAACGATTTGATTCAAATACCTATTCCAATTTTGTCGGATTAATCGAAAAATTAACATCCAAAAAAATTGGAGTTAAGGAAAGAGAGTTTTTAACCAAAGGTGCCGATGAAATCGATCTGGTTCGCTCCGGATTAGAAGAAACCATGGTTACTGCATTTCAACAAATCTGGGAAACTGCCGTAAGCAATCCTAAAATAGATGGATTGAGAAGTGCAGCTTTTGTTTGTGCACTCAATAAAATTTCAAATGATTATCTGAGTTTGGGTATTTTTCCATAATTCTCTTACTTCATTTATTTATAAGTAATGATTGGGTTAAGTTTAGCAGAATAAAAACTTAATTACATGAATTCAATTGCAAATCCTGTTGCCCGGATTGGCAAATAATTCATTTTATTATAGATTATTCGGATAATCAAAAAGAGCTTTCGTTTTTTATTTCAAATCAAATTGCAGATAGATTAAATATCAACTGATTTCAAAATGTTGAATTATTAATTCTTCAGAATCAGAAAAATCTTGTGCTTCGATCAAATAAGTTGAGAGGATAACTTGAGTAAAAAATTATTCACGATCCAACTAAAATTTTGATTCGATTACAGGAATTTCATAATGGTAAAAAAGACACGACTCTATTAATATGAATATGGAATCATCGTAGTGCAATTCATTTTTGATATGTAAAATTTCTATCAAAGTAAAATCATGTAACATATTTAAAGTTTAATTCAGTATGGTTAATCAAGGAGCCGGGATTGATCGTATGAATTGATTCTATAGGTTATGATTTGATGCCATATTGAAATGGTGAATTATCAGGGAGTCCCTATCATTTCGGAGAAGATTTAGGTTTTTTTAAAATAAATAGCCAGAGCTGGGTTAGAATTGATCTGTGACATGAAATTTGAAATCCGGAGAGCATCTGATGTTTGTAATCAATTGATATTCAGTAATATGGTTAAATTATTTGGCATGGTGTTTCGCATTATTTGACTTGTTAACACAATTGGCAAAGCAATTATCCTCTGAATTTACAAATTTTAGGATTTTCCTTTTTATGAACAAAACACTTTTTATTTTGATTTTCATGAAAATTATCCTATCATTTTTGCCATAATTCCGAATATTATTCTATCTTAGCTATTGGAAAGTTATTTTTACCAAATTATTATTTAAAACGGGCATTATGGCTGACAAACTAGATAAAACAGATGTCAAGATTTTGAATCTGCTTCAGGAGAATAGTAAAATTACCAATCTCGAATTATCCAAGAAGATCGGATTATCACCAGCTCCGACATTGGAGCGGGTTAAGAAGTTAGAGCAGTTAGAGATTATTCAAAGTTATCATGCCAAGATTAATCCTACCAAAGTCAACTTGAGCATCAGCACATTTGTATTGGTAAATCTGGCATGGAATAAACCCAGGGCGATGGAAAGCTTTGTCGATAAAATAATGAATATCGAAGAGGTCATCGATTGTTATGTGATTACCGGTGATGCGGACATCCTGATGAAAATTGTTTGTAAGGATATACAGTCTTATGAAATGCTTTTATTCAAAAAATTATCTCAGATTGAAGAAGTGGAGCGCTTAAAAACACTGATGAATTTATCTGTTGTAAAAGCGTCTAATAAATTGCCGATTCATCTGGAAGATATTGACTAATCCAGCCTGTCTGCCGGAATTACTTTGAATGCTATGTCCCACGAATCCGGTTTGTTATGGCGTCTCGAATTTGATCACTCCCGTATTTCTTTTTTATTTGGAACCATTCATTTAAATAGTTCACTTTTTCAGGAAAAAAGAGAATTATTCAATTCGCTTTTAAATCAATGTGTCATTTTTGCTGCAGAAGTTGATTTGGATCAAATGAATCCGGATCAGATGAGTGCTTTTTTTAAATTGCCGGAAAATGGACAATGGTTGGATCAACTAAAGCCCAATCAATGGTTGAAGATGAAGCAACTTTGTGAAAGGCGATTTCATCTTGATCTCAATCAATTTACAACGGTCTTTCCTTTGGTTTTAGTCAATCAAATTTCATTGCAGTTAATTGGAATGAATGCGGAAAAGTCGCTCGATCAGAATTTATGGGAACTGGCTGCTCAAAAAAATATGAGTAGAATGGGTCTGGAAGATTTTCATCAGCATTTTAATATGATCAGTTTAATTGAATTGAAAGATCAAATTAAGATGTTGAAAGATCTTTTAAAAAATCTGGATCATTCGAAAAGGAAGTATGTTAAAATGGTTAATGATTATCATTCTCAGGATCTCAGATCTATATATCAAACCAGTCGGAAGATGTTGGGCAAATACAGAAAGTTAATGCTGTTTGAAAGGAATGAAATAATGCGGGATAAAATCATGCAATTAGGTCAGAGTGAATCCTGTTTTATTACATGCGGAGCCGGTCATTTGTATGGAGAGCAGGGAATCCTGCGATTATTAAAAAAACAGGGGGTTTCATTAAAACATGTTTCCCTTTAATCTGTTAATCCAACAAAATTTCCCGATAGTATAAGATTCGAACTATGATGAAACAAGCATGGATTACTATGTATTTTCTGATGCAGATGCTAAACGGCATAAATTCACAACAAAAATTCACGATCAGTGGTCATATAAAAGAATACGGCTCAGGTGAAACCATGATCGGAGTTAATATTTATTTGGTTTCAGATCCTTCTGTAGGCTTGTTAAGTAATGCCTATGGTTTTTACTCCATAACCCTGGATACCGGTCATTACACTTTGCAGTTTTCCTATTTAGGTTATACTTCAGCACTCAAAAATGTTCATCTCACGAAGGACATGGTAATGGATGTGGAATTAATACCCGGAATTCAAATTAAGGAAGTTGAAGTAACTGCAGACAATCCAAGAAAAAATATTGAAAGTACGGATATGGGCACTATCGATATTGGGATTGAAACAGTGAAGAAATTACCCGCACTGTTGGGTGAAGTCGATTTGATGAAAACACTTCAGCTATTACCTGGAGTATCTTCAGCCAGTGAAGGAACTGCCGGAATTTATGTTAGGGGAGGTGGGCCGGACCAGAATCTGGTACTACTGGATGAGGCCATTGTGTATAATACAGGCCATCTGTTTGGCTTTTTCAGCATATTTAATTCTGATGCGATCAAAAACTTTACTTTAATCAAAGGCAATATGCCTGCAAATTATGGTGGACGCATTTCTTCTGTTATCGATGTACAGATGAAAGAAGGGAATAATCAAAACTATGTTATTGAAGGAGGTGTTGGTTTGATTTCAAGTAGATTTACCGTTCAGGGACCTATTCAAAAGAATAAAAGTTCTTTTATTCTTTCCGGAAGAAGAACGTACGCTCTTGATCTGGCTCAGCCTTTCATAAATAATACCGATTTTGCAGGCAGTAATTATTATTTCTATGATTTAAATGCAAAAGTTAATTATCAATTTAGTGACAGGGATCGGATTTACCTGAGTGGATATTTTGGCAGGGATGTATTTAAATTCGCAAATAACAAACGGGCTTTTACAATTGAGTTGCCTTATGGAAATGCTACAGGTACGCTTCGTTGGAATCATGTCTTAAATGATAATTTATTTCTGAATCTTTCTCTGATCTCTAATGATTACAAGTTTGGGTTGAATGGGGGGCAGGAAGAATTTCAATTTGAGGTGAATTCAGGAGTTAGAGATTATTCTGTTAAAGCAGATCTGGATTATTATCCTGATCCAAATCATCAGATTAAAACAGGATTCAGATACACCTATCATAAATTAACGCCAAATGTGGTCAACGCCACAAATGGGGAGGAGGTGTTCCGAACAAACTTTCAGTCCAAATACGGACATGAGTCAGAATTATATGTAATGGATGATTGGTCATTATCCAGGGTATTCAAATTAAACATTGGAATGAGATGGTCTATGTTTAATCAGGTCGGTCCTTATACTTCTTCTTTGGATTCCACGAAATACAATAGTGGTGACCTGGTAAAAACATATCAGATGCCTGAGCCGCGCATCGGTTTTACAAGAAGTATTACCAACTCATCTTCCATAAAAGGAGGGATTTCAATTGCAAGTCAGTTCATTCATCTCGTCAGTAATTCAGGAAGTACTTTGCCGGCAGATGTATGGGTTCCATCAACTGAAATTGTAAAGCCTCAGATTGGAATTCAGTATGCACTAGGTTATTATCAAAACTTTTTGGATAACCGGATAGAAGCTTCCGTAGAAACCTATTATAAAGACCTGCGGAATCAATTGGATTACCGTGAAAGTTACGTAGAAAATTTTTCAGCAGAAATTGAAAATGAATTTGTTTCAGGAAAAGGCAGAGCTTATGGTGTGGAATTGTTTGTGCGTAAGAATAAAGGAAATTTTACAGGATGGATTGGATATACCTTGTCGAGAACAGAGAGATGGTTCACCCAAATTGAAAATGCCCGGGTATACCCATCCGTTTATGATCGTCCTCATGATTTGGTAGTGGTCTGCAATTATGCCTTGTCTAAAAACTGGCAGGTTTCAGGAAGTTTCATTTATGCCAGCGGAAAAGCATATACTCCAATCAAGAGCCTGTTTTTTATAGAAGGTCGTCCGAATATTGAATACGGATTGCGCAATTCGGCAAGATTGGAAGATTATCATCGCCTGGATCTTTCATTTGTATATGAAAATGCAGAAAAAAAGAATCGCAACTATCACTCCAGTTGGACTTTTAGTATTTATAATGTTTATAACCGGAAAAATCCATTTTTTACGTATACGGATTTTGAATCAAACATTTATTCCGGCAATGCAACTGCAAAGGCATTAAAAGTAACCTTATTTACTATGATCCCTTCAGTTACCTGGAATTTTTATTGGAAGGCAATTAATTAAATAATATGAAGAGGATATTTTTTTATTGGATGACATGCTTGGCTGCCGTAGGAGTGACTTCTTGTGAACAAGAATATACCCCGGATGGCAAGACGTATGAAAAGCAAATAGTAATAGAATCATATATTGAAAAAAGCAATTCCGCTTACCCGGTATATGCATTGATTACATATTCATTGCCATTTTATTCTTCATTTGGAATTGATGTGGTAAACAATTCTTATGTACATGATGCCGATGTAAGTATTGAATATAATTCCAGGAGGGTGCAGTTACAGGAGATTTGTTTGAATGACTTACAGGAGCCATTCAAATCGGAATTATTAAAATCATTGGGCTATAAACAGGATAGCGTGAAAACGGATATCTGTGTCTACGTAGATATAAACAGAGAAGTCATTGCCGAAGAGGGTATAGATTACAGGCTTCGCGTCATCAAGGATAAAGATACCTTAACCGGTTATACAACTATACCTCAATTGATACCCATAGATTCAATTTGGTTTGAAATTCCACCTGGGACACCAAAGGATAGTTCTTATGCTCAGATGTTTTGTATCATATCCGACATTCCGGGGCATAAGGATTTCTATAGATATTTTACTGCCGGGCAAAATGAGCGTTTGATTGCAAATACCAACTCGGTTACAGATGATGTATTTTATGATGGTCAGAAATTTAAGTTTACGCTTATAAAGGCCTTGGGACCTGACGAAAAATTTGGCGACTATTCCGGGTTGTTTCATCGAAAAGACACGATACAGATTAAATGGTGCAATATTCCGCAAAGTCATTATGATTTCTGGAATACATTGGAGACAAGCAGGACCAGGCAAGGTCCTTTTTCTTCGTATGTAAGAATTGATGGAAATATTGATCGTGGACTTGGTATTTTTGGCGGTCAGAATTGTGCTTATTATACGCTGATTGTTCCTGACAAGTAATTTGCATTCGGTTTCACATGAATTTAAATTATCAAAATCTAACTCGTTAATTATTAAAACCATTCGCCATGACCAAATCCACTGAAATTTTATTAAAAGTCGATCTTGATAATGAAAATATACCTGGAGAGATATTCTGGAAGACCACTGCTAATCCGGAGCAGGAATGGACGAAAGCCAAAGCATTTCTTTTATCCATTTTCGAAGCACAAACCATGGATACGCTAAAATTGGATGTGTGGACCCGCGACTTTCAAATGAACGAAATGGATCGGTTTATGTATCATACCTTAAAAGCACTATGTGAGACGTATATTAAAGCTACCAATAATCAGGACCTTGCCAATCAGTTTATGAGTTTTGTTACCTATTTTGGAGAAAAAACAGAAATAATACCTGCCGCTGCCAAAAACTAAGTGCATCTGTTGTATTCTAACTGGGGTAGGAACCATTGGGATCTTTGTATTATTATTTAAATTCGTCTGCCTGTATTTCTTTCATGCTTTTCAGTTGCAGTCTTAAGACTTTTGTTACCTTTATTTTTTTATTTCTTTTCAAGCTTTTGAATTCTTTAAGCCAGTCGCAGAGTCAGACGATTGTATTCAGACTAACCGCTCTTTGGGCTCTTAATGAGTCCGGGCTGGGAGGCTTTTTGCATGCTTTGAATTTTCCGTTTACCGGATTAATTGTTGGAAGCATTGCCATTGCCCTGATCAGTTTTATCATTTTCTTTTCCAAAGGCAATAAAGCGACTTTGTTAAATGCACTCATGGTGGTTCTGATCATCAAGTTGCTTCTCAGTCCTCATTCAAGTGTGTCTGCTTATTTTGCTGTAGGTTTTCAGGCCGTTTGTGCTTTGTTTATTTACCGTTTTATTGGTATACATTTGTTTAGTATATTGATCGTATGCATTTTGTCTTTTTTTGAATCAGCTTCGCAACAGTTATTAACCTTGACCATCATTGGCGGAATGAGTTTTTGGAATGCAATCGATGTATTTATTGCGAATCTTTCCAGGCAGCTGCTGCAAATGGAATTCGTGGATGCTTCTGAATGGTTGATAGGAATTTATTATTCCGTCTATTTATTCATGGCTATTTTAACGGCCTTCTTTATTCATAGTCTGTTTGAACAATTTAAATATCTTAATTTTCAGGCGCGCATTAATCAGGCTTTATTGTCTTATCATAATGTCATTGAACTGGAGGCCAAAAATCCAAGACCACAATGGATTCAGTTCCTGATCTATTGCGGTATTATCGCATTTGTTATCCTTACCTTTTTCTTTTTTAATAACGGCCAGTTTGAACATCATTTTCTCATCTATTATTTTTTTAGAACGATTTCGGTGATTTTATTCTGGTATTATATTTTATTGCCTTACGTTATGGTCCTTATTAAAACATATTTAAATAAGAAATTGCCGGTCTTTCAAAATGAAGTCGAGGAAATAATTCATTTATTCCCCAAACTAAAATTAATCATTTATTATTCCTGGAATGAATCCGCTTCTTATAATGGGCTTCGAAGGTTGAAGCATTTTTTTACGTTGGCATTAATAGAAATAATTACCTATCAATGAGCAGGTAAAGTATTTAAGAATCGCGATCTATTGATTTTTCCGTTTATTATTACTTTAAAGTATTTATCCACTGTTCCAGATCGGCTATTGTATTTATTCCCTTTAATTGATCTTTATGAATAGTTTCAAGCAGTTTAGTGTTGGAACGCTTTAGGAGTTGTTTCGCAGATTTCATTTGGGATTGGTACTCGATTTCCAATTGGGGTTTTATGGATGGATTGTAAATTGTAAGTAAAGGAAATGGATCGCGGGTTTCAGGAGTGACATAACACGTAGCATCCCGATCATCCCTCTTGTTATCAATTAAATGCTTTAGAATGGCTTTGTCTATTTGTACGAGATCACAGGCAGCGACGAGCCATTTTACATTGGGATTAAATTGAAAGGCCTGTCGAATGCCATCTAAGGGTCCTTCATCGTCTGATTCATCGGTAATCATATCAGCATTTTCAAAGTCCTGTTTTTGTGTGCTTTTACATGAAATAAATACTTTTTCACAATCTGGTCTGAGTAGATTTAACCACCATTTGTAAAGGGGAACACCTTCTTTTTCAATCATATATTTGGGAAATCCAAGTCTTGAACTTTTTCCGCCACATAGTACCAGGCCGTAAAGTGCTTTTGTCATCCTTCTTCTTTATAGATTTACTTTATACAGCTCAGGTTGTGGCAATCTGCATATTTTTGCTAAGGATTATTTATTCGCCTAATCTTTTTTAGTAAGCTCTTCAAGAATAACTACTTCCAAACAATTAATATCAGTCATCTGAATTTATTCTCCCTTCCTGGCAATATACATTTGCCTTATCATTTTTTAGAAATCCTACCAGGCTTACTCCAAAAATTTCTGCGGTTTCAATCGCAAGACTGGACGGTGCGCCAACTGCAGCTACAATTGGAGTGCCGATCATAAAGGCTTTTTGTATGAGTTCAAAGCTGACCCGGCCGCTTAATAAAATTAAATGATCCTGCAGCGGGACTAAAGATTGGGTCAACGCTTTTCCAATCAATTTATCTAAAGCATTGTGTCTGCCTACATCTTCTGCGGATAGAATTAAATCTCCATTCACATTGAAGATAGCGCAGGCATGAATACCTCCCGTTTTCTGAAAAAGTTCCTGAATGGAATTTAATTTTTGTGGTAACGCGAATAAAATGCTTTTCTTGATAACAGGCCAGTTCTTTTTTAAGATAAATGAACAATTATCCAATGCAAGATCAATCGATGTTTTTCCGCAAACTCCGCAACTTGAACTGGTATAGAAGTGGCGTTCAAGATTCTCAATTTCCGGATAAATTCCTTCCTTTAAATGAACGATAATGGTTTGCTGTTCGACGGGTTCAGCATTACAATCAAATCGGTATTCAAATTTTTCGATTTCCTGCAAAGGGTTTTTTAAAATGCCTTCCGTATAGAGAAATCCGCGAATCAGATTTTCGTCATCGCCGGGAGTGCGCATGGTAATGGATAGCGTTTTGTAAACAGAGGAACCTTGTTTGTGCAATTTTAATATTATTTCCAGTGGTTCTTCTGTCACTACAAAATCGTCGGTAGTGGTTTTTTGTCCATCTATTTTAAGTATTTTTTTTATGCGGATGCCCTGATCATTTCCACTTAGCATGCCTTAGCATTTGGATTCGGAAAATGATCAGATTCATCTTCGTGTGGTCTTTCCTGCAGGCATTTGAAATCTTTTTCCACCAGGACGTATAATTTGTGCTTATCGTCAATATCCAGTGTAGTATCAAATCCGACATCATTACTGTCCCACCATCTATGAGCCAAAGCAGATGGAACATAAACTCTGAGGTGATTATTCAGGTAGGATACGGTTATAGCATCGATTTCAGCTTCTATTAATGAGTATTCAAATTGTTGACAGGCGATTCCGGAAAGCGCTATACATTCATGTACATAGCCATTTTTCCTGAATTCATCCACTTCGGATTGGCTTAATCTGAATCGAATCGAGTTATTATTTGTTCGCAATTTCATAGTTTCGGTTTAAATCTTTAATTTAGCAGGTATGAATACAATTGCAAAGATATTTTACTTTTTAGTTTGCGGTCTTTTAAATCTGTCAGCCCAATCTAATTTTGTGCTGTCGGATCCATTTTGTCTGGATCTGATGAAAGGCAATTTTCCGGCAGATACATTTGCTGCAAGGGCAATTCCGGCTGATTCAAAACTTGTTGCGCATCTGGCCGGTGAAATCAATGCGGATTCATTGCGACGTTATCTGGTGAAATTAGTCTCTTTTAATAATAGAAATACCGTTGCCGATAATCCAAACAAACCTGATGGAGGAATCAGGGGTGCACGTAATTGGGTAAAATCTTATTTGAGTGATCTTGCTCAAAAGCCCGGCACGACTTTGTTTCCCTGTGAATTTGATTTCGATTACACGATGTGTTCACGTCTCCGTCATCGGGAATTGTTCGCGGTAATACCCGGAAACGGGCCTTTGCGGGATGAGATGGTTGTCGTGGAGGCGCATCTGGACAGCCGGTGCGAGGATGTATGTGATACCTTATGTCTTGCCCAGGGAGCAGATGACAACACCAGTGGTTCTTCGCTTTTAATGGAAATCGCACGCGTGATGAGTAAAGTGCAATTGAACCGCACATTGGTGCTTATATGGATTACCGGGGAAGAACAGGGGTTGGGAGGGTCTCAGGCATTTGCGGCGTACTGCAAGCAAAACAATATAAAAATTAAAGCAGTTTTCAATAATGATATAGTCGGTGGAATAGAATGTGGTGTTACTTCTTCACCGCCGGGTTGTCCGGGTCCAAATTTATACGATAGCCTCAGATTGCGCATTTTTTCAGCAGGAACGACAAACAGTATGCCTAAGAATCTTGCCAGAATGACCAGAATTCTGGTTGAAGATAATCTTGCTAGAGTTTATCCTGAAGCACCTAAAATTGATGTGATGTTTGGTGAAGACCGCTCGGGAAGAGGAAGTGATCATATTCCGTTCAGGCAACAAGGATATACCTCAATCCGCTTTACATCTTCCTATGAAAATGGAGATGGTAATCCGTCTCAACCTAATTATGTGGATAGACAACATAGTAGCAGAGATATTTTAGGAAAAGATTTGAACGGAGACGGAATACTCGATAGCCTTTATGTGAATTTTACCTATTTAAAACACAATGCAATTGTCAATGCCTTGAGCGCTTCTAATGCTGCAACTTCTGATATAACACCATTTGCGTTGCAGATTACCGCTAAAACGCTTGCCATCGATGTTAAGATTGAAAATCCGCAAAATGCTGTGAAATATTACTTTGGCGTACGGAGAATTAATAATGTATTTTTTGACACACTTATTGTTTCTGATAAGCCGGAAGTAACCATAGAGGGTCTGTTGCCAACACAGTACTATGTTACTGCATGCGGTGCAGATGCATATGGCTGGATCAACATGTTCGGACTGGAGTATAATGTCAGAATTCTTTCTGCTACAAATGAGTTGCAAAAAGCAGAAGCTATTGAACTATTGCAAAATCGTCCCAATCCATTTGATGAACAAACCTTGGTTCCAATAGTGGTTAATGATATTTCTAAAATCAGGCAGGCAGAATTGCAAATACACGCAGAAGATGGACGACTCATGAAGGCAATAACACTTCATTTAAAACAAGGTATCAATGAAATCATGTATGATTATTCATGGCATAACTATGAAAGCGGAGTCTTTTATTATAGTCTGATATTAAATCATCAGAAAATTGCAACAAGAACGATGTTGATGGGAAATTGGTAAGAATCTCAAACAGTTCTGCTGCTGATTTAAATGATTATCATGGATAACGTTCGATCAATCTAAATTTGGAGGGATGACGATAATGGCTTATGGAATACATGAAAGGGACTACTTTTTTGTTGCTGAAATTTATAAGCAAGGTATAGAATCAGGCAATGCAACGTTTGAAACCGAAGTACCATCCTGGTCAAATTGGGATCAGTCTCATTTATCGCATTCAAGAATTTTAGCCAAAGAAGAGGGAACTGTTTTGGGTTGGGCTGCATTGTCACCAGTTTCTGGCAGATGTGTTTATGGCGGAGTAGCAGAAGTGAGTGTCTATATAAATAATGAAGCCAGGGGCAAAGGAATTGGATCTGTTTTACTGGGAAAACTAGTAGAAGAAAGCGAAAAAAACGGAATCTGGACTTTGCAAGCAGGTATATTTCCTGAAAATTTGGGAAGTCTCAGAATCCATGAAAAATGCGGATTCAGATTTGTTGGAGTTCGTGAAAAATTGGGAAGGATGAATGGGATTTGGAGAGACGTGTGTTTGTTGGAGCGAAGAAGCCAGATTGCAGGTAAAGAATAAGGATGACTTGTTGTCTGAATTTAAAATGCAAAAAATAATTCAATTGATATGATACTTGTTTGCAGATTTAGTTTGTTCGTTAGTTTTCTCGTGATTAACCTGTCTTTGTATGCTCAAACGCTTCCGGATATTTCAGGTACCTGGTATAGCAATGGGGTAGTTACAGCTCCTGCAAGAATTAGTCAGAACGGGAATAAGCTTGCGTTTAGTTACAATCAAAGTAATTCAACCGGTTATTTTACAGGTCCCAATCAGATTTTTGCCATCGAATGGAATACTTCTGCAGTTATAGAGCCGGATGGAAAAACAATTACCTGGAATAATCAGGTTTGGAAACGCGAGCCCGTTCAATTAAACTATCCTGATATCAGTGGAACCTGGTTTATGAACGGTGATGTCAACATACCCTGTCAAATCGCACAAAACGGAACCAGTTTAAGTTTTTCATTTTCAAATGGACATTCAGATGGTTATTACTATGAGGCTAATAAAATTTATGCAAAGGACTGGAATGCTTACGCTGAATTGTCAGCTGACCATACTTCAATAAAATGGAATGATCAGACCTGGACGAGAAATCCAAATACAAATTCACAGGATAAAAGCCAGAGTCGGTATTGCCGTGTTGAATTGTCATCGTTTTATTATGCGGCCCAATGTCTTGGTGCAGTATGGGGCAGAAGTGCTACGGAACCTGTTATGCCAACTGCAATAGCAATTGCAGCTATGGAAACACATATTGATCTGGCATTGGCAACTTATAAAATTTATCAGAATTGTTTGCAGTATGATTTTGTAAAGCTTAGGAATTTAAGGACACAATTGCATGGAATGCCTTCTGCCCAGATTACGCAAAGCATAGAAAACATTATTAAAGAATTGCAGTTTGCAGTGAGTCAGGCACCTTTCGCCTGTGATCATGGGGTGTCGCCACTGGCAATCTATGTGGGCGGCATTCATCTTGGTGCAGCGCAGGCCTGGGCATCCGCACAACAATGCAGGCCTACTCCAATGCCCGCAAATATAGCTTCTGCAATTATGGCTCATTTGACGACTGCTAGTTCAGCTTTATTGCCCTACTCGAAATGTCTTGAAGCCAAACAAGCAGACGGTAGCCTCGTACTTGCGTTTGATTTTTCTGCATTCAGTAAAGTCCCGCTTACTTCGACAAATTCAATTGAAGCACATACACATATTGTCGGAATTGAAACTCAATTATTATGGGCAATCGGAATGTCTGATTGTTGTTGTAATTGCAGAAGAGATTCGCAAAATCAGGGTACTTCAGATTGTGATGCCACCTGTAAAGAATTTTGCAAAAAACAAGGATATCAAAACGGAAGATTTAATGGCAAAACCATTTGTTTGCTGGGGCAGGTTTCTGGAGGAATGAATGAAGGATGTGATTGCGGTAATTGATTAAATAGATATCCCTACGCAATTCTATTTATGAAAAGAGAGACCTCTTCTTCCGTACCATTGTTGCGTAAATTGGGAATTAAAACAGGGTACAGAATGATGTTACTTCATGAGCCTCCTGATTATTTAACTTTATTAGGAGAACTACCTGTCCGGACATTTGTTTTCGGAGATCCGAATTTAAAATATCATTTCATTCATTGTTTTGTTACTTCTATGCACCAATTAGAAGCTGAGCTGATTTACTTAAAATCACTTATTGTAGAGGAAGGAATCATTTGGATTTCCTGGTATAAAAAAGCTTCAAAAATAGACACTGATGTAACTGAAGATAAAATAAGAGAACTGGCTTTAAATTCAGGTTTGGTCGATGTAAAGGTTTGTTCAATTGATGAAAAATGGTCTGCTTTAAAATTGGTTATTCCTTTGAAGTATAGAAAAAAGCTGAATTAAGAATTTGTTTGTATAAAACAACTGTGAATTAATAAATTGCCTTATAGTAAAATTCTGATCTCAGAATTATTGTACGTATGTAATTTAAAACAAACCGCTTATCACACCATGTTCGTCGATATCAATTTTTTCAGCTGATGGTTCATCCGGTAACCCGGGCATGCGCATCATTTCGCCGGTAATAGGTACAATGAATCCGGCTCCTGCGGCAATTTCTATTTGTCGTACCGTTAATACAAAATCCCGTGGTCGTCCAATTAACTCTGGATTATCGGAAAGTGATTTTTGTGTTTTGGCAATGCAGACCGGTAAATGAGATAAGTTCAGCGTTTGAATTTTTTTCAAATCTGCACGTGCATCTGTTGAATATTCTACTGAAGAAGCTCCGTATATTTTGGTGGCTATTGCATGAATTTTTTGTTCGGGTTCCCAGTTTAACTCATAAACCGGCATAAACGGTGTTGACCAGCGATCTGCAATTTTTGATACTTTTTCTGCGAGCTCGATTGCACCTTCTCCACCTTTAGCCCATACTTCTGAAAATACTGCTTCTGCACCAAATACAGCGCATTTGCTTTTAATGATGTTTAATTCTTCTTCTGTGTCGGTAACAAATTTATTGATCGCAACAACAGCAGGTATTCCAAATTGTCTGGCGTTTTCCAAATGCTTTTCTAAATTTTCACATCCTTTTTCAACTGCTTTGGCATCCGGACTGGACAATTGTTTAAGCGGTTTGCCACCATGATATTTTAAAGCACGAACAGTAGCTACAATGACTACTGCATTTGGTGATAAACCGGCAGCCCTGCATTTGATATCCAAAAACTTTTCAGCGCCCAGATCAAATCCAAATCCGGCTTCGGTTACTACATAATCCGATAAGGACATACCCATTTTTGTAGCCAGAATGCTGTTCGTTCCTTGTGCAATGTTAGCAAATGGGCCACCGTGAATAATGGCAGGATTTCCTTCAATAGTTTGAACGAGATTCGGTTTGATGGCATCTTTCAATAATGCAGCCATTGCACCTTCTGCTTTTAAATCTCTTGCAAAAATGGGTTTCTTGTCGAATGTAAAACCAACAAAAATATTACCCATTTTTTGTTTGAGGTCGTTGAGATCTTTTGACAAACAAAGTATAGCCATGATCTCAGATGCAGCTGTGATATCAAATCCGGTTTCTCTCGGAATGCCGTTACCGGTTCCTCCAAGGCCTATGGTTATTTTTCGCAATGAACGGTCATTCATATCCATAACTCTTTTCCATGCAACCGTTCTGGCATCAATACCAAGATTATGTTTTTTGTTTTGAAGATTGTTGTCGATTAATGCAGCTAACAGATTGTGGGCTTTTTCTATGGCAGAAAAATCTCCAGTAAAATGAAGATTGATATCTTCCATCGGAAGCACCTGGGACCATCCACCTCCGGTTGCACCTCCTTTGATTCCAAAAACAGGACCAAGCGATGGTTCGCGTAGTACAACTGTAGTTTTTTTACCAATTTTATTCAATCCTTCTGCTAATCCAATAGAGGTCGTTGTCTTACCTTCGCCGGCAGGAGTCGGTGATATAGCAGAGACTAATATGAGTTTGCATTTGCGGAGCTTTTCCTCATTGATCAGAGATAGCGGAAGTTTGGCTTTATAGGAACCGTATAATTCGAGCTGCGATTCGTCCAGGTTTAATTTTTGAGCTACTTTTGTGATCTTTTGTAAAGAAATTGATTGAGCAATTTCTATGTCAGATTGAAGCTTTTTAGAATCCATACGTATATGATCATTAATAATCGTGCATTACCATCAAAAATGACACCAATTGCCTTTGGTGTCTTATTTATTCTTTCGGCCTGCAAGAATAAGGAAACTCAGGCAATTCCCACAAAGCAAATTGTACAGGATACTGTTAAAAAAGAAGTGATTCATTATCCCCAGGAAAAACACCTTAAAAATGTAAGGCAGTTAACATTTGGGGGCAATAATGCCGAGGCCTATTGGAGCAATGATGGGACTATGCTGACTTTTCAATCAGATAATAAAGCGTGGAGTGGTGTGGATTGCGATCAGATCTATTATTTTAATCCGGATACAGATGATTTGTCCAAAAATCCACCTAAACGAATTTCCAAAAGGGGCGGCCGTACTACTTGTTCTTACTTCATGCCAGGGGATTCATTGATTATATATGCATCCACTCACGGAGACTCTGTACAATGCCCGCCTGTTCCGGAAAGAAGGCACGGCGGCAAGTATGTGTGGCCTATTTATCGGGGGTATGACATTTTCGTAGCAGATCTTCGGGGCAACCTTAGAATGCAATTGACCAATATTGATGGCTATGATGCGGAGCCCACCGTTTCACCCAAAGGCAATAAAATTGTCTACACTGCATTGCGTCAGGGCGATTTAAATTTATGGACTATGGACATAAATGGTACGCATAAAAAGCAGATTACTTTTTTACCTGGATATGATGGTGGTGCTTTTTTCTCTCCGGATGGCAATTCGATTGTTTTCAGGGCATCAAGACCAAAAGATTCTGAAGCCCGCAAAGAATATTATGAATTGCTGAGTCAGGGACTAGTTCAGCCGGTCGAAATGGAAATTTTCACATGCAATGTGAATGGTGGTGATTATCATCAGGTTACCAATCTGGGTAAAGCAAACTGGGCGCCGTTTTATCATCCATCTGGCAAGAAAATTATTTTTGCCTCCAATCATGCTGCTACTAAAGGCTTTCAATTCAATTTGTATATGATCAATCTGGATGGTACGGGACTAGAGCAGATCACGTTTGATTCAGTATTTGATTCCTTTCCGATGTTTTCACCGGATGGAAAACGATTGGTCTGGTCATCCAACAGAAATAATCATGGCACTCATGATACCAATTTATTTATGGCCGAATGGGTTGAGTGATTTGAACGTGAAAAAGGAAACGCTATACATTGAAATCAGAATTGATTTCTAAAAATTCAATTGAATTCGTGTTGATTGGAAGTTACTTATCGATAATACTTCTTATTTAATTTAATAAATCCGGATTGAATAACATTCCTTTTTTTGCATCATAGCATGCTACTCCGGATTGCAGATAAAGTTCTTTTTTGTATGGGTATTTTCTGGCATCGATGATGTACACTTTACAACCAATCGACTTGTTTAATTCGTCATTGCTCTCTTTCCAACAGTGTGCAAGTTCTTCTGTGGTTTCTTCGTAGGATTTGGTCCATTTTTTTGTGAACATCACTTCGAGATACATAATTCCATTTCGGAAATTGACCAATCGGCTACAAAGTCCGTGATTGATGCGATATACAACATCCGACTTTAACAGATGCTTGCGGTTAATTTCTTTGATGTCAATAGCCATGCATGGCTTAGCACATAAATTGTGCCATTTTTTAATCCGGTTTGTATTGAAATTTGTAAAACGGGGAGCTTTTTATTGACTATCAATCAACTAGTTATAATAAAAAATAGAATGTGATCCGGGCATATTCCGCAAAGCTGAATCGGATACCAGCCTGCTTCCCGGTCCGGTAATCCGTTAATTCCATTAAATTTGAGCAATGAACATCGAAGAATTCAGAAAATACTGTCTTGCAAAAAAGTACACTCAGGAAGATTTTCCATTCGGCGTTGATACCCTGGTGTATAAAGTAAAAGGCAAAATATTTGCAATCACAGGTTTGAATGAAGAATCCTTTAAAGTGAATTTAAAATGTGATCCGGAACGTGCAATTGAACTGCGCGAATTGTATCATGAAGAAATAAAGCCCGGGTATCACATGAATAAAAAACACTGGAATACTGTCGAATTTGAATCGAGACTTTCCGTTAAGTTACTCCAAGAATTAATCGATCATTCCTATGATTTGGTTGTATCAAGTTTACCTGTAAAGGATCGGTTTTAAATGAAGTTCTCTGTTGATTATTTAATCGTTGGTGGCGGTATTGCAGGTTTATCTCTTGCGCATTATCTCGAAAAAGAGCAAGAGGATTTTATAATCGTCAATCAAAATTTACCTGGGGCTGCGACAAAAGTAAGTGCCGGTATAATTAATCCGGTAACCGGTCAACGCTTTGTGTTTTCATGGAAATATGAAGAATTAAAATCGGAATTTCTTTTGTTTTATCACGCACTTGAAGAAAAATTCAATCAAAAATTTATAGATGAAATACAACAGATTCAGGTGTTGGAATCTGCGGATGAACAAAATGCATGGCTTGCAAGATCAGCAGATCCATTGTACAAGCCTTATTTTTCGGAAGACGTAGCGGATGTATCCAGTCATTTTTATTTATCTCATAAATCGCTGACTGCTGTTTTAAAATCGTTATATCTGATTCGCACTGATTCATTGCTAACTCAATTGGAACGCTACTTTATACAAGCAGGTAAATATGAATGTACTGCATTTGATTATTCGGACCTGGTCAGAAATAAATTTCAATTATCCTGGAAAGGTATTGAAATTAGAAAAGCGATTGTATTTGCAGAAGGTTTTCGCATTGCTTCGAATCCTTTTTTTAATTGGTTACCTGTTGTGCCATTAAAAGGGGAGTGCCTTCATGTTGAGATTCCTGATCTCAATCATTTTCATTCTATTTTTAAATCAGACTATGCACTCGTTCCTTTACTTGAAGAGAATGTTTTTTGGTGCGGATCTAACTTTTATTTACAGGAAACAGAGCTGAATGTTACTGAGAATGAGAAAAGAAATCAATTGGAATTCATTCAAAAAAATCTTAGGCATCCATTCCAGTTGAAAGGACATTTTTTTGGTATTCGCCCTGCAAGCCGGGATAGAAGACCAATCATTGGTGCTCACCCTTCAGATCCGAGATTGATTGTATTCAATGGTCTGGGAACAAAGGGGCTTTCCTTAGCGCCGTATTGTAGTCAGTTTCTTTTAAATTGGCTTGTGCGTGAGCAGCCGATTCCTTCAGATCTTGGCATCCACCGGTTTTTAGCGAAAGGGATTATTCCACCCGCAATCTGAGTAGCTGTAATGCTTGAAATCAAGATCATTAAATGGGCTCTAATGTAGGATTATAAACGCATGGAAAGGATTGAGGTATAGTTTCTAAGTCTTAGTTAATGTACTAGATTAATTGGGCAATTGGTTTATTTTTGCAGCTTCAAAAAAAACGCGAATGATTCTGGGTGTCCTCAAAGAAAGCAGAGAAGGCGAGAAGAGAGTGGCATTGACGCCACAAATAGTCAAACAATTAGTTGGCAAAGGATTCAAAGTTCAAATAGAAGCAGGAGCAGGTGAAGGTTCTGCATATGTTGATTCAGATTATCAACAGGCCGGAGCATCCATAATGTCGAATAAATCGGAATTGCTGGGTTCAAGTGACGTTGCGCTTAAAATTAATCCTCCAGTTAAATCAGAAATCGAACAGGGCAGGAAGGGCTTAATCTGGATGAGTCTTTTATATCATCTGACGAATAAGGAAACAGTTCAGGCTATTGCTGATGCCGGACAATCTGCTATTTCTATGGATGCTATCCCGCGTATCTCAAGAGCACAGAGCATGGATGTATTGAGCTCTCAGAGTAATCTTGCAGGTTATAAAGCAGTATTGTTAGGTGCCGACCAGATGACCAGGGCATTTCCATTGATGATGACTGCTGCAGGTACTGTGCCTCCGGCAAAGGTGTTGATTTTTGGAGTTGGAGTCGCAGGATTGCAAGCTATAGCAACTGCCAAAAGATTGGGAGCGGTAGTAGAAGCAACGGATGTCAGGATAGAAACCAAAGAACAAGCAGAATCTCTTGGCGCAAAATTTATCAGTGTTGAAAACGAAGGCGTAAAAACAGAAGGGGGATATGCAAAGGAAGTCAGTCAGGATTATTTGGATAAGCAAAAAGCTGCTGTCAATAAATCATTATTTAATGCTGATCTTGTAATAACAACGGCATTGGTTATGGGTCGAAAAGCACCTGTTCTCATCAGTGCTGAGCAGGTCAGGCAAATGAAATATGGATCAGTCATTGTGGACATGGCTGCTGAACAAGGTGGGAACTGTGAATTGACACAGGAAAACAAAATAACACTTGTGAACGGCGTTAAAATAGTCGGTGTCACAAATCTGGCTTCGAGTCTGGCAACGAATGCCAGTGATCTCTATGCAAAAAATGTTTATAATCTAATGATACATCTTGCCACTTCCGAAAAATTTAATTTAGACATGGAAGAAGAAATTACAAAAGCAAGCTGGATTGTTCAGGACGGTAAAATCATCAGAACCTAAATTTTATGTTGGAATTTATACACAATCATATCCAGTTAATTTACCTGGTAATCCTTATGATATTCGTTGGAATCGAGTTGATTTCGCATGTGCCTTCCGTATTGCATACGCCTCTGATGTCCGGTGCTAATGCCATTCACGGAGTGGTTATTATTGGAGCAATCATTGTTATGGGGCAGGCTGAAGAGACACTGCATATGATACTGGGATTTGTTGCAGTTGTATTGGGTACACTGAATGTGGTTGGTGGATTCGTGGTTACCGACCGAATGTTGGAAATGTTTAAGAAAAAGAAATGATGGCACACATATTACAACTTTTATATTTAATAGCTGCAGTCACATTTATGCTGGGTCTTAAAATGCTCAGCAAACCGGATACTGCAAGACGTGGCAATCTGATTGCTGCAGTGGGAATGACCATCGCCATTTTCGCTACGATTTTTATTTATCGTGATGCCAATGGAAATCATTTAAAAAATTTGCTTTTCATTTTTGCTGCATTGATAATCGGTTCAATCATTGGTTATGTAATGGCCAAAAAAGTACAGATGACTGCAATGCCTCAAATGGTTTCATTTTTTAATGGAATGGGTGGAGCATGTGCGGCAATCATTTCGGTAATTGAATTCGGACATTTATCGCATCTCAATAGCGGTGGACATTCGGAAGCGTTTACCGATAAAATTTTTATTATACTAGCAGGATTAATCATAGGCTCAGTTTCTTTTACCGGAAGTATGGTTGCCTATGGTAAACTCGAAGGTAAGATCAACGATTTTCATGTTAAGGGGCAACAATTTATCAATATCGGATTGTTGCTTGCAATACTCATCTCTTCCATTTTATTCGGAGTGGAATTTCTTCAGGGGATGGAATGGTTTTATGTCATTTTAGTTTTGTCCGTATTGTATGGTTTGTTATTTGTATTTCCGATCGGAGGTGCGGATATGCCTGTGGTCATTTCGTTATTAAATTCATTTACTGGGATCGCTGCGGCTTGCGGTGGTTTTTTATATGACAATTACGTAATGCTCATAGGTGGTATCCTTGTAGGTTCTGCAGGAACTATTTTGACGGTTGCCATGTGCAAAGCAATGAATCGCTCATTGACCAATGTATTGGTTGGTAATTTTGGTGGTGGTGCCACCAGTTCTGCTTCAGCAGGTGCTCAGGGAAGTACCAAGGAAATAACACTTTCAGATGCTTCTGTTTTAATGAAATATGCAAAGAAAGTAGTTATTGTTCCGGGATATGGTCTTGCAGTCGCACAGGCACAACACGTTTGTCACGAGCTGGAAACGATATTGGAAGAAGAAGGAGTGCAGGTAAAATATGCCATTCATCCGGTCGCAGGTCGTATGCCCGGCCACATGAATGTCTTGCTTGCAGAAAGTAATGTCAGTTATGATAAGCTGGTTGAAATGGATGACATCAATCCTGAATTCAATACAACTGATGTTGTGCTGGTAGTAGGTGCCAATGATGTGGTAAATCCGGCGGCTAAAACAGATCCGAACAGTCCGATTTATGGTATGCCTATTCTTGAAGTGGAAAATGCCAAGAATATCATCATTCTGAAAAGATCAATGAAAGCGGGCTATGCGGGTATTGATAATGATTTGTTCTACCGTCCCAAAACATTCATGCTCTTTGGTGATGCCAAAGATTCGTTGACCAAGCTGGTTACTGAGATCAAAAACAGTTGATTCTGATTCATGACAAATGAATATCATTTTAATCTTTAACTGGATTAATTTCAGAAATTCTTCGAATAAAATTTGCTGGAATAACTTCGACTTGGGTAGTTTCCAAATTATATTTTCCTTTTTAGGTCAATTTGATTGAAAATCAGGTTTTATGAGGCAATGAGAAAGGGCAATCCACTATCTGGTTTAGTCGCAAATGATCAATCAATACATTCGAGATGCGGTGATATTAAAGGGCAATTCCTGTCAAGTCATTTTCAATCTTATAAAAGCCGTTTAGAAATTGTAAGCAATTGTAATACAGCTAAATATAGAATAAAATAAATTTATTTAATTTTTATTTACAATAGAGCTTAAAAAGTTATATTTGCGACGGAATAGTGCGGATGCGCCTGTTCGGTATTGTATTAAATCAAACTCAAGACTTAATCTAAAGGGCGAAGCAACTCCACTAGAATTAGTCTAATTTATTAATTTTCAATTGATTCCAAACTGAATTACAGCTTGGTCAATTGTTTTTTTATTATTTGATATTTTGGTTTAATGCAATTCAACAGACGGAATTGTATATGTGTAACTCTATTAAAAACTTAATAACCAAAATATTATCTCATGAAAGGAATCAAACTCTTACTTGCCCTGATTTTTGCTACGTGGAGTCTCAGCCTTAGTGCACAAAATGTATTGCCTACCTTAAAGGACAACCAAACTGCACAAACCATTATTAAAAATGAGATCAATTATCTCACCATTGCCTTGAAGACTAATCCCTCAGGTGAGATTGAAAGTAAATTGGATTTATATCAGTTGGCTTTGATCAATTTGAATGAACCCACTCAAATTAAACCAACAACAGAATACGCCATCACCTCAGCTTTTATTAATCACGAGGTAAAATGGAACAATCTAATTGATACGGAGGCATTAATGAAATATAGACGCAAGCAATGGTCCAAGGAATTTTTGGATTTATTGAATCTGTTGAAAATTTAAAAATCATTAAATTCCATTTAGTACGATCCTAAACTCATTCTCATGAATAGAATATTATCCAATTCGTTTTATTTGTTCTTACTGTTTCTGATTTCTTTCAATGAAATCAATTCACAGAAACTGGTGTTCAATGGAAGCGCTGTAAACACTGCAGGTAACAATCTAATACCATCTACAGGAACCGGCGGATGTACTGTTGTCCCTCAAACTACTGGTGGTACAATTTTCAATTGTACCGTTGCGGGTCTAACTTCATCACATGTTTTAACATCTGTTTTTGTGGACTTCACTCATACATTCAGGTCGGACGTAGATATGTACTTGGTTGGACCAGATGGCGCTATTATTGAATTGAGTACGGATAACGGAGGTGGATTAAATGATTTTAGGAGATTGACGTTCACCCAGATTCCAATTATAAATGGTATCCTTCCCCAGACTGCGGCTGCATTTCTTGCTGCAGCTCCTGATGGTTCTGGAGATTGTTGCATATTGCCTGAAGCTTCATTAACTTCCAGTACTTGCGGAGTTACCGTTACACCTAACAGAACAACTTTTGCAGCAACTTCACCGGGGATAGCCGGCAATGGAACATGGCAATTACTGATATTTGATGATGCCGGTGCTGACTTTGGAACTATGTTTTCCTGGAGTTTGACTTTTCAGACAAGCACTTCGCCATGTGGATTTAATGACGCCAATTTTCAAAGAAACTTTGTTGTTGGTCTGGCACCTGGAACATGTACATCGAATGTTAGTTTTATTCCCCCTCCTGTAATTGGTGTTACCGGCGGACCATGTTCTGCAGATTCAATCATGTATGCAGTTACAGGGTCGCCTATTAATTTATCCATAGGATGTATTCCTTATGGTCCTTTTGTAAAGTATACCGGTGCGCCGATTCAGTTAAGTCAGGGTACCTATTATGTTACCTGGGCTGTTTTTACGGGTTGTTCCTTAGATACTACAGTCCAGACAGCTACGGTGCAGGATCTTGAAAAGCCTGTCATCATTGGCTGCCCGAAAATTGTATATCTCAATTTAGGACCCGGGGAGTGTACGGCCAGTTGGGATGCACCCCCGTTAATGGCAATGGACAATTGTCCGGGTGCTTCTTTTGTAGGGGCAAGCACCAATTCTGTTGGATGTACTTTAGGCGCAAATAATGGATTGGCAGGTACTGCAGGTCTGGCTACAGGTTTGATGTTCGACCTGGTTAATACCAGTGGAAGATCGCTGGCTGTTACCGGCTTTGGTTTTATGGGCTGGACAGCAGACGGAAATACGTATAGGGTTTATGCGACAGCAAGTGCTGGTTCCTATGTGCCGGTTATAAATAATCCTGCTGCCTGGATTCAGGTTGCCCCGGATGCAGTCAAAGTTGGACAACCCACTTTCCCACCTGCAAATACCAGATTGCTTGAACCACTTCCTCTGGGAACTCAAGTGGTTAATACTACCACAGATTGCAATGGCAATATCAGAAGAGATACAATAGTTCAAAGCACATTTATAATGGCTGCAGGTGAAAGGAGAGGTGTTGCGATTTATGGAATGGCTGGTGGTTCTTTCTTTTATGTAAATGCAGCGGCTCCTTGCAGCACTACACTTCAGGGAGATGCCAATCTCAAAATAGATGTTACTGCAGGAAGAGTTCAATTTGGACCTACGCCATTTAATCCAACCGGATTTTTCAGTATAAGAATGTTTAATGGTGATGCGAGCTACTTGTTCGCAAATAATATTATCAATGTTGTACAGACTTGCGGCGCGCCTTATGGTCCCGGTTGTTATTTCCCTATCGGTTGTAAAACACTTTGCTATAGAGCTACGGATGCAGCTGGTAATGTTGCTACCTGTACTTTCGATGTTTGTGTAAATCCATTTCCTAATCCAATTACTTCTTTATTCTGTCATGATGAAATTCAAATCAGTCTGGATCAGAATTGTTCCGCTACAATAGGTGCGGATGAAGTATTGTCAGGCGGCCCTTATCGTTGTTTTGATGAATATGTTGTAGAAGCAAGAGATTGGATTACCAATCAGCTTATTGACCGCCAACCCAATGTTCCGGGAACTCAGGTTGGTGTTCAGGATATCGGTCGTGAATTAAAAGTTACCGTTAAAGATCCTCTGAATGGAAATTCCTGTTGGGGTCATGCAAAAGTTGAAGATAAATTAGCACCTGCAATGATATGCGCAAGGGACACCTGTGTTCCATGTTATTCTTCTATAGATCCTATTTATACCGGAACTCCTATAGTAAATGAAAATTGCGGTAGTTATTCACTAACCTATTCTGATGATGAAACCAGAGGTAGTTGTGCACTTAAATATGACAGGCTTATTGTAAGAACCTGGACTGCCACTGATGCTACCGGAAACAAATCAAGATGCAATCAAAATATAACGGTTGCATTAGGGAATATCAATGATGTAAATGTCCCTCTTGATTTTGATAATCTCGATTTGCCAATGTTGAATTGCAATGAAAAACGCAATGATGCATTCGATTATACACAACACTATTTATCATACCCATACTGTGTAGATGGTTGGTTGTTGGATTCCATCCGCTGGAAGGCTACCGGTGGATTTTATCCAAGCCCGAATGGGGATTTGGCGGGTGTTCGCTTACCAAGGATATTAGGATGGAATTATCTTGAGTCAGGACCTTATGCCGGTCATCCAAGCCCATTCGGTATCTATTATCCAGCACATCCTAGCTGGAGACCTACCAATCCGGTATGCTGGGGACCAGACGAACAAATACTTTGGCAGGGTACCGGTTATCCTGGTGGAGCAAATTGCCGCAATTTTGGTGTAACCTATCAGGATATTGTAATTGATCTGGCAAAACCAGGTTGTGATGCAGGTCCTGTTGGTTGTTATAAAATATTAAGACAATGGACAGTGATGGATTGGTGTACAGGCACTATCGGAGGTCACGGACAATATATCAAAGTTGGTGATGGCGAAGGTCCTAAAGTACTTTACCCGGATACTGTGATTGTAAATATGGAATCAAATAAATGTCTTGGTCGTTGGGATGTTCCTCCGGCCTGGTTGGTCGATAATTGCAGTAATGAAATTCACTACACAGTTAAAGTGGATGATGGAACTGTACTTGGTAACGAAATCAATGGATATGTTGTCGTCGATATGCCTGCAGGTGTTCAATATGGATCAATCATTGCAGAAGACTGTTGCGGAAATGTTACCAAGAAAAAAATTGCATTGAATGTTCAGGACAATGTTCCTCCAAATGCAATTTGTGAAGCCAATACGGTTGTTAGTATTACCGGAAATCAATCACCCGGTAATAATTACTCAAAGCTTTTAGCAGAATCTCTGGATCAGGGAAGTTTCGACAATTGTTCTCCACATGTATTCTTTAAAGTGATTCGCATGGATCAATTGAGAGGTACAAACAATGGAAGTAATGCGAATCAGGCAGATAATGGAACCAATTGTGCTGATGCAAATGGAGATGATAATCCAATACTGGATGGAAATCAAATTTATTTCGATGATTATATCAACTTCTGTTGCAGTGATGTTGGGCAGACGTTGTTAGTTGTATTCCGCGTATTTGATCGCGATCCTGGTGTTGGTCCGGTTACTCCGTCAAGAATGAACTCAGGAGGTCCATTGTTCAATCGTTTCAGCGATTGCATGGTTAGAGTCGAAGTGCAGGACAAAACAGTTCCAACTGTAGTCGCACCGCCAAACATCGTTGTAAGTTGTTGGTTTTGGTTTGATATTGATAAAATTAATGATCCTGCAGATCCAACTTTTGGAAAAGTAGTTACCGATCTGAATGCACGTGAAAAAGTAGAAACGCATGATTTGGTATGTCACAAGTATTGCGAAAGAAATGATATCACTGGTTATCCTGGATTTGTTCCTGGAGCACCACCATCAAATCCACCAGCATGGAACAGAGCTTGCGACTATTACAGAAGCTTGTTTGATACAGCACATTTCGACAGAAAATATGATTTAACCTGGGGATTTGACGGTTATGTATTGAGTGGTTGTGGCAACACACCAACAATCAGCGTCAATGACAACAGAGAGTGCGGTCAGGGACAAATTACCCGTACGGTTGTAGCACGTGGTCCAAACGGAATC
>JAKOVW010000008.1 GCA_029781865.1 Bacteroidota bacterium
GATTCCGTTTGGACCACGTGCTACAACCGTACGGGTAATTTGTCCCTGACCGCACTCTCTGTTGTCATTGACGCTGATTGTTGGTGTGTTGCCACAACCACTCAATACATAACCGTCAAATCCCCAGGTTAAATCATATTTTCTGTCGAAATGTGCTGTATCAAACAAGCTTCTGTAATAGTCGCAAGCTCTGTTCCATGCCGGTGGATTTGATGGTGGTGCTCCAGGAACAAATCCAGGATAACCAGTGATATCATTTCTTTCGCAATACTTGTGACATACTAAGTCCCAGGTATGAACTTTTGCTCTCTGACCTAAGTCTGTTACTACTTTACCGAAGGTTGCATCGTTTGGATCATTTACTTTATCAATGTCAAACCAGAACCAGCAGCTTACTACGATGTTTGGTGGTGCTACTACTGTAGGTACAGTTTTGTCTTGTACTTCAACTGTTACCATACAATCGCTGAAACGATTGAATAATGCTCCTCCTGGATTCATTCTTGATGGAGATACCGGACCATTGCCTGGGTCTCTGTCAAATACTCTGAATACCACTGTAAGAGTCTTACCTACATCGCTGCAGCAGAAGTTTACATAATCATCGAAATAGATCTGATTTCCATCAAGGATTGAGTTATCATCTCCATTTACTCCGGCACAATTTGTTCCGTTGTCTGCCTGATTTGTATTGCTACCATTGTTTGTTCCTCTCAACTGATCCATACGAATCACTTTGAAGAATACGTGTGGTGCACAGTTGTCAAAGCTTCCCTGATCTAATGATGATGCCCACAATTTAGCAAAGTTGTTTCCAGGTGTTTGATTTCCTGTGATACTTACTACTGTGTTTGCTTCGCAGATTGCATTTGGTGGTACGTTATCTACTACGTTCAATGCAATTCTTCTTTGAGTTATGTTTCCGCAACAGTCTTCTGCTATGATATAACCGTTTTGAATTCCTGCAGGCATGTTTCTTACAACATAGCCGCTGGCTTCATTTCCTAATACGATTCCATCATCAACTTGTACTGTATAGTGAATTTCATTACTGCAGTTGTCTAATAACCAGGCTGGTGATACTTCCCAGATTCCTAAACAAGATTGTGATTCCATGTTTACGATCAGTGTATCAGGATACAGAATATCTGGTCCTTTTGCATCTGCTACTTTTATGATCTGGTTTGTTCCACCTACTAAGCTGGTACACCAGTCAAGTATGGTCCATTGTCTCAACAATTTGTAACATCCTACCGGACCTGCATCACAACCTGGTTTTGCCAGATTGATTACGATATCCTGGAACGTTACTCCTAAGTTACGGCAATTTGATCCACCTGGGTATCCTGTTCCTTGCCATAAGATCTGCTCATCTGGTCCCCAGCATACCGGATTCGTTGGTCTCCAGCTTGGGTGTGCAGGATAGTACTGGCCATATGGACTTGGGTGACCCTGATATAATCCAGTGTCGATACAATTCCATCCCAATATTCTTGGTAAACGTACGCCTGCTAAGTCTCCTGCAGGGCTTGGATAGAATCCTCCTGTTGCTTTCCAACGGATTGAGTCTAATAACCAACCATCAACGCAGTATGGATAAGACAAATAATGTGCTGTGTAATCAAATGCATCATTGCGTTTTTCATTGCAATTCAACATCGGATTGGTGATATTGTCATAATCTAATGGTACTGATACATCTCCCAATTTGCCTAAGGCAACTGAAATGTTTTGTATACAGCTTGATTTGTTGTTGTATGGGTCTACTGCTGACCAAGTTCTGGTGATGATTCTGTCGAATCCTCCCGCACAACCGATGTATGCTACTTTATCTTTAAAGGATACGTTGTAACTTCCGCAATTCTCTGCCACTACAGGATTTCCTGTGAATGCAGGAGTAATTTCTGAATAGCATGGTACGCAGGTATCTCTTGGACAAGTAAGTCTTGGTGCAATTTTATCTTCCACTGTAGCATGTCCCCAACAGCTATTGCCATTCAATGGGTCACGTACTGTGATTTTTAATGCTCTGCCGATATCCTGTACGCCAACTTGTACGCCAGGAGTATTTGGCTGACGATCGATTACTGCATTAGTAATCCAATCCTGTACTGTTACTACATAGTCATCATAACATCTGTATGGGCCTCCTGCTAATACTTCATCAGCAGAAATGGTAGCGCTACAGTTTTGATCCAAACTGATTTGGATTTCATCATGACATGCTAATGCAGTTACCGGATTTGGATATGCATTTACGCACACCTGGAATTGGCAAGTCGCCACGTTTCCAGCTGCATCAGTTGCTTTGTAACAAAGTGTTTTACAACCAACCGGGAAATAACAACCTGGTCCGTAAGGTATTCCGCATGTTTGAACAACTCTTAACATGACATCTGCTGATGCATACATTACGTCTCCAACATATCCGAATGGACGACAAATTCCAAGGTGACCGAATGATGCTGCCGTGTTTGATGCAAGACCTCCGGCAATAGGACCTGTGTTCATTTGAACCAATCCATTTCCTGTAACCATGTTACAAGATCCGAATCCACCGATCTGGCATGGCTCCCAACGGGTTCCAACCTGACCTGGCATAAAGAATCCTCTTCTTTCTCCCGGATTCAACACTACGTTGGTAGTTAATCCTGATCCTACGTTTACGGTGAATGTTCCATCACATTTATAAGTAGTATCTCTTGATGGTGGTGCTGCTGAACCTAATAAAAGGGTATCCAATGAGCAGGCTCCAAATGTAGTTGCTCTGATGTTGTCTGCCGCAACTCCCTGGTGTACGCGGGTCCATTGATTAGATGGAGAAACCCCGTTACAACCGACAGTTGCAGGATTACCATTATATCCGGTAAGACCAACTTCCCAGCCTTCGTTGACGTTGGTTTTCTCAAACACATCAAAAAGCGCATTATTACTGGTCAAACCAGAACAACCGCCTGAGAAGAAACTTGGGAAACCAAGAATTCCTACTGGAGTTGTGGTATTATTTGTAATGTTGAATATCCATCCTGATGGGTTAACCGCGTCGTATCCGCAGAATGTTAATCCGCTTCTACAACCGGTTGAATAAGCTGCATTCGTGAATGTCGCTGTTGGACAATTATCCATCGCCATTAATGGAGGCGCATCCCAGCTCTTGGTGCATTCACCGGGTCCGAGGTTAAGAATAACCGCTTTTGGACAACCGATGATAGTAGGTGGCTCGAGATCCTGCACGACAACAGACTGCGATGCAGTATCCACAGCTCCACCATTTAGGCTTAACCAATAAACAGTATAGGAACCTGCGGCAGGAAAGAATACTCCTGAACCCTGACATCTGTTATACTGACATTTATCAAATCGATTACCCACAGGCGCAACTGAATAAAAAATACCGCTTAATGTTCTTGCGCATGATGTGATATTTGGTGATATACAACTTAGCGGCAATAATGGTGAACATGTCCCCGGTGCCATAGCGAGTAAAGTGGTGCCGGTCGGTGAAACTATATCTGCAATCTGCTCAAACGTTATTGACCAATTTAACATAGTCCCGAAGTCTCCACCTGCGCCGTCGATAATAACAAGTTCCCAAATCCCATTAACAGCACTCATCGCATTTAAAGATTGTACGTTTGGAGTGATTAATACACCACAATTGAGAGCTGCTAACGAGCCCTCTGGTTTCCATAAACCAGTAAACGGAGGAGTACCACTTACAATAGATACACAAGAAGTATCCGTAAACTGGGTGTTGGTATAATTATCACCACTCCCCCCATTTCCTGTTGTCAATTCCAGAATTTGACCTGCAGGGTTTCTCAAATAAATATTCAAATCTGAATCCCAGGTATGCGTACCATTGAAAAACAATGAAGTCAACCTGTTACAGGTACCCGTCAAACCAGATACTGTCACCTGGAAAATAGTGCCCCCTGTCGTTTGTGGCACCACGGTACATCCACCTGTTCCAGTAGATGGATAGAGACTATTTCCGGCAGTATTTATTGTGCTGCCGTTAAATGTTTGTCCTACTAATAATCCTGAAGATATGAGCAGGAAATGAAAGAGAATAATTTTAAGTTTCACGTCTTTGGTTATTTTAATGTTCATGAGAATTAGGTTTCAAATAAAAATTGGAATCAGTTTTAAGGGTTTGGATTCCTCTTTATTTTTTAAATCTGTTGACGATTTCTTGATAGGTGCTGTTCCAGCTATGCGCATAAAAACCATACGAATGAGTGGTAGTTCCATCATCATCCTTATGGATCACGCCATACATCTGGGCCATTAATAAATAAATATCGAAGGATACTTCCGGCGCATTCATGATGATATAGGTATACGCATCCCATTTCATACGGAGATCCATGTTTTGTGGATCCAACTTGATCGCATCGCTGACTTTCTGACTTTCGATTTGTGCGATTTGCACGCACTCATCTTTGGATTTGAGTGGAGGCAAGACAGACTCAGGAGTTGGAGCAGTGAGTTGGGCATTCAGGTCATTTGAAAAAGCCAACATCAAAAAGAAAATACTTGTACAAAACAAGCCTCGTAAAAAGAAACGTTTGTGATAATTCATAAAATACAATTTGGTTTTCAAGATTTATTAATCGTTTTACGTTTTGAAAGAACTTCCTTTTTCCCGGAATACTTATAAAAAGAATTCTGGCAATAATTTCAATTGCGCTTTGAATAAATGCACAGTCCAAAGACTTGATTTGTCAGGAGTTGCTTCGTCCCTTTAAAACATGCTTCTGGATATGCTGAATCCCATAATAGGCGCTTATGCACTATTCGGGATTACATAAATCAGCAATTTAAGTAATCGTCTACTTGAGGCAAAAATAGATGCAGGCATTTATATGGATCAGCTTAATCCATGAAACAGCACATATAGTTGATGAACTCGTATCCTCTTCATGCAAATCTTTTTAATAACCCGGTTGAATTGGAATCCATATCCATTATTTTAAGGAGATCACTACATTTATCGAACTAAGAATACATAAAATAATATACATTTAATTCACAAGTATTCAATTCTTTAGTAATGTCATTATCCGATAACATGATTTAAAGGAAATACTTTTAAATTTTCTATACTACTCAAACTGATATCTAAATTTTTGAAAATGTCAAGGAAATTCCAATTCTTATTCCCCTTATTTCCTCATGCAGGAATTTCTGCATGTATCTCTTGCAATTACTTTATCTTTATCACTGCGATTACAGATTTAAATATTAAACTTTCTATTAACCGGAACAGAGTATTTGATTTGGATACAAACCTAAATTAATGCTGAATTATTAAAATGGCCAATTCACCGATTAATGCGTCACAGGATTCTCCGCCCTCATTTAACTGGGATGCCTGGTATTCTCAAATAGGCGGTCGTAAAATCAATATCGAAGAGGTAGATGCTATCCTCAAAAAAATTTATGAAGAGCAATACCTGCGATTCGAAGGTCCCGTGCATGAAAAACAAATACAATTTGATTCAACATTCAAAGCTAGTGAACACATCAAAGCAAAAGCCATCGAATTTGGTGCTGACATCGTTGGAATTTGTAGAATAGAACCCTCAGATATTTACAAAGGAAAACAGGTGACTGAAAAATTTGCAATTGCAGTAGGCCAACGAATGCTTTGGAGAAAATTTCAGGTAGTACCATCTCAGGAAAGTGCAATTGAATGCCTGAGAGTCTATCTGACTTTAGGAGAAACTGTGATCAAACTTGCAGATCACATCAGAAGTTTGGGTTATTCATGCAAAGTAGAACATCCTATTGGGGATAGCGATTTGCTTCACATTCCTATTGGACTAAAAGCCGGATTTGGAGAACTGGGAAGACACGGATCTATAATTCATCCCAAATTAGGCCCTTTATTCAGAATGGGAAGCGTCATTACTTCCATTGAAATGGAATGTGATCAACCAGTCAATGCAGGAATAGGAAAGTTTTGTGATACCTGCAAAGCTTGCCGCATTTATTGTCCTGCAAAAGCAATTCCGGATAAGCGCAGTCCTGAGGCAGGTAAAGATCATATTGGTCTGGATAGATACATTGTAGACACCGGAAAATGTTTTCCCTACTTTGCTTCACATTATTATTGCTCAGCTTGTTTACCGGTTTGCGTTTATAATCATAAAGAATGGGCTCGTGACTTTGAAGGATTTCAAACAAAATTATTTCCGGAAGTTATTTTTGATCCTGTTCCTAATCCTGTAGATGATGTACCGGATGATCTGAAACACAATTACAATTTGGTCAATCGGTAGATCAACAAAATAACGTTCAGGAATTGCATAGCTAGATCTTTTCAATCTAGGTTTTGATATAAAATAAAAAATCCGGATGAAATAAATACACCCGGATTTGATTCCTGATACAAAATAGTTTTATCTCCAATTACTCAGAATACCCTGCATAATCATCAACGTCAGACACCAATAAGCGAGATTTACAAATAACCAGTTCCAGCTTCTGCGTTCAAAAATGGTTAATGTCCCCAATATTGGCAATATGAATAAAATGGTATTGAATATTCCATGTGCTATTCCATGCTGAAATGTAATATAACTGTGTCCATCAGGAGCTTTATCCTGACCGGGAGCGGTAACATCTAAACACAATTTCAAAGAAAGCATGAAAGAAAATACGAATGCAACCAGGTACCAGATGGGCTTAGGAGGACTCATACTTTCAGCAGTAAAGCCATTTGCCTTCATCCAGGCAGATCCCATGACCTTTGGGTGGTAATAAATAAATCCCATAATCATCGGGATCAAAGCTGCAATTGCAACTGACAACATGTTTGGATTTGGTTCCATAAGAATAAGGTTTTTTGTTAGTTTAATGCAACAAAACTAATAAACCTATTCAGTTATTTAAAAAAATTTAGAATTATCTATTGTCGGAGCAGGAATTTCTAATATTTAAAAAGGAAACTCAACAATAAACTTAGTACAAAGAATGCATAGATTTAACAGAAAGCAGCAATAGGAATCGAATGCAATCCACATTTGCTAAATGGAATAAAAGAAATCAATGCGTAAAACCTGTATTTTATATTACAGCGGCTTCCTCTAATACGACCGGATGAATCCATCCATGTATATCCGGAATTCTTCCTTTGCGTATACCATTGATTTCAGACTTCAACTGGCGGGACAAGGTCCATTTCTCAGAACTGAAATGTAAATCAGTGCCCTTGTAGCCGATCCGGTTTACATTGGCTATGACAGCTGCTGTGCCGGCTCCAAATACTTCTACTAAAGTACCATTTTGAAAGGCTTCATGGATCTCTTCCATACTTACCGGCCGTTCCTCAACACTTATTCCTTTATCTTTTAATAAGGTAATTATACTCTCCCGGGTAATTCCACGAAGTATGGTACCGCTTAGATTAGGGGTCAGCACTTTGTCTTTCAGGACAAAAAAGATATTCATTGTGCCCACTTCCTGAACATACTTAAACTCATGGGCATCCATCCACATAACCTGATCATAGCCTTTGTCCTTAGCCAATTTAGTTGGATATAGGCTTGCACCATAGTTGCCGGCTGCTTTGGCTTCGCCTACACCACCGTCCACGGCCCTGACATAACGCTCTTCAACCAGCAGTGAAACCGGTTTGCTATAATAGGGCCCTGAGGGCAAATTCATCACCATTAACTTGAATGTTTCTGAAGATCTCACCCCTACATGCTCATCAGTTGCAATCATTAATGGGCGGATGTATAATGAACTATCGTCCATAGTCGGTATCCATGCCTTGTCCAGTTGAACCAACTGGCTCAATGCTTCAACAAATACATCTTCAGGAAATTCAGGCATGCACATCCGCCTTGCGGATGCATTCAAACGCTGTGCATGATCTTCAGGCCTGAATAATAGCGGAGTTCCGTCTTCGGATAGTGTAGCTTTCATTCCCTCAAAAATTGCCTGACCATAATGCCAGGCCATATTTGCCGGATGGAAAGGAATTCGCTCTAATGGACGAATTTCAAAATTTTTCCATTGTTGTCCATCAAAATCAGCAACAAACATATGATCCGCGAATATCTTACCAAATGGTATATTGTTAAAATCTACTTCCGCAATTCGCGATTGGCGGATTTTGTGAATGCTGATTCGATTTCCCATAAATTTGGTTTTGAACAAAGTTAAAGATTTCCCGCAGGAATATCTAATTTTAGAACTTAATAATTTTTCGAACAATCCAATCCGACATTAAGTTTTGAAAAAAGTTTTTCATCAATCCTTTTCGTATCTGATTCCCGAAAAATCAGGGTTTTCACGCATACAAAATCAGGGTTTACCCCAGTATGTTTTTGTTGACGAAAAGGAATATAATCAACCTGAATATCATGCATTTCTAATGAAAATCCTGGCTGCTTTGAATCTGGAAGCAGGTAGTAATTTGGAAATCATACCCTGCAATCCAAATACTTTGATTGCTCTACCTGAATTAATAACGGATCATCCTGTAAACGTGATCAGTTTCGGAATCACTCCGGCACAATTACATTTACAGGGATTTGAACTTATTCACCATTGCTATCATTTTCAGGGAAGCACTTTTTTATTTGCCAATTCATTAAAAAGTTATTCCAATGAAGCCACTAAGAAAACATTATGGATGAATCTGAAAATGATGTTTGGTAAATAAACATACCGATGATTCCAATTTTTCTTGCTTTTATTAAACAGCGCTTTCCTTGAATTTGAACAAATAAGAATAAATTCAATATGCAAAAATCAAGAAAGAAGAATCCGTTAACAACCCTTGATTCGTTTGATTAAGTAATTCGACATTTGCGTATTACCAATTTAATTGAATCTTATCTCTTCATTCTTATTTCAGATCAATTAAATGCGATTTGATTTCATTCACGCAGAATCATTCAAAAAAACAATCGTTACATTCATCTGAATTTACCGGGATGACCCTGCGACATAAAGTCAACGCTGGATGAATTAAATAAAATTGAATCAAATGAATAGATTGCATTCGATAACGTTCCTTACCAAATTCCATCTCGTTTTAATTTCTTAGTTTTGAGCATACTTTCAATATGATCCTACTCCTTGCCAGTCATAATCCTCATAAGAAAAAAGAAATTCTAAAAGTTTTACCCGGCCAATTTCAAATAAAAGACTTAAACGATATTGGCTTTTTTGAAGAAATAAAAGAAACCGGAAAAACCCTGGAAGAAAATGCACTGATCAAAGTCAGATACCTGCATGACCGCTTAAAACTAAATTGTATTGCCGAGGATTCCGGTCTTGAAATTGAATGCCTGGATGGAGCGCCGGGCGTTTATTCGGCAAGATATGCCGGAGAACCCAAAAATGATCTTCAAAACATTCAACTTGTTTTGGACAATATGAACGGTAAGTTAAACCGAAAAGCGCAATTCAGAACAGTGATCGCTGTTCGATTTGGCGATAAGGAATACTTATTTGAAGGTACTGTTAAAGGAGAAATTGCATTATCCCCAAGAGGCGAACATGGTTTTGGATATGACCCGATTTTTATTCCGGAATCTTTTAATCAAACCTTTGCAGAGTTAGGAGATGAAATAAAAGCAAAGATCAGCCACCGAAGCAAAGCAGTACTGAAATTACTTGACTTTCTTGAGAAACAAACATAGCACTATATGTAAAAATCGAGAATGGTCCCTGCAGCAAGCACTAAACTGGCAATTCCATTGGTCGTAAAGAAAGAAATGTTGATTTTACTTAAATCGCCTTTTCCAATCAATACGTGTTGTGTAATCAGTAGTAATATAAAGCACAAGCTACTGCCATAAGTCAGGTAGCCCAAACCAAAATCGCGATGCAGCATCCAGGCTCCGGTGATAATGCATAAAGCGCAAATCAAATGAAAACAGGATGATACAATTAATGCTTTGGTTAAACCGAATTTAGCTGGTATGGAAAGCAAATGTTGATCTTTATCGTATTGGATATCCTGCAAAGCATAGATAATATCGAAACCGGCCACCCAACAGATGACCGCAACCGAATACAAAATGGGCAATACATGAAAGTGACCTGTAACGGCCAGATAAGCACCAATAGGCGCCAGGGATAATCCAAGGCCAAGAAAAACATGACACAACCATGAAAATCGTTTGGTATAGCTATATCCAAGAACGATGATCAATGCGATTGGAGACAGAAAAAAACAAACAGGGTTGATAAAAAAGGCCGAAAGCAGAAACAAAGAAGCGTTTAAAATGACAAAGATTAAAGCATGTTCAGATGATATGATTCCCGCTGGTATTTCCCTCGACTGCGTTCGCGGATTCCTTTTATCTATCTCCCGATCAGCCCAACGATTAAATGCCATAGCTGCATTTCGGGCTGTCACCATGCAAAGCAAAACAAGTCCTAAAAGCTTCAAATCCAATAATTCAAATCCGACAGCTCGGGTACCAATAAAGAAACCAATTGCAGCAAAAGGAAGTGCAAATACCGTATGACTGAATTTAACGAGCGAGAGATAGGACTGAATTTTTTTCATAACATGGCATCGATGAGAGCAAATGCTTGGAGTTACAAGTATAAATGGTTTAAATCGAAACTAGTTTTAAAAAAACAACCCACTCTAGAAATTCCAGAGTGGGTCGTTGTGATTTTTCTTCTAATACTCTCAATTAATGGGTAGGAGCACCAGGATTCGTTTTTGGTGCTTTAGGATCTTTCTTAACAACACCTGTAATTGTCAAATAAGTCTGAGGAGGGTTGGTGTTAGCAGTAACTGTAACTTTTTTAGTTTGTTTCTGACCATCATCACTTCCTTTTCCTTTTGAATCGAACTCAACTTTGATTTCACTAGTTGCACCTGGAGCAACCGGCTCTCTTGGCCAATCAGGAACTGTACATCCACAGCTTCCTTTAGCGTCAGAAATGATCAAAGGCTCACTTCCTGTATTCTTAAATTTGAAAGCATATTTCACATGCTCTCCTTCAATGACTTCACCAAAGTCATAAACCATTTCTGTATACTCTACAGAAGTTGTAGGACCCGTAGGAGCTGGTGTTCCTTCTGCAGGTGTAGTTGCTGCCGCTGGTGGTGTAGCAGCATTTGCGTCTGCAGCAGCCGGAGTAGACTCACTACCTGCTTTATCGTTTTTACATGCATTGAATCCTAAAAATGCAATAAAAAGTAAGAATGATAATAAATTCAAATTTTTCATGATGGATAAATGATTTTAATTTAACTATGAGTAAATCGGATGTAAAATTAGCTCTCAAAAAAGGAAAGCAATTTATTCTATTTCAAACATAATGTTAATGATTACTAAAACCTGTTTTTCTCTTTTATCCATGATTCAAATTCTGCAATTGGCTTAGAATTCAAACAATTATTCTTTAACAAACCTCCTTTTCTCCCTGCAATCACTCCATATCGAATATCCTGTATCCCCTTTAAATTATGAGCGTCCGGATTTATTGAAATCATCAGGCCCTTTTTCATTGCATATGGTATCCACTTCCAATCCATATCCAAACGCAACGGATTTGCATTGATCTCTATAGCAACATGATTACTAACACAGGCATCAATTAACTTAATAAAGTCTACAGGATATCCTGGTCTTGATAAGAGTAACCTTCCTGTTGGATGTCCTAAAATATGAGTAAATGGATTTTCAACGGCTTTAATCAATCGTTTCATCGCTTTCTCCTCATCCATTTTTAGTACGCTATGCACGGAAGCGATGACCAAATCAAACTTCTTTAAAATATCATCGGGATAATCCAGTGACCCATCGGTCAGAATATCGGATTCAATTGACTTAAATATCCGGAATGGATTTAATTTTGAATTCAGGGCATCAATTTCTTTCCATTGCAATTCCAAACGTTCCACCTGCAAACCATTTGCATAAACTGCAGTCTTTGAATGGTCAGAGATAACCAGGTACGAATAGCCCAGTCGAATGCATTCGGATGCCATCTTTTCAATTGAATAAATACCATCGCTGTATGTCGAGTGATTATGAACCACTCCTTTTATGTCAGTTGCTTCAATAATTGTATTTGCATCGAAGGAGTCAAAGGAATCCAAATCCCTGCATTCCGCAGGAATAAATTTAAGGCGATTGGCTTCAAATAATTCGTGCTCGTTTGCACCAACATTAGACGAAATATTCTTTATAAACTCCCTGGTAAAAACGTCACTACCTCCGGTATGCACTAGCTGTTCATAATAATAATTCCCTCCGGCTGCAAATCTGAATACCACAGGGAATCGATTTTTCCAGCTGAACTTTCCGGGTTCTAACTGAAGCAATTCTTCCGGTAAAACCAATTCAGTAGAATCTGATAACAACTCTATTGCCGAAAGTGTAAACTCCGATCTTCTCAACGCACCGGTAGTTTCTATATGCAAGGATGGATTGAGGGTAATTAATGCATTGATTAATTCATTGGCTTCAGTTTCCAACTGACTAAACAAAAATAAATTCTGCTGACTGTTGAAATACTCAATACTGGAAATGACATCATTTTGAATTTTAGTTCCAAACCCTTTCAATTCGATCAACCTGTTTTCATAACAAGCATACAATAACTCTCCCGGAGTTTCAATTTCAAGATCTTTCCAAATGGATTTGACTTTTTTAGGTCCAAGCCCTTTTATCTGAAGCATTTTGCGAACGCCTTCCGGTGTCCTCTCTCTAAACTGTTCCAATGCCTGAAAGGAACCCGTCTGCTTGATCTCATCCAACTTATCCCCAATTGCAGAGCCCACTCCCCGGATTTGAGCCAGAGCTTCTCTATCCAAATCCAATAAGGGTACATCCAGTTTCCGAAGAGCGAGATAGGCATTCTCGTAAGATCTGATTTTGAATGGATTTTCATCATGCAGCTCCATCAATGAAGCCAATTCATGAAATAAACCTGCAATTTCCTTGTTTGACAATTCTAGTTATTCGCGATGAGTAATTTTCAATTAATTATATCTCTCCTCCATTCTCTGCATGCGGATTCTTCTGTTCTGATTAGATCTGAAAAGTCCATACGCAATTACGAGTCCCATTGGCAAAAGAAAATTCAGATATTTTAATGTCGAACGTTTGGAATCGCTCAATTCTTCTATAGGCCTTGTAGCTACAGATTTAGTACGCAGATCGATCAACCCGGTGTCATCACTTAAGTAATCGATACTGTTCACCAACAAACTAATGTTGTCCTCGTTCTGTTTCCTTTGATCCCTGCCATTTATAGCAAAATCACCATCCGAAATAGCGACTATTTTACTGGGCACAGATCCACTGGAATTGAATTCAAGCAATGCTCCTACACAAATATGTTGCTCCGAAAAGTCAGCATTCGACCATTGCCTTTGTATATCAAATCGAAGTGGTGCCGGCTCTCTTCCGGATTTATCGGAAGTGTAGACCAATGGGGTGAATTGCACTCCTGCATTTCCTTTGAAGTTCATAGGACTGGCAAACTCCAGCATGACTTGTTCGAGTCCTTTCGTAATTGGATGCACTGGAAATTTTTGAATCAACGGAAGATAGGGAAACTGAACGGGTGTAGAAAACGAAAAGAATCCTTGCTGCTGTTGCACATTCACCTGACCACAATGCGTATCCCTTACTAATGCATCTTCCACTTCAAGTCCTTTGGTTTGAAGCCATTGTTTTAAACCGGTATTCATTGGATTGGCCATTCCGGCCTGAATATTTGCTTCAACTTCATTGAATGCAATCACCAAATTTCCACCTTTCGCAAGATATTGATCGAGCCTTTGTAAATCAGCCGGTGGGATACTATCTGTTGGTCTAACGAGTATCAGGGTTTTATATGCCGATAAATCGATGGTGTCATTATTGATATATGCGGAAGAAATTCCATAAAGTATACTCAATTCCTGATAAGCTTGTGCCAATTCCTGAATTGCAGGCTCGCCATGGCCCTGAATGAATCCGATCTTTGGTTTGTTTTTGCCAACCAATTTTTTAATACTGGTCGTAAAAGCGTATTCCATTGCTGTCCCGGGTTGGATCACAGGAATTGGTTCTGTTTTCTCTCCGACTTTAATTACGGCACCTAAAAATGCTTTTTGCTGCTTGGATTGATCCTTTTGTCTGACGTTAATCATTACAGGACGGATGCCTGCTTTTGCAGCATCTTCTTCCGATTTCGGATCCTGATTCGGGGCTATGAATTTATACGATAACTTTCCTTTGGATATATTGGAAAACTCATTCAGAAGATTGGATAATTCTTCACGCGTCTTCATGATATCCACGGGTAGATCATCAGAAAAATACGCCGTCACCTCTACGGGTTCATCCAGATCTTTTAGAATTTCCTTGCTCGCTTTGGAAAGAGTAAACTCCTTGTTTTCGGTCAAATCCAATCTAAAGAAAAAATAACGGCAAAGAAAATTAAGGGCTATTAATGCGACAAAGGTCAGAATGATGAGATTAACTTTGGATTTCAACATAATGATTTATTTAGCTCTTTTTGAAATAAATAATTCAGACAAATACAAGCCTGCGCCGGTCAAACTGATAAAGAAAATGAGATCCTTTGTATCAAGAACGCCTTTAGACAATGAATCATAATGCTTATTCACGCTCAACACACTCAGTAGTTGACCAAAGAAACCGGTCGCTCCATAAGACATCATATCAAACAAAAAATGAAAAAACACGCCAATCAAAAGGGCCAATAAAAAAGCGACGATCTGATTATTGGTAATGCTGCTGGCAAACAATCCGATTGCAATATATCCTGCACTCATCAACAACAAACCGAGATATCCACATATGGTAGCGCCGTGATCCATTTTACCGAGCTGACTTACGGTAATGTAGTAACTAACTGTAAAAAGCAATGTAATGGCAATAAGCATCAGGCAGGCAAAAAATTTACCCAAAACAATTTGCCTGGATGTTATGGCTTTGGTAAGAAGCAATTCAATTGTTCCGGTTTTATTTTCCTCAGCAATCATTTTCATGGTAATTGCAGGAATAAAAAAGAAAAGGGTCCATTTTGAAACGCTAAAAAACACATCGAGATCTGCTTCCTTTCTCATAAATATATCTGCACCGGTAATCCAGGTAAAAAAACCACTGAATCCCAGAAACGCAATTAACAAAATATAAGCGGTTAGCGAATCAAAGAATGTTCTCAATTCTTTTTTGGCAATAATCCAAACTGCAGATTTCATAAGTGATAATTTAAAAACAAACTAAAGGTTATAGATACAGACCAATGTCACTTTAAATTTTACTTTTCAAAATTATTTTCTCTTTAACATTTATTTACCTTCAACTACGTACTACCCCATTCTTTCAAATCACGTATTCTCTAATTAATTCAAAGTAAGATCTCTGAATATATCTTCGAGTTTAGTCTCAAATGGAATCATTTCCAGTAAAACCCAATTTTGTTCAACACACGTTTTGTAGATCTCCCGGTTCGGCATCTCACTTGAAATGCTCTGTATTTCAAAACGGCCCTGCGTTGGATCGATAATGTTCACCTGATGGACAGATGGAATACCCTTTAACCTGTCAGAGATCAGTTGTGGAGCAGCGCCATCAATTTTCACTTGCAATAACTGTTTCCCCTCCGATTGTTTACGAAGATCCTGAACAGTTCCGTCAGCCGCAATTTTTCCTTTATTAATGATTAGAATCCGGTCGCAGGTTGCTTCGACTTCTGGTAAGATATGTGTACTCAGAATAACCGTTTTCTCTCTACCCAGCTTCTTTATTAATTCCCTGATCTCAACAATCTGATTTGGATCCAATCCGGTTGTTGGCTCATCGAGTATTAAAATTTGAGGATTGTGAATGATGGCCTGAGCAAGACCAACCCTTTGCCTGTATCCTTTAGATAGTTCGCCGATTTTTTTGTGCTTCTCCACATCCAGACCACATAATTTAACCATCTCACGAACACGGGAAGACAATTCCGAATCCGGGACTCCCTGAAGCGATGCCGCAAATGCCAGATAATCCATTACAGGCATATCCTCATACAGTGGATTGTGTTCAGGCAGATAACCTATATTCCGGCGAATGTCAACATCGAATGAACTCTTATTGTCATACCAGACTTTGCCGGAATCCGGCTCCATATATTGAGTAAGCATTTTCATAGTGGTGGTCTTGCCAGCTCCATTCGGACCAAGAAAACCCACTATTTCACCTGATTTAATATCAAAAGATATGGAATCAACAGCCTTTTGACTGCCATAGCTTTTGGAAAGGTTTTCAATTCTTACATCCATGTGTTGCAGATTTGAGTACGAAAAAATTTTGTTGGCAAAAATAAACAGACTTAAACGAAGAAATAATCATAGCTGCTATTGAAAAAATGTGAATTTTATGTGAACAGTGTTATTGCTTTATCTCCTGCCAGGTTAAAACGGAAATCCAAAGTTTAATTACGTCAGTTTCATTTTGACCGGACCGGCCGTTTTCGATTACTGGAATAAATAAGAATTCAAATCAGGCAAGATACGATTTCATCCAGGATTGAATTGCCATCAAACTCATAATGGAATAGGAAGCATCCACTTTTCCTGCAGCATTATCCAGAATTAATTTTTGAACTTCATGGTAATCGAAAATACCATAATGCCCGATTGATTCTTTACTCAATTCGCTTGCGACCCGTTCCTTAAAATCATTCGTAATCCATTGTCTCAGCGGGCCCCCAAATCCAGTTTTAGGGCGGTAAATAATTTCATTTGGCAAATAGCGCTCTGCAACTTTTTTCAGTAAATATTTGGTAACTCCATTCTTGATTTTCAGTTCAGGAGGTATTTGCGTACTCAGATTCACCAATTCAGGATCGCAGAATGGGACTCTCACTTCCACACCATATTTCATACTCATTTTGTCTGTATAATTCAGATTGTGATCTGGTAAAAAAAAGTGCATATCCCAATACAACATTTTGTTAAGCGGACTATCTTCTCCAGCTATTTCAGACAAACTTTCTATCAACAATGTTGAACCATTATAAGCTTGCAATTCCTTCCTGTAGATATCACTGAATAATAACAAGGCATGATCATCCTGCAGCCATTTGTAATAGTTGGCCATCCCGGATTCAAGATTTCTCTCATTAAACTTAGTTAAAAATTTCTTCAATCTACGGATAGAAGGTTTATTTACTACAAGCTTTTCTGCAAAACTTGCCAGGAACCTTCTTATAAAGAACGGCCATTTGTAAATCGGCTGATCATATCGAACAGCCAGATGCCTTCGATAACCTGCAAACAAATCATCGCCGCCCATTCCGCTGAGCAAAACATAAATCCCACTCGCGCGGGCTGATTTAGCAATGGATGCAACATACAAAGCGCTGACTTCAGTTTGCGGCTCATCCAATTGCCAGATCATCTGATCAAAGTCATTAGCCAGATTCAATTTACCATCGATGACTTCCAAATCAATATTTAAAAGTGATGCCAATTTGCAGGCATAGGGATAATCATCTGCAAATCCATCGCGATGTTGTGCATCTTTATTGCGCACCGTAAATCCCTTCAATTTTGCTTCGGGATTTATTTTCCTTGAAATCGCTGCAATCAAACTGGAGTCTAATCCACCGGAAATAAAGTATCCAAGCGGAACATCAGACAGCAATTGCCTTTTTACTGCATTTTGTAAAGTTTCATCAATGACATCTATCCACTCCGCTTCACTTCTCTGTATGTAATTACCGCTAAATGGAATATGGTAAAATGCATTGTACAATTGAATCTTACAATCCATTATGGATAAACGCATAAAATGTCCCGGTTTCAATTTATGGATACTTTTCAATGGAGTGCTACTTCCGGGCGAATACATAAATTGAATGTAATTCAAAAGCGCTGGTATATCTAAGTCTTTATTGATATCAGTTAATGAAGCGATACTTTTCAATTCAGAAGAAAAAGCAAATCCGGATTCGCAAAGATGATAATACAAAGGCTTTACGCCCAGATGATCACGCGCGATAATTAATTCCTGAGTCGAATGATCATAGATGGCAAGGGCAAAAATTCCATTTAGCCGTGGCAGAATATCAATTCCATATTTGGCATAAGCATACAAAACAGTTTCTGTATCGCTGGTCGATTTGAAATGCTGAGACTGCAGTTCATTGCGAATTTCAAGGTGATTATAGATTTCACCATTCAGTATGATCACATATCTGCCATCTTCACTAATCATGGGCTGATGCCCATTGGAACTAACATCCAATATGGAAAGTCTGTAATGGATCAGACATAAAGATCCCTGCCTGTGTATTCCATAATCATCAGGACCTCTGTATTTCATGAGGCTTGCAGCAGTCTCCGCCTGGGATTGCCATTTCTCGGAAATCAAACCAAAAATGCCGCACATTTATTTACGATTCAAAAATTAATTTTCATTATGTACACCTCAATGTAACCTCACTTATCTTTATTACAATTGATCTAATTTAATAACTAAATTATTATTTATACGATCTGAATTAAAATTCAAACCCCATTCATAAGCATTCTGACTCAACCGTTGATATGATTCATTTGTCAAAGAAAAGACCGCCTCAGCTAATTCCTCAACTGATCTGGGTTGCACCAAAATTCCGGTTTTACCATGGATCACCAACTCTGATATGGCCAGCCAGTCTGTAGCAATTACCGGTATAGCCAATTGATTCGCTTCAATGATGATACCCGGATATCCCTCACCCTGGTGATATGTAGGAAGAATTAATACATCATAGGAATTCATAGTTGCACTTACTTCTTCCGGTTTCAAAACCCCTTTATAACAATGCTCTGAAGCAAGAAATGAAAAATCCTGATCCAGTATCGGGCCATATATTTCCAAAGAGTAATCTGCTGGAAGTTGATTCTTTAGCTGAATTAATTCCTCGATTCCCTTATTTCTGCTAATCTGACCGATATACACGAAACGTTTATTATAACTCCGTGGAGCAGTATATTTTATTTCCGTTTTCCTTGAAGTTGGTAACCAATAAAGATTCGCAATTATGGGTTCAAAATAATTCATTAATCGCTTGGTTTGCAACAAAAGTAAATCAGCTTTAAAAACGCTTGTCTTGAGCATTGCCATGCCTATCGGACTAAGCCCCTTATAAAATTCGATGAGGCTTCCGCCAAATATTCTTATCACAATTTTCCGATTCCAGAATCTGCTTATTATATAGATAATGGGAGCGAGATAAATCAATACCCTGGGACTCACATTTAAAACAACAACATCGGAAACCGGTATCCTGAACAAGGATAAAGTAATTACATAAAAGAACTTCAAGAAATCCTTTGCGAATCCGGAATAGTGATTTGTGTTAATAACCTTATAGTTCAGTTTATTATGCTCAAAATAATCCACTAGTTTTTGAAAGCTAACCGCGGTACCTCCAATGCTGTTTTTTTTATTCGATGTCATTGGACCAATCAGCAGATATCTTGTATTCCTGGATTCGTTTGAATTCATGCTTTCCTGAAACCTTTGTGATTTAAAACTAGAGTGATCTCTGCATTTGTTTACTCAATAGCCCTGATGATTTTGGCCGGATTACCTGCTGCAATGCAATTGGCCGGAATATTTTGTGTTACCACCGAACCTGCTCCGATGATGACATTATCCCCAATGGTGACACCCTTTAAAATGGTTGCTTTCTCTCCAATCCATACATGATTGCCAATTTGGACAGCACCTTGAACATATTCGTCAAAGATTAATTCTGAATCTCTGAGCGTATAAGCATGATCGTGATCGAAAATGGAAACATGGGCAGCAACAATGACATAATCTCCAATCACAATTGACTTATGAGCTACTAAACGCAATGAATCATTGAATGTACAATGAGTCCCGATTCTTACTTCTCCTTTAATGTCAATAAAACTGTCCTGTGAAAAAAAGACTTTTCGCTGAAGATAAAGCTGTCCACCGCTTAAATACACCCTGGTGTTTTTTCCGATCAAACCAATACCTTTTGGATGAAAAGAGGAAGGGAATCTCAACTTCAGGTAATAAAAACGCAAAGAAGCAATTAACAAGCTTAAAAATGACTTTCTGAATGTCCGCATGAACCTTGTTTTTCTAAGCTTAATTTATTCAATATTATTGATTATAAAAATCATATATATTCAATATTTACTAATGTGTAAAATTATGCTATTTTTGGAAATTATTTGAAATTAGTTTGCCAAGAAGTCAATATGTGCGGAATATGTGGTTTTGCCGGAAGTGATGAAGTTGCCCTTCATGGAATGATTTCCAAACTCATTCACAGGGGACCGGATGATCAGGCAATGTATGTGGATGATTATATCAGTTTGGGAATGACCCGGCTTGCTATTCTTGATCTTGTTACAGGCAATCAACCCATTTGGAATGAGACCCGGACAAAATTTGTCATTTCCAATGGCGAGATCTACAATTACAAAGAATTAAGATCCAACTTAGAAAAGCAAGGCCACCATTTTCTTACCAATACGGATACTGAAGTTATCATTCACTTATATGAAGAATACAAAGACAACACACCGAAATTTCTAAATGGTATGTTTGCTTTTTGTGTTTATGATTTGCAGGAACAAAGATTATTTATTGCCAGAGACCGATTCGGTGAAAAACCTCTGTACTATTATTCGCAAAATGGGGAATTCGCATTTTCCAGTGAATTAAAATCATTGTTGCAATATCCTAAGATCAAAAGGGTAATGAATGTTTCTAAACTTCCGGAGTTACTGTCGTTTGGATTTTGTCCAGATCAATACACCTTGTTCAAAAATGTTTATTCCATCCCGCCGGGGCATTCTTTAAGTTATCAGCATAGCATAACAACGATTCAATCTTATTTTCAAATCGATAACAATGACCTGACGGAGTCTCTTTCCGAAAATGAAATTATGACCCGCGGAAAGAATTTGTTGTGGAAATCGGTAGAAAGACAAATGGTCTCTGATGTACCTATTGGTGCATTTCTATCCGGCGGCATAGACTCGAGTACCATTGCAGCTATCATGCAGCAGCTTTCCCCAACAAAGATCAATACATTCAATGTCAGATTCGAAGAATCAGCTTATGATGAAAGTCCAATAGCAAAAGCAGTTGCCAGGCACCTTGGCACTCAGCATCATGAAATCAATGTTCCCAATCAAACGTTTGATGAATCTGTTTTTAGGGAAATCATTGATCATGTTGGATTTCCATTTTCAGATTCTTCAGCAATTCCAAGTTATTTGGTTACAAAGGAAATCCGCAAACATGTAAAAGTAGCCTTGTCCGGCGACGGAGGCGACGAACTATTCGGAGGCTATTCGGACTTTGTATGGGGATTAAAGATTCAAAAATTAAAATCTATTCCTAAAGTAATCCGAAACCCGATTCACCGGGTTTTATTGTCCATCCCGGAGTCAGAGTATGTAGGTTATATTAGAAAACTGGAAAAGGCATTCAACCTGGCCAATTGCGATAGCATGACCTTTTTTAAAGAATTTTATTCTTTATTCAAGGAAAAAGAAATGGGCACACTGATATTAAAACCCTATCCAACTTCATCATTTCTTTCAATACCGGATTCGGTTTCAAATAAAAGCTTTCTAAGAAATTTGATGTGGTTCAGATTGAAATACCTGTTACCAGAAGATATGTTGATTAAAATGGATCGGATGAGCATGATTCATTCCCTGGAAGTGAGATCGCCATTTCTGGACAAGGATCTGTTCCGTTTTTCACAGACATTAGAAGATAAATTTTTGATTCGCGGAAACACAACAAAATGGATTCTCCGGCAAATCATGAAAAAAGAATTACCAGCCATAGTATTCAATCATCCCAAAACCGGGTTTAATCTTCCATTGCATAAATTTTTCAATAAAGAATTCGAGAAATTAACTGACCATCTGGTGAGCCGGAATCACCCTCTTCATGAAATACTGGATTACAATGTTGTTCGCATGTATTTAAACAAAGGATTCAAACAGATGCAAAACACCTCAAAGGAAAGCGTTTACAGGAGCTCACATAAATTGTGGTTATTGGTTCAGCTGTATGCCTGGTTTGATCAATTCGAATTAACTATAGAATAATAAAACAAATGAAAATACTTGTCACAGGTGCAGCCGGATTTATTGGATCCCATGTCAGTGAGGCGTTAATGAATTCAGGACATACCGTTTTTGGATTGGATAATTTTGATCCGTTTTACGCACCTGCAATTAAAGAACGCAATGCTAAACTATTATGTCAATATCCCGATTTTGAATTAATCCGGGAAGACATCAGAAATGAAAATAAATTAAACGAATTATTTCATTCACAATCCTTTGATTTGGTAATCCATCTGGCAGCCAAAGCCGGAGTCCGGCCATCAATACAGGAAGCCATTGATTACATGGACGTGAATGTAATAGGTTTAACGAAGTTGCTTGAAGCTTCAGTAAGATCAGGCGTAAAGCGATTTATTTTTGCTTCATCATCTTCAATTTATGGCAACCAGACTAAGATGCCATTTAGTGAATCCGATGATGTCAGCTTTCCCATTTCTCCATATTCAGCTTCCAAACGCAGTGGCGAACTTCTCTGCCATGTATATCATCATTTATATCATCTCGAAGTGGCGTGCTTACGATTATTTACAGTCTACGGGCCAAGACAACGACCTGATTTAGCTATATACAAATTCACTGAACTGGCTTTAAAAGGAAAGCCTATTGAACTTTATGGAGAAGGAAATTCGCTGAGAGATTACACTTATGTTTCGGATATCGCCGAAGGTATCTTAGCTATAAGTCAACATCCGGTACTGAGCTATGAGATTTTCAATTTAGGTAACGGGAACCCTATCCGTCTTTCTGACATGATAAGATCCCTTCAAAATTCGCTGCATTGTAATATTGAAATTCAATACGGCGAAAAGCAAGCAGGAGATGTCAATCAAACTCATGCTGACATCGCAAAAGCAAAATCCTATTTTGGATTTCAGGCTAATGTAAGTTTAGATCAGGGCGTTGAACGGTTTGTACAATGGTATAAAGAAAATCAAGAATAAAATTTCAGGAAATCGCCTTCGAATTTTCTTTTAAGGGCAAATAGGCAACCAGTGTTAATACGACATAGACAAACCACATGGAATGCAATTGAAAGCTGGAGGTAAACATAGAAAACCAAAACATATTGAAGTAAAGACAATAATAAATACCGGCTTCATTCAGATAAATAGCATTTGCACGTAATTTTTTCCATACGGTCAGATAAAAACTGATAAATAACAAAAGTGGAATAATACCATATTCGTAAAGCACAGTGAGAAAATCATTATGTACGACCAAACCATCTAAGTTAATTACCCGCGTATTATCCGAACGCTTGACGTACTTTTTGTAATTATCCGGATTTTTGAATTGCTCAATGCCCATTCCAAGATAATTTGTTTCCCGGTATGCATCAAATCCTTGTTTCCACAATACAATTCTGGAGTCTTCTTTACCCTCTAGAGTGATCAGTCGATTCCATGCCGGTAACATATTAAGCATTGAATTTCCATTCAATGAAACAAACAGTACCATTCCAATGGAAACAACAGCAATGGTATGCCTTGCAATTTGAGCCCATGACGCTCTGAAATAAAGCAGAAAAAGAATGATGATCACCATTGGAATCATAGCACTTCTTGAACCTGCCACAAATAGAGCTGCAATCAAAACCATGCAAACCATAGCATTCATAATCCATGAAATATGCAGTATTGATTTTTTTGTGTGAATTAAATGAAACAGGTAGAAAGCCAAAGCCACGTCACATGCGAATGCAGCAAAATTCGGATTGTCCATTAATCCACTTTGCCTTCCTATATCCAGATACAGAAACTGGTAAATCATGATTAAGCTATTCAGGACTACGGCAAAACAAAAAATGGCCAGGCATTTATAAATTTTGCTGTATTCAAATGGAATGTTTTTTATCAGGAGAAAAATCCAAAGTATGATAAAATACTGCAAACTCGTCGACCAGAAATATTCTGTATTCAGCCTGTTTTCAAGATAGGCAATCAAGCTCGGAATCAACCCAAATAAATAAACCCCCAGTAACTTTAAATCATTCGCGTGAAATCGAATGCTCGTGAATTTTCTGGATATCAAAATGAGGATACCTATCAAAAGACTAAGAATTCTTACCGGCCTGTAAATCGTATGTATGCCCCAGATGGATTCAACCATATTATCAAATGGAAGCAGGAAGACATAAACATAAAACAGGTACAGAATGAATTGATCAATTTTCTTCATGCGGTTAAATCTTCCATTCAGCTTTAAGCGATTCGTACTGCGCATCAATATTGGTGCAACACAGTCTGAATATTTATTTCTTGACAGTTATAAGCATAAAAATTCCATTTCCGCTTAAGCACTTTTTGATAAACCATCTGGGATGTATCATTCGTGCAACAGAAAGCAACACGCCTTCATGTCTTTGACCAGCCTTTGATGTCAATAAATCTCCGTGACTTAAACAGGTTTTAATTTGTACTTCAGAAAAATTACCAAATAGCTTCTTCGCCTGTTTGATGGTATAGGCTTTTGTCCCCGGGCTTTCCATATGCCTGGAATAGATCTCATTCATGGACAACCAGGGTCTCCCGCTGAACAGAGCATAACGGATCCATAACATAAAACCGACAATACTGTATTTCTGATATATCATCACTTTGCCCATTCCGCCTGGCTTTAATACACGGTGTATTTCTTTTATGGAAAGTTCGATACCAGGGCTATGGTGGATGACGCCCCAGGAATACACCAGTTCAAAAATATCATTTTGATATGGCAATTGATTTGCATCAGCTACTTCGAGATTTGAATGTAGATGAAATAATTCAAGTCGTTGTTTGGTATATATGATCGCCCGCTCCGTCAGATCACACCCATATAAAAGGGCTCCATTCGATGCAAATAATTGATGATCGGCTCCTAAACCAACTCCGATTTCCAACACTTGCTTTTGTTTCCAATGGGGAAAATCAACAAACTCCAGAATCATTGGCTCAAGCCGGTATCTTTCCTCCAGTTGATTATTGAATTGTGATTTTAAATCCTCACCAATCATATATAAATGTTCCCCACAGGCGGAGTGATTCCAAAATTCTTTTACCATCAACTTAGACGGATCCATTCTTTGAATTGACTAATTTCTGCAAATCTATCAAAAAAATACACATATAGTATTTTTTAATATGTTTTTCTTGCCAGAAAGTATACTTTTGTATTCGCGATTGTAAAAACGAGATTTAAGCCAATTGGAATGTATTCATGAATCTATCTGAATTTAACTTATCCACTATTGAATCTCCTCCGAAAAGAGTAGATCCCGCAGGCTCGAGGCTATTTGATCCCGTGCGAAAAAAATGGATTATGGAAACTCCTGAAGAATTAGTCAGGCAGAGTCTGATTCTTTGGTTGAATGCGAATCAGTCCATTCCTTTTAACAGAATGGCTATTGAAAAACAAATTGAAGTATTAGGCCTGACCAAACGATTTGATCTGGTCGTCTATAACAAATTTGCATTGCCTTATATTCTTGTGGAATGCAAATCACCACAAATTCCAATTCAGCAAAAAATGTTTGACCAGGCTGCCGTTTACAATATGAAGCTGCAAGCTCCATTTTTGGGTATTTGCAATGGTCTTGAATTCAAACTCTGCGAAATCGATTTTGTAAAAAAGATCTACCATTTTATTTATGAAATACCCACTTATCCCTTTTAAAAAGAGTAAGGCCTTGTAGAGCCAGGCACTCCTTATATACAAATAATTGATATTTATTTACTTATATATATATTTAATATTTAATTTATTTGACTTTAAATAGGATTTCCTGTACAGAACCATTTCTTCTTATAAGCGTTTATTAACCGTAATTATCCAAATTTTATACAACACAATACCTTTCCCCGCATGAAGCTTCACTCCCGTATACAACTTCTGGCCGTATTGCTATTATTTGCAGCTTGTAAAAAAACCAGTGAGAATAAAGATCCAAAAACCAAATTAGCTGAACTGAAATCACAGGTGAAAGATCTGAATGATCAGATTAAGCACCTGCAAATGGAAATAGCTGAAAAAGATACATCAGCAACACAGGCAAAATCCAAACTTGTACAAATTGATACCTTAAAAAAGCGAGAGTTTAAATATTTTATTGAATTGCAGGGAATGATCGATGCGCGTCAGAACGTACTGGTTGCTCCACAAATGCCCGGTGTTGTAACTTCCATATATGTGCGTGAAGGCGATATCGTTTCTGCAGGACAGGCTTTAGCATCGCTGGATGGGTCTACTATCCGGAAGGGTATGGAAGAAATAAAAACAGCCTTAAGCATGGCAAATACCATGTTTGATAAACAAAAAAGGTTATGGGATCAAAACATTGGAAGTGAAGCACAATACCTCCAGGCCAAAAATCAAAAAGAGCAATTGGAACAGAAATTAAAAACCACCGAAGCGCAACTTGCCATGTCTGTTATTAAATCTCCGATCAGTGGTGTCGTCGATGAATTGAGATTAAAACTTGGAGAAATGGCCAGTCCGGGTTTCTCCGGTATTCGCGTTGTCAATGACAAAGAGATGAAAGTACAGGCTAAATTAAGCGACAGCTATTCGAGCAAAGTGAGAAAAGGGGATAAAGTCATTATCTATTTCCCGGATTCAGACGCAAGTATCGAATCCACGATCAGTTATATTTCCAAAACAATCAATCCTACAACCCGTACATTGATGATCGAAGCTGCTTTACCCTCCGGGAAACAACATTTCCTGAGCAATCAGGCCGTAAAACTGAAAATCAATAACGGTACGATTAAAGACGCATTGGTCATTTCTTCCAATCTGATTCAAAGAAGTATTAAAGGAGAAAATTATATCTTGGTTGCTGAAGAAACCAATGGAATTTGGTATGCCAGAAAAAGAAATCTGGAAACCGGTGTAGAATACAATGGAGAAACCCAGATTAAATCCGGATTGAAAGTTGGAGACCAGATTATCATTTCCGGATATAGTGAATTAGTAGATGGTCAATTAATTGCATTGTAGTTTTCAATTCAACATTTTCTATTCTAATTCCTGTTTATGAATCTTGAAAATATCAAACAATTACGGTTTACAAATTGGTGTATTAAAAACTCTACCAGCATTTATGTTTTTACGATCATCATTTGCTTTGCCGGATTTATAGCGTACAAAAGAATTCCGAAAGAACTATTTCCGGACATTGTCATTCCTACCGTTTCCGTTGCTACTATTTATCCGGGTGCCACTCCGGAAGATATTGAGAACCTGATTTCAAAGCCGATTGAGAAGCAATTGAAATCTATAAACGGTATCAAAAAAGTAAAAAGCAATTCGCTATCCGATTTCTCATTGATCATTGCAGAATTCAATGCCGACCTGGATCCAAAAATCTGCAAGCAACGGGTTGACGATGCCGTAGACAAGGCCAAAAAAGATTTGCCGACCGATCTGAAAGACCCTCCGCAAATTCAAGAATTCGACTTTAGTGAAATGCCTATTCTCAATATTAATATTGCGGGAGACTTTCCACTGGACAGATTAAAAATTTATGCCAAACAACTTAAGGATAAAATTGAATCTAATAAAGAAATTACCCGGGTAGACATTATCGGTGGTGTGGAACGCGAAATCCAGGTGAATGTCGATTTGTATAAAATCAATGCTGCAGGTATCACATTTACAGATATAGAAAATGCATTGCGACTCCAAAACATGAACATTTCTGCAGGGGAATTGAGAATTCAGGATTTAAGACGCAATGTCAGAATTACAGGAGAATTTTCTGACCCCAAACAAATTGGTGAAATTGTGGTCAGGTCTTTTTTGGGTAATACTGTTTTTATGAAAGACATTGCGGATATTGAAGACAGCTTTAAAGAAAAACAAGACTTCGCAAGACTTGATAATAAACCCGTAGTGACCCTGAATGTGATAAAGCGAAGTGGAGAAAATCTCATAGACGCCACAGATAAAATTTATGCTATCATCGATGATTATAAGGTACACAAATTTCCACAGGCGCTGGTCATAAAGGTTACTGCTGATACTTCAGAAAACACAAGAGTTCAATTGCATGATCTGATCAATACGGTGATCCTCGGATTTATTTTTGTCGTTTTTATTCTCATGTTTTTCATGGGATTTACAAATGCTTTTTTTGTAGGACTTGCAGTTCCCCTTTCCTGCCTTTTAGCGTTTCTGATCATGCCGGGCATGCATATGACTATGAATGTGATCGTTTTGTTCTCTTTATTATTGGCTCTTGGTATTATTGTGGATGATGCCATTGTCGTTATTGAGAATACACATCGGATTTTTACTAAGAATAAAAACCTGACCATTGAGCAAGCTGCTAAACTTGCTGCCGGTGAAGTTTTCTTACCTGTATTAGCCGGAACATTAACTACCCTCATGCCCTTTTTTCCACTTTTATTCTGGCCTGGTATCATTGGAAAATTCATGTATCATTTGCCGGTTACCTTAATCATTACACTAGGCGCATCTCTGCTTGTCGCATTTGTAATGAATCCCGTTTTTGCAGTTACTTTCATGAAACGGGATGAGGACAATCAAATGAATTCCTTAAAAGATTACAGAAAAATATTCATTTTCTTCACCGCCCTTGCACTTCTGGGTTATTTTAGTTTTGGCAGAGGTCTGGGCAATTTCTCCGTGTTTTGCATTATCCTGATTTTGCTGTATCATTTTCTGTTTTCGAAAATGATACTCATATTCCAGAACCGCATCTGGCCAGCCGTGATCAACGGTTACAAAAATTTGTTGAAAATACTAATCAAAGGTTACCGGCCTATTGGTGTCGTAATTGGTGTGTTTGCGTTATTATTCTTTAGCTTTATCTATTATGGCAGTACCCATCCTCAGATAGAAACCTTTCCGAAGGGTCAGCCTAATTTCGCATTTGTTTATTGCAAAATGCCCATAGGGACAGATGCTTCTATAACAGACTCCATCACGCAGATCATTGAATCCAGGGTTTATAAAATTATTGGAAAGAACAATCCTATTGTTTCATCTGTAATTTCAAATGTAGGTCTTGGTGCCGGAGATCCGCAAAATCCGGATCGCGTAGCTACGCCTCATAAAAGCAAAGTAACGGTTGCATTTGTACGATTTGCTGATCGAAAAGGAATATCGACTACAGAAGTTCTGGAAGCATTACGCAATGAATTTAAAGAAGGTATTGCCGGAGCTGAAATCTCTGTTGAAAAAGAAAATAATGGCCCGCCGGTAGGTCGCCCGATCAGCATTGAATTAAGTGGTGATGATTTTGATGTATTGGATAAAATCAGCCGGAATTTATTGAATGGAATTTCCCAAAATAAAATTGAAGGAATAGATGGATTAAAATCTGATTTGCAAATCAGCAAACCAGAAATTATAATCCACATTGATGAAGAAAAAGCGCAACGGGAAGGAATAAGTTTAGCTCAAGTTGCTTCTCAACTCCGCACTGCCTTATTCGGCAAAGAAGTTTCCAGATTCAGGGATAAAAATGAAGATTTCCCTATCCAACTCAGGATTCAGGAAGGTGATCGCAATACTTTGGAAAAATTACTAAACCTGGATATTGCATTTATGGATATGTCGACACAACGGTTTAAACAAATACCTGTTGCGTCCATCGCATCCATAAGCTATGGGAATTCACTATCCAGTATAAATCGGAAAAATCAAAAACGCGTCCTAACCTTAGGCTCTGATGTAATTACAGGTTACAATCCAAACGCAATCATAGGACAGATAAAAGAACTTGCCGCTCAGATAGATTTACCGGAAGGATATGAAATTAATTTTTCAGGTGAGCAAGCAGAATTGCAGGAGACTATTGATTTCCTGGGACTCGCCTTTGGTGCAGCACTTGCTTTGATGTTCTTAATCCTTGTCACGCAATTCAATTCTGTTGTTAAACCATTTATCATTTTTACGACAGTCCTTTTTTCACTCATCGGCATTGCCCTGGGTTTCGGTTTTTTCAAAATCACCCTTAGCGCAGTTATGACCGGTATTGGAATATTCTCATTAGCCGGAATTGTGGTGCGCAACGGAATCTTATTAATTGAATTTACAGATGAGCTGCGACAACGAGGACATAGTGTTGAAGAAGCTGTTATTGAAGGAGGTGCTACGCGTATTACTCCCGTTATACTCACAGCATTGTCTGCAATATTGGGTTTGATACCGCTTTCCGTAGGTGTGAATCTTGATTTTTCAAGCTTGTTCAGCGATCTCGATCCAAAATTCTATCTGGGTGGTGATAACGTGGCCTTTTGGGGACCACTGGCCTGGACGATTATATTCGGATTGATTACGGCTACATTTCTAACTTTACTCGTCGTGCCATCCATGTATATGTTGGGATACAAAACCCGCGAAAAAGCAAATGAACTGATCCGGAAGTATTTCTAATTCATTAATTGATCTAAAGTTAAAGCGCTAAAATAATCGTACGTAAAAGATTTTTGCGTTTTCTTATGGGTAGCTGATCATCAATTTATCAAAATTCCATTCCATTGGCTTTCGGATATTTGAATTCATTTGTATTTTTATTCCATATCTAAATAAGTCTATTTATTTATGAGCCTATTCCGTAACCGGATTTTTTATTACCTGATTCTTGTAATTGGAGTATCTGCAATTACATACTACGCTATTCAAACTAAAAATACGCATTCGGTTCAGGTAAATACAACTATTCCCAAATCTCATAATGAATCACATTCTCCTGCTAAAACCATCCATGAAGGTTCTCAAACCGTACAAAAAAATGCCGAAATACCTCCTTATGTAATGGAGGTACTGGACTATGTTCTCAAAAATCAAAAAGCTCCATCACGTTACGTTGGCGGACGGATTTTCGAAAACAGAGAGCAAAGACTAAATTTATATGACTCAAAAGGAGACCGGATCCAGTACAGAGAATGGGATGTGCATCCAAAGACCAAAGGTGAAAACAGGGGTGCGGAACGATTAATAACCGGATCAGATCACACTGCTTATTACACCTTTGATCATTACCAGACCTTTATTAAAATCAAACTATGAATACTTCATTTCACCTTATAAAAAACAAACAAAAATTCCAGGACATCCGGTTTAAAAACACCTTCATTGCGAGGCTAGAAGGCTCTCATTGCACCACTTCCAATGACTTATATAAAGAATTGAAAAAGGCATTTGAATTACCTGATTATTTTGGAAAAAATTTAGATGCACTGTATGATTGCCTGATGGACCTGGAGTGGATACCCAAGGATCATGTTGTACTGATTATCGATCATTTCGATCTGCTTTTATCTCAGGAGTTGAATGATCCGGAACTTCTGGAAGATTTTCTGATAACCCTGGATGATGTCTGCAAATCCTGGGCTTTGTTGGAAAGCGATGAGTTTACCCCAAAAACGATGAAAATCTACATCCCTGTTTCTGAAAAATCACAGGAACTTCTCGAGAACAATGATATTGAATTTGAAATCATTTGATGAACCAAATTGAAAAGCATCCGGATGAATTCAGATTTTATTAATGTACTTTATTCCTGCACAAATAATTGAAATATGATAATTCTTTCCAATATCAATAAAGCTTGAATTACATGGTGTAACCAAGATTGACTTACTGAAATTGCAGATCAATTGAAACTTGTGATTCTGCTTAAAAATTTAGATCAGGAATTTCGATCATTCAATGACGCAACTCACAGGAATCTGCAAAACAGAATAATATGATTTGAAAACCGATTTCCTTTTATTGGTTAAAGTCAGTACAATAAAATCTGTTTCATTCATCACGCTTACTTTTTCGGGAGAATAGCCGGCGCACTCTTCATTACAATTTGCAAAGTCTTACGGATACGCTCTTCGAGCATTACAATTTTTTCCTCGAGGAGTTTGGGAATCATGGCATCCAGGTAATGCCGAATGGTCAACAATTCGAGATCCGGATCAATAAGTACTTTGTATTGCTTTTCAACTTCTCTGACCAATTCCTGTAATCTGGAAGGTTCATTTCGGACACAAACCGAAAATGAAATTGCCGTATTTCTCATCATGTTTACTTTGATCCGGTACTTTTCAAATAAATCAAATAAATGAGCAAGATGGTGTTCTGCAATAAAAGACAGATCTTTTGGAGTAAAATGAATCAAAGCTTGTCCTTTTTCCAGAATTACAATTGGCGGATATTCCAAATCTATATCATCCGAAATTAATGTACCCTCTCCTTTAGGTTCGATGAAGGATTTAACAAACAAAGGAATATTTTTATTTTTCAGCGGTTGAATGGTCTTAGGATGAATCACTTTGCAACCATAATAAGTCATTTCAATAGCTTCAGAATAACTTAAACGATCGAGTTTAGTTACATTAAAAAATAAATCCGGATCCCCGGTTAAAACCCCGGGAACATCCTTCCAGATATACATGCCATCCGCATTCAACGCATTCGATAAAATAGCTGCAGTATAATCAGAACCTTCCCTACCCAGCGTTGTCGTATTATTTTCTTTGGTAGAACCAATAAATCCCTGTGTTAATACTATTTTCTTCTCGTTGAGTACAGGAATTAATTGCTCCCTGATTTTTGCATCTGTTTCATTCCACAATACTCTTCCATCCCTGTACGTATCATCTGTCAGAATTAAATTCCTGGCATCAAACCAGCGTACATTCATTCCCGAATGATTCAGCCATGCGGCAAGAATACGGCTCGAAATTAATTCCCCGATACAAACCACCTGGTCATATACGTAATCATAGGGCATATCGCGTTGTTCTTCAATGACCCATTCCCCTTCGACAAAATGTTCATGCATCTGCTGTTGAAGGTCACTTGTCCCTTCAGGAAATAGTTGATTTACTATATCCAGATGTTTCGCATGTATCACTTTTAACAATCGCAGCGATTCATTGATATCCTTGAACTTCCATTCGACTACTTCTTCCAACTCATTTGTGGTTTTCCCCATTGCGGAAACTACCACCACGAGTTTTTCATCTTTTCCAAAGTCAGATATAATGCCGGCTACATTTCGAATGCCATCTGCATTTTTTACTGATGCGCCTCCAAATTTGAATACTTTCATGATTTGCCTTAAATTATTGCAAAAGTATACATACTGGAAAAGATATTCACCAGATCCTTAATTTTCAAATGAAAAAACTTCATAGCCATTATTCTGATCTTATCTACTTTGAGCGACCATTCGGTAAAGTGGAGCTCAGCTCGTTACTTATTGGATCTTTACGGTGCCTTCATGAATTATAAAGCAATATAATTTACAGCCTTGATAAAATGCTTGCCATCGAAAAGCTATACTCAAGATTAATTCGTTCAGGATTTTCCGATTCAAAATGGACCATTTCTAATCTCCCTTCAGTGCAATCATCTTGTCTTCCACATCGCGTACTAAATCCAGATATCGTGGGAGCTTTTTGATTTCCCGGTCTCTGACCAGGGGAAGATCAACTGAAATATGATGGACAAATGTAGATGGTGGTGTCTTCATTATATATATTTCATCACCGAGGTAAACCGCCTCTGAGATGTCATGGGTGACAAATATGAAAGTTGAATGAAATTTGTTCCAGATGTTCAGTAGCAAATCCTGCATTTGAATCCGGGTTTTGATATCCAAAGCACCAAACGGTTCGTCCATTAAAAGAATATCCTGATTTGTCAAAAGTGATCTTGCAATTGCAACCCGTTGAAGTTGCCCCCCTGAAAGAGTTGGGTAATTAGCATATTTCTTTTCATGACCGGAAAGTCCAACAAGTTGAATCATTTCCATTGCTTTATGCTCGCGCTCTTTTTCTTCAACACCTTGATAATCCAGTCCTGTTGCCACATTTTCAAGAACGGTCTTCCATGGGAATGATGAATATTGCTGAAAAATCATACCAACATGATGATCTTCATTTCTTAAATTTTCATTGATATAAACTTCCCCTTCGGTTGGTTTTTGCAATCCGGCAATATATCTGAGTAAAGTAGACTTGCCGCAACCTGACATTCCCAGGATGCAAATAAATTGGCCCTGGGCAGGTTTATCTTCTACGATCAGATTTAAATCTTTAATGATGAATGATTTTCCTCCATCATAACTCTGACTGATATTCCGCAACTCAATGATATTGGTTAACTCTGAATCTTTCTGACGTGTCATTTCACATTTGAATTTTGCATTCTGATAAAAGCATAAACCAGGCTCATGAATCCGGCTGCAAGAAGGATCCAACCGATCGTACAAAAAAGATCTAATTTCAAAAAGTAAGTACAAAGTATTCCTAAAATGAGTGCGGTCAGGATGGCATATAATCCAATTCTGCCTTCATCAAGCCCATTCACCTGACTATTATAATATTTATGTGGATTGATTATTTTATCGATTATGACAAATAACTTGTCTTGTAACATACCGATGAACATAATGATCAGGAGCAATGCAAAGACCCGATCAACCTGACCTTGCCGTGATTTGGTATAAATCAGTGATCCTATCCCCTGCCCCTTGTTTAACAATTCTGCTATAATGATATAAGTCCATGAAATTGCGGTAAGCACTCTGATATCATCGGTTAATCTTGAAATTACAGCCGGTATAAAAACAGTTTTAATTTGTTGCCATTTTGAAGCGCCCAGCGTATATGCCGTTTGAGCAAGGACATCATCCACTTCATCAATTCTCTGAATGACAACCGGCAATAAATAAACCAATATGCCCAATGCAAGAAAAGCAATTTTCATTGGATCGCCCAATCCAAACCAGGTAATGAATAATCCGGTTAACGCTGACAGCGGTAAATAACGCATCGCGTCAACCTGTTTATTAAACAACGACCTGAAAATTGGAAACAATCCCATTACCAGTCCAAACAAGAGCGAAAGTATTATGGCCCAGAAGTAACCCTGTACATTCAACCAAACGGAATGCATGGTATTACCGACCACATTGTCTTTTGTGTACAGATCTTTAAATGAAAACAAAACCTGATCCGGCCTTGGTAATAGTGGATATACTTTTTTAAATTCAGTGGCACCATTTAAAACTATTGAGTCTTGCCTTATTATGGAATCTCTTTGTTCTACACTCATCGAATCCAAACTTGAAGGAAGGTATGGATTATATCCATGCACAATTGGATTTTTAGTCGACAATAATTCAGCCAGGGCCCACCAGATGACTAAGGTCAATAGCAGACCAAGCACTGTAAATACCCAGGATGTAGTTTCATCCAATTTACCCCGAAGCTCAAACCATTTATTCATTTAATGGAACATTTGACTTATACTCAATTTGCATTGAACGCGATACTTAAAAAATTCGGAAAAACGGATATTCCGTTTGCCATTTTTAAAAAAAACTTGTTGATTTTATTCGCCGACTAATTCAAAATCCGTTCTTCTGTTTTTTGCTCTTCCATCTTCCGTATCATTCGACGCAATGGTTTTATCCGGACCATTTCCATAAACTAAAAACCGGTTTCGATTCATTTTGTGTGTATTGACCAAATAGTCCACGACAGATTGCGCTCTTTTTTTAGACAGCAATAAATTTGATTCTCTGGAGCCAACATTATCCGTATTGCCTTCTATGCGAATTCTGGAATTCGCAAAGGCTTTTGCAATTTCAACAAATTCTTTATCAATAATATATTTAGCATTCTCATCCAATGCAAACTCACCACTACGAAATGAAATTGATACCCGTTTAGTAGCAATAGCCTCCTTTGCTTTACCCTCTGTTTCGGAAACCTTGGTAAACGTCTTCTGTCCTTCCGCCTGATGTTCACTTCCACTTAATGAAGCATTGCGTATATGGGACACTTCATTGATAATTCTCCAGTTCGGAATCTTGCCTTCTGCGTAGCCAATAGCTTTGTATGTATTTGTCATTTTGGTATAAAGCTGCTCGCCGGTTACTCCTTTGTACTCCGGATTTAATCCAAAAAAATTGACATTATCACCATGCGTCACTAATCGCACGTTATTGATTGCGGCATAAGAGTCCTCTTCGGAGAAACCAGTGAAATTCGCGGTTAATATTTTGGCCGCTTTTCTTTTGTTGGCATCACTGGAATTAATTTCGGCTGCACCTCTCATCCATCCTTCGTATAGTTTGGATAACCGATCTCTGTTGGCTTCAACCCAGGATCTCTTTGCTATAAATGCATCCGCTATGATATGTGATGCAGAGCGCGTGCTCTCGAGAATCCGCGATCCCGGAACTGCAGACAGACAAGCGAGATCATCCGGGCTCCAGACGACGGCGGCATCCACCTGCTGAGATTTAAATACCTGTGCAGCATCTATCGCGGAACCCTGCTTAATTATTTCAACATCTGTTGTTTTTAAACCACCCGCATCCAACATCCATAACAGAAACGAATGCGAAGGAGTCATTTCCGCAACAGCGATTTTTTTACCCCTTAGATCATTGACCGAATTAATTCCTCTTCGTGCAACTATTGCATCACCACCCCTGGACCAGTCAGATTGAAACACAACTACCGGATCAAAATCTGAAAGACCGGCGATTTCAGTCGGCAAAGCATCAATGGTACACCAGAGTAAATTTACTTCATCATTTTTCCAGGCTTCTCTGGAAACAGGAACGTCATCGAGAATCTTAAAATCTACCGGAAAACCATATTCTTTATAATATCTTGAATTCGTATTTGCTTTAAATCCTTCATTAAAATATTGTCCACCTGCATATCCACCCCATGTTACCACGCCAACTTTTACAGCATCTTTTTCCAATGCACTTTTGGGAGCAGTTGCTGTTCCCTTAGATTCTTCTTTTTTATTTCCTTCTTTTTTTACTTCTTCACTTTGTTCTTTTATTTTTTGTCCGAATGTCGTACTGTTAAGTATATACTTTCCAAAAAAGAAGATGCCGGAAAGAATCAACACGGTTAATAAAAATTTGGAGAATGGAGTCAATCTTGAAAACATGATATTAGAGTTAATTATTTACAAATAATAAATGCTGATTTAAGTGATGAGTGATGAGTGATGAGTGATGAGTGATGAGTGATTAATTTTTAATTTTAAATTGCATCTTTTCTATTTCGACTTGAATATTTCTTCATATTGATTTTTCAATGAAGGTTCTGCTGACTTTTCCGTTGAACCTTGATTTTGGGATACAATGAGCATTGGATCATTGGCAATTAATTCCTGTTTTTCATTCCCAAGTATTTTGGAAACTCCTTCAGTTTCCCATTTTTCCAGCATTTTAATTCCTTCAACTTCAAAAACGCCATTTTGCAAATCAACTGAGGCCATAAAATTTTCTGACAATTCCATGAATTGCTCCATTTCCCCTACTTTACCACTAATATCATCTGTAAGCGCTTCCAATGACTCATCAAACAGAGCTCTTTTGTCTTTATCACCTGATATAACACTCATTGCTGATTTCATTGCGGAGTAACTGGCATGAATGGCATTCCTCTCTTCCTCTTTTATTTTCACCTGGCTCGAAATATCTTCAGAAAGTACTTCAGAATTCTCATACATTCTGGCAAGTACTTTATAAAGTATATTCATTTTGGCATAAAGGTCTTCCAGTTTAAGGTTAGACTCCTTTAATCTTCCGGCATGCCTGGATTTTAATACCAGAATATTTTGCTTGTCTTCATTTTTGGCTTCTTCTGCCTGATTCAGACTTTCGTCTATCTGCTTTTTATTATTGTGAATTTGTTCCTTAAGCAAATGCATCTGACTTCTCAGCCTGGTGATTTGCTTATTCATTTTACCCAGGTTGTCTTTCAGGTCTTCCACATAGGATTTAAGAATTCCAATCGGGTCAATTTTAACAAACAAGGAAGTCAGCCATCTCATTGCCGATTTGTACATATACCAGCAAATCGTTCTCATCTTCGGATCGAGTATGACATAGATAATTGCACCCAGGACTAAAAGAAGCCCCCCGAGAAAAACAACATTAGAAGTCAGACTTATTAAAAAAGGCAACGCTTTAAACGCCAAATAACCACCTCCAATAAGTAATCCTGCCAGGATCAAAAATCCGGTAACTCCTTCAGGGCGCTTCCAAAAACTTTTAGGCTGGTAGTTATATTCCATAAGAATAAAGTTGATAACCGGACTACTTTAAATATTGTTCCATTTTTTGGATATCTTGTCCAATTTGACCGACCAATTGATCATATGCAAATTTAAAGCTTGCTTTATTGGTATCCACTTTTGTTTTTGCGGACTTCAATTCACTGTCCAGTTCCTGCAATCGTTTATGGTGTTTTTCCAATTCACTTTGAAGTTGAGCCAATTGTTTTTCCTTTTGTTGAATGGTTTGATTCAGTTGCACCGATTCCTGTTCCTTCGAGCTTTGTTGACTTTGAAGAAACTGAGTTGCGGTTTGATTAAACTTGGTATACTCTGTCTCCAACACTGAAAGATATCTTTTAGCTGAATCTATTAAAGTGGAAGGTTGGATGTTCATGGCCATCGCGGCTGCATATGCGGTTTTGAATTGAGCCGCTTCATCCAGATTTTGCATTTTGGCTATGGATTGAACCGCCTTACGGTATTCCAGGTAATCAAAGCCTGCCTGATTATTATCTTGCAAAACCTGGGAAAGGATGTCCATAAATCGGTCACTGGACTCCAGAGGCACCTCTGTACTCACCTTACTTTGTTCACTTTCAGGTGGATCAACGTTGGTTTTCCTAGAACCTTCATCGGCCTGGGTATTCGTAGTCGATTCAGGGACAACAAAAACGGACTTCAGTTTATCTACAAAAGACATATTTCAGAAGCAATTAGAAGATAAAATTAAGCAGAACAAACAAGCTAAACAAACCTGCATGAAATAAGGAGAAGTAATTAAGCAAATCAAAAACAAAATATAAAAAAAGGTACTTCCTGATGAAAGAAAGTACCTTTTAGGACTTTGCAGGCTATAGCTTTTTTAAGCAACAGGGGAATATAACCCGTTTTCTTTACTTGGTTAATACGCGAATTAAATAGGACATATTTTCATCCCATGAACCATCCACAAAATCCTGATATGCCTGGTCATCCATTTTTAGTCCTTTATAGTTTGAATTTCCTGCCACTGCATTGAAAGTGGTCATACCAATGGAATTTTTCTCAAGTTCGGCATTGACGGCTTTAAATAGCTGCAATTTGAGTCTTAACTCAGGATGAACTACTCCACCCCCGGATTCAATTGCTTTGATTTCGTCTTCAATTCTTGGTATTTCAGTAATTAAAATTTTATTAGCTTCCTGAACACCAACTAACTCGGGAACTTGCCCTGTTTGACAAAATGCCATTTGCAAACCCAACCATAACATAAAGCAAAATGTAAAACCTAATTTCAGCATTACATTATTCATAGAACTATTTTTAACTTTTTTCATCTTAATAAATTTGATACAGATTCATTTATTCAACAATCTATTGATCAGAAATCCTGGTTTTAATTCATTAATATCATTTGTCTGGTGGCAGTATGACTAGCGGCATCCAATTGATAATACAGAACTCCATTGACATTTAAATCGGATTTGTCCACTTTTACTGAATTCATTCCTTTAATTCCTTGAACGTCATATATCCTTAAGACTTTTCCAGTAATATCATAGATGCTTAGTTTGGCATCACCTTCCTCTGGTAATCTAAAGTTAATTACTGTAGATTTTGTAAATGGATTTGGTGTATTCTGATACAATTCAAATACACCGGTTTCAACAAAACCTTTATTCGTTCTTACCCCGAGATTTACATCTTTTATACCCAAATTAGCATCGTATGCTTCTGCTGCTGTAACATCACTGGTAATTGCAAGTAAACTACTTATTGACTGACTCGTTAAAGCTCTGAATACAACAGTAAACAAAGTGCCTTCTCTGGATACAGTTTGAGCCATTTTATTATTCCAGCTGGTCGTCAGGATTCCATCATCAATCCGATTCGTTCCGAAATTAGAAAGATCCAGTTTTAATTCGCCTTCTTCAATAGTTTCAAATGCCAGATTCTTCTGATCGAATTTCAGGGTAAATTGATATCCGATTATATTGTTAAAGTCGCTTGATTTGAATTGTACCCGATAAAGTTCACCCGGAGTCGTTTTACCATTTTCGATTTCGAAATGTAATTTGTCTCCTGTTCTTTGAATGCTTGAAGTCGCACTATGTGCTTTGGCACTATTGGTAACATCTCCCATTTTTATCGCCATAAAATCTGCCTGATAGGTCACCGGATCTATCACATTTACAGCAATTTCTCTTGGAGCATTATATGGATTCAACTTATCCGGGAACACATAACTAACCGGTACAAATGTCCATGACTCATTCTTTGCAAATTTTTCAGTTACACCCAGGATTAATTTCCTGATTTCTGAGATATCTGAAGCCGTGATATTATTGGTATTATTAACATCAGCAGCAATGAGTTTATATGGGCTATTCAAAGATTCTATACCTAATATATGTCTCTGTATTCTGACTATGTCGGCGGTTGTAACACCATTTGTAGGCTCATCATCCCGTACCGGCTTTATTACATATTGCATACTGCTTCCGTAAGCTAAATCTCCAAAGAAATATTGTCCCGTGGAAGAAGTGGTCATCCGTTTAGTCATCAATCCGGATTGGAATAATCTGGTTTCAACTTTCTCCGTAGATTGATTCGTTTCCGTTTTACAATCTCCAATTATTTTTCCGAATGGTTTTGAATTCGGACAAACATTTTGAGGATCCTGAACTAAAATAGCCGTTACGCAGAAATCTTTATTTCCCTGCTCATCTTCTACCCACAATCTCACCTCTTTAATCAATTCATCATTTGCTCCAACTTGTGTAAAATCATCGCAACAAATTGTAATACTTGTCAAAGTAGGATCTCCATCGAAATAAAATTTCAAATTGTCCTTATCCGTACAATTGTCAAAACTTCCGCGATCCAGATCTTTTGCCCAGATGGTGATACAACCGGATTTAGGCATCACTGTTGTTACCACTCCTACTTCGCAATAAGGAGTTGGCGCTTTACAATCTTTTATTTCAAACAACTGGCACAAAGAAGCAATGTTACTGCATCCATCTTCAACATACCAGCATATTTTATGAATACCAACCGGATATGTACCACTTGCATCGAATGGATTGTTTTCATTTTCTGCAAACGGATTATCATGGAAATAAGGCTTTTTACCTGCTTCATAATCCTTTCTGGTCAATGGTCCTGATTTTACATCAAATCCGTTGTATTGACCAATACCATCATTATACAAATCAATCTTATAATCATAGAATAACCAATCCGCAGGACTGCAATTATCTGTAGCATCTGCAGTTAATTCAATATGTCCATAACAAATATTATTCAATTGATTCTTAGCTGCTGCTTCACAGTTTCCTACTGTGATGGTGATTTCAGGTTTGTCGGTATCATGAACTTTAATGATTTGCAGATACTCCCATCTTCCCTTTACAGGATCAATACTTGGATCATACTGACACCAATCGATAACCACCCACGTTCTCAATACTTTAAAACAAGCATCCGGTTCTATGGTGAAAATTTCATCCACGTATTCAATACTGATTAAAGCGCAGAGATCGTCAGCATTATTTTCAATTACCGGCCTTCCGAGAATAGGATTATCCGGACTGATATTAGCACCACAACCTTCAATAGTAGTTGCTTTTCCATTGCAATTGCCCGGCCAGGTAATATCATCCAGATCATCACAATTGTCCGCTCTGTTTATGTAGAATGGATCACAGTCGACTACCCAGATGGTTTGAGTGGCCGTCACAGAAAGCCCGTTCGGACCTCTTGCAACGATGGTTCTCGTTAATTGTCCTTGTCCACATTCACGGTTATCGTTTACTGAAATATTGAAATTCACTCCGCAGGTACCTAAAACAGTACCATCAAATCCCCAGGTCAAATTGTATTTTCGATCAGCATGAGCAGTATCAAATAATACTCTGTAATAATCACAAGCCTTGTTCCACGCCGGAGGATTAGATGGCGGAGCACCCGGAACGAAGCCCGGATATCCGGTAATATCATTTCTCTCACAGTATCTATGACATACAAGATCATTGGTAATCACTTTATTTCTCAAAGACAGATCACTAACAACCCTACCAAATGTTGCATCGTTCGGATCACTCAACTTATCGACATCAAACCAGAACCAGCAGCTTACTACAATATTTGGCGGAGGCGTAACTGTTGGTACACTTTTATCCTGAATTTCTACTTCAACCATACAATCATTGTAATGTCCATACAGATTTCCATTGGCATTCATTCGGGATGGTGAAACAGGACCATCACCCGGATCGATATCAAATACCCGGAATACAACGAGATATGATTTACCAACATCCGTGCAACAGAAATTTATGTAGTCATCAAAGTAAATCTGATTGCCATCCAATACTGAATTGTCATCGCCATTTACACCATAGCAATTTGTACCATTATCAGGCTGACTTGAATTTGTACCGTTATTTGTTCCTCTGAGGTTTTCCATGCGTATGGCCTTAAAGAAAACATGAGGACTACAATTATCTATACTACCCTGATCCAGATCCTTTGCGTAAACCCGGACAAAATTTTCTCCGGTTGATTGATTACCGGTAATCGTGGCTATCGTATGCTGATCGCAATTCGCAAACGGAGCAATATTGTCAAGTACACTCACCGCAACGCGATGTTTGGTAATATTTCCGCAACAATCTTCTGCAATAATATAAGCTGTACTGATAATTCCTCTTTCAATATTTCTGATAACAAAGCCATCTGTTTCATTTCCAGTGATATCTCCACTACTAATCTTTACGGAATAATGAACTTCATTACTACAATTATCTACCAACCATGGCTTCGGAACTTCCCAAATACCGGAACATTTGAATGATTCAACTAAAACTACTACGGTATCCGGATATACTACCTGCGGACCTTCTTTGTCAATTACTTTAATGATTTGATTATGTCCACCTACAGTTCCAGTGCACCAATCCAAAACGGTCCATTGGCGAATTATCTTAAAACAACCAATAGCACCCGCATCACATCCCGGATTAGCCACGTCAATTTTTATATCGCGGAAAGTCATTCCCAAATTAAAACATCCTCTACCAGTAGGGTATCCGGTACCCTGCCACATAATCACTTCATCAGGGCCCCAACACACAGGATTGGTTGGTCGCCAACTTGGATGAGCGGGATAATAAACAGGGAATGGACTTGGATGTCCTTCATATAAACCGGTATCAATACAATTCCATCCCAGAATTCTCGGTAATCTCACACCTGCTAAATCTCCTTGCGGACTAGGATAGAAACCACCAGTTGCTTTCCAGAGTGCTGAATCCAATAAATAGCCATCTACACAATAAGGAGAAGCGAGGTAATGAGGTGTATAATCTTTTGTTTTATTAATTTTTCCGTCACAGGACAATGCCGGCTCATCATTGTCATCATAATCGTGAGGTGCAGATAATCCGTTAACTGTAGCCAATGCAACAGTGATGGTTTGCACACAAACAGTTTTGTTACCCTGCGCATCCACGGCTGTCCAGGTTCTGACTATTTTCTGATCAAAATTAAGTGCACAGCTTCCGTTGGTAACATTGTCTTCGTAAGTCAGTGAATAAGATCCGCAATTCTCTGTTACAATTGGAGTACCCATATACAATGGAGTGGTTGGAGATGTACCGCAAACAATGCAAGTATCCCGTGCACAAACCATTTTAGGCGCCAATTTATCTTCAACTTTGGCATGTGCCCAACAACTGTTTCCAGTGGCAGTATCTTTAATTGTTATTTTATATTCCTTATTAATATCCTGAACACCGAGCTGGATTCCCGGCACATTGGGCTGCCTGTCAATAATCTGTCCGGTCGACCAGTCTTGTACAATGACCACATAATCATTGTAACAACCATAAGGTCCTCCGGATAAGACTTCATCAGCACCTATTGTTGCAATACAATTTTCATTCAGGCTGACTTCAATTTCATCATGACAGGTAATGAAATTTACCGGGCTTTGATATTCCTGGACGGTAATACAAAATGTACAAGAAGTAGAGTTTCCTGAAAAATCTGTCGCACGATATGTTTGACAGGTAGTACCTCTTGGAAATACATCGCCATTGTGCTTTCCGGAATTATCGATTTGAGTTACCACTGGTGGAGCCCCTGTAATTTGTTGTTTGGTATAATTAATTGTACCATTCCAGATTCTGGTTGCGAAAGTTGTTCCTGTAAATACCGGATTACCTTTACCTACACCCAAGGTCAGCATTACATCTCCATTGTTATAGGTTGTAGAACCATTCGTATAGCGGAGGGTAAATGTCGCGTAACTATCCAGATAGAAAAAGAGACCGAATGACTGTCCCGGTTGAATTACCAAACCTCCCAATGTTGGGAATAAGGTTGGAAGATCAAGCCCGGCACAAGTACCGTTTCCGGTAGCCATCAAGGTCCAGGCTGCCGGATTGGATTCATTTCCAACATATGTGTTTGGAGTATAGTAAAGAGAGCCTTGACACACACCACCAACTGTTCCAATTACATTTGTTGCAATAGAAGTAATCGTTATTGGACCGGAGGATACATTTTTAATATCCCACATGTTTCCGGCAAACTGATTATTCGAATTATAAGCAGTAACAATAGTTGCTGTTGTTGTCGATGTGGTTATACTACAGTTATCAGTCGCTTCAGGCGTATTGTAATTTATAATGCGATCGCACTCTCCCGGATTCAGGTTAATGGTCCAGTCTTTAGGACACCAAAGCACAGGTCTTATGGTATCAAGTACAGTTACGGTAGAAGTACAGGTTGAGAATTTACCACAGGAATCTGTTGCTGTTAAAGTAACCGTATTATTACCGACATCACCACAGGCAAAAGCAGATTTGCTTAAAGTCAATGTGCGTGCTCCTGTACTACCATTATCTACATCAGGTACAGTAAGATTTACAAGGCCATTCTTATCCAGATAAATCGTTGCGTTTTTACATCTCGCTACCGGCTGCGGAAGAACAGATATTCTGAATGTCATTGGATTACCCGTACAGGTAACTCCCCCATTTGTAAATGAAGGAATCACAGTGAATGTACTGGTTATTCTCGCAGCACTTGGATTAGTTGTTATAAATGAAGGAACTGTATTTGTTCCATTTAACGCAGCTAAACCTATTGGTTCTGGAGTACGTGTCCATGTATATGTAGTACCCGGTGCAAATCCGGTAAAATTAATTGCTACTGTTGCGTCTCCATGGCAATACTGAACATCCGGAACCTGATTCGCTGTTGGTGTCGGATTGACGGTTATTGTAAATATCAATGGAGTACCAGTACAGGTCTTTCCTGCATTGGTAAAAGTTGGAGTTACGGTGAATGTAGACGTTAAAGGTGTTGAACCTGCATTTGTAGTTACAAATGAAGGAACTGAACCAGATCCGCTGGTCGGTGCCAATCCGATTAACTCAGGAGTTCTTGTCCAATTAAATACTGCTCCTGCAGGTGCACCCGTGAAAGTGATCAAAGCAGAAGTCTGACCTACGCAGAACACTTTGTTGGTAACAGCATTTATAGTTGGTGTTTGATTCACTACTACAGATTGAGAAACAGCCTGAATACAACCCGGATGATTTGCATTTGGAACACCATCTGCTGCATCAAAAGTGAATACTACATTGTGAGTACCCGGACCAAGTAATCCCGGATCAAAAACGGTAGCCGGAGCTCCATTAACTGTGAATGTTCCAACTCCCATTGCCGGTCCTGAATTATCACCCAGTTGTGCTGAACCATTCAGAGTAACAGGTGGATCATTTTGACAATATACCGTAGCAAGGCCATTGATAGTTGGATTCGGGTAATAGCAGGTTCCTCCAATGGAAGTCACTACCGAACCATTTGTTGCAGTTACTGTATAACCGGAAGCATCCACATGAACACCAGTTCTAATATAGTTACTGATGCCATTTCCAAGAGGAGTTTCGGTAAACAACGATCCTGCCGGAGTTGGCAACGGAGCTGCCGGTGGTGCCGGACTGGTTGAAAGGAAAAATCCTGGAGCAGAAGAAACAGTCCACGTTTGTCCAGAAGGTGCATTTATAGTTACTGTTTCATTAAACTGACCATTAGTCAAGGTTGTCGCATTATTCTTACAGGAACAAGGATCCATGATGGCAGTACAACTAAGTACTACAATGGAATTTGAAGCAGAAGGCCGGCAATTTGGATTGGGTGGATTAGGTGTCACAATAGCATATAGAAAATAATTACCATTTACAGGAATATTAGCAACCAAAACGGCAGTTGAGCCGCCATTGGTCAATCCACTATTCGGAACCGTACCCAATATGGTTCCTCCTGTATAAGGATCAGGCAATGCTACCAATGAATATTTGAATACAATGCCATAGATACCCCCCATATTAGATAATCCCGAAGCGGTTAATGTGAAATTCGTCGTTTTACAAACCGTGGACACACTTTTACTTAAAGATCCAATGGAAGGACATCCTCCGCAATTTCCGGGACCAATCAACGCTATTGTTTTGGTAGCAGTGCAACCATTATTGGCTGTCACTGTAACATTATAAGTACCAACGGAAAGACCGGATTGATCCTCTGCAGTTGGGTTAAGTGTTCCAAATCCATCCGGAGTTGCCCACATGTACGTAAATCCACCGGATCCCGTTGCCGTTATATTAATTGAACCATCAGTGCTTCCGCAGCTCGTTGGTTCAACATGCGTTTCAGTTATACCTACACCCGTTAAGACAGTAACTGTAGCCGTTTTTGAATTTGTACATCCATTTGCAGCGGTGACTGTAACGGTATAAGTTGTAGTTGATGGCGGAGTTACCATTATAGGTGCTGTGTTTGCTCCAGTACTCCATAAAAATGAGGTTCCCCCGCTTGCGGTTAATGTTTGTGTAGCACCGGGACAAATCGATGGTGCGGCAGGAGTTATTACTGCCGTTGGACTTGTATTTACTGTAACAGTTGCAGTTGCAGTTGCAGTACAGCCAGCCGAGCTGGTCACTGTAACCGTGTAGCTTGTGGTTGATGCAGGTGTAACTGTTATTGCTGTAGTAACGGCACCGGTATTCCATAAATAAGTACCACCTCCTGAAGCAGTCAATGTTGTACTTAGCCCGGAACAGATTGTAACATTAGCCGGGGTAATCATTGCCGGAGGTAATGGTAGTACTTTTATGGTATCGCTCATGACAATTAAACAACCTGCTGAAATTGTAACCGTATCAAAATAAATAGTAGTCACAGCAGGAGTTTTGGTAATCGCGTTGGTTGTTTCCCCCGTATTCCATTTATGTGCTGTACCACCTGTAACCGTAATAGTTGCAGAACTTCCAACACAAACATTTTTATCATTGGGAATTCCTGAATTTTCAGTTACGGTAATGGTTAAATTAGAAGGTGCTGTAAATTCATCCGCCCCTATATCCGGATTAGTCAAAGAACGCGTTTGACAATCGATATCAGAAGGAACTAAAGTCAATGGCATTCCGGCCTGATTTAAACAATCATTTCCCGTTGCAGTTAAATGCAAATCAGTTGCAGAAACATACGATGGTAGAACATTTTGAGAAGTAAAATCTTTACCGGTTTCATTTCGCCAATCTGTTAAAGTAAGTCTACTGGTTCCGGCCACTACACCTCCTGTTATTCCTAAAGTGTAAGTTCCCGGGCCTGCACCAGCAACATAAAAATCATTATTATCGCTTATTGTACCTAAGTAATTTCCAACATTGGATGAATAACCCAATGCCACAGCGGTGAAACGAAGAGTAGCTCCTGTATTCCCGATTTGGGTATTCGTGAAAATATTATTTTTCATTTCGAATGAACTGGGCACTGTCGAAGAAGTAAATCCTAAACAAGCTGAAGTTTGGGATGCAGCTGAAGTACCTGTAATAGCAACCTGCATGGCAATGGTATTATGATATACCTTGACATTACCAGTACCTCCACCGATGACTAATCCAATTCCAATATCGCCGGCTGTTCCGTTTGCGTTTACTCCTGAAATCATGTTATTTGAAATCAAAGAAGTACCCGAAGGGGTCGCACCCAGGGCGATACCAACTGCTGAGAATGTACCTGAATTTGTAATGCTGCCAATCAAATTATTTGAAATTGTAACGTTGGTACATTCATTAGTACCCGGGGAAGTGGCTGAAAAACCGGAGAAGGTAAATCCGGCATTGATACCAAATACATCAGGAGAACCTGCCAAATTCATTCCGGATACATTATTTCCTGAAATGAGCATATTATCTTCAAATCCAACAAAAATTCCTCCCGTTTGCACGTTGGTTGGAGATGCTGAATTAATTAAATTTTGATTTACAATATTTCCAATGTTCTTAGTACCTGCACTTTGACCAATAGACATGATACCCAATTGGCAATTACTAATATTGTTATTAATAAATGAATTATTATCATTATGAAATCCAAGCGTTGCTGTACTAATCGTAGTACTGCCTGAGCCTATACCCACCAGAGTTTGTGCCGGTCCGCTTCCGGATATATTACAATTTAAAATCTGAATGTTATTTGGAGATTGAATTACTCCACTTATAGTATTCCACTGCAACCAGACAACAGCTGAAGTAGTGCTGGTGTTCGTATTGGTTATCGTTAAGTTCCTGGAGGCAGATACATTTGGACATACTGAATTTACAGTATTTCCATTGGAACCATTAATAGTCACAAATTTTGCCCCATTAAATACAATCAGTCCGGTTGCAGAAGTTCCGGATATAGTTGCATTTACACCGGGTCCTGGCTTAATCGTCAGCGGAGTGGCACTGGTAGCGTTAATGTTATTAATTGTTATTGGAAAGACTTCACTTGGATAAGTAGCATCAGTTAATTGAAAAATGACTGGTCCTGATAAACAACCGAGATTATAAGCAGCAACTGCAGCCGTAAGAGTAGTATAATTTCCACCAACTCCTACGGTATATGTTCCATTCAAAACAGCACTAACCGTAATCATATTAGGAGTTGAAGGAGGAGTGGTAACATTGTTTACGTCAATGGCAACTGCACCGGCCGGATTAGAACTGATGTTTGTTGGAGACGCAATGTCTTGCGCGATGACATAGTATGAAATCACATCACCAAATGCCAATCCTCCCATATCAGAAGCTACAATAGTAAACATCCATACTCCATTTTGTCCAGTACCACTGGTCAATGTTCCCGGTTGAGAAAACCAGGATCCTGCACCTTTTCTATAATATATTCTTGGCTTCAAGGTACCGGTTGTCGGCACACCGGATACATCCTGAATGGTCACTCCAGATAGAGTTTGATTTCCTGTACCACAGGCACTAATTAATGGATTATAAGTTATTACCGGAGCCAATAAATCTAAAGGAACAGCATCAATTTCATCAGCACCTATATCCGGAAAAACACCACCACCTTTCGAAGACCCCGGAGGACCAGGACGAGTTTGATTATCAAAATCCACATTTACTCCCGCTATCGGAGTGGCTCCGGACTCTATTACAGTTGGAGTCATTCCAAAATTCAAATGAAGGTCATTTGCAGGGTTAACATAAGGAACACTAATGCCTGAGTAACTGCTTCCATCACCTGCAGAAGTTGTTTTCCATCCGGAAAAGGTCAATGCTGCATTCCACCAGCCGACTGTCAACACATTTGCATTTAAAACATTGTAGTTTGACGAATTAGCAGGCCAACCTGTATTACTTGCTGTTGCATTAAAGTTATTACCAATAGCACAATGATTACCGGTACCTCCAATTCGGTCATTTGTAAAAATATTATCACGGATATCAACTGTTGCAGTCCTCGCTGTTGCAGAATAATCACCTCTCATAAAACAGAAACTGGATTGTGCTCCACTTCCTACTACGCCGGTGATGTTTATTGAATTGAAATAAATTGCGTCAATCGGATTTGGTGTTGAACCGTGGTTACCCCAGATACCAACAAATGCTGTATTAGTAGCTTGTCCTGTTCCTAATGAGATCATATTATTTACGATAATACATGCCGTAGTACCAGATCTTATCGTGATACCTGCTGCCACTCCCGGAGAGGTTACAGTTGTAGATGTACTTGCATTGGTTATATCATAAATTCGGTTGCCAGAATAAGTAACATTTGTTGTATTAGCACTGGCAATACCAGTGATGACTGTATTCAATGCACCGGTATTCAGACCCATGATGTTAAAAATAGTATTATTCGAAACGAGTGCATTGGTGCCGGGAAAGAAATGAATTCCAGCTGCAGCGGTTAAACCACTGGTCGCACTGGTCAGAGAAGAATTGGTTGAAATATTCTTTATCGTATTATTGCTTATTGTGTGCACAGTACCGGCTCCTGCAGTAGTGCTGGTAAAAATCCCACGTGCATTTCCTGTTCCCGATCCTAAGGAAGCAAAATTCTGAATCGTATTGTTTGAATAGTTTGCAATGTTAGGGACTGAAGTAGCATTAATACCTATAGCGATGGTAGCACCTGTTGTAGTCCCAAGTACACCGGCAACCATATTATTAGCCAAAGCATTTCCAATTGTGTTGTTGACAATTGAAATGTTAGCCGCAACAGCAGAAACCGTGATTCCCAAAACACCTGTAGCAATTGCCGTTGTAGAACCCTGGCACTGAAAACCACCGAAGGTGTTATTCTGAATATTAATAGTACCTGTTGTACCTGCATTAATACCAACTATTGATCCGGTTGAAGTTGAAGTTACTGCACTTAGTGAATTAAGTACTGAACCTGAACCGATGGTATTTCCTGAAGTAGTTCCAATATTAGCATCTCCCGATGTTACTGCGATACCGCACAAAATTCCACTACCGGTAGATACACCGCTTGAAGTTGTGTTGCTGATAGATGAAATGATGTTGCCTTGAATTGATGTTGGGGATAGAGGACCAGCCGCAACGTTGATTCCAACAAATGTGGTTGCAACGGTACTTGTCAAAGTATAAACACCGGTACCTGAAGCATTCGCAAATCCAATCGTATTACCTGTAATAACACAGCCATTAATATCCGTACTGCTTAGTTGAATGGGATTATTAAGAGCGGCCGTAGTTTGCGTTCTGGAAGCTGTTTGATAAAATTTATTATTTGTGATATTCCAGTTTGTATTTCCGCTACCAACATAAATTCCATTGGATTGCGCGGTTGTATTGAAAAAGTCAAAAATTTCACAATTGTTAATCGTCACATTACTGTTGAATAAAGTTGAAGTGCCGGCAGAACCTAATCCGAAAATTGATTTTGTAGGTAAATTACCTGCACTCGGTCCAATCTTAGAATTTGATATCGTGATATTATCATTTCCTGTTGTAATGGCTCCGGCAGCTATCCAGATATTACCTCCTGTAGTTGTAGTTGACATAGTTGATGCTCCGTTAATGGTACAATTCGTAACGACATCATTCGTTGCATCTGTCTGAAAACGAATAGTGGAGGTACCTGCAACGGCAGAAATTGTGGTATTTTCAATCGTAAGTGCATTTCCCCCAGTATTTAATCCGTCAATTGTGACATTGTCTGCACCATTTAAATCAATTAGTGGGAGTCCTGCAGTTGCGGCACCGGAAATCGTTCTTGCTGCTCCACCATTTGGCTTTATCAACATGGATGAAAAATTCGTAGCACCAATACCATTTCCATTCAATATAGCGCCACCGACAGGCTCTGCTGTGTTTCCGGTGATATTCATTGTTATGGTGCCGGTATGAGTACCGGCATTCACTGCAGCAAATGCGGCGGATAAAGTGGCATAGGAAGCCATTGGGGTTCCACCACTGGAAGTCACATCTACCTGGGCCTGCAAAGTGCCATGCAAACCAGTGAATATAAGCAAGATAAGTATAAACTTAGGGATAGCTAAACGCAATGTAAATCCTACAGGACTACGTCTTTTCATGAGATTCGAGTTAGGTTTTGAATAATACCAAACTTGAATTGGCTTCGACAATTCAATCCAGCAAATGTAAAAACCGATTTCCCAAATTCAAACAATAATCAAATAGTCTTACATCTTTTTTTTTAACAATTTATCAAACTGTTTCTTGCCAATATCTTATGCATTAAAATTAATCGTGATGTATTATAAAACAAACTGTTTTTATTTTTGAAGAAAACAGTTTATGGATTACACGAAAATGATATTGGAATTGGAGCGGAATTTTAAGACATTTCATATGCTATTTGAAGACTATTCCAACCTTGATGAATTTATTCGCTGGAAACAAAATCAGGACAAATGGTCTTTACTCGAAATTCTCTGCCATCTCATTGACGAAGAACGGGAAGACTTCAGGACCAGAGTTCAATTTGCCCTGGAAGGCGCAGCCGGTCAACCTCCGCAGATAGATCCACAGGCTTGGGTGACCAGCAGAGATTATATCTATCAAAACTATTCCGACAAATTTCAGGAATTCGCTCAGGAACGCAGTCAATCCTTAACCTGGCTGAAAAATCTGCCAGAAATGGATTGGAATTCATACTTCGTGCATCCTAAATTTGGAAACTTTACAGCTAAATATTTGCTTAGCAATTGGGTGGCTCATGATCTGCTGCACATCAAACAAATAATCCGGTTGAGGTATGACTATCTCCTATTTATGCATGGTGAAAATTTGAATTATGCCGGTGAATGGAAGTGATAGTATCAGTGGATACACGGTTGTGGGTAGTTATTTAGTGATGAGTGATGAGCGATGAATGATTATTGAATATTGATTATTGAATATTGATTATTGGCTATTCTTAGTGGTTAGTGGTTTTAAAATATCACAACAGTTGCTAATTACAACAATTCCAGGCATAGATTTAAATAAATATTCATTCCTTCAAATCTCAAAAACCCTAATAATTCAATCTATCTTTGCAACCTACATTTTAAATGTCTGTTGACGCACAGTTTCAACGATCAATTAAAGATCACACACACTTTCCCGATCTTCATCGGGGCAAAATTCGGGGCGTAGCGCAGCCCGGTAGCGCACACGTCTGGGGGGCGTGGGGTCGAAAGTTCAAATCTTTTCGCCCCGACTTTAAACAAGGAGTTATGAATTCTTATTCATGACTCCTTTTTTGCACATAATAAATTTATTATGCCAAAAAATTTATTTCTTTTCTTTTTGTTTTCATTGAATTCACTTCATTCACAACAAGTTTCTAAATCAATACTATTTGGCAGTAAGACCCAAGAATCTAGCTGGACAAAACGTGAAATTGATAGAGATTTTATAATTGCATTTTCTGTGCGCTGTAAAATAGATAAAGCAGGCCGATTAGTGGAACAACAAGAAAAGAATTATTTAAAGAATTTAAAACACTTAATTAGCTTATCTGAATATATTTCTATAATATATAATCCCGGACTTAAATCATTAATTGGGATTTCAATATTTGATTCATATGATTTTAATCGCTTATCTAAAAGCTTTCTTCCTATTAAATCTGAGAGTATAATATTTAATTCTGGCTTATTAATTCCTGGGGTAAATTCAATTTGAAGTTGGGAGTTATTAATAATTTTCCAGTCTAATAATTTATTAACTTGATAATCTAATGTTCTTGTAATTGTTTCTTGTAAAACAATTATTGTATCTGTAAGTTGACAATCTTTATAGGGACAGCCCATGCTATCCAATTTTACCAAAAGAACATCACTATCTTCTTCCTTCCAAGCATTAATATATTTATAGCCCCCTGAGGCTATAATTCCACCATCCATAGTTTCATCAATCCATCCAAAATTTAATTCAATAGGCGTATTAACCCAAGGGTACATATAATACCTCCTCTTCCATTTAAGCTTCCCATCTTGACTTATTCTTAATAGTCCAGAACCTTTTCCATTATTAAAAAGTACTCGTTCATTTGTATCATATTTTCCTATCATGTCACCGTTCGACCAACCAAATATTACCGGATAATATAAAGCTTCCGCATGCGCTTCGACTATTGTTCGCCAGATTTTATGATGATTTGAATCGAAAGAGTAAAGAAGCAACTCATCGTGACCTGCAGTGTAATCATGATGTGAAATCCAAACTGAAGAGTGCCTCTTTGTAAATGCACCACTAATAGGATAAAATGTAAAATAATTCACGTCGTACTCAATTGGAAATAGTCTGCCTTCATCAATAATGTTCCCATCAGGATCTAAAATACCCTGATATGGAACTGCATCACCTTGAGAAGCAAATGAATCTACCTGAACACAAACCAAAATATTTCCTAACTCATCAAACTGCAGATACCGACTGATTGGTTGAAATGTCTTAGGCAATTCATGCGTGTTCAATTTTGTTTTCCAAACAACAACACCATTTGTATCTATTTTATCAATACGTAAAAATGTACTGTATTTTACACTATTATCCCAAATGCCTTCCAATAAATATAAATAATCTTTATAAAATTGAAGTTGTAAGGCTACATTTTGTACATTCGAATTAGGATCCTGTGATTCTCCGTATTCTTTGACCCAAATAGTGTCTCCTTCTTGAGATAATTTAAAAATCAAAGTTTTTACATTTTGATATGCACTATCTGGTCGTAAAGAAAGCACACTACCGCCAACATAAATTGCTGTTTGAGACGAAGTGATTGCATCAGCCTCAACTCGAGGATTTTTTACAATTCTTTTATTCCACAACGAATTGCCTTCAAGATCAATTTTGCCAAGTTCAATGCAACCAATTTCTTCATTATAACAATATGACCCAGTTCCGAAAACATATCCATCATATACTGTTTTTATAGCCCATGCATAATCATAATCACGAGCAAACGGTACGATCTTTGTAAAGTAAGTTGCCTGACCATATGCATAATAATAGAATTTACCAAGCAACAATGTGAAAATTGCCGAAGCCTTAATAAAATTACTCATTATTTCACGAAGATATTATTTTCCTTATTATTCTTCACGCTTAGTAATTGAAGAATTCACAGTAAAAATCAGAGTTAATCAACCCCGCAGACATAGATTATTCATAAAATATACCCTACTCAAAACACGACAACTTATTTAAATAATGAATATGTGTTTTCGGCGTATACAATTTCTTATCATATGTTAATGACGAAATCCTGAAATAAAAAACTTATATTTGCTTAGAAACTTCCGAATTTCTTCAGTTTGTAATTGTCAAACCAACTAAATTTCTTACATCATGAAAAATCGGGTATCCTTTTTCTCGCTCTGCTTTTTTGGTTTGATCACGTGCTATACTTCCGGATTACATGCCCAGGGTTGCGACCTTTCGGTAGATGCAGGCCCTGATATGTTCACCTGTGATTTGAAAAAACCAGTTCAATTGAATGCTTCCATAACATTCAATTTCGCACCAAGCAAAATAATCTGGACACCAACTACCGGAATGGATGATCCATCCAAATTAAATCCAATCATTAATCGTCCTCCCGGCAGATATAAATACAAACTGTCTGCTGAATCCATGGGGACCAATCTGATCGTAAACGGCGATTTTGAATCCGGGCCGGTTGGATTTACAACAGACTTCAATCTGGTACAACCCTCCCGCACTATGAAGCCTCAGGAATATGGAATTGGAGCTTATCCAACTGCTTATGATTCGGTTTGGCCTAACTGCCTTGGTTATGGAAATTTTTTTATAGCCAGAAGCCCTGCCCGCGCCGGAGCTGTTGTCTGGAGTCAAACTGTACCAACTGATCCTCAAAGTTTATACTTGTTTAAATACAAGGGAGAGCGATTTCTCAAGACGGGCCCCGGAGGCAATGGGGGACCTGTAAAATTACAAGTCGAAGCAGATGGCATTATTGTGGCTACTGTAAATTATCTTCCTCGTTGTCTGTGGACAGAATATTCAGTATGCTTCGCGGCAAAATCTACGAATACCACAATGACCATCCGGGAAATCAGCGGCAACTCTTCCGGTTTCGGAATAGACGATATTACAATGGTTGAAAAATGTATGGCTGAAGATGAAGTCGAAATTGAAATTGTAGATCTGCATTCAAAAATTGACGTCAGCCCCATGCCCAAATGCAGTTCACAGGAATTCTTCCTGAATGGTTCTTCCACACTAAATAATCCAAATGTCAAATTCATCTGGAGTACTGACGTGGGAAAAATTATCCAGAATTACGGCAAAAATATTTTGGCCAAAGGTTCAGGTACCTATAAATTAATGGTCGTTTATGACAACGGATTTGCACATTGCGAAGATGAATCAGAAAAACTAATTGACGTAGATCAAGGGATTGATGGCGTTTTAGATATTGTAGGGCATCCAAATTGTCAGCGGGATTCTTTTACGCTGAATGGAGCAGCTTTAAATAGTACCGGATCCTGCAGTTATATCTGGGGACCTGCTAATAAAATACTTTCAGGTCAGGGCACTAAAACAGCAAAAGCAAATAGTCCGGGTGTTTATACTCTGAAAATAATTGACAACAGCACGAAATGTGAATTTAACACTCAGGAAGAAGTTAAAGGCGACAGTACGCTACCGACTGTATCCATAGCCGGTGATTCATTAATTAATTGTTTAAAAAATACAGTGACCCTGGAATCATTCCCTAAGGATACCAGTCATTTCGAATTGACCTGGATTACTCCGGATCAACAACACTTTAAAAATCAGTTTAACCTGAATGTTGAAATACCAGGGCAGGTGACACTAATCGTAAAAGATTTAAATTCCAAATGCCAGGATTCCGCATTATGGAATATCAATGAAGATAAATCCTTGCCCATGATCGATCTTGGCAAAGATTTAGTCCTTGATTGTAAGAATACTGAATTTAATCTTGTTGCTTCACAACAATTGCAAAGCGGTAATTTCATTTATTATTGGAATCTTCCAGATGGGACTACCAAAATTGATTCTCAGCTCAGGGATAAATTCATCTCTGAACCGGGAAAAGTAATACTAAAAGTTTTAAACTATACCAATCATTGCGAAACTTCTGATTCCATTTTCGTCACAGACATTCGATCTACTCCAAAAATACTAATCGAAACTCCTGATGAATTAACCTGCAATCAGCTTAAAGTGAATATACATGCAACTATTACTTCAAACAATCAGGTAATACACTGGCATACTCCCAACGGAAACATAATAAGCAGAATAGACTCTTCAAGCATTCAGGTAGACCGCCCAGGAATGTATATCATTGAAGTTAATGATTCAATCAATCAATGCAATAGTTCGGATAGTGTATTGATTTACGACGAAAGAAATTACCCTGTTGTCAATCTTAAAAATGATTCCATTTTCTATTGCAGGGATAAAGAAAAAACCATCGACGCAAGTGGTTCTTTAAGGTTTCCAAACCAGATTTATATCTGGTCCGGCAACGGAACCATCACATCTGGTCAAGGCTCTGATAAAATCACAGTGAGTTCAACTGGCACCTATAATCTGACTATCCTGGATACAATTACGGGTTGCTCAGATAGTAAAACAGTGACCATAAATCCTGATTTCAATAAGCCTCTGGCCTTGATAACCGCACCCGACACCTTAAATTGCAAGGTAAGCTCCATTCAATTAAACGCTATTGCCTCTTCTCTTTCCGGTAATACCTTGAAAATTAATTGGAGCTCTCCTCAGAATAATCCAATCCTAAATTCAGATTCATTAAATCCAGTTATTACAATTCCGGGCATTTATATTCTAAACGTTGAAGATCAAACCAATGGTTGTCTGACAGAAGCTTCAGTACTAGTCAACCTGGATACCACTCATCCTGTTTCCAATATCCTGGCACCTGAAACATTAAACTGTAAATTGACATCAATAAAGCTCAATGCTACTGCAAGTTCATCAAACAACAATCCCCTGTTGTTCAATTGGAATTCTCCTCAAAGCTTTCCAATTGGCAATCCGAACACACTTAATCCTGTAATTACCAAACCAGGCAATTATATTTTAAAAATAACGGATCAAAAGAATGGGTGCACTACTACCTCCACAATTGCAGTATTGATTGATACTTTAACACCTGTAATTGATCTGGGAAAAAACCAATTATGGAATTGTGCTACGGTCAATTTAAACTTAGACTTATTAAACAATACAACAGGTTTAAATTATGCATACCAATGGTCTTCCATTGACGGAATTATTATCGGCAACTCCAATCAAAAAACCATTACCGCAGGTTCTCCCGGCACTTATCGCTTAAGCGTAATCAATCAGCATAATTTTTGCGAAAACTTTTCAGAAGTAAAGATTGTCGACGATCGCAATTTACCCTGGGCCATAAGCAGTAGCAATGACACTTTAACTTGCGTTGTCAAATCCGCTTTCTTGAAATCGAATGGCTCGAGTACCGGAGCCAATATTATTTATGTTTGGAAAGATATCAACGGAAACATAATCAGCAATAACAGTAATGCCTCAGTAAATCAAGCGGGTAAGTACATTCTGGAAGTTACCAATTTAACCAATCAATGCAAACAATCAGACACGATTGAGGTTCCGGAGAACATTCGTATTCCCGTAGTAGATGCAGGCACCACACAGGAATTAAATTGCAAAAAAAATCAGGCAACATTAAATGCAGTAATTTCTTCACCAAAGAATAACTATTCAATCATTTGGAGCACAAAGAATGGAAATATCGTCAGTGGTGGAAATGGCTTACAACCAACCATAAACCAGCAAGGAGAATATGTAATTACTGTCACAGATCTTTCGAATGGTTGCCTTTCAACAGATTTGGTAACTATTAGTAAAGACAACAATGTCCCATCACATATAGACTATTTAGTTGCCCCGGCAAAGTGCGCTGATGATCCGGGCTCCTTATTCATTCTAAGTGTCACCGGAGGTAAACCCGATTATACTTATTTTATCGATGGCATTAAAGTGGATATTAAAAATCCAATTGATATCTCTAGTGGTAAGCATATCATTAAAATCGTCGATGATAACGGTTGTGAATTATCTGATGAATTTACACTAAAAGATGCCAATCCTGTTATCATTGGCTTACAACCTGAGATCATTTTATTTCCGGGAGATCTTCTTGAATTAAAACCCATTTACTCCATTCCCATTGATTCCATAGCCTCATTTGAATGGACCCCGGCAGAATACCTCGATTGTAGCAATTGTCCATACCCAAAAATAAAAGGGCTACAAAATGAAACTATTTTTACAGTAAACATTGTCGATAAGAATGGATGCACCGCAACAGCTACTGTCAGAATCCGGATTGATGAGCGTGCGATTTGGTTACCCAATGTATTTAGCCCGAATGGGGACGGCATTAATGATTCATTTTATCCGGTAGTCAAAGAAAATTCATACAAACAGATCCGTTGGATGCGGATTTATGATCGCTGGGGTGAATCTGTTTTTGCTAATAATAACTTCCAACCCAACGATCATACACAGGGATGGAACGGAAGGTTTAAAAACGAACCACTTAATCCTGCAGTGTTTGTTTGGGTACTGGAGATCGAATGGAAAAATGGTGACATTGAAAGATTATCCGGAGAAGTAACACTTATCAAATGATTTTACCGAATCTGTTTACCAGTGCAAATTGACTTATTGATCTTATAAGACGAGTAATTTATTGAAATACCGGTTTATGCCATTGAAAATAATTCTGCTTGTCACAATTTTTGTTATCATTTCGCAAACCTCCTTGCATTCCCAATTGCGTTTTCATCCGCTTGAATTAGGGAAAGTTTTTAACAGCGGCACAGCTCTGTCTGCCGCTGATATTAACGGTGACCAGCTTCCGGATCTAATTTGTATTCATAACGCATTAGAGATTTGGTATGGCGTAAATACGGGAACTTCGGAATTTCTGTGGCAAAAACTAGATGAAGTGAATGCATATGTCTGGTCTGTAAATGTTGCGGATCTGGATAATAATTCATATAATGATATAATCATTTCCGGAGAGTATTTTGGTGTGATTGTGTATTATCAGGACTCTTCCGGATTTGAAAAAACTTACTTAGATCATGTTCCATTTTTTTCGCAGGCGGCAACTGTTTTCGATGTAAATAAGGATGGCTTTCTTGATCTGACTATTTGCGATGAAGAGGCTAAAACGAGATTTTACCGAAACTTTGGAAATAAAGACTTCAAACTAGACACGCAATTGATTAACTTCAGGATTCAGGACAAAGACAGTGAGGCAGGAAACTACGGTTGTATTTGGTCCGATATAAATGGAGACCACAATCCGGATTTATATATTTCAAGATGCCGTCCGGATGTCAAGGATTCTTCCGACAGAAGAAGAAGAAATTTATTTTATTACAATGACCAAGGAAATTTTATTGAACAAGGCGAATTGAGAAAAATTGGGATACTGGACCAAAGTTGGGTAAGTGATATTGGCGATCTAGATGGAGATGGTTTACAGGACCTGGTTGTTCTGAATCATCATTCTGCTTGCAATATATTCAGGCAGCTCCCTGATCTTCAATTTGAGAACAAAACAATTGAAAGTGGATTTGACTATAATGGCACTCCCCTGCAATTAAGTTTGCAGGACTTCGACAATGACATGGACCTGGACATTTTAATTGCAGGCGACCGATTTGAACTTTGGCTGAATGACGGAAAGATGCATTTCACCAAATCGGAAGAGATTTTCTTAAATCAAACTGTGTCATCATTTTGCATTGCTGATTTCAATCAGGATGGAATGCTGGACTTTAATGCCTCCTTTTCGGACCTTGTGAATGAACCTAATTTAGTTAGAGACCGCGTGTTTCTTTCAGCAAACAAAATGAATAATTTCATTGGATTCAGCCTTGTAGGTATACAATCGAACCTAAACGGAATAGGAGCTCTGCTGAGAATGTATACAAAAGGTATTTGTTTATATCGCGAACTTCGATGTGGAGAGTCCTACGGTATTCAAAATACACAACAGGTTCATTTTGGATTAGGGTCCAATCAGATCGCCGATAGTTTAATTATTTGGTGGCCTGATGGCAGAGAAGATCGTTACTATAACTTGATGGCAAATGATTATTATACAATAACCGAGAATACCTGCATAAGCAAAAAAACGGCTATTTTCCCGGACAAAAAAAAGATAGTATGCGGCAAAGACAAACTTGAAATTAAAGCAACTGATGGAATAAGTAAAATCCGTTGGAATACAAGCGACACAACGAATTCAATTTTTATCGACAAACAAGGTGTGTATTTTTATCATGCTGTCAGCATGGATCGATGCCCAATAACTTCCAATACTTTATATGCTGAATACAATCCCATTGAAAATCCTAAATTAAATCTAAGTAAACAGCAGTTGATATGCGCGGATGAAGAACTCGAAGTTTATGTCAGGGGTTACACCGATCTCATTTGGAATGACCATTCGAATTCACCCATAAGAATACTGAGCGATTCGGGAAGCTACTTCGCATTGGTAAAAGGAGCCTGTGACAGTTTCAATACAGATACCTTAGACCTTCAGAAAGCCCCATATATTCCAGCACCTGTAATCCGGGACACTGTAATTCCAGCTCCCGGTCCTGTATATTTAGAATCCAATCAAGAAAAAACGAGATGGTTTAATGATGTCACCGATATTAATCCCATTTTCGAAGGAAAAGTATTTTACATTCCCACTGTTTCGAAACCAACTCAAATATGGGCCGAGAGTTATGAAGATTTTTCATTGCCTGTAATTAATGGAGGTTTATCAAAGCCTGATTATAAATTCGGCCCATTTCACAGCCAAGATATAAATGGCGGCTTGTTTTTTTCTGTCCAGCAGGATTGTATTTTAGAATCCGTAGTGGTTTACACCGATCGAGAAGGCAGTAGACGAATTTTGATTCAGGATGAAAATCGGAACACTTTAGATTCAATGGATTATGTATTAATACCTGGAATGAATCTATTGCAACTAAATTTTCACTTAGCTAGTTCTTTAAACAAGTATTTCCTTACCACAAGTCCAACATTAAATAATAAAGAATTTTTAAGCAATAGTCCGTGGCTGTTCAGGTCTGAAGTTGATTTCTCATATCCGATACCCATTCAGGATGTTTGTACTATTCTGTATTCAGGAAGCGGAGAGTCTGAGTATCAGTACTTTTATGACATGAAGATCCGCAAGCTAAACAAGAATTGTTCAAGCAATCGCATACCTGTCCGCATCTCCCTTGAAAATACATCAAATACAAATTACGGCTATGAACAAAATGGGAATATGCATTATTATAATGGAACAATCTATTTCACGGATAGAAACTTATTAGAATATTTGATATTGTTTGATAATACTGGCAAAGAAGTCTTCAAATTGAATCCGTTTAATGAGTCCATGATTCACTTGAAAACCATTCCCTATGGTTTATACTTCGTGCACTACAAATTGAAACAATCAAAAAAAATAATTTCAGAAAAAATAATTATAGATTAATTCGCATAGAAGGAATTTGTTGAAATAGAATTTAGTCCATTATTTATAATGGGATTTTTAGCTCTATTTATTCGCATCCTTTTTAAAGATTTTTACAATTTTTTACAATCCAAATCCTACATATCGTCGTATATTCGTCTGATAAAATTAATATTCGCATGAAAAATAGTTACGATTTGAAATTTTTATACATATTTAGTCTGATCCTTTTGGTATTTTCCTGTAAAAAAGAAACGCTTACTGATGATATCGAAGCCACAAACGACAATTCTTTTGCTGAAGCAGCTTATGCTGATGTTTCTAATCTGGCAGACCAGGCAGGAGCTGAAAATGCATTGACCTCCTATAAAACAGATGCCACCGGAAACCTGCTCAGCAAGTGTGCTGTTCTGTCCTTACTAACTATTGGAAATTCAAATTTGTTAACCATCAATTTTGGACCTGTAAATTGCCTTTGCAACGATGGCAATCTTCGCAGAGGAAAAATAATCATTTCATTCACCGGTCAATACCGGGACTCGGCAAGTACACATAATATTTCATTCAGCAATTATTACTTAAATGATTACCAAATTGATGGTTCAAAAACGGTAATTAATTTAGGTCATAATTCAGCGGGAAATTCCATATTCAGCATTATAGTCAACGGAAACATAACTAACCCATCGGGAAAAACATTAAGTTGGAACTCCAATCGCAGCCGCGAATGGATTGCTGGAGAAAACACAACCGGGATTCTTGGTTTATTCGATGATGTATACAGCATTAAAGGGTCTGCTAACGGATCTTCTTTCAACGGCATCCCGTTCTCTGCATCCATTTCCGATCCCCTGATAGTTGCTTTAAATTGCCGCTGGATAAAGCAGGGAAAATTTGAATTCACACCAGGCACAGCAGCAACGCGGTATTTTGATTTTGGATCCGGCAGCTGCGATAATAAAGCAACCGTAACGGTCAATGGAAATACATACGACATCGTCTTGCGGTGATGGAATTGATGCTAATTTCTTCCATAAATTAATCGGTTGTTTCAATTCTGAACTGAACATTCAGCTCATTAATTCACACGTGATTACTCCTATTAAATTTGCATTACACTATTTACCGGTTTTAAAAGCCTGTAATGTCATAGTACTTTAACCGGTATCAATAACTGTAGAAATGAACTAACAAGCATATGGAAATAAACAAAGATGCAATAACCAGCTGGCCGATGATCATCGTATTGGCATGCCTGGCCGGATTTGTCATACTTAGCTGGAATATCTACGACCATTTTAATTACATCTTATTAGAAAAAGCAAATCTCTCCAATTGGACATCCCCACTCTCCCAATTGCAAATTAGTTTAGGCATTTGTATTCCACCCATTGCAGGCTGGCTTGCCGATTATTATACTAAAAAGAATAAAAACTATTTGTTTATTACACTAAGCCTGGGAATCACTGCGATGCTGTTTATTGGCACTGCCCTCATTACCGGAGATTCATTTGGAAATACCATGCAGCAAATCTTGCCCGCAATGATGATTCTTTGGATGACCGGAATGCACTTGTTTTTTAGTCCGGCAATTAATCTGATTAAAAAATCAGCAAAAAAAGCACATCTGCCTATAGCAATCGGACTTATTTTCTTTGTGGCTGATATAATCTATGCTCTTCACACCTACATCATTCATGGTGTGGAAGCACTTGGGTCCGTTTGGATATTTGCAGGAGCAGGTATTGCTTTATGTATATTGGGATATTATTATTTCAAATTCAGCAAAGGGCAAGTTCAGTATTTACATCCCGAGGATCCTGCCGACCCGATACAGAAATGGATCATACGGGCTATCGCAATTGGTATTACAGGAGGTTTATGTAAAGGATTATTAAAAGCGGATACCTTGCAAAATCTACGTCATTTTTTACCATTGAACGATATTGTAAGTGCAATCTTTTTCATAAGTGCATTTTTGGTATTTGGGTTTGCCTTTATTTTAAAAAATGAAGCAGTCAACAAAATTTTTATTATCGGACTGATATTAAATTTCCTTGGATTTCTAATGACTTTTATAGTATCAGGTACTATTACTTCACTATTTGCACTTCTGTTTATCATCACAGGAATGAGCATGGTTTCACTTCACATTTACACTGTAGCCTTGCTTCATGTTCCGGAAAAACAATACAATTTTGCATTTGGCTTGTTTTATGCCGGATATTCATTAACCGGATTTATTTTCAAATTGCTCTTGCATCAGTAAGACTTCGGGGTTAAGTATAACTTTTTAGAACAACCGCAATACAATTCCGGATCGGATCAAATAAGATCGGTAATGCAAGGTTAATGGACCATTTAAATAATCTTCCGGAAATTCCTGAATGCGAATACCCGCATTGAATCCTAAGCGGGCGGTCATCGGAATTGTACAACTTAAATCTCCAAACCATCCGATTCCCAGTTGTGTCTGATAAACCAAATCATTTGACTGACCCCATTCCGAAATCTGAAGAGAAGAATCAAATGTTTTGCCTGTAATCTTATTGCTGATTGAAAAAACAACACCAGCTGAGCATTCCAATTTCAATCTCTGTAAAGCAACAGAATAATTCAATCCCAACGGAATATTCCATTGTTGAACGGAATTGTAATGCACCACCTTGTGCAATTGCGAGACGCCATACCAACCAGAACCAGAAATATAATGTATGGAGTCTCCTTCTTCAATTCGAATTTCGGTAGTACCGAAATGATGCTCTTCTTTCATTGAAAGAGCAGAAAAACGCTCATTCCGTCTGACATATTCTATACCGCTCAACAGCCCCGCTTTTCCATATGTTAATTTTACATTTAAGGAAAGGAACCATTCTTCGAGATTCGATTCTGCAAAATTTCTGATGGACACATAATTTTTGTAGGCATCTTTACCAGAGTTATACAGATGCTTAGTATAAAATCCCAATCCGCCCAGTGGCATGATTGAAAATTGAAACTTTACCGGATCTTTAATTTTAAAAGTAGTATTTTCTATTTCCGGAATCTGTTCATTTTTAGGCATCCGTTCTTTATGCTGAAATATTACCGGATTTAACCGGACCGGAAGATTTGAAATACGCTTCAATTCATTATTATAAACACTGGATGTATTGAAATCTGTCTCTACAACCCTATCCGAATTTAGTGAAGATTCCACATCGGGTTTTTGTGGCTCTGCCAAAAAATTTATGTGCGATTTTGACTCCTGTTTGCTATTTAAATTAACTTCCTGATCTTTCTTCGAATTCAATGCCAATTGACCTACATCCTTAGGTAAAATTCCATTGCCATTGCCTTTGTCTTTATCATTCCCTGAACGACGGGTTTTATCTTCTTTTGACGATCCGGCGTTCAAATTTTTGTTTTTAACGACAGAAATTAAGCTTTCTTCCCTTGAAGTCTTATGCAAATCATTTGTATATAAATCAACCTTAGCTGATTCCTTTGATTTCAATGGATTTTCTATTTTTTTTCCAAAACCAGATACCAGCTTATTATGTGCGCTATTCTCCTGAGCCTTATTATTATTGCTTAAGGCCCGATTTGAAATTATTGAATCACAAACCGATTCAGGAATCGAATTGTTCATGCTTTGATCTGCCAGGATAATATTTTCATTTTTAGCCATGAGGTTTTGGTTAAACTTCCACTTCCAAATAGCAAAACAAGCAAATAAACCAAGCAATAAAAACAGAATGAGAAACACAGGTCTTGATCTATTCTTTGGCAATTTGGGTTCCAATTGATTCCAAAATGCATCTATATCCAATGGTGATTCATGCCGTGATAGTTTACTCCCTGCGTTTCGATCAAACTCGTTAGCTTCCATATGCTATGACTTTATTTTTATGAATCATTGATACTAATAATTTTCGGGCGCGGTGCAGATAAGTTCGCGATGTGACGACTTCAATTTGAAGCAGCACTGCTATTTCTTCATGGGAGTACCCATCAACGGCGGAAAGATTAAAAACCTGGGCATAAGGTGATGGTAAATTCTGAATGAATTGCATCCAATGCTCTGCATCTAAATTTAAAATTTGCTCCGGATCAACGGAGTGCAAGTCATCTGAAAGTTCATCAAGAGAAGCAAACCCATTTAGTTTATTTTTCTCATTACGATAATGCTTCAGTGAGGTATTAATAACAATCTGTCGCATCCAGCTGATCAATTTCCCTCTTTGCGGATCAAACTGAATCAAGTTTGTAAATATCTGAATAAAACTCTCCTGTAAAATATCCTCCGGATCGATTACATGAAATGAATACCTGCGAGCCACAGTTAAAAGAACCGGTGCAAACTTTTGCACCAGTTCCTTTTGGGCCCTGCGGTCATTACGCAAGCATAACTCGATCAAATTCTTTTCTTCCAATAGCGGATTGTACTTTTATTGCTTCCTTTCGACACTAAACTCACCTTGAATATTTACATCCAGAGAAGTGGTCCAATCTTTTAATTTACCTGTAAATGTACCGGTAATTTGCGTTCCAATCGCTCCATAATTGGTAAGGGTTACATTCATATTTGCACATGGTCCGCAGCTATAATAAAACGAACCTAACGGACCAACAACATGAAACTGATCCGGATTTTGAACCGTATTTAATTTAATGGCAGGAACATTAAAACTAACATAAGAGGAGTCACTTGCCGGCCCTTCGCCAAAGAAACTTACTCCATTTCCAATCGTCTGTGCGACTGCATTGATGTAATTAATTTTGGATCCATTCGCATTGACAATGATTACATTTTTCAGTGTTTCACAGGCTTTCAAATTACCAAGATTTACTTCCGACTGATTGTCATAATGAAACAGATCCGGATCGGTTTGTTTCAAATGACTGAAATCTATAGCTTTATATTTAATATCAGAATTTGCACAAATCAAAACATTTCCATCAAATTCGCCAAGTGAATTCACGGTATAAAACGACGAATTAAAAATAGAATCCTGATTCCAGACCTGCAAGTAACCATTCGTTACCGGAACATTTGAACAATCCAGTATTTTTCCAAAAATCCGCAATGCATTAAGTGTAGTTTTTATATCTCCAAGTTCAACGTCTGAAGTTGACGTAGAAAACTGCATCGTAAATGGTGTCTGGCATTGTCTGACTCCGATGAGCATATTAAATGACGTGGAAGCCGGTATTTTACCCTCGAAGTATCCATCTGAAGTTGTTGTCCCATACCCTTTTCTTCCTGTCGCGATGTCCGTAACTTCAATGTTAGCGTTTCCAATCGCTCGGTTTAAATGGTCAAGTACCCGGCCTTTTAAAAGAATTGGAGTAAAAGGATAATCGCAATTCCAAAACGAAAAATGCTGCACTTGTCCGACGTAAAAATTACCCTGACGATTTGCTGTTCCTTCTTCAATCCATCCTCCTTTTGCAGCATTGTAATACCACATTGGGATACTCGATTTTGCCTGGGCATCCAACACAGAAGGAATCGGGAGTTTTAATTCTGCATATTTCCCGGTAGCTATATTTAAAGGATTGCCGGCAGGATCTTCTAATTCTACTGCCATCATACCCAAAGTCTGGAGCACCACTTCCTTTCCATCCTTGTTTCTACCGGACAGATTCCCCGGCATTTCCTGAATGGTTAGTTCTGATGCAGGGTCCAGCCAATATGCATACACTTGAACGTTTCCACTATAGGCATTTCCGGATGCGTCCATCACACTTTCTTTTGGAATGGTGAGTTTTGCGTTCCCGTTGACATTGATAACGCCCTCGGCAGATGCTGTAAATGTTTGAGTTAACTTTTTAGGGATAAGTTTCAATTTGGTATAGACCATTTTATCTTTAATTGGCAATACACTTCTGTAAATAGTAAAGTATCCGGCTTTCTCGAATTTGATCTGTGCACCATTCTTATCCAATAATTGACTTTGTAAAATAAAGACGCCATTCTGGTCCGTCAATACGGAATTATTGCCATTACTTACTTTGACATTAGAAACAAAATTGCCGAGTTCATCCACCACACTTCCGTAAACGCCTCCGGATACATAGACCGGCTGGTAAGGTTCATTAATAGTGAGGTCCTCATTTTTACGGCATTGGATGAATAGCAGGCAGACCAATAAGGTAAATCCCGAAACGGGCAAGAAAATTTTATTCATTAATTGCTTCATTTTAATCTTTTTTGATGAATGATAAAATAGGATTACAACATTCCGGATGATGTGCCCTTCATTAATGTATATCCATAAAGAAAGAGAAACGTTGCAAGAATTGAAAATAAATTTTGGAGTAGTGCCAGGATGTTCGGATTGATTATTGTCCAATTAATCACAGAGGAATGGATTGGGCGGTGACCAGATATTATTAATTATTTCATTAATGATATAATTTCACCCCTTCGGGGTTGGTATTTGACACACCAATTTGCTACAATCATAACACCCCTTCGGGGTTGGATCCGTTGGTGCAATCATGAGGTCCTTGCTACAATCATAACACCCCTTCGGGGTTGGATACATTCATTAACTCGTGTTACAATCATGTCCCCGATTGGGTTGGATTGACGGTTACCAAATAGAATTATCATTTCCAATCTGATTATTCGACTTTGAAGAGGTGATATTTTTGTAGCACCTCTTCAAATTGATGTTAAACTCTGAAAGGGTGACACTGTTTTTCCAACAATCATTTCAACCCTGCAGGTTAGGTCTGACGGTTATCGAATAAAAAATTATCAATCTGTTTATTTAACCTCGAAGAGGTGCTATTTTTGTAGTAGCACATCATAAAAATAATATTGAACCCTGAAAGGGTGGCATTATTTTCAACAATCAATTTACCGGTTCAAGATTTATGATTATCCAATTCAGATATTTTATCTCTCAAAGTCGAAACTGAACTGAATTCAATTACTGCATAAGGCTTTTAATTTCTTCCACCACCGCCTCCACCGCCGTCGCCCTCTCCTTGCTTCAGATCATCATTGAGATTGCCTTTTCTCTTCTTTTGATTGCCACCAAATTCCATTTTGCCAAAGCGATAATCCAATCCAATGCGCACACCCCAGCCCAGGAATTTATTTTCTGCGTTGTAAGAAAAGGTGGATGATTTAAATTCAGAATTCAGATTCAGTTTTGGGTTAAAAGGATTATCAATACCTATGGTGATTCCGCCTTTTTTATTCCACATATCCTTGCGAAGGCCAATGCTGTAAACAAACCAACTAGCCTGTTTCCCTTGTGTGGTCAACTTAGGAGAATTGACGAATCCAAAAAAAGTAACTCCCAATTCAGGTGTGATGTAAACATTGGCGAAACCATTGATGCTGTAACTGAATGCATCATTCTTTACTTCAGCATATTGCTTGCTGTCAATTTTCTGGTAATATAAATTAACGGTGCTATTGAGTATAATGCTTCCGAGTTTCATAATTCCGGCATTAATGCTTACACCGGATGAATAATTGGTGGCCTGATTGTTATATGTAGAATTCGTTCTCCCCAATGAATCCACAAAACGGTAATTGTCGATTAAATCATTGGTAATTTTGTGATACAATGAAATCGTTGCATTTTTTACATCCTTGGTAAAGGAATAACTTAACTCCAGGGATTCAGTCAACTCAGGCTTCAGTTGCGGATTTCCATATGAAATATTTGTAGGGTCATTATAATTGACATACGGGTTCAGGTAAAACATACTGGGTCGCTGAATTCTTCTGGAATAGGAAAACTTCAGTGTTGATTTATCTTTTAAGGTATAGGCTATTAATCCGGATGGAATCCAGGAGGCATAATTGTTTTTAAAATCATTATTGTCTGCTTCGGTAGATCCTTTCACAAATGTATGCTCATACCTGAGTCCTGCCCTTACTTTTAAATTTTCATGTATGGGAAAGGTTATCTGGGAATACGCAGCTGCAACATTCTGATCATAATCAAACACATTGTCCCTGCTATGATCTCTTAGAAATTGTAAATTGGGTATATTCAATGTATCATAATAAATGTCGCTGTACACATTTCTCAAAATGGTTTTTCCACCTACTTCCCAATTGATGTTTTTGTTGAATGGATATAAATAATCCATAGAAAATGTAAATTCTTTATTAAGTCCAAGGTTAGGACTATTTTCTTTATAATTCAGTATATGCATTGAGTCAAACTGATCTGCTTCATATTCACTTTTTTTATTGCTATATGAATATTGAGCAGAAACCCCAAATTCGCGCTCAGTTTCTTTGCCATACGTCTTTTTATAATCCAGATTGATGTCCGTTCCGATGGTACGATTCAATGCGTCACTCTCTCTCCGGAATAGAAAAGGCAGAAATGACTGCATTGATCCACCATAGGTGGTGAGAGCATTATTTGTTTTAAAAAGATTAAGTGGAAAGCGGGTAGTCAGCGCCAATGAATTTTTACTGTTGATATCATAATCTGCCCCTATCTGACCAAACATACCGCCTCCATAATTTGACGAAGTTCCTACTTGCCTGTAAAACGGATTTACAGGAGAAAAATAATTTTCTCTGTCCGTTACTGATTCTCCGTTACCTCGCCAGAAATACCCTCCCACATTCGCATTGATACCAAATTGACCCATTCTGATGGTGAGGTTGGAACCCAGATTACTACTCTTGGTCCCAGCGCTCGCATAAATAGACCCACTTACACCCTGAATCTTTTTGGTCTTTGTTACGATATTGATAATACCACCTGTTCCTTCTGCATCGTACTTGGCCCCAGGATTAGTTATCACTTCCACTTTTTCAATAATATCGGCGGGAATCATTTTTAAAGCATCGGCTACATTAGAAGACATGATGGTCGACGGTTTTCCATTGATCAGAATACGGATATTACTGCTGCCGCGAAGTGATACATTTCCTTCCAGATCAACCGTCAGCAAAGGTGTGCGTCTAAGCACATCTGCAGCTGTGCCACCTTTAGAAGTCACATCGCGCTCTGCATTATAAACCATCCGGTCAATTTTATTTTCAATTAAATCCTTTTGACCAACTACAGTTACCTCATCTAATTTTTTAATACTGGGATTCAACAATATCCGACCCAGATTATATTCCTGTACATCTTTATTAATTTTATAGGGTCCTACTATTTTAGTCTGATAACCCAAAAAATTGACAATGACATTGTATCGGGCATTTTTCAAATTTTTTATTTTAAACTTACCATTTTCCTCCGTCAAGCCTCCATCGACATCTTTCTTTTCCAATGCTTCCTGAATAATGATATTGGCAAAAGCAACCGGTGCCCCTGTGAGACTATCGTATACTTCGCCTTGTATTTTTCCTTCCGGAGGCGGGCCTTGGGGAGCTGCTCCACCGAATTGCGCATCTACTATACTGAGAGATGAAATAGAAAAAAGAATTACAATTGACAATAAAAAAGAGCGGGCATGGATTTTTATCATAGACTTCCGATTAAAATGAAACTAAACACAGCTTCAAACTTCTTATACTCGTAAAAGGTTCATGATTTATTTTTTCTTTGGATAAAGCATAGCAAATTATCGATGGAATTGTAAAAAATAGTCTGTAGGGAAGAAGTCTATAGTCTATAGGTTTTGTATACTTTTTTCAGGTTACTAATTTATTTCATCATTACAACACGAAATCTACCTACAACTCAGTATCATCTCCCTAAAGACTTCTTCCCTATAGACTATAGACTATTTAACGCTTTCCTATTTTTTAGGATATGCCGGTGGTGCCGGTTCCTTATAGGATTTTCCTTTCATTTGATCTTTAATTACTTCTATGGCTTTATCCAGTTGCTGATCTTCTCCCATAAACGTTTTATACGGATCATTATCAATCACAATATCCGGATCTACACCGTGTCCTTCTATTTCCCATTGTTTTCCATTCACATCGTATCTGGCAAATTCCGGTCGATTGAGGTATCCACCATCAACAATAGGTAAACTACCTCTGATTCCAACTACTCCACCCCATGATCTTTTTCCAATGATCGTACCTAGTTTGTGCTTTCTGAAACGATAGGCGAATATATCTCCATCACTTGCTGAATATTCATCAATCATCGCCACTTTGGGACCAATGATTTGTTCGATGGGTTCGAACGTCGGTTTGCCATTTCTGCTGATTGTAATCTGAACCGGTTCTCTGCGCAATCTTTCAATAATATGAGGAGAGACGTTTCCGCCACCATTTCCTCTGTCATCTACAATCAATGCTTCTTTGTTTAACTCTGCATAATAATATTTCACAAATTCATTTAATCCTTCACTTCCCATGTTGGGTATATGCAGGTACCCAACTCTTCCATCGGTTGCCTTGGTAACCTTTTCAAGATTTTTCTGTACCCAGGTATAATAATACAATTGATGTTCATCTGCTATTGGAATCACTGTAACATCGCGGGCACCAGTCTCTGAAGCACTGGAATTTACTTTTAAACGAACTTGCTTATCAGCTGTTCCGATCATCAACTGATAAAAATCCGAAACATTTTTTGTCGTATTTCCATCAACCGCTAGTATAAAATCACCTTCTTTGACATTAACACCAATTTCAGTTAAAGGCGAACGAACCTTTTTATCCCAATTCTCACCTTTTAATATTTTGGTGATTTTAAAATATCCTGAAGGATCTCTGGCAATTTGTGCACCAAGTAATCCGGTAGGTATCCGGTCCGCTTTAGGATAATCGCCTCCACCAACATAAGCATGACCAATATTCAACTCACCAATTAATTCACCGATGATGTAGGTCAGATCCGTACGATGATTCACATACGGAAGCAATTGAGCATAATTCTTTCTTAAGCCTTCCCAATCTACACCATGCATATTCGGGTCATAGAAGAAATCTCTCATTTGTCTCCAGCATTCGTTGTAAATCTGTTTCCATTCTGCCGTTCTGTCTACCCACATTTTCAGATCAGAAAGATTCAATGGATTTTCCAGATTGATTTTAGCAGATGGTGCATCTATTATGTAATAATTATTATTAGACAACACCATGAGTTTTTTTCCATCCGGCGTAAAAGAAGTTCCATGAATGTCAGTGCCTAATTCCGTTTCCTTCTGGGTATTCAAATCATACATTAGAAAGCGGAATTTTTCGCGCTGTGATGATTTGAAATAATATATTTTATCTCCGACAGACTGAATGCCGTTATAATTTCCGGGAGTGCCAGGTATTTCAACAACGCGATTAATGATTCCGTCAAAATCAATGCCTGGCTTTGACGAATCAGTTGCAACAGACTTTTTGTCTTCTTTTTTATCGTCTTTTTTCACGTCTTTTTTATCCGTTGAATCCTTTACGACCACTTCATCTGATTTGGGTTCAAAAGGATTTTTTACATCTTTTCTCAACGGAACACAATATATTTTTGATAAATCAAAATAAGCATGATTCCATTCGAGATTATTATAACTAGGGTTGAACGAACGCTCAGAAACAAAATAAATATACTTTCCATCCGAACTAAATACCGGGCCATAAGACTGAAACCAGGTTTCTGTAACAGCATAATTCTTTTTATCCGCAAGGGAATAAATATTGATGATCGAATTATTTTTAAGAACCGGGTTGGTATAACAAACGAATTTGCTGTCCGGTGACCAATTGTAATCCGTGATTTCAAATACTTCACTGTATTGAATCAGGGTAGACTCTTTGGTATTGACATCTACGTAATAAAAATTTTGTTTGCGATTGCTGTATAAAATTTTCTTACTATCCGGAGACCATTTAATTCCATACTTGTAATTATCACCATTTTTAGTTAATTGAATTGCTGCAGCACTTCCATCTGCAAGCATCATGTACAACTCATCTTCACCGGTTGCATCACTGATGTAGGCGATGTATTTTCCATTTGGCGACCAGCTGGCTTCGCGCTCATGTGAACCGGAAGATTTGGTAAGATTGCGAATAGCTCCATTTTTAGCTGGCACTGTAAATACATCCCCTCTGGCTACAAATACTGCGCGATTACCGTCAGAACCAATATCCCAGCTTTCTATATTTTCTTTCGCGCTGACATACTTATTTCTACCTGATGCAAAATCTTCCTGAATGCTGATATTGATTTTTTCAAATTTATCAGTTGTTGTATTTAGTTTATACAGGTAACCTCCATTTTCAAAAACGATCCACGATCCGTTTGAAGAAGGAAATTTGCAATCAAAATCTTTAAAGTTTGTTATTTTCCTGGTTTCCTTCGTATTCAGATCATAAGAAAATATATTCATTCGTGCATCGCGATCAGACAAATAATAAATTTTATTTCCAACCCACATCGGGATAATGTCCTGTGCATCATTCTCGGTTATTTTGGTGCTTTCTTTGGTTTTAAAATCAAAGATGCGAATGTCATCGGCCTGTCCACCTCTGTAACGCTTCCAGGTTCTGAATTCCCTGAATGTATAATTGTAAGCCATTTTGGATTTATCCGGAGAAAAGGAACAAAAGCCACCATGATCCAATGGCAGTTGCTCGGATAGTCCGCCATTGATATTACAAGAATACAATTGGCCTTTGAAATCATTAAATTCATGCCAACGGCTACGGTATACAATATTTTCATTGTCCTTCCATGCCATGCAAAGGTTATTCGGACCCATCCGGTCTGAGATATCATCGCGGCCGAGGGTAGCCGTATAAGTCAATCTTTTAGGCTCTCCACCCTGAGCGGGTATCAGATAGATTTCGGAATTGCCATCGTACTGGCCGGTAAACGCGATGTTTTTACCATCCGGTGAAAAGCGTGCAAAGCATTCATAACCAATGTGATTGGTCAGCTTCCTGGCCGTACCGCCATTAGCAGATACCGTATACAGGTCTCCGGCATAACTAAAAACCACAGCATCGTTATAAATGGTTGGAAACCTCATTAAACGGGATTCCTGAGCTGAGACCACCTGAATAATAAAGAGTAGGATTAAGGATTTGAAGAGTCGCATATTCTTGATTTTTTTAGAAGCTGCGAATGTACGAATGTTTTCGTAAATAAAATTCTATATTACGGTAATATTTTATGATAAGATTTTTTCAACTGTTGGAAATAGAATTTGATATCCATCTGGCCACTTGGACCTCGATACCCTGGTTTGCGACTAAATAATACCTTAAAATAAAACACCCAAGTTGTCTTCCAGATGCAAAATGAAAAAACGGTAAAAAAGAATAATTAATAATAGAATATCCATTGCCAGGACCTAACAATCACTGATTAAATGATGATAAACAATTCCTGTTTATAATTTACTACAGTGAATAAAATTGGCAGTAACCGTTGACGAACTTAAAGACTATTCAGGCGCGATAAAAAATGCAGCCGTTTTCAAAGACAAAAAATTTAAAAAAATGATTTATATCACTTTCAAATTTTTACCCACTTTCGTAAATGCACTCACACATTTCTCCAGATGTGTTTGCTCATGTCCTGCTGATATTTGTACGCGTATTCTCGCTTTACCCTGGGCAACTACGGGATAAAAGAAACCAACGACATAAATACCTTCTTTTAAGAGTTCGGCCGCAAATTGCTGAGCCAGTGGTGCATCATAGAGCATTACCGGAACAATCGGATGCTCACCCTGCAAAATATTGAAACCGGCATCGGTCATCGCTTTGCGGAAGAATTTGGTATTGCTTTCCAGCTTATCCCTCAAATGAGTGGATGAGGACAACAAATCCAATACTTTAATGGAAGCTCCGACAATAGAGGGCGCCAGGGTATTTGAAAATAAATACGGTCGTGAACGCTGGCGCAACATATCCACAATTTCCTTTCTGGCCGCTGTAAATCCTCCGGAAGCGCCACCCAATGCTTTTCCATAAGTTCCTGTGATGATGTCTATTCGATTCATCACATTGCGAAATTCGTGAGTACCTCTTCCTGTTTTGCCCATAAATCCGGATGCATGACATTCGTCGATCATCACAAGTGCATCGTACTTATCCGCCAGATCGCATATTTTATCTAATTGCGCAATGGTACCATCCATGGAAAATACACCATCAGTCACGATCATCTTTCTTCTGGCATTTGACGCTTCTTTTAACTTTTCCTCCAGATCGTTCATGTCATTATGCCTGTAGCGGAAACGCTGTGCTTTGCATAAACGGATTCCATCAATGATGGAAGCATGATTTAATTCGTCTGAAATAATGGCATCCTGTTCGAGCATGATCGGTTCGAAAATTCCGCCATTCGCATCAAAAGCAGCAGCATATAAAATGCAATCTTCCATTCCTAGAAATTCGGCTGTTTTTCGCTCCAGCAATTTATGCTGATCCTGTGTACCACAGATAAAACGCACCGAAGACATTCCATAACCATAATGATCTATTGACGCTTTAGCTGCTGCAATCACTTCGGGATGTGACGACAATCCTAAATAATTGTTTGCACAAAAATTGAGTACTTCACCACCCTCTTTGGTTTGAATCACTGCACCCTGAGGTGACGTAATGGTTCTTTCCATTTTGTACAATCCCGAATCTTTAATGGATTGAAGTTCATCTGCAAGTTGATTTTTAATTCCGGTATACATGTGTAATGGTTAATGGATGAAGAATAAAATGTTGCTTTATTTATGTTTGGTTATCCACTATCGCAAGTGGTCCAGCATATCTTTTGTTAATCGTTCAAGGTCAAATTCCGGTTTCCAATCCCAATCTTTCCTGGCAATGCTATCGTCGATGCTTTCACTCCAGGATGCCGCTATGGCTTGTCTAAAATCAGGTACGTATTGAATTTCAAAACCGGGAATGTGTTTTTTAATTTCACTTGCCAGTTCGGCAGGTGTAAAACTCATACCAGCGAGATTGTAAGAAGTGCGCACTGTAAGTTTATCGCTTTCCGCATCCATGAGTTCAACAGTCGCCCGTATGCAATCATCCATGTATATCATGGGAAGACGCGTATCTGCTTCCAAAAAACAAGTATATTTTTTATGTTTCAATGCTTCATGAAATATCTCAACAGCATAATCCGTGGTGCCCCCGCCAGCTTCGGATTGCCAACCCACAACGCCCGGGTATCTTACCGATCGTACATCCAGTCCATATCTCTTATGATAGTAGTTGCACCAGTTTTCTGCAGCGAGTTTGCTGATGCCATAAACTGTTGTGGGAATAAAGCTGGATTCCTGCGGAGTCATTTTTTTTGGCGTGGAGGGTCCGAATATCGCAATTGTACTTGGATAGAATACTCTGGTTATTTTTTTCTCCACCCCGGCATTGAGCACATTCATCAGACCATCCATATTTATCTTCCAGGTATTCATTGGGTCTTTCTCACCACGTGCCGAAAGAATTGCAGCCAAATGATAAATCTGAGTAACCTGGTATTTGTCAATCAGTGATTTTAAGCCATCACTATCCAAGACGTTTAATATTTCGTGAGGACCTGACTGCTGATCCGGTTCTCTCAGATCAGAAGTGATCACTGATTCTACACCAAATTTTTCCCGAAGTGCCCTGGCCAGAACTGTACCTATCTGACCATTAGCCCCTAACATCAATATTTTTTCAGCTGCCATTTGTATTTAAAAATAAGATCGAAAGATAAGGCGAAAATTAGTTATGAGAGTTGAGTTGTACGCGCCGGGCTATTATTTATTGAAGGCCAAATAGAAAAGACAATTTATCTAAAACATTGTATTTCAATAATTAATGCATTAATGATAAATTTACTATAATTGGAACAAGAGAACTCATCACTCATCACTCCTAACTTCTAACCGTCTTCCCTTACTTTTGTGAATCAAACTCCTTTATGCATTCATCAGTATTTGCCGACTCGGAAATCAAAACACTCCGCAAACTAATCATCCACAGCCCTGATGAAGGAATTGATCGCATCAGCCCAAGGAGGGCCGGAGAACTGCTTTTTGATGATATTGTTCATCTTCCAACGATGCGTAAAGAACACCAGGTGTTTAAACAGGTGCTGCATCAATTTATTGAACCTGCGAACGTATTGGAAACGCAAACATTAATTAAAGAATCTCTGGATGCGGATGAAGATATTAAGAAGGAAGTTATCCAGATGATTAAGGATTTTGAAGAATTACCAACCGCTACGGTTCAACTTCTGCAATCTATGGATCACGATACCTTATCTGAGGTTTTAATTTCAGGATATTACCGGAAAGAGGAACAAATTGTATTTGATCCTATTCCCAATTTTATTTTTACCCGGGATATTGCATTAACAGTAAATGATCATGTGATTATTACCAAGGCATCAAAATATGTCAGATTCCGGGAAAATCTGCTGACGCGTTTTATTTTTCATGCACATCCCAACTTTAGTAATCTGGTAAAAGAAAACAAATTAATCAATCTGAATGTAGTTGATGAATTTCCACCTTCACGCAAAGGAGAACCCATTTCAGTCGAAGGTGGGGATTTAATGATTATCAATAAAGACTACCTGTTGATCGGTAGTAGTGAACGCACAACAGATCATGCCATCCAAACATTAAAGAAAGTATTGTTTGAAAAAAATATCATTAAAAATATTGTGGAAATCGATGTGCCAAAAGAACGTTCATTTATGCACATTGACACCATTTTTACACAGATTAATCACAACCATTTTGTAGGTTTTAAACCTATAGTAAAAGATGGTCTGGGTTCCTATGTAACCGTGCACAAACAAGATGGCAGTATGGTTGAATATCCTTCTGTACTTGATTTCATGCATGCAGAATTAGATCCTAAAATAGAATTTATTTGGAGCGGCAATGGAGAATCTCCCTATCAGGAAAGAGAGCAATGGACGGATGGATGTAATCTGCTTACGTTAAGGCCAGGTGTTGCACTCACCTATGACCGGAATCCAAAGACTGAAACGGCATTTAAAAATGCAGGTTACCAGGTAATTCATTCCCTTGACTTTTTAGCCGGTAATTTAGACCCTGCACAAATTCAAAATACAATTATCACATTGCCTTCAAGTGAATTGTCACGCGCCAGAGGCGGCCCGCACTGTATGTCTTGTCCTGTTTTGAGAGATCGCAATTAAAATACACAGGCTTTACTAAATAATGTATACACATCAAATTCAGATCAGGGTCCGGTATAGTGAAACCGATAAAATGGGATACGTCTATTATGGAAATTACATGCAATACTATGAAGTCGGACGGGTTGAAGCGATCAGAAATCTGGGACTCCGGTATTTGGATTTTGAAGACCAGATGGGGATATTTATGCCTGTTGTTTCTATTAATGTGCGATATCTGAGACCAGCCTATTACGATGACTTGCTTATTCTGGAAACCAGCATACCACAATTACCTCAAAAGAATATCCGGTTTCATACGCAAATTTTTAATGAACGAAAAGAACTGCTTAATGCAGCTGAAGTACACTTGTGCTTTGTGGACGTAAAAACAAAAAAGCGCGTTGAAATGCCGGAATTGATTATCGAAAAACTGAAACCATATTTTGACCAATCCTAAAACAAGCCTGAAATATCGAATCGAGCGACTTCCAGTTGTCAAACAGATAGTCGATTGGTCCAACACCCATTCTTTTCCTGGATTCAGGGGCGTAACCATCGGTCAGGTATTTTATTTTTTATTCCAGGAAGCAAAACGAAATGACCTGAATACACGGGCGAGTGCGATGACCTATCATTTTTTTATGGCCTTGTTTCCATCGCTCATTTTTTTATTTACCGTGACTGCTTATTTACCTAAAGGACTTGATTTTTATAAAACACTGGAACAATCCATTATATCCATTCTACCTAAAGGAGCTGAAGAATATGTTATCACGGATATCATAAACAGTTTGCGGCCCAGAGCCAAAGGGAGTTTTCTGTCCATTGGTTTTATACTAGCTATTTGGTTTGGTGCGGAAGGAATCTTATCGATGATGAGAGGATTTGATAAGACCTATAAATCAAGCTTTAGAAAAAGAAAGTGGCTGGAGACTCAATTAACCGCCATCTTGCTCACCTTTGCTTTAGGCTTTCTTTTAATTTCCTCCGTATTGTCCATCATCTTCGGTGAAAAAATACTTCGTTGGATTTTGGATTACATCCATATGAGCTCATTTCTCAAGATTTCCATTTCCACTTTAAAATACCTGATTACCGTACTATTATTCTATGGAGTCATTTCATTAATGTACCGATACGGACCTGCCATTAAAAAGCCAATCAAAGGACTTTCGCCAGGTGCCGCATTGGCTACAATAGCAACGATCATCACGTCCATTCTTTTTGGCTTGTTTGTAGAAAAAATGGGAAGCTATCACAAAGTCTATGGCGCAATAAGCGCATTGATCATTATGCTTATCTGGATTAGATTAAATACCTTAATTTTAATTCTGGGATTTGAACTCAATGCCGCCATTATTGTAAACAGAGATTTAATGAGTGAATCACAGATTCAAAAATCCCTGCTGGCTACCGAATAACAGATCAAAACAATCTCCTAAAAAATATACGCGTCTTCTTCTGTGATAACAATTGATCCCGCAATAAATTCTGCCACTTCTTCAGTTACTCATTTTTTCAACGCTTTTTCGAAAAAAGCAGTCATAATCCCTGCATCAGAATAACATTGAACGACTTCCTTTAAAAGCTTATCTGAAGTTACCCAGGATTTATCCAGTATAGTTACATAGTAGAAGCTCTTATTAAACATCAGTTCCTGTTGCTGTCCCGCAGTTTTAAACTCTGCAGGTAACACCTTGTTTTTCTCTCCGAGAATTTTGCCAAACCGTTTCACAAATTTCTTATCGGCTATGGCCTTTTCAAACTCTTTTAAATGAGTAGCAATATACTCCCTGATTTTATACAATTGTTTTGGATCTGGTTCATATAAACCCGAATAAACATGAATCCCATCTTTTCTCAATTCGATATAAAGCCCAGGAGTAGAATGATCTTTTCGGCCTCCTCTTGAAATCAAAGCCGACAAAAATTCCTTATACGGTGTTTTGTCCTTACTAAACCGGATATCCTTGTAAATACGAAAAACGGCTTCTTTAGCTGATATGGTAATTCTTGGATCCTTTTCTTTAATCTTTTCGATTAATTTATCAATGAACAAATGAAATGGTTGTTCCGCATAATGCTTAAATCGTTCTTTATTCAGGTTAAACCAATCCCTGTTGTTATTCTCCGTAAGTTCCTTTAAGAATGCAGTTGTTTCCTTTGTAAAAAAAGTTGCCATTTGATTTTTTGTTAAAATTAGAATTCAAACTCTACATTTGCAAATATGCTACATTCATGATTTATTCATACAAGGAATTTATTCCCGTCGTCCATCCTACAGCTTATGTGCACCCTCTTGCGGCTGTTACAGGCTGCGTAACTATAGGCCGGGACGTTTATATCGGTCCTTTTGCGGCCATCCGCGGTGATTTCGGCGAGATCATTATCGAAGATGGATGTAATATTCAGGAGAGCTGTACCATTCATATGTTTCCCGGCATTCAGGTTCGCCTGAAGGAAAATGCACATATCGGACATGGTGCGATCATTCATGGCAGTATCATTGGAATCAATTGTCTGATCGGAATGAATTCGGTAATCATGGATGAAGCGGAGATCGGGGACAACTGTATCCTAGGTGCCTTGAGTTTTATTAAAGAAGGTACTAAAATCCCCCCCAGAAGTCTGGTGGTTGGAAACCCGGCAAGAATTATCAAAGAACTCAGTGACGAAATGATTGACTGGAAACGCAAGGGAACAGAACTTTATCAACTATTGGCACGCGAGGCCCATACTGCCATTCAGGAATGCATGCCATTAAGAGAAAAACCGGAGAACTATCCGAGTCCAATAGGCAATTACCAATCCTGGAAAAAACAAATGAAATCATAAAATCATCACCAACATCGAATCAAACATGGAAGCACATGTATCCTGTACCGTTGAAAATGGATTAGCCACAATTCGCTTTTACCACCCTGCACACAACTCCCTTCCGGGATCATTATTAAAACAATTAGCGCAAACTATACATGATGCAGGTATCAACAACGAGGTTCAAATGATCCTCTTAAGATCCGAAGGTGACAAAACATTTTGCGCGGGTGCAAGTTTTGACGAGCTCAGTTCAATACAAGATTTTGAAACCGGAAAAACGTTTTTTCTTGGATTTGCAAATGTAATTCTTGCCATGAAAAATTGCCCGAAAATTATAATTGGAAGGATTCATGGAAAAGCTATTGGCGGAGGTGTAGGATTAGCAGCCGCAATGGACTATCCATTGGCAACTAAATTTGCAAGTATACGCTTGAGCGAGTTGGCGGTTGGAATCGGGCCCTTTGTAATAGGACCAGCAGTTGAACGAAAGATGGGTACCGCTGCATTTCAAATGATGTCTTTGAATCCGGATGAATGGCAAACTGCAGAATGGGCCAAACAACATGGATTGTTTTATGAAGCATTTGAAAACACAGAGCAACTGGATCAATACATCAGTCATTTTACACAAAAATTATTGCAATTCAATCCTGAAGCCTTGCAGAATTTGAAAAAAGTATTTTGGGAAAACACCGGTCATTGGAAGCAATTACTGAATGAACGGGCTGCTATAAGCGGAAAATTGGTATTATCTGAATTTTCCAAAAAGGCTATCGCTAAATTCAAACTGGGAAGTCGCGACAAATCTTAATAATCAACTCTAAATGAAATCTTCCGGTTAAAACGAATTTCAATACGTCACGGATAATCCATTTTACAATTTATAGAACAAGCTTACCTGCCCTGCTAATTCCTGCTTTGCAATTTGGGGCTGGTTGTTATTGTTTTTCTGGAACAAGAAACTTAGCTGGAAATTAAGGTTTCGGAATTCCCTTTGAATACCTGCTCCTACTGCAAAATGATTTATTAAAGTGGCGCTATTGGATGCCTGGTCAAAATCAGTTTCATTCATTGTAACCGTCGTATCATAAGGAAGGTAATTAAAATCCAAACTGGTCCTACTATACAAGGTCAATTGCATACTTGCATTGGCAAATAACGAATACTTAAAATCAAGCGGATAGTAATATTTGAAACTCAAAGGCAAAAGAATGTCAAGACTTCTGATTTTGATATTGGAAAAACTTACAGAACGGCTATGTCTTGGACGGATCAGATCGGTAAATGATGCTTCATTGGTAGCTGTAAATTCATTTTGATCCTTGTAATCCTGAGTAAAATATTTCTGACTGATAATACCGGTTCCAAAAGCAATATTATTTTTTGTTTTTACCTCGCAGATAACTCCTGCATTAAAATGTGACGCTGTTACCAGCCCGCTTGTTCCAATGCTCCATTTATGAGGTTTCAAACCAGCAGAAGGTTTTAATTTAGTAACCAAAGCAGTAGAATTGGAATGAACGCCCTGGGCTGAATTAACTGCCAAAGGTTTTACTAACTCAGTGGAAGCTGTTATCAATGATCCTTCCTCAGCATTTAAAAGACCTGCACTATGGTCATTCTGTTCATTCAATTGATGATCTCCAACACCGGGCTTATTAACTATTGCATTCTTGAAATCCTTTACTTCATTTGTGGAAGATTCTTCACTTAATTTAGTTTCAAAAGAAATCGTTGAACTGAATTTCGAATTTTCCTGATGCCTGTTTTTTAAGGTGATTCCTGGATGAGTAAAATCAGCGTGATTCTGATTTCGCGAATTGTTTTTTACCTGATTGTTTGTAATGGCAACGGAATAGTCCGTAGTATGATTGTTATCTGATATACGTGTTATATTGTTATTTGATTCGGAAGTTGTAATTGCCGGTAATTCTTTACATTTAAGATCCTCTGTTTTGATTCCATTTAACTCTGCTAGTATTGCAGATTTTTGAATATGGTGTTTCTGTTCATCTTTTGACTGGTTACCCATATTCCATTTATAGGACATCCATGTTCCAAATAACAGAAACAGAAGTAAGAGCAAAAGCAAAGAATTCTTTTTGTTAAAGAATCCGGATGATTTATGTGCATCCATTTTACCATAAAGCCGGATCCAATCCGATTCATTAAAAACCGGATTTAAGTCTTCCAGTTTTTGCTGCATTTGCTTGTCAAAATCCTCGATTTTCATATATTAGATGGTAAAGTAAGATTTAAAAATGCGACACCGGATTCACCGGCATATTCTTTTAATAACATTTCCTGTAATTTGAGTCTTGCTTTGGCAAGATTTGATTTTGATGTCCCTTCAGTAATATTTAACATGGCCCCTATTTCTCTATGACTATACCCATCGACTACAAACATCATGAACACACTCCGGTATGCAGGGCTTAATTTCTGAACTACTTTCAAAATTTCCTCAGAAGACATTCTGCTTATCGTATGATCATCCATGCTCAAATGGGAATAGTCTTCAATCGGATTTGATTTTACCATTCTCATGGACTGCCTGTAAAAATCTATGGCAGTATTCACCACAATCGTACGCAACCAATATTTGAATGGTCTTTCATAATCATATTTATCAATGCCCTTAAATACTTTAATAAAAGAATCATCCATGATCTCTTCGCAGTCTTCTATACGCGATGCATATCGCAGGCAAATGCTCTTGACATAGGAATAGAAATGCTCATATAGCCTTCTTTGACCCAACGGATGTTGAAGCTTGCAGGCCTTTATGATTTCAGTCAGTTCCGGTGGGTTGATATGTATTTCTTCATTTGCCAAATCGGTCCGCGTTCTGTACTACTGGTTATAAACTACGAAAATAAGGAATCCGGGGTTGCCTGGGAGGCCAAAATGACCGAAAAATAAAAATTATGTTAAAATTAAACTTTTGACTGACCTCTGCATCCAATTCTTCGTAAAAGTTACAAAATACAAAATGAGAGAAATTTTACATTATTGAAATTTCATTTTTTAACAATTTAAACAGTTCATTTTTATGAAAAAGATTATGGGTTTTATGGCGGTTTACGCCATAGTGATGGTGTCATGCCAAAAAGAAACAGCGGATCAAAATGTAGATCTTACGAATGCAGCATCAACTGAATTGAGCTCGACTTCAGGTGTCAGTTCTACTGATGCAAGTAATTCTCTGGAATTAAGAGGTAAACACAAACAAGGAAGGGACAGTTCCTGCATAAGAATTCCGGTAGATCAATTAGCGCAAGCTATTAAAGATTATGTTGCAACCAACTATTCCGGATCAACTATTGAATTTGCTTTCACCGATAAATCAGGAAATTTCTTCACTGCAATTAAACTTGCAGACGGAACTTTCAAGTTGCTTCAATTTGATTCGGCCGGAACATTTTTAAAAGAACTGGACAGAAAAGTACCAGGTCCAAAAAATCCCCGCAAGCACCTGAACAGAGTGGATGTGAACACCTTACCTACTGCAATTATTACTTATGTAGACACTAACTATACCGGAGCTAATATACTTAGAGCAGGTACCACTCCCGGAGGTGAATATATTGTTGTGATTGATGTCAACGGAACCCACAAAGCGTTGCTTTTTGATGCCAATGGCAATTTTATAAAAGAGTTGAAATAATTCTGTTCACTGTTTAGAATTTAAACTATATGATTTTCGAAATTCATTTCATTCTTGCATTGATGAATTGCATAACATGCATTATTAAGCTATATCGGCATAGACTAATTTCGATAATAAAAATTCTCTAGTTTAAATGTCTGTAATAAAAATAAATACCTACGTTTAGAGATTCGACAAATACCTTCCGGATAATTCGGAAGGTATTTTGTTTTTAGCTCTGTTATGTGTCCTTTTTTCCTCTAAGGATTTTATTATCTTTGCCGGCTATAATTTAAATTATATGACTGCTAAGTGGGCTCTAAACAGTATTTTCCTGATCACCTTATTCTTTTTAGGTAGTTGCGCCAGTGAATATATTAACGATGGCAGACAGGTCTGTTTTGACCAGGAGGTATTCCCTTTGATCATATCAAATTGCACACAGAGTGGCTGTCACAATTCCACAGATAATGTTGCCCGACTGGATTATACCAGCCCGGAAGGCATTTTAAAAAGCGTCCGCCCAGGCAGTTACAGTAACAGTAAACTTTACGATGCTATAACTGCGCCTTTCAGCCCAATGCCGCCCAAACCATTTTCCCGGCTGACTAAAGACCAAATTACAACGATCTCCCTTTGGATCGAGCAGGGAGCTCATACAAAGGATACCTGTATGGCGGAAGTTTGCGATACTTCATTCGTTTCTTATAATTCCTCCTTAACCGTTATTTTTCAGGGAGCCTGCACCGGATGTCACAGTGGAAGTAATCCACAGGGCGGTATTGACCTCAACAGTTATGCCGGAGTAAAATCAACTGTGACAAGTGGCCGCATTCTGGGAAGTATCAATCATGAATCAGGTTATGTTCCAATGCCTCAAAACGGCATAAAATTATCCGCCTGTAAAATTGCTAAAATTGAAAAATGGGTGAGCCAGGGAGCCTTGAACAATTAATTTCAAAAGCCAAGCTTTAACTAAAATTAATTCATATAGATAATGAAATATACGATAGCCATTTTCCTGATTACGGTATTTTTAAATGACAAATCTTACTCCCAGGATTTATTGGATTTAGTCAAGCAAGATCAGGTCTCAGAAAAAGTGCACAATGCATTTAAATCCACGCGTGTCATTAATAATCACAGCATGGAAATGCTTTCTGCAGGTCAGCTCGACTTCAGAATATTACACCGGTTTTATAAAGGCGAAGGCTATAAGAATTTTTTCGGATTGGATAATGCCTATATGCGACTGGGTCTTGATTATGGGATAACAAAAAACCTGACAGTAGGAATCGGCAGGTGCAATTTTAAAAAAGAAGTGGATGGATTTCTGCGGTACCGCATTCTATGGCAATCTACCGGACCCAAATCGATGCCGATCAGTTTAATTTGGACCAGTGGTTTTGTAAGAAATGGTTTGGAATCTCCCCTTGCAGACCCTGAACTAAAGGTCACATTTGCAAGAAGAATGAGTTATTATCATCAACTGGTTATTGGCAGAAAATTCACCGAACGATTTACGCTGCAATTGAGTCCTATCCTGGTACATTCAAATATAGTAGACAATGTTTTGATACCGAATGATATTTATGCCCTTGAATTGGGTGCCCGCTACAAGTTCACCAAACGATTGGCTTTTGTAGTCGATTATTCATTTCCATTTAATAGTTTCCCCAGAGATTTCAAATCGCATCCCTTATCTATTGGATTTGATATAGAAACCGGAGGCCATGTGTTCCAGCTTCATTTTTCTAATGCCAAAGGAATGAATGAAAGATCTCTTGTTAATGAAGAAAATGGAAGCTGGTTTGATGGCGATATTCAATTTGGCTTTAATATTTCCCGCATTTTCCAATTAAAGAAAAATAAAATCTAATCAAGCAACCGAATACGGTCTTAATTCGTAATAATCTTTTTAAATACAACTCAATTAGTTTCTGATGATCAACAAATTAATACTTCCATTTTTTACACTCGCCCTGATCGCACTACTTTCAACCGGTTCAATGCCAGAGCCCAGCAACCCTCCTACTGGAAATACCGGAGCTCCCGGGGAAACTGCATGTATGCTTTCCGGCTGCCATAGCGGTGGAAGTTTTACCGGCACTGTTGATATTTCCGGAGTGCCTGATACGGTAATTGCAAATCAAACGTATAACATTACCCTGACCAATAAATCAAATGCAGTACGATCAGGTTTTCAATTGACCGTATTGGATACCACCAATAAATTTATAGGTACTTTGATTAAAGGCACCAATGTGAGTATTGCTAAGGATAATTTCAATGGAAGAACTTATGCAAGACAATCAGCGGCACAATTTCTCACTAATGGTGAAACCTCCTGGAGCTTTCAATGGAAGGCCCCTGCCAGCTCGAATGAAAAACTGACTTTTTATTTCGTAAGTATGTGTGCTAACGGAGATGGAAACAATTCCAAAGACAACTCCATCAAAAATACCAGAAAGGTTATATTTAATTTACCTGTAGCCAATACTGACTTAAATTCAAACTTATCAAAGTCATCCATTACCATTCAGGATCGCAGGTTAATTCTGTCAACTACTCAAAACGATGTTGTTCAAAATTTGATATTAACCAGTCTCAATGGAATTCAACTCATCGTCAATAGTGCTGCAACAGATAATATCTTTGATCTGCCCGGCAATGTACATGGAATCTATCTGATACAATATAAAACGGATCAGACCATGCACTCAGAAAAGGTGTATATTCCATAAGGAATTATCCTTTACCAATGTTCATACTCTCCTCAAATGCAGGAGGATTCGACCTTTATATAGAATGGTTCTAAAGTAGCATTTTCTATTCTTTTAGAAGTATTTGGTCCTGGTCTATTCTCAATTGTTTTACCATACATGATGACACTTGGAATCCATTGAGATTCCTGCTATTTGATTTATTTACAGCCCCTTTTACATGTTCTTTCAATATATGTGTATTCAATTACCGGAATAAAGAGAATTTATTTGCGGGAAAACACCCTTTTAGTGATAACCAATTAGCTGTTTCAAATTGCGTAAAAAGCCCCCGGCTTATACCGAGTGATACCTTTGAAATAGAAAATGATTGACTAAATCGAATACACATGAAACCTTTATTGAATACCATTATTGCATTAATTCTCCCGGCTTACATGTGCCATGCACAACACCCTGAGAGCACCTTGTATGAATTTTCTGAATCCATCAAACAAAAATCAGAAATGCAGTTTGATTCTCTACCCTATCAGCAAGCATTGTCCCTTTATTTTAATTCATCAGATCAATGTACTCCCGGCAATGAATGCGAAATGGATACTCAACGGTTCCTTAAAATAGTCAAGGCTGAATTAATGATAATCCAGGCAAAGTATCAGAAATCATTAGAATTACTTTCTGAGTTATCTTCAGCTGATTTCAAATCCAATCATTCTCTTTACCAGGAATCACTATTGCTTAAACTTCGAATATATTCTAAATTAAGCAAACACAGGCAAACCCATCAAATTCTTCAACAAATAGACTCAATAGCAAAACGCTCTACTAAGTTGCTGACCAAAACGGAACGATTCAGAATATGCAATGCGGAAGCAGGTTTAGCTCTGAATGAAGACAGATATTCAGATGTGGTCTCTTATCTGAATGAACAATTAAAAAACCCTGGTTTACAAACCAAAGCAGAACGAAAAGTGTATGCAAATGCGCTGATGTTGATAGGTGATTTGCAATTAAAACTTAACAAAAACGATTCAGCAATGAATTGCTTTAAATCCGCCGAATCCATTTTACTACGGGATTATCCAAAAGAACACTATGAGTTTGGTAAATTAAATTTTCAGATCGGGAATTACTATAAAAATACCGGACAGTTTAGTGAATCAGAAAAATACTATATAAACGCAATGGCCATTTTTAAAAATAAAATCGGTGCGTACCATCCGGATTTTGCCAATATGCTAAGGGTGCTGGCTAATTTGTACCGTAGAACAGGCCGCTTTGAACTCGCAGATTTTAACTACAATGAGTCTATCCGCATTCTAAAACAATTAGGACTGGAAAAGATCAGTCTGTATGCTCTTATCCAAACTAATCAGGGCTTGCTCTATACCCTTGTTGGAAAGAGAAAAGAAGCAGAACGATTATTTCAACAAGCCACAATAAATTTAGAATCGAATGGAGACACCATGAATCTGGATTATGTGTGCACGTTGGAAAATCTGGCAAATTTATATTACAACCAACTCAGGCTTGACACTGCAGAAAGTCTTTATCTGAAATGTATTCATTACAGAGAATTAATACAAGGTAATAAGCATGCTGATTATGCTGAATGCCTGAACAGCTTAGGCAATATATATCAGAAAAGAGAAAAATTCGGCATTGCAGAATCGTATTATATAAAGGCCATTGATATTATCTCTCAGGAATCCATTGGTAAAGAAACCAGGCCACATTTTTTCAACAACCTCGCATTGCTGTATTCAAAAACCAGGCAGTTTGAGAAAGCAGAAAGCTTATTCCTCGAGGTCAAATTACTCTATGAAAATCTTTATGGCAAAATGAACCGAAATTATCTAAGCCTCCTGGACAATATGGCTCAAATGTATAACGACATGAATGACAAAATAAAAGCAACAGAATACTTTATTGCAGCCAGCAAACTCAGAAAACGGATTATCTATGATTCCTTCAGGTATCTTTCAAGCAATGAAATTGATGGATATATGCAGCGCTTCAGAAGAGGGATCTCCAATTTTAATAACTATCTGATTCAATCCAATAATTCGTCAGAATTACTTCTTAAAGAAGCTTTTGAGAATGAATTGTTTTATAAAGGTTATTTATTGAATTATCACCTTGAATTAAATAAAATGATAAAAGGCAAACCAGAACTCATTTCCTTAAGTGACAGCATTAAATCCATTTATAAGATAATTGCCAAAGAATATGTAAAATCACCCATTTCAGAAACAACGATTGACTCTATCGAAGAAATAGCACATATCCTGGAAAAAAAGTTAGGAAACAAAACGGACGAATACACACAACTTCTTCACCTGAATCAATATGAAGAGCTCAAAAGAGAGTTAAGAACGAATGAAGCCATTGTTGAAATGATGTACCTGAATTTACATGAAGATTTAACAAAGGACAGTGCAGTATATGGCGCAATCATTATTTCAAATGAAAATCCTGATCCCATTTTCGTTAATCTTTGCAGCGAAGAGGAGCTTCAAAAATTATTTATCAAATCAAATACACTGAATGCTGACTATGTAAACGCATTATATAGTAATAATTCCAGAGGATTAATTCCTGTTGAAAAAAACAAAACCGGGCTGTATGATTTAATTTGGAAAAAACTGGAAATTTATTTGAAAAACATCAATACGATTTATTATGTACCAGCGGGTTTGCTCCATAAAATCAATATCCAGGCAATATCCGTGAACAGCCATGATGTAGTCGGCAACCAATTCAATATCGTTCAATTATCCAATAGCCGTCAGTTACTTAACCGAATAGAGAAAAAACAAAGATTTCATTCCGCATTGGTAATGGGGGGAATCCAATATGACGAAATTCAAAGTCCAAACCATTATGACATGAAACTGGAAGCCGGGACTAGAGGTTCGGCTGAACAACAGAACAATAAAGGTAGTGATCATTACTGGCCTGAATTAAACCACACCAATCGCGAAATTTATCGACTGAATGACTTAATGAAAAAAAGTAAAATCAGAATAAATAAATATGTTGGATCTGATGCAACTGAAGAAGTATTTAAAATGGCAACTTCAACCAAAGGAAGCCCTGATATCATACACATAGCTACACATGGTTACTTTTTCCCGGAAAATGACAAACCAAGTAAAGATCAGTCCGACAAAAATTGTCCATATATACACTCCAGGGATCCCATGATCAGATCCGGATTGGTATTGGCATTTGGCAATTATGCCTGGCAGAATTGCGAAGCCCTACCCGGTAGAAATGAAGATGGCATTTTAACAGCCTTCGAAATCAGTCAGATGAACCTTCATAAGACCAAACTTGCCGTTCTTTCCGCATGTGAAACGGGCTTAGGAGATATTAAAGGCACTGAGGGTGTATATGGCCTTCAGCGGGCATTTAAAATTGCAGGAGTTAAATATCTCATCATGTCTCTTTGGCAAATACCGGACCTTCAAACTGAAGAACTTATGCAGAAATTTTACACCAATCTTCTTAAAGACAAAATGGATATACCGCAGGCATTTAAATCTGCCCAGATGGACATGAAAGCGAAATACAATGATCCCTATTTCTGGGCCGGATTTATACTGGTTCAATAACACAAAATAAATGCAATTGAAATCCGGCGGGTAATTCCCATTGGAAATAAACCATTGTTGAATATTCATCCTTTTTGTTTGATTGCTATAGGAAATTTCATTCTTATAAAATGATACAACTGATCATCCAATCCGGTAGAATTCATTCTCAGGCCTGATCGCTTTTTGAAGATGTTATCTAGGGATATTATTATTGATTTAATACTATCCATTTACTTTTACGATAACCAATTGTCTAATCAGCTATTTAAAGGTATAGAACTCTTATTCACTTTTACCTATTACGAAATGCCTTTAATAAAGACGACATATAACCAACTCAAAACACAGTATAAATTAAACAAATACCGACATCAAATAACTAAAATACATAGCTTTTTAAAATAAGAACAATAGTACAATTAATGATCCGACTTATAATGAATTTAAAAGAAAATGAAAAAGAAGCTTGTACCGGCATTGAACTTAGGAATAATACTCCTTTTTTTCAATAGCCTTGCCTGTCATCAGCTATCTTTAACTAAACGCGAACCATCAAATCAATCTTTATATGTGAAAGACATGATCATCAAAGACGAGACAGGAAAAAACCAAATCGAACTTCGATTGAGTAGCCTAGATTCTGATTTTCTGAACTCGTATTCATCCAAACCATGGAAGCTCATCGAACTGCCCCTGAACACAGGGGGCCCGGCAACACAGCTACCTGAATCTTTTGCAGACGAATCGCCATTTCAAACGATTACTGCCAAATTACATATAGAAATTTTGCGCAAGTCCTTTGAAGCAGAAATCGGAGTATTTTACATAGAGGATATCCATACCGATGCCAAAGAAAAGCAGGCGCTGATAGAATCAGAATTTATTTCTGAAATAGAATCTTTTGGTGGTTCTATTCAATTTTCAAATCCCAAAACAAATGCAAATGACAAAATCATTTATCATGCTGAAACAATTGATGATCTTTCCGTAATACCAATTTCCGGTGAATATTTAACAACTAAAGAATCATCGTTTGGTGTTATCGATTTTTCAGATCACAAAGGCATGATCCATGCCTGGAGAGTTCGGATAAGACATGATATCAGTATATTCCCAATTGTCCGCTGGAGTAATAATGTATCTTCAAAATTTCCATAAACAATTTGAACTAAGTTCAAACAAAGTCACAAAATAAATTCTGTTATTCAAGACCATTATCAGTAATTGAGAATCCATTGAAGCAATGATTTAATATCATCCACTTTAGGCAGCATTTCGGATTCCAATGTGCTGTTTAAAGGAATAGCCGGTAAATTTTTAGCTCCGAGAAACTTCACCGGAGCATCTAAATACTCAAAACAATGATCGCTTATGCGCCCGGCCAGCGTTTGTGCAAAACTGTTTTCTATTGTTTCCTCGGTAAGAACCAAACATCGGTTTAGTTTCTTGACGGAATTGTAAATGGATTCTGTATCCAATGGAACCAGAGTCCTCAAATCGATTATTTCAACTCTATTCTTAAACTCCCTGGAAGCATTCAATGCCCAATGTACTCCCATGCCATAAGTAATAATAGTCATCCTGGATTCAGTTTCAGAAGGTTCTGCATGTTGTACAATATTTGCCTGACCAAGAGGAATGATGTAATCTTCATCAGGCATCACCACTTTTGCTGCATCTGTACCTGGCACTTTTGACCAATATAATCCTTTGTGCTCAAAAATCACGACCGGATTTGGATCATAGTAAGCGGCTTTGATCAGACCTTTCAAGTCTGCACCATTGGAAGGATAGACTACTTTTACACCTTTGATATTGCAAACAACAGATTCGACACTGGATGAATGATAAGGGCCGCCGCTTCCATAAGCACCAATTGGTACCCGCAATATCATGCTCACAGGCCACTTCCCGTTTGTAAGAAAACAGGAACGTGCTACTTCTGTAAACAATTGATTTAATCCGGGCCATATATAATCTGCAAATTGTACTTCGACAATCGGTTTCAGTCCTACAGCCGACATACCTACTGTGCTGCCAACAATGAAGGCTTCCTGTATGGGTGTATTGAATACCCGATGATCGCCAAATTTTTGAGCAAGAGTGGCTGCTTCCCTGAAAACACCGCCTAATCGCTTACCTACATCCTGACCATAGAGCAAGCACTCCGGATGCTTGCGCATCAATTCTTCTATTGCAAATAGTGCACAATCCACCATTACTTTCTCTTCTCCATTCTCCGGTTTTCTAGTACCCTGTTCCTTATCAATTAGAGTAGGTGCGAAATCATGTGTATATAAATCAGAAGGTAACGGGTCTTCTGAAGCTTTTGCTTTTTCATAATCCGCCTTAACAAGATCTACTGCTTTTAATTCGAGTTCCTTGAGATAAGCATCGCTGAATCCCTGTTGACGCAGGTAAGCAATTATCTTTGGAAAAGGATCCTGTTTGTTCTGTAAATCGAGATCATCCCGATACCATTCTTTTCGCACACCACTGGTATGGTGATTCAGAAGAGGTACTTTTGCGTGTAGCAAAAAAGGTCTGCGTGTTTCACGGATATAATTCAATGCATCCTGAATGGCGCTATAACAATCAGGAAAATCTGTGCCATCTATACTTTTTGATTCAATTCCCGGAAATCCTTTGATATAATCAAATGCAGATCCTTTTCTATATTCTGATGAGTGGGCGCTTATATCCCATTCGTTATCCTGTACAAAATACAAAATAGGCAATTGCTTTAATGATGCCATATGAAACGCTTCAGCTACTTCGCCTTCAGTAATAGAAGCATCACCAAGTGAACAAACCGCTAAAGGTTTTTTAGATTTATCATTTAATTTGGACAGTTCTCTATATTGGATTCCAAGTGCTATACCGGTTGTAGGAATAGCCTGCATGCCCGTTGCAGAGGATTGATGAGGTATCCGGGGTTTATCGTCTTGTTTCAAACTTGGATGACAATAATAGGATCTCCCACCTGAAAAAGGATCATCTCTTTTTGCCATCAATTGCAACATCAGCTCATAAGGTTGCATGCCAATGGCAAGCAAAATACTATCATCCCTGTAATAGGCTGATAAAAAATCTTCGGGCTTCAATTGGAGGCCTAAAGCAATCTGCACAGCTTCATGACCCCTGGATGTAGCGTGTACATACTTTGAAACAAACTTAAAATTGGCTTCATATAATTCGGTCATACTTTTGGCTGTACACATCAATACAAATGCCCGTTCCAAAATATCACGACCTGGTATAGATTTATTGTTTTTTGTCATTCTTGATTTGAAAATTACAACAAGAGAATTAGGTTCCGGAAATGTCTATTCATCTTAATTCATTCTAACTTATATTTCGCAATATATGGATTTTTAAATCCTTAATGATAATTCCTCATTCCTGAATTTTTAATGTAACCGTCGTACACTGCATTTGCTACATTTTGTCCATCCATTGCAGCAGAAAGTATACCACCTGCATATCCTGCACCTTCACCAGCAGGATACAATCCACTGATTTGCGGATGCATACATGTTTCTGCATGTCTTGGAATTTTAACCGGAGCACTTGTTCTGGATTCAGTTGCTACAATGACTGAATCCTTATGCAGGTACAATGGCATTTTGCCGACGAAATGACGCAACCCTTCCCGCAATCGCGACTCAACTGGTTTGCTCAATTGTTTATTTAAGAGTACTGGAAAAAGTCCCGGGATGTAAGAAGTTGCAGGCAAATCGAAACTCGGCTTGCCCTTTAAAAAATCTGTCAATCTTTGCGCAGGCGCTTTCTGCGAACCATCGCCCAGATCAAACATTCGTTTTTCAACTTCATGCTGAAACATCATTCCACGTAATACACCGAATTTTTCATATGGCTTAAAGTCCTGATCATCCACCGAGGTAACCATACCGCTATTTGCAAATGCAGAATCCCTCCTGGATAATGACATTCCATTGACCACTATTTCTCCCGGCGATGTTGCTGCAGGAATAATCAAACCTCCCGGACACATACAAAAAGAAAATACACCTTTCCCATCCACCTGACACGAAATGGAGTAACTAGACGGCGGCAAATTCGGGTTTCTCTTTTTCTGCTTGTATTGAATCTCATCAATTATGGATTGTGGATGCTCAATACGAACACCCAATGCAAATGGTTTGCATTCCATCAAAACATTATGTGCATGTAAATTCTGATATACCGAACGTGCGGAATGTCCGGTAGCTAGAATTAATCGATCTGATTTATATTGCTTCTGATTGGTTACAAATCCAATTATTTTATTTTGTTCAATAATAAAATTATCGAGTCTTGCATTGAAGTGAACTTCTCCGCCATGGTCTTCAATCGTTTTCCTGATTCTATTCACAATGGCAGGAAGTTTATTGCTTCCAATATGCGGGTGCACATCAACGAGGATGTCCGGGTCCGCGCCATGATCAATAAGAAGTTGCAATACTTTATTTATATCACCCCGTTTATTTGAACGGGTGTACAGTTTTCCATCGGAGTATGTTCCGGCGCCCCCTTCTCCGAAACAATAATTTGAATCGGGATTCACTTTTCCGAATTGCTGAATATCCCGCAAATCTTTACGTCTGAGTCTAACATCCTTTCCCCGCTCGATAATGACCGGTTTCAAACCCAACTCGATTAATTGCAACGCGGCAAAATATCCACAGGGACCTGCGCCTATTATATGTACTTCCGGTTTATCCGATACATTCTTGTAGGAAAATTGAATTCGATTTTCACGAATTGGATCCGTGTCAGAAACTTCAGCGCGTAAAACATAATGTACATTTTTACCCCGTGCATCTATGTTTCTGCGTATGATTTTAAAATAGATTTTTCTTGAGTCATCGGAATCCAGTTGCCGAAGAATAGCCTTACGATGTGCCTCTTCAGAATGCAAGTCTGATGGTATCAAGCTATAATTTACAAGCATAAATTTACCGTATGGCAGAGCGAATCTTACACAATTTTTCGAGCAAAGGATTCAGCAGATTTAACTTTAGCATATTGGCTCCATCTGATTTTGCCCTTTCCGGATTTGGATGCGTTTCAATAAACAACCCGTCTGCTCCAACCGCAATTGCTGCTTTACTGATGGTCTCTATCAATTCAGGTCTTCCACCGGTCACACCGCTGCTCTGATTTGGTTGCTGCAATGAATGCGTGCAATCCATGATTACCGGTACATCAAATCGCTGCATGATGGGTATACTTCTGTAATCCACCACCAGATCCTGATAACCGAACGTTGTACCCCGCTCTGTCAGCCAGACATTGGGGTTGCCACATTGCACAATCTTATCCACAGCATGCTTCATTCCTTCAGGACTCATGAATTGACCCTTCTTGACATTGACAATTTTATTTGTATTTGCCGCGGCAACCAATAAGGATGTCTGCCTGCATAGAAATGCCGGTATTTGAAGCACATCCAAAAATTGCGCTGCCCAGTTTGCTTCCTCATCTGTATGAATGTCTGAAGTAACAGGTAATTGAAATGTTTCTGAAATCCCTTTAAGTATTTCGGCACTGGCTTCATCGCCTATTCCTGAAAAAGAATCCAGCCGGGACCTGTTGGCTTTTTTATAAGATGCCTTGAATATATATGGGATCGAATAGTCCTGACAAATTTCTTTTACTTTGCCGGCAATTTCTTCGCACAAATCCTTAGACTCAACCACACAGGGTCCTGCAATTAGAAAAAACTGCTCATTAGTCCTCTTTTGTATCTTATTGAGTATCTCTGATTTCATGCTGCTTATTGCATTAATATTTTAAAACCCAGGAATCGGGGTGATACTTTTTCTTTAATTCTTCAACCATACTTTGCAAATCATGCTTAAAACAATTAAACTGTATGCCGACTCTGTGAAACTTTCCGTATTCTCCGCGATATACTTCATACCCATCTGATTTAACTTTCATGGATAATTTTTCCGCATTTGACAATTTCACGAATGAACCCACTATGATGATACAGGGTTTGTATTTGATCTGATCATTCAGCTCTTTCACATTGGCAGAATCAACAACTATTTCATTCTTAAGTTGAGTTGATGTATCCGATTGCCTAATTCTTACTGTATCCTTGGTTTGCAACAATGAATCATTTATCCTGCCTGTATCCGGATTGTGGTTCGATGGACTGACTGCATTAAGGGAATGCATCGTGTCTGAATGTTTATTGGCATTATCCGCATAATGATTTCCTGATCCGCGGGGGCAACACAATAAACCTAAAAAAACCAGCCACAATATGCCTAAGGCAATTAAAAGTAAGGCCAGTTCTTTTTTAGATTTTGAACGCGGCTTCTGTACAACAGCAGCTGGAACAGGAGTAAATTCCTGTATAGCCTGATTCTCAAGAGGCATAATAGACAACGGCTCCATCCAGTAAAATTCCTGATGGATATTATTTTGACTTTGGGTGAAGACTATGTTTCCGTTTTGACTACCAAGTGTGCCGAATGGAATGAAATCGTAAAACTGATTTCTTCTTAAAGATTCACTTATGGTTTGACATAGTGCTGCCAGATGCTCTTCCAGAATATCTTGTTCAAAACCTGTTTCGTTTACCAGATTTTTAATCATCGTTTCTGTCCGAAGGGTATTCGCAGATACAAATTCTAGTTCAATCCTGGATGGATAGATCAACTGTTGTATGTGATTGATATAACTTTCAGATTTGGAACCCGTAAATATTCCTAATCCCGGAATTTCGAACCAAAGGTGTTGGTTCATATGGGACAAAAGAAGATATACTATATTAAGTTGCTGCGCCAAAAGTCAAATGATCTGCTTGTAGAATCAAAATTAATCAATACGAGATCAATCCCACAAAAATGAACAATATGAGTTTTATGAAATTAAACTTCAGCAGCTTACATATTATTTATAAACATAATAAGTTAGTCTTTGCCGCAATTTGAAAAACAAGTCCGGATTAGGATGCTGTGATCTCCTTCTTCTTCCTCTTGATTTTGAATAAATCAATCAGTTCTTTCTCGGAAAGAAATTCCAATTCGGTGAAGTTCGAACTCACTGCTTTTTTGATTTCCTGATATTCTTTGCTTCGTTTATCCTTATAAAATGCCAGAAGTTTTTTTACATAATTCATGCACATACTTTCTGTTTCCAGGTTGAAGGCGGAATTATCGAAAACGGTCATATAACCTGAAATGGTTTTTTGCAATTCAAAGAAGGAATGGTATTCCGGTTCAGTCAGATTATCGACTACTTTATGAAACAATTGCAATATGGCAAGTCTCAGGCATTCGTTAATAATAGACATTCCTTCATACTGGGCATAAAATGCATTCACTGCATCGAGGGCATCTTCATGTACAAAACCTTTGTCATGAATTGTTTCAAGAAGACTGTAGTACCGCACGACATCGTCTCCTTCGTTTTTATTTAATAGTGCATTGAACTTCCGATCTGCTACAGGGCCAAAATAGACCCCATTTTTATAATTGGACTTTAAAAACTGGAAATACAGCGTGTTGAATTGTTCGTTTTCATACCGACATGAATTCAACGCGTTGGAAAGATGCTGTGTTTCGGTTTGATTCAGACTAATGAAATTGGAGATTAGCGCAATGATGTCAATAAATTCAGGTTCTCTGTAAAATTCTTTCTGAGAAATCAGCTTATGAATTTCATCAATATAGCTATCGTGTTTACTATGAAATGAAATCCGGTTTAAAAGAAAATTTTTGACCGTCGTAGCCTCTACTTTTAATTCACCTAATGTTTCCGGAAAGCGGGTGTACAAAAAATTGTATTGTGTAAATTGCTTTTTATAGCGCGTCAATAAATTTCTTCTTTCTTCAACATCTCTGAAACGATCATGGATCATCGACTGAAGAAAGGACTTCACCTTCTTATTTTCAATTTTCTCGAGTAAGTTGGCAATCCAGATATCACTACTCAGTGCAAAACCCAATTGTACTGTTTGGCCAATGCGCTGTCTGATTACATCAAAATTGGTTGAATTTGCAATTGCAAGCAAAATGGTTTTAAACGGTTCCTGAGGACGCGTATATTTGATTTGATCATTGATTTCGCCTCTAAGTACACTATATCCAAGAATTCTGGGTTGGAACAAACCTTCAAAGAAAGGATTCAGCAATACCTGTTCCAATTCCGGTAGTTGCAAAGGATGATTTTCTGCAACTTCCTGATATATTTCTCCGATATAAGGCTCGTAGGTTTCCTGAAGTACCTTATACAATTCAGGAGTTTCTTCCTCTAGATAAGCTGCCAGTTCATCAGAACCCTGAATGAGTTCCGCAACTCCCTGAAGTCTTTCCTTATAATCCTGCAAAAGGCTCTGCATACAGATAAATTTAAGTATTAACAATGAAAGAACCCGGCAGGAAATCAGGCCTGTCCAGGTTCAATAAATCTTATTCTTCTGCTTAGTTTGATATTATCCCTCAAAAAATCTTTCATCTGAAGAATTCCTATCATTTGTTGAGAACAGAATTGAACTTCTATTCTTCGTTCGTGACCGGTTCTGCTGCAGGTGGTGCCTCCGCAACTCCCTTAGCTTCTCCGCTGATTTTCTTATGAATTTCAGCAAGTTCCTTCTTTCTGGCTTCTACTTTTTGGGATATAGAACCTTCTTTCGCGGCTATCCAATCCTGATACATCTGATCCGCTTTTTCCTGGGTAAGGGCTCCTTTCTGAACACCCCGGTTAAGATGTTTGCGGTACAAAACACCTTTATATCGCATAATTGCACGGATAGTATCGGTAGGTTGAGCGCCTTTCATAAGCCATTCATAGGCTTTATCGCGGTCCAACTCAACCGTTGCCGGCTTGGTAATTGGATTGTAAATACCTATTCTTTCGATAAACCGCCCGTCTCTGGGTGCCCTGGCATCTGCGATAACGATGTGGTAAAATGGGGCTTTTTTGCGGCCTTTCCGCTGTAATCTGATTTTTACGGCCATTTGTTGCTGTTTTTTAGTTAAAAATAGACCTTTATCGGTTTACTCCGTTAAACGGGCTGTACCGACAAATGAGGCGCAAAGGTAAGCAAGTGTTTCGGAATAAACGAATCAAAAATGAAGGAAAAATATTGTTTCGGTAATCGCCATGGCCTTTCGAAAAGATTGAATCGCCTCTTATTGGGTCCTAAATAAAAAATTGTGCCCCTTTAATAAATAGGCACCACAAAAGTTTATAGTCTGTCTATCTTGCAATACCTGGTTAATGTCAATTTGTTTAGGTATTAGTAAAGAGACATTCTAACCCAACTAATAAATGTATTAATAATAAAATCAGGACATGGAAAAGAACACGATTACCAAGCTCAACAAGACCTTCGAAAAATATGCCTATGAACATAACGGAGTCGAATATTGGCTTGCAAGAGACCTTCAGGAATTATTAGGCTATGCCGAATGGCGCAATTTTTTAAATGCAGTTGACAAAGCCAAAGAAAGCTGCGAAACCACTGGTGACGGGGTACCTGATCATTTTGTTGACATCAACAAAATGATCGAATTGGGTAAAGGAGGGCAAAGAAAAGTGGATGACATCATGCTTACCAGATACGCTTGTTATTTAATTGCTCAAAATGGAGATCCCAAAAAAGAAGCTATTGCTTTTGCACAAAGTTATTTCGCAATTCAAACGCGCAAACAAGAGATGCTGGAAGAACGAATTCTTCTGAATGAACGATTACAGGCACGGGAAAAACTGGCTATCACTGAAACAGAATTATCCAAGAATATTTATGAAAGAGGAGTTGACCATAAAGGCTTTGCTAATATCCGCAGTCAAGGCGATTGGGCTTTGTTTGGTGGCCATAACACTAGTGTTATGAAAAGAAAATTAGGAATTGATCAAAACAGATCTTTAGCAGATTTCTTACCTACCATAACCATTTCCGCTAAACAGCTGGCAACTGAAATAACTAACTTTAATTTAAAGAAAAACAATTTGAAAGGTGAATCCAAAATAACAGACGAACATGTAAAAAACAATCAGGATATAAGAACACTTCTGGGTAAAAGCAATATCAAACCAGAACGATTACCTGCTGAAGAAGACATCAAAAAACTTCAACGCAAAGTAAAATCTTCAGACAGGAATATTGCTAAAAAGAAACTCAAAGGGATTTAATTTGAACAGAATTAATCTGAAGTAATGTTCTCTTTTTTTTAATTATTAAATGGTATACATTGTTACTCATCTTAAGAGCGTTCACTTCAAATAATGCTATAAATACCATAGTTTAAAAATCCATTCTCAATTTTAAATTGAGTCTCCTCGAACTTAAATAATTAGGAATGGCAAATTCATAATTATAGAGTGATTTTATCCAGCTGATCGATGCTTCATTTTTAACTTCCAGCATATTGAACACTTCCAGGCTCAACCATGTCTGACGCGTAAACCTTAAAAAATGAAAAGGATTCTTTTTTTTCATTTTTTTCTCATCCCACATCAAAAAAGAAAACCCAATGTCAACACGATGGTACGGTTTAAAATTTTTATCATTCCGATAAACTATATTATTCCCTTTTAAGCCATAAGGCAAACCACTTGCAATGGTAATATTTACGTGCATTTTAAAATTATCATTTTTAGGCAGATAGTCCTGGAAAAATATACCCAATGCAAATAATTGATCTGTTGGTCGAGGCACGTCTTTAACATTGATTCCATCCGGGTTTCCGATTTCTCTTTCTTTGTGTTGAACTCCGTTTAATTGTTCGCGTGTCCGAAGAAAAGAAAGATTTACCCAGGATTCCACGCCAGGCACAAACTCTCCGTTTATTCTGTTATCCCAACCAATGGCATACCCTTTGGAGTCATTGTACCCGGAATACCGGATGCGTACATTATCCAATTCATATGAAACCATATCCCACAAATTCTTGTAATAGATTTCTGAAATCCATCGGAATTTTGAAGGACTGATTTTACTCATTTTAAAATCTTTCTGCAATCCCAGAACTACATGAAACGACTTTTGAGATTTCAGATCAAAATTTAAAGAACCATCAGGAGTTCTCATCTCACGATAAAACGGGGGCTGATGATACAATCCACCGGATAACCAGTAATGCACATTTTTTTTGTTATGCAATGGAATCCATTCCAGTTTCATTCTTGGATTGATAATCCATTCTCCATTGAGCTGCGAATGTTGCACACGTACACCTGGTATTAATTTAATGGCTGCATTGTCATTATGGAAAATCTGAATCTCATCCTGAATCCATGCTGCTGTTTTTGCATTAGTAAAATCATTTTTGGATTTATAGACGTAATTTAAATTGAGTTCACTCTCATTATACGGCAAAGAAAAACCCGCAGAATCAATCCGTTCCCATTCATTAATTTTATCATTGATCAATTCCTTTCTATACGAAAGACCCCACTGAATAAAATGCGATAATGACGAAGTTTTGTTTCCATAATCAAAACCGCCTCTGATTTCATTGTGATAAACGAGACTATTCAGGTAATTACGTGTATACAGATGTTGGGTTCCTTCACCCCATAACTTGACTTCTTTGCCCTGCTTATCCGTATTTCCCGCTTCAATTTCAACCAACCGGTAATAACCAAGTATATCAAATTGCTCAGCTTCATATCCACTGTATACGGATGAAAGAAATTTTATAAAATACGGATTCTTTTTATTCTCCGGAATAAACGTCAGACTAATGCCAGCCATATTTTGTTCGAAAATATCTTTTTCTGCGCCTTCAAAATAGGTATTCAGATTTAATAACATAAACACAGAACCAGTCGCTGTCACTGAAGACTCCGGAATTAATTTAAATACGCTCTTATTTATATTTCCGATAAAAGCCAATTTTAAATTTCTGCTCAGGTCATAGGACAAATAAGATTGAATATCCAGGAAGTCCGGCTGATATTCTCCCTGTACATCCAGGCTGTTCAATAAATATTTGGTCGTTTTATATCTTGCTCCAACCAAATACCTGAACTTTTTACTTTTGTCAGAACCTGTAGCCAGCGATCCTTCCAGATGAGCACTTGCACCTAATGCGCCTGCAACGAAACTGGCCCTTAAAGAATCCGGAATTTTATATTTGATATCAAGTACCGAAGACTGTTTATCACCATACTTTGCTTCAAATCCACCTGATGAAAATTTTAATTCTTTAATTAGATCGGAATTTGGAAATGTAAGACCTTCCTGTTGTCCGTTGCGGATTAACTGTGGTCGGAAAATTTCAAAATCATTTACAAACACGAGATTCTCATCATAAGAACCACCGCGAACGCTATATTGAGATGACAACTCCCCTCCTGCGCTGCTTCTGACACCTAATGCAATGGAAGGCAAGACACTTTCAATATTACCGCTGACTGTCGGAAGCTTATCAAACGAAGATGCTTTTTCTACTACTCCTGCATCTTTGTTTTCTTTTAAACCGGTCACCTCTATTGCTGTGTTTACTTTTTTTTGCATCGCAATTTGAAGAACAGGATTTGCCATCAGTTCCTTCCGGTTGAATTTGAACTCTTTCATTTCAAATCCAAGTCTATTACATCTGATCACAAGTTTATCTGTTAGCGGAACAATGAGATTGAATTTACCGCTGCGATCCGTTTCAGTAAAATAACTGGTCTCCGGTACATAAACACTTGCAAACTCCAACGGAGTTTGATCTTCTTTATCAACTACACTTCCTGAAATGCGAATTGTGGATTCCTGTGCTTCAACCGGATGGATGAACACCATCCATAGTAAATTAACGACTAAAAAGATTTGTAAAAAACGGTGCATGAAGAATTTGGTTTCCAAATAGAACCCTGTTCATGCAAATATCTAAATAATAAATTGAAATTTTAAGAATTGCAATTACCGCAAGCAGATTCAAATCTATCAGAATTCAAATTTATCTACCTGAATGGATTTCAGTTTTTCAATCACTTCAGCTGGTTGTTTATCTCCAAAAATGGCATTGCCGGCAACCAGAACATCTGCACCAGCCTTGAGTATAACTTCTGCATTTTGCAAACCAACTCCACCGTCAACTTCTATTTTGACCTGCAAATTTCGTTGTGTGATTTCTGCTTTTAATTCCTGTATTTTATGCAAGGTCCTGTAAATGAATTTTTGCCCTCCGAATCCAGGATTTACGGACATCATGCAAACCAGGTCTATATTTTCCAAAACGTCAAACAATTGCGAAACAGGGGTATGTGGATTGATTGCAACTCCCGCCATTGCTCCTAATTCCTTTATTTGCTGCACTGTCCGGTGAAGATGCGGACATGCTTCTATATGTACTGAAATGATGTCTGCACCTGCTTTCCTGAAATCGCTGAGGTATTTTTCCGGCTCAACAATCATCAGATGAACATCCAGAGGCTTGGTAGCATATCTTTTTACTGCTGAGATTACCGGTAAACCGAAAGACAAATTAGGAACAAAACGCCCGTCCATGACATCCAGATGAAACCAATCCGCTTTACTTTGATTGACAAATTGAACTTCTTCGCCAATTCGAAGAAAATCACAACTTAATAAGGACGGCGCTATAAGATGCATACTGCTGGGTTATTTCGATTTTGAATACAGGTTTAAGAAATCAAACTATTTCGATATAAAATGATTCTGAAAAATCGGGACAAAACGTTGTACAAATTACTTCCAAAGATAAATAAGCGCTATCCCGGACTTCACAAAATCAAAAATAATTCGAAATCTTAATGAAAATGAACAAATAAGCACAAAAAAGGCTGCGAAAAATGCAGCTTAATTTTAGTCTTTTTGCGAGATTATTCTTTTACAAAACGAATAACTTCATCCTGATATCTTATAAAATAAATACCCGGAGACAGTTGACTGATGTTCAAAGCGTGTTCACTTATCCAGTTCAACTGCAATTCCTGTCCCTGCAGATTTACCATTTTGAGATTCTCATACTGCAAATCGTCCTTGTCAATATTTAATGTGTATGCCGCCGGATTAGGGAAAATACTGAATTTGTGGGTGTCTTTATTACCTACTCTTATGATTTGACTATAAATAAATGAATCGTCTCTATCTACCATTTTTAAACGGAAATAATGTTCCTGCGGCATGGCAGAGAATGCATTCGACTTCAGATCATATGAATAGGCATGTAAAGTAGTGCTTTCACCGGCTGCCTTGACCTGATCTATGTCCTCAAAGTTTCGTCCATCTTCACTCTCCTGTATGATAAAATGAGAGGAGTTGGATTCCGTTGCGGTTTCCCAATTTAAATGGATGAGCCCTGATTTCTCGAGTTCCCCATTAAAACTAAGCAATCTAATGTGTAGTGAGATAAGATCTGCGACAACGCCACAAATGGATTTATTTGCTTTGCGGCCGACTGCAATAAAAGAAGCGCTTGAGTTGCAATCTGCAACAAAAGTGAACAGCCTGCAAATAACTGAGCCCACCGGATAACCGGTAATATCCAATGAATCGATAATGTTCTGTCCTGTACTATAAACGGCATAATTGATCACAGTGGCTTCTTCTGTCGTTTTTCTAACACAGAATTTTACAGTAAACAAGCAATTGGATCCCTGAAAATTAAATTTATTCAATAAAGTCAGACCATTGTAAACCGTGTCAATACATACTTGCGAATAGGATAATCCCAAACCGGTAAACATAAAAAGAAGGCAAAGAATCGGTCTTTTCATCGTGATTGTTTTATTTATTTGTCCACCTGGTAATTCCGTAAAGATAACCTAAGTCGATCTTCCGATTTGGGGCTTTTTGAATAATTCTTTTGGTAATGTATTAACTACTTAAAATCCGCAAAATGGACGTCTTCCAATGATATTTCGGGCAATAGATTCATCCTTAAAAAGACATTGCTGGTCACCCAGACATCCTGAGCACAGTAATTGGCTATCCGCTTCATATCCTTGTTTTCATAATATATCTTTCCGACCTGACTTCCATCCATATCCCCTTTCGATCCTTCTAATCCCAGGCAAGCGGAAAGCAAATCAAGGGAAATGTAATTTTTCATATCTCCAAATTTCCACATTTCCAAAGTGTCTATAAGGAATTTAACCTCCCAGGGTTTTTTGTTGGAAAGATTGAGTATGGAAGGAAGCTGCAAACCATGTATGACTGCTCTTCTGCAGATATACGGGATATCAAATTCGCGGATATTATGTCCACAAATAATATGCTTGTCAGGATTATTAAAATGTTGTGAAACCAAACTAAAAAAAGAATTCAGAATATCTTCCTCATCCTCACCTGATATAGTTTTGATCCGCAATTGGTTCTTGTTAAAAAATCCCAATCCTATACAGATGATCTTACCAAATTCCGAGTAGATTGCCGCCTTTTCCTGATACAATTGATCCAACGACTTTTCAGGCTCTTTTTCATGATAATAGCGGATTTTTTTTTCAAATAGTCCTTTCCATCGTTCGTCCAAATCTGAAAATTCGGGATATTGACTGACGGTCTCAATATCAATAAACAAGACATTGTGGAGTTCCATAATATTATTATTTAATAAATCGTTTAGTTTTTCTGCATTCTGGCGATTAAAAATAAGGTTTTTAGCTTTATGTTGCTAATTTTACAGAATAAATAAAAATAGTATGGCTACTTCCAATCAAAATGTCAAAGCACTGGTAATCATAGCCCTTGTGGGCCTTTTTGGCTTAAATGTTTATCAATTTGCAAATAATTCCAATCTTCAGAAGGACAATCTTTCCAAAGAAAATGAACTCGTTCAATTGGAAGATGCAAAAGCAAAACTGGACAAAGAGTACCAGCAGTCCGTGAGTGACCTGAATGATATGAAGACCAATAATGAAGAATTAAACCGGGTCATCGATTCTCAAAAAGAAGAACTCCGCATTCAGAAAGAAAAAATCGGAGGTTTGCTGAAAGACAGCAAAAATCTTGCACTGGCAAGAAAGGAAATTGAATCCATGAAGACTAAGACACAAGATTATATTGCAGAAATCAACCGATTAAAATCTGAAAACGCTGAGTTAAGTACCCAAAATTCTTCACTGCAAACGGAAAAAGCAAAACTCACCCACGAAGTGGAAAGCAAATCTGCAGAAAATCAGCAACTCTCTGAAGTCAAAGAAACGCTGAGCAAAGAGAAAGAAAATTTAAATAAAGAAAAAGAATTACTCGATCGCAAAGTCAACAGAGCCACTGCTATTCCTGTGGTCAAAGTAGATGCTGAAGCTTATCGCGAAAGGGAAGGCAAAAGTCCAAAGAGCGTTTCCAAAGCTGCAGAAGCAGAATTTATTGAAGTTTGTTTTAAAACAACGATCAATAAAAACACAGAAGCCGGTGCTGAAAAATTTTATCTAAGAATAATTAATCCAACCGGCGAAACCCAGTCGATTGAATCTGAAGGCTCCGGAGTCATTCGCAATGATCAAACCGGTGAAACCATTAAGTATTCTGCAATGGCTACCACACAATACAGCAATGACGAAAAAAAGGTTTGCGGTAAATTTAAAAATCCGGGAGCATTTACCTCCGGAGTTTACCAAATCGAAGTTTTTAATAAAGGTTATCTGGTAGGAACGACCACCATGAAGTTAAAATAATTTTAGTTCGTTACCAGCTATTGTGTTCATCCACAATAGCCTAATTGTATTCATCATTCCTCATCTCTCATTTGATTAAGTGGATTGGTTCCAGACTGTTTTTCAAATTATTGGTTATCCAGTCTCCTTATTAGAATGTATTTCCGTAGTCAGTGGAATTGTAGCGGTATTTCTGGCCGCCAAAGAAAAATTAAGCACGTGGCCAATCGGACTAATTAATATTGTCAGCGCTTTCTTTATTTATTATCATGTCCAACTTTATTCCGACATGTTTTTACAATTTTATTTTTTCGGGATTAGTATTTACGGATGGTATTACTGGAGCAGGGAAAAGGAAGAGCATATTCCATTAAAATGGCTTAATCAAAAACAGAGAATACTATGGATTTTTATCATTCTAATGTCTACGCTGCTATTCGGTTTATTCACATCTAAACTCCATGAATATTGGCCTGCAATTTTTACCAAACCGGCTGCATACCCATATTCAGATTCACTTGTAGCGATCATGAGCATTATAGCTAACACGTTACTGGCGAGAAGGATTATTGAGAACTGGATACTATGGATTCTTGTGGATATCCTTTGCGTATATCTGTATATTCAAAAAGAAATTTTGTTTATCTCTTTTGAGTTCTTCATCTTTTTAGGGATTGCCGCCTTTGGTTTAAAAGAATGGATCAAGCTGAGAAGAATTCAGGAACAAATATTATAATTGATTTAAAGCCTGGTTTAAATCCTGGATCAAATAATCTGCTTCTTCAAGTCCAACATACATTCTTACGAGTCGATGCATTTCATTATCCGCATCAAACGCGTTTAATTCCATTCCTGCAAGCTTGGGTATGATCAAACTTTCGTAGCCTCCCCAGCTTACTGCTAATAATATATGTTTAAGTGAATTGCAAAACGTTTCCAGTTTTCGGGCTTCATCTGTTTTTACAACAAAAGAAAACAAACCGCAAGAACCTGTCATTTGCTTTTGCGCCAACTCAAATTGTGGAAAATTAATATCCAATGGGAAAATAATTCGCTCAACCTTGGGATGATTTTTGAGAAATGAAATAATTTCCCGTGTCGTTTTTGAAATGCGGTCCAACCGTGCAGGCAGTGTGCGAAGACCGCGAATCAATAACCATGCATTAAAAGGCTGTATTCCGTTACCGGCAGTAAGATATTCGAGATTGAAAATTTTTTCAATCAGTGCTTTTTTACCGCTTAAAACCCCTGCAACGGTATCGCTATGTCCTGCAATATATTTCGTAGCGGATTGCAAAACCAAATCAATCCCAAATTGAATTGGTTTTTGATAATAGGGACTGCAGTAACTATTATCCACAATGGTCAGTATATCTTTTTCTTTGGCTAGTCTTGAAATTCCTTCGAAATCCTGTATGGCAAAATCCCAACTATTGGGAGATTCCAGATAGATAATCCGTGTATCCGGCCGAATAGCAGCACTAAAATTATGTATATCCTTTCCGTCAACATACGTAGTTTGCACATCAAATCTGGGCAACAATTCATTAAATAATTTCTGGGCCCAGGTGTATGGGTCTTTGACAGATATGATATGATCTCCTTTAGACACAAAAGGCACAACCGAAGAGAATATGGCCGATGCCCCACTGTTGAATACCAATGCATCTTCCGCCCCATCCAGAGCAGCCAACTTTTTACGCAAAATGTCCACGGTAGGATTTATCCCTCTTGAATAAATATATCCTCCAAATTCATTTTTGAACCGCTGACGCATTTCATCAACAGTATTGAATTTAAAATTACTGGTCTGGATAATGGGCGGTGCAATTGCATTAAAATACAACTCGCGTTCTTCACCAAGTTCATTCAAAATATAAGATAAATCCATTCCAATATTCAATTTTTAAGTTAAAGGCAGTTGTTAGTTTTTGGTTCCTGGTTAGTAATTCGTAATTAGTAATTGATAATTGATAATTCGTAATTGATAACTAGTAATTCATCATTTCTAATTCCTCTTTATAATCCAATACAATCCGATGAGCGAAATAAAAACAAGTACTGCCGTCCATCCAAATGCAGGATTGATGATAAAACTGGAAATTCCTACAAAAGTATAGGCAATGATAAATAAAACCGGCATCAGTGGAAAAGCTTTCATTTTATAAATTCCGGTATGATCCAGATCCTTTGTCGTCCTTCTCAAATAAAATATCGTTGCTGCAGATGTTGCCATTCCCAGTGAGTCAAGGATCATTACAAATCCAAGTATCCGGTCAAACGTAGAAGCAAAGAAAACCACAATGATGCAAATCAAGGTAAACACGGTAAGACTTGTGGTCAGCACTTGTTTCTCCCCATTTTTTCTGGCAAAAGCTTCAGGTAAAATTCCATCAAGGCTCATTGCATACATAACCCTCGGATTGCTCAATAAAATGACATCAACATAGGCCAGTACTGCAAGAAAAAGCAGAAATGCAAACAGCACCTTCCCTACCGGACCAAACAATTTTCCCGCAACCAATGCCGCGATTCCTTTTGCAGATTTCAACTCTTCAAAGCCAATTACTTTATAGTAACTGTAGTTAACCAGTAAATACAATACGATGACGATTAAAATTCCGGTGATGATACTTCTGGGAATGGTCTTTCTAGCATTATGAATTTCATCTCCGAAATTAATAGTTTGCTGATATCCCCCATAGGTAAATGAAACAGCGACAAGGGTGGCACCAAATGAAATCACTATTTCTTTCCAGCCCAAATTCATCAGGCTCTGCGATTCCTGTGATGATGGGACATGAATACCCGGAAAAAATAATGCAAGTATGATAATAATAATGATTCCGATTTTCACAAACATCAACACATTAAGCGTTTTGGAACTTAACCTAAGACCTACCATATTGATCCCATAAAATGCCAGAATGGAAGATATTGCCATCATCGATTTGAAAAATTCGGATGGTGGTGCAGAGAACAGTACCTCTGAAAGATAATCACTGCCAATCAATGCAACGCCACCCAAAGAAGCTGCATTGGACACCAGAATGATTCCGTTGATTGAAAATGCAATAGATGGATGATAAGCTACCGAAAATATTTTATAATAACCTCCGGTAACCGGAAATCTCGAACCAATTTCAGCATAGGTCAGTGCACCACACAATGCAACTATACCACCAAAAATCCAGGCGCCAAAAAAAACATAAGGGTGAATTGCAACTCCTGCTGAAACAGATGCTGCCCTGAAAATGCCAAGTCCAATGACCAATCCAATGACAATCATTGTCAACGAATAGGTTCCCAATTTTTGCTCTGTTTGACCTTGCATTTCGCAACAAAATAGTTCATTTTTGATACACCTTCAAATTATGATAAAACAATAGAACCAGAAGTGATGATTCATCTTCATATTGAGCATTATAAACAAATCCGGGAAGTGTATACTTGAAAATAGATTGAATTCCAACCGGTAACTTATGGAAGAATGCTGATTGGCAAAAAAATTAATTCATTCGATTTGACTGCAAGCCCCCGGTATGAATGAAATAAATGTTCTGATACGAATCTAAATTGGTTTGCCCGATCAGGTTGCGCATCAATGGGGCCGTATAAACCGGATCAAGCAGAATATCGTATTTCTCCTCAAAGGCATGAATAAACTCCATGAGGTTGGGATCCTTTTTGGCAAAAGAATGTGCCTGTGCTGTTGTGATCCATTGAATCCTGTTATTCAATTCCCAGGGATAATGTGCCATTTTTACTATTTTCATTGTGCTTACCTTACAATAAGACGTGCTGTTTAATATTCCCTGAATGGTTGTTCCTGTACCGCATGCACAAACCAACAGATTGTTATCGGTGTCAAACCCTTGTGGCAACTCATCTGTCAATTCTTTTATTCCTTTTTCTCCTGTCAATCCCCCTCCGCCTTCGGGTATCCAGTAATACATTGGATGTGTCTCCTGCAATTTTTTGATTCCGCTTTGCCTGAATTCAGAAGCGGAATTCCGTGTAATTGGAATTAATTCTGCATTCCAGTTTTTACAGTCGATCAGTGTTTGAGAATTCCATTCACCATTCCATCCATAAATAAAAAGCGTGCATGGAATACCCAGCTGATGACAAGTAAAAGCCAAGGCATGAAGATGATTGGAAAAGCATCCTCCCATACTTGAAATTCCATGATATGTATGTGCACTGAAATGCTGCAAATGATAGTTCAACTTTCTCCATTTATTCCCGCTGATCACCGGATGAATCAGGTCATCTCTCACCACAATGATTTCCCGATGACATTCTTCCAAATAGATTGTTTGTTGTTTGGAAGGTATGTTTAATTCACGGATGAATGAATGCAGTTTATCAGAATAAAGAAATAGATTTTGCATTTATTTTTCCAGTAATAAACGGGCTTAATGTTTTAATCTGAATTCAATAGGCATGGTAAAATTAATGCTTACATTGCGCCCCTGGTTTTTAGCGGGAACCCAATCAGGTATGAGTTTCACCACCCTTAATGCCTCTTCATCACAAGCGGGATAAAGTGACTTCAGAATTTTTGGCTCTCTTAATCTTCCGTTTTTATCAATGATGAATCCTACAATTACAATTCCTTCAATTCTATTTTGAAAAGCCGAACCGGGATACACCAACTTAGATTGAATAAAACGCACCAACGATTTCTGACCGCCTGGAAATTGGGGCATAACATCTGCAAAATCAAATGTGAGATCTCCTTCTCCACCTGTATCGGCAACTCCTTTTACACTATCCTGATGAGCCGTTGGATTGCCTGAAACACTCTTTGAAGAGTCCGTTGTCAAAGTATCCCTTGTTGCAACCGGCTCATGTTCTTCCTCTTTGATCACTTTTGGTTTCACACCGGACTTCATAGCCTTTTCAGGTTTTACTTCATCCGGAGTTTTCTCATTTTTTGAGATAGATGAATTTGATTTAAGTGCAGGCATACTTACCTCCGGTGGTGTCTCAAGCACGACTTCAGTCATTTTATAAACAGTTCCTTCTTTTTCCCAATCAATGGAGGGTACAATCACAATGATCAGAAAAATTAAAACAGAAATAACCAATCCAGTGGTCATATTTCTGGAATAATTTTTTCTTAATAAATAAGCTCCATAGTTCCTGTTTCGATTCAGAAACAACAGATCATCGAGTTCTGTCATTCCGGAATTAAATCGATTTAAAAAATTTGGAATCAATAGAATTTTCTAATTAAAATGCAATTATAACGCTCTAAATGGAATTTGTGTATATCAGCCCGATATTACAACAATAATGAGCAGATATCTCTGGAATTGCTGCATCAGACCCTGATGATTCCTTATTTCGGAAATAGGCATACCTAAGCATCTTAGACCTCCGGGACCTCTATTTATTTTTCAAACAACCATTTAATCGGATGTGTAATATTGTAAGGCTGTAATACCTTTTTGATATTGTAATTTGATTTGATATGCTTCAGAATTTGCTCCATATCGTCTGTAACTAAAAACAAATCTCGGTCGATAGGAGATATTGTTTTTTCCAGTTCCATTTTATCCAGAAATTCAAGTAACTCTTTATGATACTCTGTCCCATAAATAACAACCGGAAAATGCACCAATTTACCGGTTTGTATCAGTGTCATGGATTCAAAAAATTCGTCCATCGTTCCAAATCCACCAGGCATTACGATAAATGCATAAGAGTATTTAATCAAAATCGTTTTTCTGTTGAAAAAGAATTTCATTTTCACCCAATGATCAAGATAATCATTGTGCTTTTGTTCCATAGGTAGCTCAATATTACAGCCTACACTTTTTCCCCCTACCGATCTGGCACCTTTGTTTGCCGCTTCCATAATACCCGGACCACCACCGGTCATAATGGTAAATCCTAATTTGGCCACTTCTGCAGCCAATAATTCGGCCATCTGGTAGTACGGATGATCCGGCTGGAAACGGGCAGACCCAAAAACCGTTACACAAGGTCCTGTAAAATACATTTTACGAATACCCGTAAAGAGATCCCATAATACCTCAATCACAAATCGCAATTCAGCCAGACGACTCATCGGCCCGTTGAGGTACTCTATATTCTTCATTTTCTGAGGTTCCATCATATTTATTCAATTACTCCGGCGCAAGGATAAAAAAAATAATCATATATCTCCATTTTTTAATAATTTGCAACCAACAGGAAACCAATACTCCGGCCTATGCAATTGCAATCTACTCCCATTTTCAGAAACTCCTCCTTCATGGCCGAGACGCTGATTCCTTCAGAAATCATCAAATTGGCCTCGGAAATCAACTTAAAGATTCAATCGGGAGAGGCTGTCTTTAACCTGACCATTGGTGATTTTAATCCTAAAATTTTTCCAATTCCCAAGGCCCTCGAACAAAATATCATCCGCGCATACCAGGAAGGACATACCAATTATCCTATGGCCAATGGAATGCCGGAGCTCCGAAATGCCATCTCATCCCACCTGACCAATAGTTACCACTTAAATTATTCTGCTGACGAAATTTTAGTGGCAGGCGGTGCCAGACCTTTAATTTATGCCATTTATAAAACCCTCCTGGATCCGGAAGACGTTGTTCTTTTTCCGGTGCCCTCATGGAATAATAACCACTATTGCCATCTTAGCCAGGCCCATGGAATTGCCATAGAAGTCAATGCAGAGCAAAATTTTATGCCAACAGCAAAAGACCTAGCTCCTTATATTCAAAAAGCTACTCTGATTGCCTTGTGCTCACCTCAGAATCCGACCGGTACCGTATTCAGCAAGGATTCCCTGACTGATATCTGCAATATGGTCTTGAAAGAGAATCAAGAACGCCAGGGAAAACGCAAACCACTTTTTATCATGTACGACCAGATTTATTCTGAGCTGACCTTCGATGATACACAACATTATGATCCCGTTGGTCTCGTACCCCAATTAAGGGATTATGTCATTTATGTCGATGGTCTTTCTAAAATGTTTGCAGCAACAGGAATAAGAGTAGGTTGGTCATTTGGTCCAAAAACCATTATTGATAAAATGCGTTCCATTTTATCTCACATTGGTGCATGGGCACCTAAAGCTGAACAAATGGCAACTGCCTGGTTTTTGAATGACCGCAAAGCAGTCCTTGAATATCTCGATTGGTTTAAACCGGAAATTCACCATAGACTTTCGGGATTGTTTGATGGCATCACTACCCTAAAAAAAGCGGACTATCCCATTGATGTAATCCATCCGCAGGCAGCCATATATCTTACTGTCAAATGTCCCTGGAAAAACAAAACCACTTCGAATGGCATAATGCTGAAAAACCAAACCATGGTTACCGATTACATTTTAAATGTATGCAAAGTAGCTATGGTGCCATTCAAAGCCTTCGGATCATCAGACGATTCTGAATGGTACCGGATTTCTGTGGGCACAATGAAAAAAGATGAAATTGATCATATCGTTTCTGCTCTTCAGAAGGGTATGGATCAATTAGACTAAGAAACAGGTTGGAATTAATAATCCGGTCTGTAATCCATATGAGTTGATTTTTGTTTTAGTAGTTGGTATCGTCAATTTCATGTTCCTAAATTTAATGAATGAATTCTAAACACCATGCAGTAATAATGGCCGGTGGAATCGGAAGCCGGTTCTGGCCATTGAGTCGCAATCAAAAGCCTAAACAGTTTTTAGATATTTTAGGAACAGGCAAAACGTTAATTCAAATGACTTATGATCGATTAAGTCAATTAGTTCCCCAGGAAAATATCTGGGTAGTAAGCCACATCGATTATGCTGGTTTGATTAAAGAGCAATTACCCGGGATTAATGCGAGCAATATTTTACTGGAGCCTATTCGCAAAAACACAGCACCTTGTCTGATGTATACAGCAGCCCGGATTTCAGCTACCAACACGGATGCTCTTTTATTCATTGCCCCTTCCGATCATTTAATTGTCAATGAATCCCTGTTCAAATCAGATGTGCAGAATGCATTTGCCTATATTGAACAAAATCCAAAACAGCTGCTGACTTTCGGAATACAGGCATCCCGCCCGGACACCGGTTATGGTTATATCAACTTCAATTCAGAACAAGTTCTGAATGATGAAATTTATCCCGTATTAAAATTTGCAGAGAAACCGGACCATAATACAGCCCTGGCTTATTTGCAAAGTGGCAACTATGTCTGGAATTCAGGTATGTTTTTGTGGTCCTGCAAAACATTCCTGGAAGAAATGAAGACACATGCCATCGATCTCTACAACTCATTCAACGGATTTAATCTGAATTCCGATCTTCTTACGATTTACCAGAATTGCAATTCGATTTCAATTGACTATGCATTGATGGAAAAAACGGATAAAGCAGTTGTAAAATCGGTAGATTTCGGCTGGAGTGATCTGGGTACCTGGGGATCATTATACCAATTGAAATCACAGGATCATCTTCAAAACAGTATCAACGGTTCTTTAATTATTTTGGATGAATCTTCCAATTGCCTTGTTGAGAACTCAGGAAAACAGTTAGTTGCAATACAAGGTCTGGACGATTTTATCGTGGTGAATACAGAAGACGTTTTATTGATTTGCAAAAAATCGTCCGAACAAAAAATTAAAGACATGGTGAGCAAAGCAGAGCAATTACACCCTAGACGATTTACCTGAACATAATTACTATTTTGCTTTATCCATTCTACTAAATAAAAGAGAGCTGCTGAATTTACACACAACAGCTCTCTTTTTATATTTAAAGTCGTTATTCTGAAATCACAAATTTGTGAACAGTAGATGAAGAGCCATCATTCATTTTTAAATAATACGTGCCTGCTCTTAAATTCCCGGTTAGTATTTTAAATTCATTTTCTGTACTACTATGGCTGGAATATTTTCTTCCGGAAAGATCATAGATATCAATCTGAACGGATTTATTCACATTCGCATTTGTGTACACATATATAACGTCTTTTGCCGGATTCGGATAAATCAATGGATAGTTTGGTTCCGCTTCCCCTGCCCTGTTTTCAATATTGACACCAAATGGATTTTCTGAGAAATCGAATCTCCTGGTCTTTGTATTCTCAGGACATAATGCCGTGGAAACAACCTGAATGAACTGCGTCCTGGTAACCGCATTGCTTCCATTGGTATTTTTCACCGTTAACTTCACAGTATATTTTCCTTTCTTATCAAAAACCACAATTGGATTTCTTTCTTTCGAAGTGCTTGGATTTCCATTTTCGAATTGCCACTCCCAGTCAATAACATCCACTGATGATTTGTCAAAAAACTGAACTCTGTAAGGAACGCATCCGATACTGCTGCCTACAGTGAAGTTTACTTTAGGCACCAGATATACTGCAATCGTCTTAATAATCGTGTCACCTCCGCATTCGTTTTGTGCAATCAGGCGAACTTTAAACTCACCTTCAACACCATAATCATGAACGGGATCTTTTTCGAAACTTACCTTTTTATCACCAAAGTCCCACAAATAATTCGTAGCACCGGACGTATTATTGGTAAATGTCGATTTGAATCCACTGATGACATTGGTAAATGTACCCGTAGGTTTTGTTCTGACATCAATATAATCCGCCTTTCCGGTAGAATCCGAATAAAAGACGTTGTATGCCACGAGACTTACGTTGAATTTACCTGCATTTGAATAGGTAACGAGGGGATTCACATCTGTGCTGGTTGACGGATTTCCACCCGGAAAATACCATTTATAAGACGTGGCTGCTACAGATGAATTCTGAAATTGTACCTGGTATGGAGCACAACCTTTGATATTGCTGGTTTGGAATGCCGGTGTAGGTTTGACTCCTATCGTAAAGTTGGTCACCGCAGTATCTGTACCGCAACTGTTGCTGACAATATAGGTCACCTTATATGTTCCTTCTTTATAATTGTGTGTTGGATTTGCTTCTGTACTGGAGGTATTATCTCCGAAATCCCAAAAATGCGATTTGGCATAACGGGATTGATTTGCAAAATCCACCTTACCTACATCGATGGTATTGCTGAAAGAAGCTACCGGCATGCTGTCAATTGTGATGTAAAATGTTTTGGTAACGGAATGATGATAGCGTGAACTATATACTGTTAATCTCACATCATACGTACCAGGCAATTCGTAATGAATGATCGGATTTTTTTGATTTGAGAAATTAGGAGTACCTCCTGTAAAATCCCACTGCCAGGTTTTAACATTGCGGGTGGACTGATCAATGAACTTAATGATTTGTGGCGCACAACCTGCAGTAGTGTCTGAAGTAAAATCTGCTGTTGGAACACTTTCCACGACAATTTTCTTTTTAAGTGTATTCATGCCGCAGTCGTTTTTTACCGTTAGTGTGATTTCAAATGTACTGTCTGTCGGAAACTCATGAAAAGGGAATTGCTCATCGCTCGTCTCGCCATCCCCGAAATTCCAATGCCATTCATCAGGACGCAATGACTGATCAATAAAAAAGATTTCTCTTCCCTGAAGACCAAATGAAAAATCAGCAACAGGTACATCATTGATTTTAATAAAATCTGTTTTTGTAAGTCCAACATCGCAACGGCTTGTACTCGATTCCAAAGTTACCGGGTATAATCCTGCCGTTTTATATACAATAACCGGATCTTTTAATGATGATGAATCCGGAGTTCCTCCTGGAAATCTCCACTTCCAGGATGTTGAATTTACAGATAAGTTTTTAAACCGTACCGTCACCGGTTGACAACCGTAAGTGATGTCGGCACTAAAATCAGGAACAGGTGCTGCAGAATTCGGACAGATACCGAGACAAGTGCTTTCGATCAATTTATTATCTCTGACATAAGCATTCAAAGCACTTACAGAAAGACCTGACCAGCTGGTACTCGAATTAGGAAATCCTGCTGCCATGATGGTTTGTGCAATTCCTGCATCGTGAATCATGTTCCAGTTGTGTCCAAGATTATGTGCCTGTAAAGTAAGATAAAAGCCTAATCGTCCGCCCGTGCTTACAAAATCACTACATACATTATACCTGTTGTTCATGCACACTGTGCCCGTAAATGCAGTTCCTACTTCTCCGGGTAAAGTAAATTTAGTTGTCCAAAGCGTGGCGACATTATGTTGTGAGTTAGGGAAAATGGTGGATTCGGCTATGCCCGCAAATGTGTTGAGCATGGTATTGATATTGTTGATACCATTAAAATAATCTGCTGCCTGAGAATCCGGCACATAGGTTCCGGTTACTTCATACTGATACTCATTTTCAAACTCGTCATCAAATACTGTCTGAACATCAGACAAAATGGTAATCATCTGATTTTCGGTCATTGGAATACTTCCTCCGTACCTCCTGTACATTGGATAATCTGCACACAAACAAATTTTGACTATGGCGCAAAGTTTACATGGCCTGAGTGCGCTGACACTTGACTGCACCTGCGCTTTGGCATTTTCCACCTGTTTATAGAAAAAATCAGCACCGCATTTCATGCCTTCATGCGAAATGAGATCAGCTGTTTTATACAACATAAATTGCTGTGTAGTTGGAATTGCCGACGTTCTGCTATTCAAGTCCAGGGGCTCAATAAAATACCGGTCCTTTCTGTCATCTATCATGATACTGAAATATCCATCAGCAACAGTCATATTCACCAGAGAGGCATTGTTGCCTTTTATTGTTCCTCGGAATGTTCTTAAATCTGTTCTTTTCGGTAACTGAATTGATTTTTTTCCACCGGTATATCTTATGTATTCAGGAGCGATCAATGAATACTCGAATAATTGCAAACTCCAGCTTTTAGTTGGCGTTTGCAGGGTGATTTCCTTTACATTTCCCTTTATGGCATCAATTTGATTGGTGATGGCTGCGGAATTAAAACTAAGCAATTCATAATGTTTCAAATGCTCATCAGTGCCCTGAATCATTTTCGTCTCAAAAGGTTTCATTGAAATCGTTTGAGAACCAGCCATATTTGCAATTACAGCTAATAAGAGTAAAATTTTTTTCATGCTAAATATATTTTTAAAAATTGCGAAAAATTAACCATTTCCTGTCATTCCACCATGAATTTAACATAAATACCATCCATAGTGCTGTGACAAATTCACTTTTTATTATTCAGAATTATCAATTGCCCTAATTCTGTAAATACCGTAAGTATTAAGACCCTGGATACAATCAAAACGCTTCTCTTTCCGAACTATTAAAACAAAGAAGGTGTTGGGAATGATTTTCCGCAACACCTCCATTTATCTTCGCTACCTTTCGGTACTATTCAGCTATCGCAAATTTAAGAATTGAGTTATTGCTTCCATTCATCAGTTTCAAATAATAAGCCCCTGCTCTTAATTGTTCTGTTTGTATTTTAAACAATGTCTCATTCGTGAAATAGTTTGACAATTTCCTTCCGGATAAATCAAACATTTCAATTGAAGTGTTTTCACCAATCTTTGCACCTGTATAAATATATATATGATCCTGTGCCGGATTCGGATATATAAACGGTTGTTCAGTATCTATATCATTAGACCGGTCAGTGATAATCGTTCCGAAAGGATCCGTAGAAAATGCAAAACGCTTTGTCTTGGTATGCTCCGGACAATAAACCGTAGATAACACCTGGATGTATTGCTGACGTGTCAATGCATTTGTTCCATTGGTATTCTTTACCGTTAATTTTACAGTGTACCTTCCTTTCTTAGTAAAAACAACTTCCGGATTCTTATCTGTTGAAGTCAAAGGATTACCACCTTCAAATTGCCATTCCCAATCGGTTACGTCGCTGGAAGATTTGTCAAAGAATTTTACTTTCAATGGCGCACAACCTCTCACGGTATCAACGCGGTAATTCACTTTGGGCACGAGATATACTGCTATATGTTTATCGAATGTATCCAAGCCACATTCATTCTGAACAATCAACCGAACATCGAATTCACCTTCCACTCCGTAATCATGAACAGGATCTTTTTCGAAACTGGATGTCTGATCTCCAAAATCCCAAAAATAATTTGATGCTCCTGATGCCTGATTGGTAAAAATGGATTTGAACCCTGAAATTACATTTGAAAAACTTGCAGTAGGTTCTGTTTTGACTTCAATAAATTCTTTCAATCCAATAGAATCAGAAAAGAAATTATTGTATGCAAAAAGACTCACATCGAATTTTCCAACGCTATTGTAAGTTACAAGAGGATTCTTCGCCGTACTTGTAGATGGATTACCTCCCGGAAAATACCATCTGAATGCAGTTGCGGCTGCCGTAGAGGTATTGGTAAATTGCACCTGATAAGGCAAACATCCTTGCTGATCATCAACCTGAAATCCGGCAATAGGTTTAGCTCCAACCGTTATGATTGTTTTTGCAGTATCGTTACCGCAAGCATTTGTTGCAACATACACTACTTCGTAACGGCCTTCCAGATAGGTATGATCCGGATTTGCCTGCGTACTGGTGGTATTATCTCCAAAATCCCAGAAATTGGATTTGGAGTACCTGCTCTGACTTGAAAATGAAACCGTATTGTTTGCTACGCTATAAGAAAAATCTGCTTTAGGCAAGCTGTCGATCGTGATGTAGAGCTTTTTCGTCAATCTTCTATTGTATTTGGTGCTGTATACGGTCAGCTCTGCATCATAGACACCCGGGTTATCGTAGCGAACAAATGGATTTTGCTGTAATGAACTGGATGGATTTCCACCTGGAAATTTCCATTCCCAATGAATTACGTTATTGGTAGATTTATCAATAAACTTAATGATTTTCGGAGCACATCCACCGGTTGTATCCGCATCAAAATCAGGATTCGGAATACTGACAATAGTTACTTTTTTCTTTACGGTTCGTACACCACAATCATTGGTTACCCGCAAGGTTACTTCATAGGTACTATCCCGATCGTATTCATAACTTGGCATTTCATCTTCACTTTGATCGCCGTTGCCAAACTTCCATAAATAATCCGTTCCGCGCAGGGATTGATTGATAAAATAAACAGTCTTTCCATCGATGCCGAAACTAAAGTCTGCAAATGGCACATCGTTTACTTCAATATAATCAATTTGTGTGGTGGACACTTTACACCGGCTATTTCCCGCTTCAAGGCTTACTTCATATTTTCCCGGTGTACGGTAAATAACGGTCGGATTTTGCAACGTTGAGGTTGCCGGTGAACCTCCCGGAAAAGACCAGGACCAACTGGTAGTATAAAGAGATTGATCTTTAAAATGTACGGTTACAGGCTGGCAACCATACGTAATATCCGAAGTAAACGCCGGCTGAGGAGCATCCGAATTTGGACAAACAGACAAGCACATACTTTCTATCAGGTGCTGAAAATTGACATAGTTGTTCAGATAAGAGGTAGACAACGTTGACCAGGTAGTACTTCCGTTTATCGTAGGAGCCATTATTGTTTGGGCAATACCTGCATCGTGGATACAACTCCAGTTATGGCCCAATTCATGTGCCTGTAAAGTAAGATACATACCTTGCCTTCCACCCGGAGCTAAAAAGTCGCTGCAGACATTATATCTGTCATTCATACAGACAGTGGCGAGATAGGCCAAACCGATGACACCTGTTGACCACTTAGCGGACCAGCATGTTGCTACATTGTATTGTGAGGCAAAAAAGACCTGTGGTGCGACCAGATTGAATCTGGTCAATTCTGAATTGATATCATTAATGCCATTCCATGGGTCCATAGCCGGTACATCAGCAACAAAGGTTCCAGTAAGGTCATATTGATATTCATGCTCAAATTCATCATCAAAAACGGTCTGTACATCTGCCAGGATCGAAATCATTTGATTTTCCGTATTCGCAATCGAGCCTCCATATTTTCTCCACATGGTGTTATCGGCGGCCAGACAGATCTTTACAATGACACATTGTTTACAGGGTGCAGCTCTGGAACTAATTTGTTTGTGACCGTCCTCAATTGCTTTGTTCACATAATCCACACCGCATTTAATTCCTTTAACCGGATTCACATCCGATGCTTTGTAAGCTAAGAACTGCTGATTTTCAGGAATATCTTTTGACTTGCTTTCCGGATCTAGAGGCTCGATGAAATATCGTTCCTGACGATCATCTATCATTAGTTTTAAAAATCCGTTATCCGCAATGGTCATGGATACGAGGGAATTAATCCCTTTAATGTATCCGTTAAATGTTCTCAAATCTTTCCTTACCGGCAAACGGGTCGGTTTATTAGGATCCCCGGATGTCCTTACCCAATCGTTAGTCAGGTTGTATTCAAACAAAACCAACTGCCAGCTCCTGGTTGGAGTACGAAGGGTTATTTCTTTATAATTTTTGGTGTTCTGGTCGATCTGATTGACCAATTCTCTGACATCAAACTGAAGTAAATTATAATTCTTTAAATGCTCGTCAGTGCCCTTTACCACATTTGTTTCAAATGGTTTGAATACTATTGTTTGTGAAATGGCCAGATTAAATCCTGCCAATAGAAACAGTAAAATTTTTTTCATGCGATTGAGTCTTTTTAAAAATTGCGAAAAATTAACCATTAATTGCTAATTGTTTGGAAACTTTAACATTTTATGAACAATATAAGCTTAACACAATTAGCCCAAAAAAAGATTTGTAATGGCTATTTTTTTAATCAAAGTCAAATACATATGAATTAAAAAAAGTGTAATAAATGATATTTTATTCTACATTTCTTATTATTTCAATATATAATTTTGTCTAATTGTAGATATCCCAATACATGAGCCTGATTTTACTCTTGGGAATTGGTAAAATATTAAATCCGGTTTGTGAACTGCATTCAAATTCGAACCCGCCCTTTTACTATTTAGCCCTATTAAACGTGATCTGATCCAAGCTGATTTAATTGCTTCAAAAGGACTTTTAATTGAATTACCTGTGCAATTTAATGATATGAGCTTCGCATTCAATTTCAGATTCAAACAGGATGAGCTATCTTCAAAACACAGCGTGTTGTTCTGATTTTTTTTCACCCATTATATTCCGGCAATCAAAAAAATAGCTGCTATGTTAAGACATAACAGCTATTTGAAAATCCGTACTAATTTTTAAAAATCTATATTGACCTACTATTACTTCGCTTTGTTTTTAATCTGCAATGATAAATTTTCTGACGTAGGTATTTAAACCTGTATTGATTTTCATAAAATAACTTCCCTTACTAAATTCTTTAATCTGAATTTTAAAATCATTTTCGTGGAAGGTGTTTTGATAAACGGTTTTTCCGGTTGGATCCATAATCCGAATTGCATTTACCGGATTTATTTCGTTTCCTGCAGAAACATAAATATAATCATTTGCCGGGTTCGGATAAATCAATGGAAGATCTTCTTCTGTGTGGTTTGAACGATCATTCAGATTAACACCAAACGGATTATCGGAAAACATAAAACGTTTTGTTTTGGTATGTTCCGGACACAAAACGGTTGACAATACCTGAATGTATTGTTGTTTAGTCAGTGCATTGGATCCGTTGGTATTCTTAACGGTAAGTTTTACCGTATATCTTCCCTTTTTATTAAAGGTAATTTCCGGATTTTTTTCTGTAGAAGTCAAAGGAGTTCCTCCTTCAAATTGCCATTCCCAATCGGTTACATCCGAAGATGATTTATCAAAGAATTTGACTTTTAACGGAGCACAACCTCTCACCGTATCCACTTTGTAATTCACTTTGGGCACCAGGTAAACAGCAATGTGTTTTTCAAAAGTATCCAGTCCGCATTCATTCTGTACAATTTGTTTTACATCAAATTCTCCTTCAACTCCAAAATCATGAACCGGATTTTCCTCGAAGCTGGCCTGTCCATCGCCAAAATCCCAGAAATAATTTGTTGCTCCTGTAGACTGACTGGTGAAAATGGATTTAAATCCGCTGATCACATTAGTAAATGCAGCAGTAGGTTCAGTTTTGACTTCAATGAATTCTTTAATACCCAAAGAATCCGAGAAAAAGTTATTGTACGCAAATAAACTCACATCGAATTTACCAACTGTATTGTATGTAACTGTAGGATTTTTATCCGAACTGGTGGAAGGATTGCCTCCGGGGAAATACCATCTGTATGCTGTGGCTGCAGCAGTAGAGGTATTTGTAAACTGTATCGTGTAGGGTGCACAACCGTTTGGATTGTTTACCTGAAATCCTGCAATTGGTTTTGCACCAATAGTCAATAATATTTTGGCGGTATCCGTTCCGCAATCATTCTGAACGGCATACTTTACTTCGTAGCGTCCTTCCAGATACGTGTGTGAAGGCATCGAATCCGTACTGGTGTTATTGGGCCGACCGATATCCCCGAAATCCCAGAAATGCGATTTTGCAAATTTGCTTTGATTTGCAAACGAAACGGTGAATCCATTGATCGCATAGGTAAATTCTGCATCCGGCAAGCTATCAATCTTTATGTACAACTTTTTGGTTAATCCATTTTTAAACCGCGCACTATAAACTGTCAATTCCACATCGTAAACGCCCGGATTATCATAGCGTACAAATGGATTCTTTTGCAAAGACAAATCAGGATTACCACCCGGGAATTTCCATTCCCAGCGAATGACGTTGTTGGTCGATTTATCGGTAAACTTAATAATTTTCGGAGCACAGCCCCCGGTAGTATCCGCATCAAAAGCTGCAACCGGCATACTGACGACATTGATTTTCTTCTTAAATGTTTTTACCCCGCAATCATTGGTGACTTTTAGAGTTACTTCATAAGTTGTATCTCTTGGATATTCATGTGTAGGATTTTCTTCATCGCTAAATTCACCATCTCCAAACTTCCATTCGAATTTTACACCGCGTTGCGATTGATTGATAAAGTATACCGTTTTATTATCCAGTCCAACTGAAAAATCTGCTGTAGGAATGTCATTGATTGTGATATAACTGAGTTTAGTAATGCTTACATCGCAACGACTGTTACCCGTTTCAAGACTCACTTCATAAGTTCCTGCTGTACTGTAAATCACTTTTGGATTTTGCAAGGTAGAGGTGGCAGGATTACCTCCCGGAAAAGACCACTTCCATGTTGTAGCATATTGCGAAAGATCTTTAAACTGTACTGTTTGCGGTGCGCAGCCATAGGTAACATCTGCTGCAAAATCAGGAACCGGATAATCCGAATTAGAACAAAGCGCCAGGCATTTTGTCTCAATCATGAATGAAAAATTCACGTAGTTATTGAGATATGAAGTGGATAACTGAGACCAGGTTCTCGAAGAAATATTAGTTGGATTCATAATATCCGGAGATATCGGCGCATCATGGATCATATCAAAATTATGTCCGAATGCATGGGCCTGCTCATTCACATATAATCCGCTATTCCCTCCCGCAGGACTAAAATCTGCACAGACGCTATATGGATTAGGCGCGGTACATACAGCCCTTTGATAAGCGGCAGCATGAGTTGATGTCCATTTATTAGACCAGAGCGTTGCCATGTTAAATGCAGAAAACGGAAACAGGGTATTTAAGGCGAGAGCATTAAAACGGGTTAACTCCGCATTGATATCTGTAATTCCATTAAACGGATCTCTTGCCTGATCATCGGCAACAAAGGTACCTGTTACTGACAATTGATATTCGTGCTGGAATTCATCATCCCAGATGGACTGCATATTTGCAATATTGGACATCATCATATTTTCTGTTGCCGCAATAGTCCCGTATTTTCTAAATTCAGTGTAATCGGCCGCGAGACAGATTTTCAAATCCACACACAGTCTGCAAGGCCTTGCTGCACGAACCGTATTTTGCTTGGTGACCACTTCTTTCATTCTGTCGATTTCTTTATCGACATATACCGCGGAACATTTTAATCCGCCTTTAAGGATGAGGTCTGAGGTCTTATACAACAAAAATTGTTGGTCTTTTGGAACATCAGGAGACAAGTGCTCAGGCTGCAATGGTTCGATATAGTACCGGTCTTTGCCATCGTCTATCATGATATTGAGAAAACCGTCCGCCAAACTCAAATTAACAGAGGAAGGTTTTCCCACGATATATCCACTAAATGTTCTGAAATCCTTTCGAAACGGCAAATTCTTCATCGCGCCGGGACCTCCTGCTAAACGCGGCATACCCGGATGAATGAGGGAATATTCAAACAACTGGAGATGCCAGTTTTTCTGTGGGGTCCGGATGGTGATATCCTTGGTATTTCCTGGAATCGCATCTATCTGAGCTGCAATAACTGAGGCATCTAATTGCAATACCTCATATTCTTTTAAAAATTCGCTCATACGGGTAGAAACCTTTGTTTCAAGCGGTTTGAGCACGATTGATTGAGCAAAAGCAAGTTGAAAACCTGCAAAAAATACGAGTAAAATATTTTTCATAAAACTGATTTACATTAGTTCAAAGATGTATGATTCCAAAATGATTTAATTCGAGAATCAATTCACCAACTTCCATGAATTCGCAATTCACAGCTGATTTTAAGAATATTTTCGACCAAGGACCCTTACCAAAAAGAAATGCTCAAGTGTTAATATGCCAACAAATTTAATAAATAATCCGAATTTGATTCTTGTAAAATTCCACGATATTTTTGTAAACATTATAAATTCACATTAAACCATTCCAGCGGATTCACACCCGATTGCTTTTTAAAAAACCGTGTAAAGTACGATTGGTCGACAAAACCCAATTCTGAAGCCACCTCTTTTAAAGATAATTTGGTATGAATCAACAGATATTTAGCCTCGTTCATGATAAAATCATAGATATGGGTTGACGCATTCTTTTGGGTCACAGATTTGAGGACAATGTTTAAATAGTTCGGCGTGAGATTTAATTCATTGGCATAAAATGAAACATTGCGCTCCTGTTTGCCAAACTTGTAGATCAATTGCCTGAATTTACTTACAATCAGCAATGAGGTGTAGTGATGCTTACCCTTTTTCATGGAATCCGCTTTCTGCAGCCTTGAACAAATCTGAAATAGGATATTTAAATAAGAGACAACGATTTTTGGAGCTTGTATATCGTTACGCCTGCATTCAGTTGCTATACACCTGAAAATGACAGTAAACTGCTCAAACAACTGTTGGTTTAATTTGAAACGATAGTATTGATAGTCGGTAACCAGGAATGGATAATGAAACAGAATATCTTTATGTTCAGTAGCCATCTGCAGATATTCAAAACTGAATAAAATCAAGTTTCCTCCGGATTTGCTTAGTTCCTTCGGTAATCCGACGTAAGGCTGAATAAAGTAGATATATGCAGGAAGATCAACTTCCTTCTCCGTCAATAAAATTCTAAACTTGCTTCTATCCTGATTGTCTGATTTCCCTGATCGTAGCCTTTTAGAATGAAATAGAGAGTAGATGTTTTGATCCATAGGCAACCGGGCATTTTGTTCAATGCAAGTATTAACGTCAGCTGCCTGTGAATTGTGAACTTAAAACAAAAATAAAATTGAATCAGGGAGTACTGAGTTTTGAGTTTCCGGCTATGAACCCTGAGTTTAGGTCATGAGTGAAGAGTAACGGATAACGAGTTTTGAGTAAAACCGAAGAGTTTTGATTTATTTAAATATCTCAATTAAAACCATCTTTGTTCTAAGAAATTTTTAAGTATTAGGGGTTTCTATGATGGACTTCCTTACTATTCATCATTTCAAACTGTTCACTGCTGTAAATTCATATGTTTTATTACCACCTGCGTGATTCTTCTATCTGGCATCCCAGAAATGAGATGAACTCATCCGATTGGGCCAGATTCTCATAATTGCGCAGAACCAAATATTCCTTTAACTGATCCTGAAGATCTTCAATCGTTTTATCTTTCCAAAGCGGATTGCCAAATACCGCTTTAACGGCATCTGCTCCGGCCATTGCAAATTCAGGATTATTAATGAGTCTTACTGCCTGACTTAGTTTTGCACATTCCAGAAATTGATCAATTGTTGAATGCTTATCAGAGACAGTTGCAATATTGCTCAACAGAATGGCTGCGCCATATAGTGGATCATCCACTTCGGTTTCACGGGTAAATTTTGACAACTGGCTTGCATCATTCTTCAAAAATTGAATGAAGTCAAAACCATTGCAATAAGCGCTTTTAGCTTGTTTGTCTTTTTGCAATGATACTTTCTCAAATGACTTACCGGCCATGAAGGTTCCGGCTATATAATTACCATCACTTAATCTGCAGATCATTTTACCATTAGGAAGTCCATCTTTAAATTCGCCTTCAATGAACAGATTGCCTTTTTTGGTTTTCTCCATGTAGTAGATATAACCATTCCAGATTCCATTGGTGGTGTTTCCCTTGAATTTAAAATTGCATTCATTGCTCGAAGGATCGAATTGAGCAAAAGTCCCTGAACCATTCGTCAAATTGAGCTCCATTCCGGATGGGGTATATACCTCTCCTATCCATTGACCTGATACCAATATGTTCTCGAAAAATGGATGATAAAATGAAGCTGCTTTGGCAGGAATTGCTTTAGCCGTGAATTGCTTCTGACCGAAAAGTGATCCTGTCAGTAAAATCAGTGACAATAATTGAATTGACTTTTTCATGTAGTAATCTTTAAATGATCTATTCAAAAAACCGAATTCCGGAATCTGCATATGGAGTTCTTAGCTTCCGAAAAGACCTTTAAACTGAATTCAAAGATTTTAACCTGGCTAAAACCTGCTGATCTGGAATTCAAATACAGCTTTACTTATTCTTAAATAACTTTTCAGTGGGGGGGAATGAAAACAGGAAAATCGAATGAAATTCCTCGTATTTATATAAGTCAAATAAATATGGATCAAAGTTATAATAGGTATCTATGTAAAAAGCACCGTAGGGGTACAGGATTTTTCCCCTATATTATTTTTAAAATACGTATAATATTGATTTATAACAATCTATATGTATTTATAAGCTCGAATCTGAACCCTTGGAAAGCCTTGAAAAGCCATTATTTTCTGATTCATACCATTTGATCTTCAATAAACAGCACAAAAACCTTTGAAAAACCCCAAAACAGGACTTTAAAATTTGGTTTTTCAGGCATAGAATTCCAATATAATTCATTTGTGTTCAGGTATAGGCCCTAGGCAAATCGATTTAGTCCATAGAAAGTCCCCTGATTCAAAGACACAGCTCCCCTGTTATTTTTCCTGAACTTCAAGAATTCAACAAAAGAGCTAAGGCGCCATGCACAAAACCAGGTAAATGCCTGATTTAGAAAAAGATAATCTTTTTACTAACAGTTTGACTTCCCGATTCCAATAACAGGGTAAATAACCCACTGCCGATCCCGTTTTTTTGAATGGTAAGTTCAGATGTCCTGACATTAGCAAACTGCTTAATAATCTGACCAAACGAATTCACTATTCTAATCCGGCAGGGTTGAATCGCCTTATCCTTCTGAAACCCTATGGTGATTAAATCTCTTGACGGATTTGGATACAAAACCACGTCATCATTTGTATTTCTTTCGTTTTGGACAGCCACCGTAGTGGATTGATTGAAAAAATCCCAAAATAATTTGGGTGCATTGACCGGATAATTTATTCCGTTCGGAAATTCATGTGTTTGATCTTTATTTAAAGTAAACACGAAGGGAGCATTGCTGGTGCCTCCATTTTCAGATTCATTGAAAGTATAAGTATGACTCAAAGTTGTTTCACTGTATGTAAAATTTTGCGATAAACCCTGACAAGCCAAAGTTCGAAGCATTATTGCTTTTAAATAACCCAAAATTGAGTCTCTTCCGAAGGGCAACTCTGTAAAAGGAGGAACCAGGAAACGGTCGTCCAAAGTACCAACCATGATCCATATCGGAATTCGTTTGACCGGTGGAATGACAGAATCCAATTCATTAAGTGCAGCACTGCTTCCCGCTACTGCTGCAAATAAATTTCCAGCGTCCATGGCCAGCTTATTAATCATACAACAACCATTTGAAAATCCGCAGGCAAATATTTTTGAAGGATTCATCGGAACCGTATCATTAATAATGGCTACGATTCGCTTTAAGAAACGTATATCATCGACATAATTTTGAGGAGGTCCTGCACAAGGTTTATCAAGTAAATCACCGCAAACCCACTTTGTATTGTTTTTTTCAATACCATCTTCCACAAAACACCAGCTAAGTGAAGATGGAAAAACGGTAATAAAATTTTCCTGCTCACCGAGTTCTTTCCATCCGGAAATATTATAAAATTTTTCACCATCCCCGCTGGTGCCATGCAACATAAACACAACCGGGTAGCCCCCTGCCGGAGGTGCAGTGCTCGGTTTTACAATAATGCATTCCCGGTCAAAACCATCCAATTTAAATTTAACATCATAGCGTCTTTGAGAAGAGACTAAAAACGCAAAAAGGAAAATAAAGGTCAGAGTAAAAGTTAGTTTCATGATTTAATATTTAATGGATTCTAATATTGAATGCGTAAAATTAATTTCCACACGGTCATTTTCATTCATCCTCAAGGGTGATTTTAAACAAAAAAATGTGTCATTCCAAACAGGAATGATTTTCGCGCATATGCAATTCAGTTATTGCGTATCGGTTAAGATCGAAACAGCACTCTTACTCAAAAACTATTTTTTCATAATAGATACTATTCCCCTGTTGTACCTGAAGCAAAAATAATCCGGTACCGAGTTGACTTTTACGCAAAACAAATTCTGATGAGGTAATATGATTTAAACTCCAAACTAATTGTCCATAAGAGTTCAATACCTTCAGATTAAACGGTAAACCGCTATGTGCTGATTGGTTATAAATATGAATTTGATCTGTTGATGGATTGGGGAATGCTATTATTGATTTCGCATTTTGAGCTTCATCCCGTGTTCCCACAACAGCATATTGTTTGAAAAATTCCCAATATAATTTAGCCGCAACCAGTGGATTGTTGGTTCCATTTGGATAAACATGAAACATATTTTTGACCAGGGTAAAAACATAGGGACTGCTGCTGATTCCACCATTCACTGACTTATTAAATAAATAGGTATGGGTAGTAGGTGTTTCACTATAAACAAATTCGGAAGTCAAACCCTGACAATGAAGTGCGCGATTTAAGAAGACACCCATATAAGCCAATATGGAATCCCTTGTAAAAGGCAACTCCGTGTAAGGAGGAACTATAAAACGATCATCTTTGGAACCTACCATAAACCAAATCGGTATTCTGTGCAATGGAGGATTCACGGAATCCAGTTCAAACAATGGGCCGCTACCACATCCTACTGCAGCAAATACATCACCTGCTTCCATAGCTAATTTATGCGCCATTACCGACCCGTTGGAAAATCCGGTGGCAAATACTTTAGAAGCGTTGACAGCAACACTGTCTTTAATGATACTTAGGATTTTTTTAAAGAACCTGATATCGTCAATATAATTCTGCGGAACAACACATGGCTTCGCAAGCAAATCGCCGTTCACCCATTTTGTATTATTAGCTTCAACACCATCATCATTGTAACACCAGGAAAGAGCCGTTGGAAAAACCGTAATCATTTTTTCCTGTTCACCGAGTTCCTTCCACCCGGAATCATTATAAAATTTTTCACCATCCTGGCTTGTCCCATGCAAAACAAAGACGACAGGATACCCACCGGCAGGAGGCGCAGAGCCCGGCGCCACAATTATGCATTCTCTGTCATATCCATCTAATCTGAATTTGACATCATAGCGTTTTTGAGAAGACAAGAGAAAAACAAAAGAGATAAAAAAGAAAAACGTAAAGATTCGTTTCATAATTAATCATTTAATGGATAAAGATCCAATGTACTATTTTTTTATCGCACACAAATTATAATCCCGGATTACCGGCGCAATAAAATCCTTCCATGGGTTATGGTTGTTTTCTTTCTTTAAAAATTTAATGATTCCTTTAGACTTTTCATTACCGGAAGGCTCCACTCCGTATTTACCGGCCTTGTAATCTTCCAGTACCTTCGGACAATCTGAAATCATCTGCTGAATGTCAATCTCTGAAATTTTTTTTAATTTTTCATTCCCTATTTGCATGAGCACATAAAGATTCACCTCCGCTATATCCAGCTCTGCCAGTTCTTCTGCTGAACTTACATAATAAGCCGCAGGCACATCGTAATAATAAAAAAGTTTTACCTTGCCATCCTCGATCAGTCGCATAAAATATCTCTTGGGAATCATATTCATTCCGATTGAAGATTTATCGGAAAACGTCCTTCCCAAAAAAGTGATATTTACATCCGTGATTCTGTATTCCTGCAGATCCGCCGGGCGATATTCAGTAAATTCGCTTTCCGTGGGTTCCTCTACGAGATTATTCCATTGCTCTTCATCCATGAACAGAATCCTGGACTGAAACCCCCAGGGATATCGGTCATCGGCTATCACCCTGATATAACCCTTTTTCAGGAAGCTGTCCCTGGTAATAAGCTGAGCCGGATGATCCCATTGTCCAAGGTCAGCCTGTGCAGAAACCAGGTTCAGAAGCAGATAAAAGAAAATAATACTATATTTCATACAATAACATGGCTGGATAACAGAATCAGATCAAAAAATTTGGATTCTCTCCACTATACAAAAATAGAACATTGTCCTTAAGGAAGCATTTAAATAAGCTGCCACGGACTGATGTATGCCGGAATGCGGTGTGCTAAACTACTCTATCGTCGATTATTTTAACTATTAAAACCGAGTCAAATTAAACAGCTTTTGCTTTCGGCAGGATAGCGTCTTTTAATTAAAAACCTTCGGCTAGCCTGAAAATGCTTAACTTTAAGAAATATATGTACATGTCTCAAATAAATCCTTACCGAAAAGAACTGGATAAAAAGCGCATCCGACTTATCATTCCGAATGGCCTTAAGCATCATTTCGCAGTTGCTGTTAGCAATCAGGTCGATGTGATCCAATTGTCCAAAAATCACCTGGAAGAATTTTCGACCATTTTGAATGCCATTCAAACTTCGGCTGATCAGGACGTAGAAATTGAATTGCCATCCAGTTTTGTCAAATATGTTCTTTGGAAACCCATCAGAGATATATTTGAAAAAGATATTACTGCGGAAGAAACTGCCGGCATGAAAGCTTTTTACAAATCCGTCTACCATCAAAAACCAAATGCGTTTGTAAGCTGTGGTAAATGAAGAACAAATGAGAAGTTTGAAATATTAAATTTGAATGGTTGGATTTATATAGAACTATCAACAGTGCCTGAGTTCCCCGTCAAACTTGCTTATAAAGACTAATTGTTTTGAAAGCTATTATTAATATTCTTGATGTCTAGTATTTTTTTGCTTTAAAGTAACCGCATCTAAACTGTACAAACGGAGCATATAAATAAATAGTGGATTGATGGTTTAATTTGAAGTAAAGATTAAAATTACCCTCAATAAATTGAGTATCCATTTTAGTGATTTCAATAAAATTATCAAAGGCTGAATCTAGTTGCCAATCTGCGTCAAAAACATCGCCATCGGCAGTAGATCTAAAATATACTACTCTTAATAAATTCGAGTCCCTGGCGGCGGCTTCATCATCGACTAATTTTTGTCTGCCTTTAACAACAGTATGATATTCAAGTGATATTAAATCCCGTTTATTAACCCAACTATCTAAATTTCTCCAATCTATAGTATCAACATAATTTCTCAATACGACTCCATTCCGACCATTATAAAAGCTTGTACCGGCATTCGCCTTCCACTGAATATATCCCTGATTTGGGACTAATTTTACAGCAGTTGCTAAAGTCGAATCATTTCTTATAATATATTCCTTTAAATCACGTGAATCTTTATTATTTACAGATGGAATTAGTGAGAAATCAATACAATCAAATTCATCTGTGGTGGGGCTTTCATAAGTACAAGACGATAATAGGGCAAGATTAACAAATAGTGCAGACCATTTCATTAAGGAAATTTAATTTAGAAAATATTTAAAAATATGGATCGTTTTCAGAAAATATACTTTCAGATCTGTCAACGAACCCCTAATATAACTTTCTATGAATAAACGGTGTAATTTAATTGCGAAAACCTTGATCAGATTCGTCCATTTATGATTATCTTTGCATCCTCAAATCGCGGAGTGGAGCAGTTGGTAGCTCGTTGGGCTCATAACCCAAAGGTCGTAGGTTCGAGTCCTGCCTCCGCCACTAATTTAAATAAGCTATTGATATTCATTTATTAATAGCTTATTTTTTTGTTTAATATGAGGGGTTTTCGGCATAAATAGGTTGCCAAATGGGTTGCCAATTTTAGCTCTGGGATCTAGAAGGAAATCATGACAGAAACCTCAAAACTGTTATGATGAAAATCAATAATCTTACTTTCTCCTTTTTCTTATTTAGGAGCAAGAAAAATGCTTCTGGGCTATCTCCGATTTATCTTCAAGATTCAAAGATCAGTTTATGGAATCTTTACAAACTGATTACTGATGCTAATAAGAGTTCATACATAGATGGATTTCTGGATAGAGCTGCTAATGATGAGCTTATAATGGAGGAATTGAGGGGATCTATGGAATACAGAAGGCAGAGTTGGTATTTGGATTAGAAACTTTACTGGCCGCAGGGGGCAATTGCAATACATGTGGATTGCGCTCTGCACTCTTGCGCTGGGGTATTCCAAAGTAATATCCTGAAATTGATGCTAAATTAGTAGAAGCCAATGATGGTAGGAAAGTCGTGAAGCTCTTTCGTGTAGTGTTGTAAATTCAAACATAGTCAGCTTGAAATAAGAAATTGTAATGCACAAATTACTTTACTAATTTTTTAATTGAACAGAGGCCATTGTTAGTTAGTATTCTCAATAAATATATTCCTTCCGAAAGGTTACCGCAATCAATAATTCTTTTTTGTGAATTATCTTGAAAGGTAAAATCAGAAATTAACTCTCCGGTAAGTGTGTAAAATGAAACCTTTTTGATTTGGTAGTTTGGCGCTAAAAACTCTAAAACTAGCTTGTCTTTAACAGGATTAGGATATACGTGTGGTTCAAATACATAATCATCTGGATTTAATGAAAATGTCATTACCAAATTACTATCACACACTGGTTCATAGCCCAACCTGTAATTAACGAAGTTTGGGATACTTGCATGATTCCAGGCAGGAAGTTGAATGCCATGTTGTTGAAAGTTGCAATCTTTTCCTTTCTTATTAGGATCATTTATAACATGCATAACTTTATTACTTGTACCAGTTCTAATATAGATTTTACAATCAGGTCCAAGCATAGCTGCGTCAAATCCCGCAGCCCAGATTCCCTCATCTACATAACCATCCCAGGTATCAATATGAACTAACGAGGATTGAATATCCTGCATCCATGAATCTACTTGGTATAAGTCAAATCTGTAACTTAGATAAACAAATCTTGAATCTGGCGAGAAAGCCACTCCAACAGTATGGTCATTTGTCTCGCTTCCCGTTACAACATTTCTGAAATTACTTAGTGTTCCGGTTTTCCTGTCAAAATCCATTAAAAATAAGCCTTTACTAGGGGTCATACGAGCATATTTAGTACCATCCGGAGAGAAACAAGACTGTGTGCCTCCATCATCTAATGGATAAAGGTCCATCCCAATAGTCTGTTGTATAAATGGTAATGGTCCATTTTTTGTCATTTGAATACTATAATAAACATTACTTGTTCTACTTGGCACAAGAATCCACCAATCTTCATTATTTGAATGCCGAACCGCGGTAAGGTCTGAGGCCGATAAATATTTATCAATTACAATTTGATTTTTAGTAACAACTTCACCATAACTATTATTTAAAGTCATATCAACGATAGAATACAATAATTTAGTTGTAGCTAAAACTGATAATGAATCCTGAACAAATTCGCTGTATTTTGAAATAACAAAAAACAATTGGTCACTATTTGATTCAGGTAATATTATTGTACCAAAAGGAACCCTATAATCCCCATCTGAGCAAGTGAAATCATGATATGCTCCTTGATTTATATATCCATTATTCATTTTATTAAATGACTTATCTGATATCCAGCATCCTGTGGTATAAAATAGAAAATTCCCATTTTTATCACAAATACTTGCATTATTAATGCTAACAGGATAATCTTTATGACTCAAATAAATCTTCCTCTGGTTGCCATTAAAATCAATATTAAACCTCCAGAAATTAGTGTCATTTTTTGAAGAATTTGAGCCGCCAAGATGCCATATATAATCTCTTTTTCCCTGGGCATATAGGCCACTTAAAAGAAATAGATAAAAAAACAATACTCTCATTATTGATAAGTAACAGATGTGTTTATTGAAAATATAAAACACTAATGCAAAATTCTTACAAAGCTTGCTTAAAGTTAAGCAATATTATTACATTTAATTCTTTTAATCCTAATAATTTATTCTCCCTAAAAGATAAAAGGCATTGGTATGAATTTTACCGCAAGCCGCAGTTGATATAAAAGGTAATTGTGCTCTGTGCTGTTGCGCTGGGTATTCCAATTTTGCATTTTGGGTGTATAGGGAATAATGCAAAAACGGAATTTGTCATCACTTTCAGGTTTAATTCCCTATAAAGCATGTGAAGATGGTGACAGATTGTATACTTCAAACTAAATATAATTGCTTCCCGTTTTGAATAATTTTATTTAAAGCATATGATTGATGGTAAGCCTAGCAAGCCATTTAGTGCAATTATACTTCACCCGCCCAATTCATCATAAAATTATCAGTTTTATATATTTAGTGTTCAATTGATCTGATATTTTAACAAAGTAGATTCCGGCTGGCTTGTCAGTAGTTGAATATTTTCCTTCTTGATTTTGCGCTAATTTAAACTTTTGCCCATTAATAGAAATAAGTTCAACAATTTTTATTCCTCGTTCATTGCTGGGTGAAAGAGAAAACTCTTCCCTGCAAGGATTGGAATAAATTTTCCAATCAAATGATTCTTCAATATTTTTGGATGAAGTACTTATATCACTTTTTATACAACGACAAGATTGATAATAAGTATCAGATTTATCTAGTGGAGAGGCCAAATTGTAAACATTTACAGTTCCAGTGGAACCACCATCAAATGGTATATAAACCGATTTATGCTGATTAGAATCAATTAACCTTACATTAGTATAAACTCTGATACCGTTGAAATTTCCATCAACATAAAGTCCTGCAGGCAAGAATGAAAGTTCAGTTTCTCCGGTTCCTCCCCAGCTTTTATCAATTATTTTATACTTAACGTCATTATAAGCATTCTTCCAAAGCCACGTTGTATCCGCATCTAAGTATAACATTAATTCATGCCAATTTTGTGATGTGGGAATTGCATATCCTTTAGGACAAATTCCCTTAACTATTTTTCCTGTTTCTCCATTGCTAAGTCCTTTGTAATTATAGAGTAATCCAAAGCTATCGACTTTACTACAATCGCCATTTGGACATTTATAATTATTTGGACTAACCTCATTGCCATCCCAATATCTCTTACTTCTAGTATTTTGCTACAACCAAACCTGACTTCCAATTTGAACAGTATCATATTTGTTTCCTTCAAAATCGTATACCTGACCAATAAGTGAAAAAGGTATAACAAAAGAGTAAAGAGCAAGTAAATAATTCTTTTTCATATGAAGTTGCAAATTCCGTTCAAACTGACCAACCCTCGCTGGAGCATATAGACCAGCCCTTAATAGCTCAAAAATTTACCAAACATAACTTAAGATACTGCAAATATGAACTAATAATTTCTGCGTCAAAAAAGCACTTACCTCACCAAAGTCACATCACCAGACTTCACCTGTCTCAACTCAATGCTATCAAAAGAAATCATAAAATTCAGCATACACATTTTATTATCACAATAGAATTTTCATTCAAATATAGAATATTGTTTCTGGACCAGGAAATTCAATTGGATCTGGAAGTGTTTTGTAGGGTAATTTCAATAACTGTTGCAACCATGCAATCAATTTGTCATCACTTTCAGGTTTAATTTCCTATAAGGGATGTCAAAGTGTTGAATTGAATATTCTTTAATGTCATGTCAGAAAAATGCAAATAATAATTGCAAAAGAGCCAGAACCCCACTCCGCAACAACATATTTTGATAATATGTTTTTAAATGTATTGGCGCTTTGGATTTGAGAAAAAAAGAAAGAATAAATATTACAATCGTTATAGGCAAACCAAATAAAATATATTTATTTGCATTATTCCAATTCATTATTTCAAAAAGTATTGCCAACGGAGCTATTGAAAGTAAAATCCCTGAAATTATTGAAAATAAAATATTATGTTGTTGTATTGTTTTATCACAAAAAAGATAAAAAGCAAAAATAAAATATACAGTGGCAACACTAAATAGTAAAGTTACAAAAATTATATTTGATCCGGGCAAATGTAACTTTTTAAAAATTAACGCTATTACAAATAGCAATGACAATACACTTTCTATTTTCATAAGCTTTAATTAATGTGTAAATCGTCAACAAAATGTTTACGAAACATAGCTTAAATTTAACACATCATTGGAAATTTGTACTCACTTTCACATATCATTCCCTAATAAAAGTTCTCAAAGCGAGGACAAAACGCCTATGAAACTAGCAGAAATTCAAGTCAGATATCATCCTAAAACCTATTGTAAACCGCAGATTAAATCCAGTCAGGATGCTTATGAGATAATTAAACCTCTGTATAGCGAGGATATACTTCTATACAAAGAGATTTTCATGGTACTTTATCTGAACTGATCGAACAGAGTCCTGGGTTATCATATGCACTTCATAGGCTCTGACCTCCTCCCTTGAAACCGAAGCATTCTAAATTTGGGAAATGGGGTATTTACACAACAAAATGATATGCACAATGAAATTAGTTTATAATTATTGATTCAGATTGAAAAAGGTGGTTATTAACAAATACGGAATAAAAATAAACGCCTGGCGGGATAGACGAAATGTTAACTGAAATAGTTACACCAGGCCCAGAAATTTCTTTCCGTATAAATTTTTTTCCCATTGCATCTTCTAATATAAATGTGCATAAATTGCAATTATCTGGAATAGATATATAAATAAAATCTCTGCAAGGATTCGGAAAAACTTTTATTGTTTGAGATTTAATTGGTATGTTCTTGGTAAATACGACATCTCCATATTGATTCAAATTTATGATGTAAACATCAAGATCTGAAGTTACATCTGTAAAATTATATCGATAACCATATGTAAGAATGCTACCATCTAATGCTTCATCAATACCCATCATAACATAATAGGCGTCTCCCCCATAATATTTAACCCATTTTGTATTAAGTGCAGTATCTATTTTTGCTACAAGAAACCATGAAGGTCTATAACCATAAGGCCATGAAAACTTATCGAAATTAGATGTACCGCCAACTAAAAAATAATCTTTTCCAATTACAAGGCTTTTAGCTACCGCAGGTATTTCACTGGTATCCTTCTTTTTTCCAAAGGATATATTTTTATAAAATGTATAATCTGGTTTAATCAATGATATACCAAAATCAAGTGAATCTATATTGTCCAATATATTTTTGTCTATTGATTGGGATCCTGTATTTATATACAAATTATTTCCGGGCCATTTATCAATTTGTCCAGAAGTAAGTCCAAATAAATCATCGCGAATATATTCTATTGATTTTAAATTATCTATCTGTACCAACTGAAGACTGTTAATTCCTTTAAGTATGAAATTTTTCATATCAAAAGTGGTGGTAATAGATACGGGACCAACTTGCAAATCTGGACTATGAATAGATTGGATTTTTCTGGAATTCAAATTAATACTAAAAAAGTTGCTTGCACCATATTGTACAGTATTATAAGCAAAATATAAAATTGAATCTGTGGATCTATATATTTTCCAATATAATCCATTTAATGTGTCTGGCAATTCAATAGAGTCAATCAATTTTAAAGACTTTGAATTTAATCCTTTATAAATATCTAAAACAGGTATTGTGCGACCCATTTTTTTAGAATGAATCAAATAAGAATACAATGTGTCATTAGTACCCGTTTCAAATCCTTCTAAATAGTTGAAAACATTACGTTTAAATGTATCAATTATTAGACTCTTGCCACTCTTAGAAATATGATAAATATATGATTTTGCAGAGTCCCATACATTAAATTCCTGTATACAAAAACTGAAATAATCTTTCTCTTCTTTCATATCAATTGCAAGATTATTTCCAACAGCTTGCTGATAGAAATAAGGAACTTGTCCAAATAATTTAATTCCTGTAAAACAAATTAGAACTAACAATTTTCTATTCATTTTAGATCGTAATATTTATTGATTCCTGCCATATTGAATTTGATGAAAAACCTATTGAAGGTAAGCGTTTAAAACTTGCTGTCAATCCTAATGCATCAACAAGATAAGTCATATACTTCAAGTCTCAAGTAATAATTTACAAAAAAAACTCACACCTGACCTCCTCCTTTAAAACCCATACAATCTAAATCAGCTAATCAGAACTTTTCAATCAACCTTAATGAGTTTACCAGACCCCAATTTATGACTAGCATCAAAACAAGAAAAGTAGTACACTCCTGAATTCAAATGACTAATATCAAAAATATTATCTCTGATTTTTACTCTTGATTTAATTATTAGTTTCCCGAGATTGTCATTCAATATTAGATACGTGTCTTGAGGAAGATAATTTTTGAAAACTAAACTAAATTCCTTTTCAACAATATTAGGTGATATTGAAACTTCAATTTCCTTTGAGCTGGAATCAACACCATTAGAATAACCTATCTGTACTTCTTTGCATAAGGTGCTTTCTCCTTTATCATTCCTTACATTAAGACATACTGCATAAACCCCAGTTTTTGAGAACACATGAGCCGTAGATGAGTTTGCGCTTTCAGGGCTTTTGGATTCAGCGTCACCAAAATTCCAATGCCATTCATTTGGCTCTTGATAACTTAGATCCCGAAATGAAAATTTATAAAAATTAAAACTATCCTGAGCGTAACTGAAATCTGCTACCGGAATGTTGTCCATTCCTAATGTATCACATGGACAGCCATCTACAGGCCCAAGATTATAATTTGGTTGAATTGGAGGGCTCCCAAACATATATGCAGGTAATACTATTCCGCGTAGTTGAAATTGACAAGAACTGCCTTTTTCATTGGGCTTGTGAATGACATGCATATAAATGGTACCGGAACGACAGGAAATATAAATTTTACCGTCTGCTGCAAGTGACATTTGAAAAAATGATGTAGGAAATTTGTCCTTAAATAAGTATCCATCCCAAACTCCAATTACTGTTTCAGAATTCTTTATATTACCCGAAAATAAATCATACTGCCATATTAATCTATCATTACATAAATAAAGAAATCGATTATTAGGACTTATTGCTAAATGATAAAAATCATTCCTGGTTAAATAGTTGGTTTCAATAAATCTGGGATTAGATAGCAATCCGGAGCATCTATCAAAATCAAATAATTGAATGTGGTATGCAGTTAAATACTTAATAAATAATTTACCATCCGGCGAAAAAAGGCTATTCCCTGTCCACATATATTCATCACCTGCCATTCCAATTTTTTGATTTCTAAACAGCCTGATTCCAGAGGGATCCAGCATAAATATCTTATGATTATTTGTCAGATAATCCTCAATAATAATCCACCAATCTCTACCATTTGCGTGTTTTGTGCAAGACATATGAAATTCATTAAAATCACCCTTTACTATAATGCTATCCTTATAAATGACCTTGCTGGTTTGTGCAAGAGAATCAAAATCAATTCTTGTCATTTTAAAAGTTGGTGCATAAGAATATCTTTTTGAAAAATCATGATTATAATTATAATCCGGGGTAAAATGCAAAAGAATTGTTGAATTGTTTTCATTTCCAGGATATGGAAGAAAATAATGGTTATTTGATGTAGGATAAAATAAATCTGGATAGTAATCCTTCCAAATAGCACCAAAATTTAGTGAATCACCATTGTAAATAATTTCTTCCTTATTATCAAATAGTCGAAACCCATCAGTAAAATATTTCAATATTCCGCTTTTATCCGAAATTGAAGAATTTGTGAACCCCATTCTAGGCAGATTCTTTTCACCTATATACTTCATTTTTAAATTACCATCCATAAAATTTAACTCTGTAACTCCAAACCTGGGCACCCTGGTGCTATCCAAACCATATCCTAAAACCCAAATAGCATTATATTTTTGCGAGTAGCTTGAACTTACAAACGATAAGATTGAAGTAAAAACAACTGCTTTAATAATTGACCTGTGAATAAACTTTTTAGCCATTAATTAATTTAGTAAAAGCATTCCATAAGGAAACCACATTCCCACTAACGAATGTAAAGCTTTATTTGCTGCTTAAAAAGTGAAGATGACAAGAGAATCATATAAATAGGCTGTCAAAGAATTAAGAATACTCATAAAATAAACCATTCAGTGATTTCCATCCAAATATAGCTTTTTCATTTGGACCAAGAAATTAACATTCTTTTTTAGGGTAATTGGAATCTAATCAACCTCGGTATACAGAGCTGAATTCCAGTAAAGACTGATTGAAGCCCTAGATCCACTTATTAAAGCCCTGGGGCTTCTGATTATACTCAATATCACATTTCATTCCCTAATAAAAGTTTTTAAAGTGAAGATACTTATCCGTATTAATCCCTTCCAAAATGAAAACACTAGCAGAAATACAAGTATGTTATCATCCAAAGTCCAGTGGTAAACCGCTGATTAAATTGCAAATCGTCAGCAAAATGTTTACCAAACATAGCTTATATTTACAGGAATATGAAGTTTTTATATATCCTGGCAATGGTCTTTTTATTATCTTGTAGCAAACAGGATGAGAAACAAGTTTGCGGACAGGAAACAATTGCAGAATATACCATTCATAATTATTCAGAGTTTGTAAAGTTTCAGAATAGAATAACTGTAGGTGATGCTGAATACTTTAGTAATTACAGATTTTTGTCATTTTCTAACTTTCCTTTCGACACAAGCTATTGGGGAGTTGAAGTTAAATTGAATAATATATGCAATTCTGATATTCCAAACATTGAATTTGAAGTTTTGCTTCATAATCCAGACTCGACAATCATTCCATTAATTTCAATTTGGGAAAGCGTAAACACTGATTCGACAATTCAACTAAAGACGCTTGATAATCTTTACTTTCGAAAATCTTTTGATCATGATTTCAAAAGTGATTTTGGAGGCAAGGCTGCAACTCTCTATGCATTTATTGACTTTGATTTTCCGTCAAAAGGTAGCTTCAGTGCTGACAGTGCCTACTTCTTCTCTAACCTGGATTATATGTCCTGCAAGATTTCCGCTCATAAACCAAAATAATAGTAATGCCATTTATGAAAACAATTCAATTCGCTTGCTATCTCTTTTTAGCCCTGTCTTTTAACTCTTGCAGCAAAGAAGATGCATGCGGCGCAGAAACACGAACAGAAATCGGATTCGAGAATTACAGCGATTTCCTGGACATTCATAATTATGTTACCGCTGACGCTAACTTTTTAAGCTATTATTATTACGCCCCACCAGATACGCTGACTTCTGATTCTACCATCACCTGGACCCTTCAAACCGAATTGAGAAATATCTGCACTGCCGATCATCCGCAAATTGATTTTGTAGTGTATCTGCACAATGCTGATTCAACAGCAATTGTAACCGGAATGATTACAGAGGATAGTATTCACCAGCAAACACAAGATCTCACTGTTTATAAAAATGGTAACTATTTTGGCTCGACAATGAATTACACACTAAAGGGTCATTATACCGGCTCTGCAACAATTCGCGTATCTCTTTCGCTCCGCTTTTTTTCAAAAGGGAATTTTGATGCAGACAGGGATTATTTCTTTTCAAACCTGGATATCGTGGATTACAGAATCATTTCGCACAAACCAAAATAGATTTTCGAGACAGGCTGTCATTATTCCATAAAATATTGGAGTAACTCAGTTCTCATGTAAGTAAGCTTTGCCCATATACCGGCAGGTCCACCCGACCGATCTCTTGCAGCCGGCAAGAAGCGTTTGTATCCGTTTGCAATCGTATATTGCAGCGGAATATGAACCGCATCGCATTCCTGTTCGGCTTGTTTACCGGCACACTCTGTGGCCAGGCTTTTCCGGAATTCGGACAACCGGATACGGTCGCCTGCGGGGGTGTGGAACGATGGGCTGTTAAAGTACTCTCGGACTCTGCAGCGGCGACCATTAATTTTACACCGCTTCCTTTCACGGTCAACGATTTTGTACAAATCGCAACACCAACCCCATCTTCATCTATGAAACGAGTGAGCGGGATCGAAGATAAAACCTACAAAATCATAGCCAGGATAACAATTAAAAAAGATGAATCAGATGAAGACATTCATTTGGTATTTAGTGATGGGACCAATACATTTATTGGAGAAATTCCGGATCCTAATTGTCCCGATGCAGGATCTACCATGCATGCCATGGAATACCAAAAAGCAAAAGAATTTGTAGATAAATACATCGGACCCGGAAATGTCTATAATGTCAACATTCCATCTGTTGAAGTAACCGGTATCGCTTTCATCGATCCTCCGCATGGACAAACCGGAGCTGCCCCTAACCATTTGGAATTGCATCCGATACTCCATTTAAAATTCTCTGGTATAAGTAACACCAGCCACGCACAAAACAACAAAGAAGTTCACTTCTCCCCCAACCCATTCCTGGAATCGACATATCTGAGCATTGAATCTTCCCGGGAGCTTCCTCCGGAATTGCGTTTCGAACTGAGAACTATTTATGGCCAGATTCAATACATCTACCCTATTGTTCGCGATGACATGCATCACCTGGGATTGGAAATTTTCAGAAGAGATCTGGATGCCGGCATGTATCTGTTTGAAATCACAAGCGATGGCAAAGTGATGTATACCGGAAAGTTATTCGTCCTGTGATCGGGTGTATTCCGGAATACTGAGAATACAACTTTCTTTAGAATTGAAATTGCCTGTTATCAAAATCTTACAAAAGCAGAAAGTTTCGTTCTTTTGCAGTCGCTCAAAAGAACCAAAAAGCTTATCCGAAATAAGGTGCTATGCTTTGCACAAGCTTCAGCTCGTATTTTTTATCAGCCGTCTTTAGTTCATATGGCAAAGCATAATTCTCCATTCAATAGAGAATAATCTCCGTCAACGGTAACGGCAAAAATACTCTCCTCGCACTGTATTTCGGACGATTTTCTTTGATTTAGGTCTATTAATTAAATCAAGAAATTCAACATTTTCAACTAATTTGAATTGAATCATTTGCTTTAAATTAAAAAGCCAATTTGTATAAAAACTTTTAGTTTATTCCACTTAGTTGAATCCATAAATTTATCTCCATCTCATTGCGTACATATAATAAAAAGCTGATACTAAATTTATTTATTATACTTAAAGTATAACCGGGTGTATTAAATTGGCTTCAATATGAAGTTGAATCAAAATTACAGTTCAAATTAATTCGAAATAAATATCGTTTTGGAAAAATGATCAGAAGGACTATTGAGGTATATCCAATACGTGCCGGGATTCAATTCTTCCAAATTGAATTCTTCCTGATAGAACCCATTGGATACCTGCATAACATGACTGCTCATCTCTTTACCCAGGAGATCGACTATTTTAAGCTGGACTGATTCTGATTTTGAATGCCCTGTAATCCGGACGCTTCGATTAATCGGATTGGGATAAATGACGGGATTTACATCTTGCTCAGTCAGAAATTCCGCGTTATCCTTACCTATCAGATTCTCCGTTTTCCAGTAGGTAAATTCCGGACAACGTACGGTGGAAATTACATTTATATAAGCCTGCCGTATCAATTCATTCTCGCCATTTGAATTCTGCACTTTCAGTTTGACACTATAGCTTCCTTTATGTGGATAGTTTACGGTAGGATTTTCTTCATTGGAAATGATCGGTGTACCTCCGTCAAATTGCCAGGACCAGGAATGCACATCAGCAGAACTCTTGCTTTTAAATTGAATGTTTCCATATGCGCAGACCATATTGGTATCCGATGTAAAATCAACTTTCGGAATAAGGTAAACCGCAATCCATTTACGTGCAGTGTCACTTCCACATTCACTTGTTGAAATTAATTTCACCTCAAAGTCACCTTCTACATTGTAATGATGCTCAGGAGAAATTTCCATACTTCCCGTTCCATCTCCAAAATCCCAGCTAAAATCAGTACCTGATTTGGATTGATTAGAAAAATAAACCGTCGATCCAATTACAGCATATGCATATTCGACATCGGGAAGAATTTGAGCTTTAATAAATCCGGTTTGCTGAACAAAATTGCTATACAAGCTATTCTTTGCAGTTAGTTTAACATCGTAGATACCCGGAGTACTATACTCGACTTCGGGTTCAAATGCAGTAGAATTGTTTGGATTACCTCCCGGAAATTCCCAGACCCAGGAACTGCTGTTTTTCGTGGATAGATTTTTATATTTCACTTTCATGGGTGCACAAAATCTACTGGTATCCGCTGAAAATCCTGCCACCGGAGGTGTTATGATGCTCAGCTTCATTTTTATCTCGCTTAAGCCGCAGGCATTTTCTGCTATGAGTCCGACAGTATATATTCCATCATTCAGATAAACATGAGTCGGATTGGTTTCATTGGATGTTTGACCATCTCCAAAGTCCCAATCGTAATTCCCATCATAAAATGAAGTATTCGAAAAACTGACCGTGCGATTTTTAATGGATTTTGTAAATCCGGCAATTGGTTTGGTATTTGCAAAAATGTATTCTTTGAAAGTCACTGTGCTGCTTCCTACCGCGTTACTTACCGTTAATGTCACATCATACTTACCATAAGTCTTATATTGTACCGTTGGATTTTGAATGGTCGAACTGGATGGAATACCTCCCGGAAAAGTCCATTGCCAGGATGTTGGATTGTATGCTGACAAATCGGTAAACTTAACATTGAAGGCAATGCAATCTTCTGTTGGCGTTGCATAGAAATCGCATTCGGGCGGATCACCTCCACAGGAAGAAAGACAAGAAAATGTTTTTAATCCATTGTTGATAGCTGTAACGGATGCAGAGGACCAGTCTGAACTGCAATTTACTTTAGGCGCCATGATATATGGAGCACCGGCCGCATCGTGGAAAGCGCCAAAAATATGAGCAACTTCATGCGCCTGTAATTGCCGCACACAATTATTTCCGGGACCATAATCCGAACAAACCACGTACGAATTGTTTGTGCATAAAAAGCCAAGGCCCCATGCAAGTCCGACAGGACCCGAACCCGATTTGTATTTTGTGGTCCAATTAATCGCAATATCAAAATTAGCACCATAGCCTCCTGAATTCCCCCAGGATTGATGCTGGTCCAGTTGAACGAAGATGTCATTGATTCCATTCCAGGGATCGCCGGATTGAGTCGTTGCAACAAAACCTGCAGTTTGAATGAAGTCAATGCTTTTCTGAAATTCATTGTCAAAATTATCCAGCATTAAAGTAAGTATGGTCGTATTCCAGTTTTCAACTTCTGCCTGGGATCCCCATTTCTGAAACACCGTATAGTCATTGGATATCGCTACTTCCGTTTCAAGGCAATTACTTCGGGTCCCGATATTATTTTTAGGAAGAGAAGCTGTTATGTTATTAATATTCTTTCGGTACAAATCGAATCCACATTCCACATCATTATGCTGAATGACATCATCGGTATTATAAATCAGAATACAATCCTTGGACAGGGAATGATCCAGACTATATGCCGGTTCAATAAAATAAGTTGCACCTCCCTGTTCCACCATACCGGCCAAATAGTGATCCGCAATCACAAAACTGGCCCTACCTCCTTTTTCCGATTTCAGATAACCTGTCAGTGATCTATTGGATGGTTTGCGGTGCAAGGTCTGTACACCATGATCTGTGCCTAGTTTTAACAGATAGTCTCCGGAGTGTACATCATGATCAAATAATTGGAGGATCCAGTTTACATTCGATCCCTGTAAATGTAGTAAGTGTTCATTTCCCCTTGAAGACATGACGTTTTTTAATTCGCTATAATCAATCCTGTATAATTGATACTTGAAAAATAGTTTATCCAACGAAGTACTTCTGTCAGCGGGAACGGATCTCAAGTTTACCGACTGGCCGGAAGATGTGTAAATGCTTATCGCAAAGAATAGGATAATGAATGCGTTGTTTCGTTGAATCATAGTTAACTATTGCGATTCGTATTTTTCATTTTTATTCATTTCACCAAATCTGATTTTGATGTATTCATACTACTTCACTTTATTGTAAAGATAGATCATTTACATGCCGGACAAATCAGAATTGCAATTTAAAGAATCTACATTTTGCTGAATCTGTCATCGAATGAACCGTTTACTTACAAAATAATTGAATAGCCATATTTGCGCCATCCATATTTCCCAATTCACCGGACAGTTTAAAGTCCTGGCAGCCACTTTCCTTTTGACCCATTTCAATTTTTACGTGGCCCCTGCTGATATAAATCTTTGCATATCGCGGCTTCAACTGAATTACTTTATTGTAGTCTTCCAGCGCAGCCTTTAGATTCTTGAGTTTCCATTCAGAGCCGGCCCGGTGCTCATAAGCCTGATCATCATTAGGATTGAGAGTAATTGCTTTATTGAAATCTAAAATGGCATCTTCATCCAATTGGAGAGCTCCTTTTGCAATTCCCCTGTAAAGCCAGGCGAGCGGATAGTCCGGATTCATTTCGATTGCTTTGTTAAAATCCTTCATGGCTCCATCGTAGTCTTCCAATAAATTTTTTGCCCTTCCACGACTCGTAAACGATTTCTCATCTACGGGTTGAATGTTGGCAGCTTTATGATAATCCATTTTTGAACCGCGCAAATCTCCCAACTCATGTTTTGCTTTACCCCTGGAAATATAGGCTTCTGTATAAACCGGATTTTTACCAATGGCTTTGTTAAATTCGTCGATTGCCTTCTCATATTCTTTCTTATCAAGACGGTCCATTCCCAATTTATAATAATAATCGGCGGATTGACTGAAACAAAGAAAACTGGTCAACATACTTAGAATGATAAATGCTCTTTTTTTCATGCTAAAACGTTTTTACAATAGAATTCACCACATCATAAACGATTCATGCCTCTTCAAATATAAGAAAGCCCTTCCATATAGAATGCATCTTCAATAAATTTTATCCCGTAAATTCAATATCTTTGCCCTCTAAGAGGACAATTACAACATGCGCATTCACATATCTTATTGTATCCTATTTCTGCTTCTGCTAATTCACAGTCAGTCCATTTACGGGCAGGGAGACAATAATGTTCATTATGTACAGGAAACCAGCCGGCCGGAAGAAGTTATTGCAAAACAATTTCCTTATGATATTGATTTGAAGGATGCTGACGGACAGGTTTACAATACGTCCACACTGTTTAAGAAAAAAAGAAAAGCAACTGTTTTGCTTTTCTGGGTGACCACCTGTGGACCTTGCCGTGCAGAGCTGGGTGCCATTTCCAAAAAATATAACGATTGGAAAAAACAAGTCGATTTTGATTTTTATGCGATCTCCAATGACTTCCCATTTAATACAGAGCAATTCAATACCAGAGTCAAACAAAGCAATTGGCCCTTTCCCGCATACCTTGACTTCAACAGAGAGTTTCGCTTTGTCATGGATGGGGGCCTTAACGGTTTACCTCAATTGTTTGTATTGGATAAAAAAGGGAAAGTCATTTATCATAGCCGGAAATTCTGGTATGGAGATGAAGATAAATTGTTTGAAGCGCTAAAGTCCATCTAGTCGTAATTTACTTTGCCTTTAAGTTGCACACTGTCCAACTTTGTATTTCCAATGAGATGCAATCAACTTGCTAATTTCCGGATTTATTCTTTCAGAATTTTAAGAATTGATTGATCCTGTTTCCCAGTAAATTTTAAATAATATACTCCCTGCACCCAATTATTTATATTCCATTCAATTGAATGTATACAATGGGATTGCCCCACTACCTTCTGCCCACAGGAATTATAAACTTCTAGCAATCGCGATTCATCATCTTCAAATTGAATGTATAATTTATCTGTGACCGGGTTCTGATTTACCGAGATTTTTTCTTTCTTCAACTTTCCAGGAGAATTATCATTATTCGTGATCAGGTAGGAACAGGGAGAAAATCCTGAATAATAATCCGGAAATCCGGAAGCATTCCCATCAAATTGATATGCAGAAATGGAAGCACCCTGCGGAAAGCCGGCATCAAGAGTCCAACTTCCTGAAGTTTCCGCTTTAGTGCGGCCTAATTCAACACCAGCCTGACAGTTGGCATTGGAGCACCCTATCCTTTCGTTATAATAAATGACAATACTATCGCCCGGCATACCTAAGCCTTTAATTTGATTACGAGTAACTTCTGTGATCAGTGGGCCCGGACCATTTTCAGATATGGTCACTACATCCAGATTTATGCAACTCATTATATTGTCGATATATCTGATTCGTTTGCACTTGTCTCCGGACAGATTTGAAACCAACAAAAAAAAATCGTAGTCCGATACTTTATTTCGTTCAATATCAAACTCTGCACCCGGGTTGGAAATCGCATCTAAAAATGACAAGCCATGGGCGGCAGTGTTGTCTACTATGAAGTAACGACCTGTATTATTGCCTTCTAACACAATGGATTCGTTCGCATTCTGATTAAATGTGTTTTTAGAAATGACCAGTACACCGTTTGAAGCATTAAAAGCAATAGCATAAAAATTAAAACCAAAGAAATAATTATCCTGGATCAATGCATTCTTGATCTTATCCCCGTAGATGCCATATTCCGGATTTAAAAAATTTACATTTCCAGTAGTATCCAATGCACCGAATATATTATGTGTAATGTGCAAATCTCCTCCATAAGCCTTTATCATGCGATTCTTATTGACAAACACGTTAGAGTCAATACTCACCTTGCCATTGGTCTGCGTTTGCTCTACTTGCACAAAACCATTTAGTTTATAAATGGATGACTTACTATAATCAGTGCCAAAATTACAATTTGATATCACCAAGTTATCTGCATGATAGATAGACAAAAGAATGCTTTTGTTTAAAAAGAATTGAAATGAATTGTCATTATTAAAAGAACAATCTTTTATTTTACAATCAATGGCATTGTGAATCGAATCACCAATCTGCAGTAAGTGGTCATCCTCTGTACTGAACAAAAAATCTGCAAAATCAATTCCGCTTATGTTTATTCGTTGACCAAGGATTTTCCAAAAGACATTTCCGGATAAATCTCTATTATTGAGATCAATGACTACAGATCCAGGTCCTCCCGGCTGACTCTTTCCAATTATCGTTAAGTCGTCTTTTTGAATATCGGGAAAAGAACCAAGTGGCGCAATTGCGTGTTGTCCGGATCCGGGGATATTAAATTGTATAACGCTTGGCACCCCATCAGTCTCTGAAGCATTGATGGCTTCACGTAAACTGCAGTGAACGGCGTCACAGGTTCCGTCATCTGTGTCATCCTCAGTATTTACAATATAAAACTGAGCTCTAATCAGTGGTGCCCAACAGATTAATAATATAAACAAAATGGCTCTCATAAATTATGCTGTTGTGTTGAAACAATTACCAAATATAATTCCTTACAGATAATTTATTCCACGAAGTGCTGGAATTAACAATTACACCAATAAATGCATCAATTCTTATTTTCTTTGAAAAATGAATAATTGTCCGATTGATATGATTGCCTTACTCAAACAAGCCAATCCATTTCATTTGCCAACCTATTTATCTTGCTTAACTTGCAGCCCATATCAATGTTATATATACCATGAGAAGCAAATTATTCTGCCTTTTAATGTTCTGTACGCTGATGAATGGAATTTGTCAGACCAGCGAGGAATTATACAAGAGTGGAAATGTCAAGGCACAGAACCAGGACTATCACGCTGCCATTGCAGACTTTGACCAGGCCATTGCTTTGAATCCGAAATACGATGAAGCCTATAAAAGCAGGGCTTTTGCAAAATATGAACTGGGTGATTACACCGGAGCTATACAAGATCAAAGCAAAATTATTGAGTTGGATCGCAACTATCTTTTTTTAATTGATGCTTATTATTTCCGTGGGCTGGCAAAATTCAAATTAAAAGATTTCAAAGGTGCCATTGATGATTACAGTAAAACCATTGAAACCGTACCAACTTACAAAGGAGCATACTATGCCAGAGGCACGGCCAAATTTGAATTAAAAGAGTTCTATGCAGCGATTGAAGATTTTACTGCAGAAATAAAAAATGCTCCGGAGGATGAAGATGCCTATTACCGGAGAGCGCTGGCAAAATCAAAATTAAAAGATGGTGAAGGAGCTATCGAAGACTTGACCAAAGCGATTTCGCTAAAACCAAGTTTTACTGTAGCCTATTTTAACCGGGGAATTATTAAATTGATCTTGGGTGAAAAGGAAAGCGGATGTCAGGATTTGCGTAAATCAAAAGAATTGGGCTATGAAAAAGCCAGCCAGGAAATAAAAAAATATTGCGAATAAGGATTTTCGGACAATAGTTCTGAATATTAAAATCACTACATTCGAATTTATAAGGCTACCAAGTCTTAAACTTACATGAAAGAAACTTCGATGACATCTGAAATCGGTGTGTCGACTGATACCCATAAACCCATGTTTTAAAATCTGAAAGTGCAGGGTATAAAAAATGCTATCCGGGCATTAACTTTAAAGCTCAATTGCAACATAATCAGGCTTTCATCAGTTTACTTACTATTCAAAAAAACCATATGAAAACTATTTGTTTATTATTTTTAAGTCTTGCCAATTGCAATAGTCCGGAAAGACCTACACAAAAACAAGAGCCTATGACGCAAACAAATCCCGTTTTACAGGAAGAAATCACCTTTTCTGATACACTTGAAATTGCAACACTCGCAGCAGGTTGTTTCTGGTGCGTTGAAGCCATTTTCCAGGATCTTAAAGGGGTAACAAAAGTGGAATCCGGATATGCAGGGGGAAATGTCAAAAACCCAAGTTACCGGGAAGTATGTACAGGTACCACCGGACATGCCGAAGCGTGTCAGATTTATTTCAATCCGAAAATAATCAGCTTCGAAGAATTGCTGGAGGTATTCTGGACCACTCATGATCCAACCACACTTAACCGCCAGGGAGCAGATGCCGGCACGCAATACCGCTCAGCTATATTTTACCATACAGATCAACAGAAACAAAAAGCGGAAAAATCAAAAGCAGAAATCGCAACTGCGATTTGGGATAAACCCATAGTTACCGAAATCACCAAATATTCTACATTTTACAAAGCAGAGGATTACCATCAGAATTATTACAATGAAAATTCACATGCACCTTATTGCCAGATTGTGATTGCTCCGAAAATTATTAAGCTCCGACAAAAGTTTGCGGATAAATTGAAAAAATAAACGCTGCTTTATCAGTGAACAAAATAAATATCTATGAACGAAAAATACAATTCCCTGAACGAAGAAGAACAACGCATCATCCTGCGCAAAGGAACTGAATTGCCGTTCTCCGGTAAATTTAACAAACACTATGAAACGGGCACCTATGTGTGCCGTCAATGTGATGCTCCGCTGTATAAGTCGGAATTCAAATTTGACTCCGGTTGCGGCTGGCCCAGCTTTGATGATGAAATTCCCGGAGCTATACGATACCAACCGGATGCAGACGGACGACGCGTCGAAATCCTATGCAACCATTGCGGCGGGCATCTGGGACATGTCTTTAAAGGGGAGAAATTCACACCGAAAAATGTACGGCATTGCGTGAATTCTGTTTCCCTTGACTTTAAACAGGATCAATAAACGACCTGCATTTTTCACTCCAAAAATTCAGTTGATTTTATTACTCAAATGATGACTTATCATTTGTTGTGCCATGGATTTGATCCTATCCTTAAATCAGGCTTGTTTCCAATTCATTTGGAATTCAATTAACTTTTGGTCAATTTTATTTTGACATTGCTCACAAAGCTGTTCTCCCGAAGTTCCGTAAACAGGATTAAAAAAATGCAGATATACTATTGTTTTCCATTTTGAATATGTGGTGAAAAACTGACTGAGCAATCCATCTTTATACCAAAAATCTTTTTCCGGATTGCCCATTTCTATGGCGAATGCAACCACCGGGTGATTGGTAATTGCTGCTGCTTCGAATGAGCCTTTTTTAAATGCCAGGGTATTTTTCTCCGTGCCTGTTGTACCTTCCGGAAAAATGAGAATAGAATTATTTTGCAACAAATATTCCGTAATGATGTCCTTTGTATTTCTACGGCTCTCCGAATTATTTCTTTGCACATATATCACACCGGATAGTTGCGCTCCGGTATGCACTAAAGGATAACCGGAAACTTCCACTTTACTCACGGCGTATCCATTATCAATAAAACAAAAAGCCACAATGGGATCTATCAAGGATCGGTGATTTCCGACATACAGAGTCCCCGGAGTGAGATCAAGCGTTCCGGTTTTTCTGATCCTTATCCCCAGAATAACTACTGCAAGTTTGCACCAGACGGTTCTGATTTTAAAGGCTAGTTGCTGATCTGCAATTTTTAATTTAACCAGCATCCATCCAAAAGCAACGATGAAGGCCATACTCCCGATCAGAACGACAAATCGCAATGCAGCGAGTAACCACCCGAATGGGTATCCTATTGCCTTTATCTGCATGACAGATTCATCATTTCATTAATTCAATCGCTTTGGACACTTCCTTTACGGGCAATTTACAAACTTTGTTTCTGCATACATAAATAAAGGTTTGTCCCTCCTGCAGTTTTTCCTTGAGCAGCTCAAGCGATCCTTCTGTTGCACCACCCATGAAGATGGATTGCGGCAAATAAGCTGCTAACATTTCTTTTTGAAGTTTTTTAAACTCGGGCCCTACAATAGCAACTTCAAACAAAGGTTTGCTATATTCCATATAGATTCTAACCCAATTGGAATGATATACCGGATATGCTGAAGCCGGATTCGAAATGATATACGTTAACATATTCTCACTTCTTTGCAGATAGTCCTTGTTATACAGGTACAAGCCCAATTTATGAAGCACATCGCACATAACAGAATTGGAGGCAGGTATCACCTGATCGTCAATTTCCTTTTTACGTGCGATTAAAACAGGATCCAAGGATGAATTATAATAAAAATAAACTTTCTCTTCATCTGAAAAATTGGCGATGACATAATCACACAAGGACTTTGCAGTTTGCAACCAGGTTTCATCAAAGCTTACTTCGTACAATTTAATAAAACATTGAATGGTAAATGCATAGTCATCCAGAAAAGCATATTCTCCTTTTTTACCTGCTTTATACGTACGATACATTTTATGATCCGGCGAAAGCATTTCGCTTTTTAAAAAATTACCGGTCTTGATTGCTTGCGCGAGATAGGTTTCATCTCCCAATGCTGTGTAGGCATCTGCCAGACCACAAACCATCATCGCATTCCATGCACTGATAATTTTTTCATCCCGATGCGGTGCATGCCTTGTCTTTCTTGCCTGTAACAATTTAGAATATCCATTTTGCAAAACGGATTGCAAATCCTGTTCACTGATGTTGAATTTTTTTGCAACCAAAGCTGGTGACTTGTCAATACTGAGTACATTTTTACCATGTTCCCAGTTTCCACCTGCCGTTAAATTGTAAAGTTCATTGAAAATTTCAAAGGTCTTTTCATCCGCCAGTACCTGCTTGATTTCCTGTTGTGTCCAGGCATAAAACTTACCCTCCTCCCCTTCAGAGTCTGCATCAAATGAAGAAAAGTATCGACCCTGCTGATCTGAAAAATCAGTTTGCATGAATGAAATCGTTTGTTCGAGCAATCGCTTATAGGATTCTGTTTTATTTAACTTATACGCATTTGCGTATACGCTTATCAATTGTGCATTGTCGTACAGCATTTTTTCAAAATGGGGAATCTTCCATTTGTCATCGGTTGAATATCGCGCAAATCCTCCTGCAAGCTGATCGTAAATACCACCATTCATCATTTTGTCCAATGTGGTTTTTACCCAGGTTGCCGATTTTGGATCTCCGGAATATTTTGAATACTCCAGTGCATATTGCATTAATACCGGCAAAGGAAACTTAGGTCTGCCCAATTTACCACCCAGGGTATAGTCTAATTCGCCGCTGATTTTAGCATTCAGGGACTGCACTGTTTTCTCATCAAAAGAAACCTTATTGGCAGAAAGATCAAATTTGTAATCGGTCTGAAGATGATTTGCTATTTGCATAGCCATTTTATGTAATTCATTTTGATCTTCGTGGTACAGATCATTCACCTGATTCAATAACTTCATCCAATCATTGCGCTGCAAATAACTACCAACCCATACCGGCCTTCCATCAGGCAAGGCGATAGCATTCAGCGGCCATCCGCAACCTCCATTCCGGTTTGCAATCTGGCATGCGGTCATATAAATATTATCAATGTCGGGTCGTTCTTCGCGATCCACTTTAATCGATACAAACGATTTGTTCATGATGCGACTCACAGCGGTATCTGAAAAGGATTCTTTTTCCATCACATGACACCAGTGACAGGAAGAGTATCCGATACTTATGATTAACAACTTGGATTCGTTTTTAGCTTTATTCAATGCTTCATCTCCCCAGGGGTACCAATCCACAGGATTGTGAGCATGCTCCAATAAATAGGCTGAAGTTTCGTGAATTAAATGATTTGCCGATTCTTGTTGTTTTGCATTATTGATGGTCTTGCAGGAAGTCAATGAGAAAAAAAGTAAAAGAATGACCTTTAAAATATTCATATTGTCTATTGCATGATATTTGGATAATAAAGCCGGTCTTGTTAATTTAGATTGCATACTACAGATTATAGAAATAAATAATAGATGTTTATCCTCGTATTAAAATTGCGGAATAAATTCGGATGAATGAGTAAAACAGCTGATCCTGAAAAGTGTTCCATAATAATCGCGCAAAGGTCAGCTTTTTTTTGGAAAAGCAGGGAGAAAAGGATACAGAGAAGAAGGGTGTTATTAATTTCAATAGAACCCCCACCTGGCAACTGGTTTTTTCGGGAGACCTGGAATGACTTGTCAATTTTTATTTAGGGGAAGTCTTGTTACCACGAACTAATGTGAGTGATTCTTACAATACTATTTTTTCTACCAATGTGTAATCAGATTCCTCGCTACGCTCGGAATGACTTGTCATTTTTTTTAGGAGAGAGAGATAAGGTAAGGAATCGCTATGGCGATTCCTTACCTTATCTCTCCTTTCTATTTAGTGGAATACTGTCATTCCGAGTGCCAGCGAGGAATCTTATCAATGCCGTTTCTATACTAAAATGAAATTAGTTTCCTCATAAGACAAGGAATGACTTGTCTTTTTTTATTAGTGGGAATCCTAACATCATGAACTCATCCGGAGAATCTTGTCAATGCCGCTTTTTATACTAAAATGCAGTCAGATTCCTCGCTACGCTCGGAATGACTTGTTATTTTTTATTAGTGAGAATCCTAACATCATGAACTCATCCGAAGAATCTTATCAATGTCGCTTTTTCTACCAATGTGTAATCAGATTCCTCGCTACGCTCGGAATGACTTGTCATTTTTTTCGGGGGAGAGAGATAAGGTAAGGAATCGCTATGGCGATTCCTTACCTTATCTCTCCTTTCTATTTAGTGGAATACTGTCATTCCGAGTGCCAGCGAGGAATCTTGTCAATCCCATTTCTATACTAAAATGAAATTAGTTTCCTCATAAGACAAGGGATGACGTGTTATTTTTTATTAGTGAGAATCCTAACATCATGAACTCATCCGGAGAATCTTGTCAATGCCGCTTTTTATACTAAAATGCAGTCAGATTCCTCGCTACGCTCGGAATGACTTGTCATTTTTTTGGGGGGGGAGAGAGGGAAAGGAAGGAATCGCAATAGCGATTCCTTCCCTTCCCTCTCATTTCTATTTATTGGAATACTGTCATTCCGAGCGTA
>JAKOVW010000011.1 GCA_029781865.1 Bacteroidota bacterium
GAAATCATAATTGCATACGAGTTACGTCAACCCAACCCCGAAGGGGTGAAATAATTGTAGTGTCACCCCTTCGGGGTTGAATAAATAAAATCGAATTCATAATTCCATACGAGTTACGTCAAACCCCGACGAGGTGACATGATTGTAGGGGTGAAATGTCTTTCTCATCTGATTCCATGCATATAATATTTAGCCGGATTAAATCAATTCATGTTTAGATTTATTCATTCATGAATTCTTAAATGAAGTATTCAACCAACGGTTCGTTCGAACGTACGATACGATGTTGAATAATTTTAAGACCTGGACGTCCTCTGATTAAAATTTCAAGAACCATCAAACTGACTGTTATCATAGTAGTACAAGAGTGTTATCATTGTTTTTAGGCATCCATTAGACAAACATTCGCAGAGAAGGAAAGTGCAAGGCAGAAGACCCTGTTTGGAATTAATTCAATTTTGCAAACATATAATTCAAAAGCTATGAAAAAACTATTCATCTTCTTAACATTATTTTCCGGCCTGTTTATTATAAGCCATTGTGCAAAAGATGATGAGCCGGAGACCAATATTGCATTGACTGAGCCCAACAGCGTCTCTGATGTTTATGGAAGCTATGGAACGCAATCTATTCAGGATGCCAGTATTACCGTTAAATCGCGACAAAATGGAATTGTTACCTATAAAGCTCAAATTGATATCAGCCCGTTTCCGGAGTCACTGAAAATAAAGGCATTGACCAGCCTTGCTCAACTTTCCAGTTATTATAAATTTGATACCAGTTTTACTTTAACACCGGATAATAAATTGCAGTTTGAATTTAAATTAAAAGTGACCTCAGATGGATATGCAGATTATTTTGTTGAGGGTAAAGAATGGGTCATTGGAAATTACGGCGATGGCGTGGGTACAAAATATACAGTGGTAAATAGCAAAGGACAAACGCTTACCAGGGAAGTTACAGAAAAAACAGGTCAGGATGATTGGCCATTCGGATTTTACTACATCAAAACTTCCAAGATAGAACAAGTTGCGCCTGCTGAGGATCCCGTCATTTCTAAAGTCATTTACCGGATCAATCATAAATTTGGTTTGGTTTACGTGGAATATCAATTAAAAGATGGTACCAATTTAAAATTGGGGGTGTATGCTAATTTTATTGGATGAGTGGGTTGAAGTAATGTAATTAGAATAGAGTCATAGACGAGCCATGACAGCTGAACCCAAATGAGTGTCATGGCTTTTTTAATATTTTGGATTCTGTTTTGAAACGCAAAGTTCGATCTTCTGCCCATTAAGTATATACAGCCTGTTTCTCAACACCTTAAGTGTTGATATTATAGAATTCTAACAGCTTACTTACTTACAATTGTCTTTAGGCAATTGTAAGTAAGTAAGCAATTGTCTTTAGGCAATTGTAAGTAAGTAAATAGGCAATCGTAAGTAAGCTATAAATACAAAATATTGAAACCTGCTTATTTTAAGGAATGATTCTTTACTTTAACTAATTTAATATTTGTAATTCATAAATTTCAGGAAATTCTGCCTATATTTGCTAAGTTTCCAATAACACCTCGTCAGGCTGGTCAATTCAAGACCATTAATAATTCTTAATTTTTATAGCTATGAAAAATACTGCCAAACTCCAGGGCCGTAATTTGATGATTACGGTATTCCTGAACTTGATTTTAATCGTTGCCCTGCATGCGCAATCCAATTGCATTTCAACTGTGGCCACTGCCTGTCTTGGTGAATGTCATGCCGTAACTTATGTTGGAAATGCATCTCCGAATGCCAATTACCAATGGTCGATAAGTTGTGGAACCATTACTAATCCAACGCAACAAAATCCACATACGGCCTGCTTTTTAACACCTGGAATCTGTACCATTCAATTAATTGTGCAGGAGCCGGGTCTGCCTCCTGATACCTGTGTTGTCGAGGTAAATGTTTTCCCGGTTCCTCAAGGTGACCTAACACTGAGCAGAGATAGCATTTGTCTTGGAGACTGTGTAATCCTTCAATTAAATCTAAAGGGTACTCCACCTTTTAGTTTTCAGATCAAGGCTAATAATGTGGTGAATAATTATACCAGCGATTCCGCGAATGTTTCTTTGATCGTGTGTCCTAGATTCAACACCACATTTTCCCTGGTAAGTCTTTCAGATAAAAATTGCAGCAATCCGAATCCTAACACTGAGGATAGTGTAGTGGTTCTGCCTCCTTTCATTGGTTCAGTTTCTCAGGTTAATAATATGCTATGTGCAAGTCCATCCAATGTTATATATGCGTGGTATGCCTGTAACAGCAGCACACTTCTCTCTACCGCTGCATGTTATGCCCCTACGCAGAACGGTTGTTATTGTGTCATTTTGGATAATGGTGTGTGTAAGGATACGGTCTGTACAAATTTTAGTTGTAATCTGAGTTGTTCGTTTGATTTTCCGGATACGATTTTAGTTGGAGATACTGCGTTGATTCATTACACCGGAAACGGAGGACCGAATACTATTTTTAACTGGACCCTGAATGTGGATCAACTGATCGGTCTGCATTTTTTTGGACAAGACAGTCTGATGATCAAATACAATCTACCGGGCTGTTATCCAATTAACCTGAATGTACGTGAGGCAAATTGTGGAAACTCATGCAGTGATACCATCTGCGTAATTTCCAAGCCCTGTAATTGCGATACATTTACAAAAAATAAAATTACTCCTATTGCCTCATCCGGATCGTCTTGTTGTTATGATGTGACCGGCAAAGTAGCATCGTTCAATTGTTTTACAGCCATGCAAATTCTGTTGAGCAGTGGTAGTTTTGTCAATGTACAGGCTGATGCCGGCGCGGGTTGGTCCGTTTCTAATTCAGGAGTTCAACAAATTCAATTCACCCATAATTCAGGTCATATCCCTCCCGGAGTTTTTCATGCAGGTTCTTTTTGTGTAAGTAATTCCACCAATTATATAATTACCGTACGATATTTATATGCAGGTGCCGGTATTTCTGATACCTGCACTTTCCAATATGTGTTTAATTGTCCACAGCCTCCTATTCCGCCTAAATGCGATTCACTGGTCAGTTTTCTTGAAAAGCAACATACCATTCCCGGTTTCTGCTGCTATAATCTTCACACTGATAATCCATACTCAAATCAATACAATCAAATAAAAGTTACATTGAGTTCGGGAAATTTTAGTGGTGTAACTGCAAACTCAGGTCAGGGATATTTTTTAGTATCCGGAGGTTTACAGGAATTCACCCTTGCTCATAATTCTGGTTTTATTCCAACAGGTCAAACACTACCCGGATCATTTTGCATTAATGGAGCAGTAAATCCGATTACGGTTACTGTTAAATATTATTATCCGGTTCCGGGAGGTAAAGACAGTTGTAGTTTTCAGTTTATTTTTGATTGTCCGGGTTTTTCAAATCCTCCTTCTTGTTGTGATTCAACTACTCTGAAATTGGTTCCATTTGGCACACAGCCGAATTGTTGTTATGAAGTACAGGGAAATAGTGTAAAATCAAAGTGCTTTTCGCAAATCTGTTTCAAAACATCGTCCGGAAATTTTACCAATATCATAGCAAATTCAGGTTGGACCACTTCTATAACTCCTCAGGGAATTTGCTTTCTGCCAAATGGATTATTCTTTCCAACCGGACCGATCAACCCCGGTTCATTTTGTATAACAGGAGCGGTAAATCCATTTACCATTACGGCAAATTATTACGATACCAATGGAATGATTTTGGATTCCTGTAAAAAAACATTTGTTGAGAATTGTCCGCCACCACCAAAAGCATGCAACTGCGATTCCTTAACCAATAAAGTAAATTCGCTTTCTACCATGCCAGGCCTGTGTTGCTATGGCATACAGGGTTCTGTGCCTGTTTCAAATTGCTTTACTCAAATAGGAGTGCAATTGAGTTCGGGTGCATTCACTAATGTGGTTCCCGGTTCGGGATGGAATGCATTTTCAAATGGATTGCAAAACCTGACCCTGATAAATAATTCCGGTTTTATTCCTTCCGGAATAATTAATCCGGCAACATTTTGTGTTACAGGTGCTACAACATATACCATTACAGTAAATTATTTTTTCACCAACAATGGGGTGAAGGATACTTGTAAATTCAAATATACCTTTGATTGTCCTAATCCACCGAAGCCATGTAATTGTGATTCGCTGACCAATGCTGTAAATCAAACATCTGTAGTACCCGGTTTGTGTTGCTATAATCTGCAGGGTAATGTGCCAACAGCAAATTGCTTCACATCCATTCAGGTATTATTGAGTTCGGGAAGTTTTACAAATATCCAAAATGGATCTGGTTGGTCACATACCTCCGGTAGTTTGCAAAATTTTACCTTGAATCACAATTCCGGATTTGTTCCTTCTGGGATAATTAACCCAGCAAGTTTTTGTGTAACGGGTTCTACTGTATACACGATTACGGTGTTCTATTTTTACACCAATAATGGGGTAAAAGACACCTGTAAGTTTAAATATACCTTTGATTGCCCGAATGCGCCTAAGCCATGTAGTTGTGATTCGTTGCAGAGCTTTGTAAATCAGACTTCGGTAACTCCCGGTCTTTGTTGTTATGATCTAGAAGGACAGGTTCCGACAGCAAATTGTTTTTCTCAAATTCATGTTTATTTGAATTCCGGAAGTTTCTCTAATGTTCAAAATGGAATTGGGTGGACCCATACGACGAATAATGCCCAATTTTTTACTCTGAATCATAGCTCCGGATTTGTTCCTGCTGGTATTATTACTCCTGCCAGCTTCTGTGTCACCGGATCTACTTTTTATACCATTACTGTAAATTATATTTATACAAAAAACAACGGATTAAAAGATTCCTGTTCATTTAAATATACCTTTGATTGTCCCAATGTACCCAAATCCTGTAGTTGTGATTCGTTGCAAAATTTTGTGAATCAAACTTCAGTGACACCCGGTTTGTGCTGTTATGATCTGGAAGGAGAAGTTCCAAAATCAAATTGTTTTACCCAGATACATGTATTTTTGAATTCCGGAAGTTTCTCCAATATACAGAATGGTATTGGTTGGAATCACACGTCTAATAGTGCGCAGTATTTCACGTTGAATCACAATTCCGGTTTTGTTCCGGCCGGAACAATTGCACCCGCCAGTTTTTGTGTAACAGGTTCCACCTTTTACATGATCACGGTGAATTATATTTATACTAAGAGCAATGGATTAAAAGATTCGTGTACGTTTAAATACACGTTTGATTGTCCAAACATTTCCAAACCATGCAACTGTGATTCATTGAAAAATATAGTGAATCAGACTTCTGCAATTCCCGGATTGTGTTGTCATAATATTCAGGGAAATGTTCCTGTTGGAAATTGTTTTACTTCCATGCAGGTATTGCTGAGTTCCGGTAATTTTACCAATATAGTACCGGGTAACGGATGGACTATCATTTCTAATAATGCACAAAGTTTTAATATTAATCCGAATACGAATTTTATTCCTACAGGCATGATAAATCCTGTAGCATTTTGTGTCACCGGATCCACATTATACAGTATCACTGTGTATTATTTTTATACCAACAATGGAGTTAAGGATACCTGTAAGTTTAAATACAATTTTGATTGTCCTTCGAAAACAGATAGTCTGTGTGATCAAAGTAATTGTGCTTCTGGTAATAAAGCCTGGCAGGTCATTGCGAATGGTGTGAGTTTTGTATACGACATGGTAGTATATCAATGCAAATTAATAGTTGCAGGACAATTTACACAAATTGGAAATACTACTGTAAACAATATTGCGGCCTGGGATGGAACCGGTTGGACTGCCCTGGGTCAGGGAGTAAATGGACCGGTCCGTGCACTTGCCGTTCATAACGGAATTTTGTATGCGGGAGGACAATTTAATACAGCCGGTACAACAACTAATGTAAATAATATCGCGGCGTGGAACGGAACGAATTGGTCCCATCTAGATAATGGAGTAACGGGAAATGGTACGGTGTTTATTGGCTCATTACTAAGTACATCAAGTGGCTTGGTTGCAGCAGGCTCGTTTCAAAATGCGGGATTGACCTCATCGCTGGCAACAAATAATATTGCGCAATGGAATGGAACTTCATGGAATAATAATTTCAACACGTTAAGTGCTGTTTTCAACGGACCGATTTATACATTAAGAGAGTTCAATGGCAACTTGTATGCAGCGGGGACATTCAATAGCCCGTATCTCAACACGGCGAGATGGAATGGAAGCAGTTGGTTAAATAATGGTACCGGTATTAACCTGGTCAATAATGTTCCCTATAATGGTGTAGCCGCGCAATATGTATATAATGGAAATCTGATTGTTGGAGGACATTTTTTGAATGCGAATAGTTTGCCAATGACTCAGCATATTGCGGTTTGGAATGGAAATAACTGGTCTGCAATACCGGGAGGAGATTTACCGGATACAATAAATGCCGTGCATGATTTCATAAAGTACAACAATAAATTGTATGCGGGAGGAGCAATTAATCAGATGGGGTCCACTTTGCTGAATGGAGTTGGCGAATGGAATGGAAATAACTGGTCCGGCACGAACCATCCACCTCAGATTATTTGGGCACTGGAAGCCTATGATTCATGCGGCAGGCTGGCTTGCGATTTGTATTCCGGTGGAGAAGGATTTGTCAATCGTTGGATTTGTCTGACTTCAAATCGCGACCTGAATAAAAAATCCAATTTTACGGTGCAGCCGAATCCCGTCGATGATATTCTGTATGTAAACTTTGAAAATGGGCAAATGGATTCAAGGGCATCATTGCGGATTCTCAATGTTCAGGGTAAAGAAATCTTTGTATTGAAGAATATTCATGAAGAGAAAACCGGTGTTGATGTGAGTCATCTGACAAGCGGAATTTATGTGATCGAGTATTCTGATGGAAATAATGCGCCTTCGCAGCAATTGTTCTTAAAGATATAAGAGGAATCCAGGATGTTCTAAAATCAACATGTAAACTGTTTGCTCCTGTTACATAAACAACTGCCTGGATGCTAAGCCCCCCACTTAGCGCCGGGCAGTTGATCAGGAATTCGGATTATCTTTGTATCCGGATGAAGTTGCGTTTTTTAAATATTCCTGTATGCCTGATAGTGATGTGCTGGATGCAGATTGCTATTCATCCTGCTTTTTCCCAGTTTGAATCAATTTTTTCACGGCCTTATCCTGAAAGGCTGCAGTCCATGGATACGTTTATGACAATTTGTTATCAACGTGAACTAAAGGATTTTAAAGGAGGAGATTCAAGGGCAGAAGAGCTGATCCGTTATGCAACGAAATACAGAGATATTTATGATCAGTTAAATCTCAGGCAACAAAGGCTCAACAGTATTTATACCTGGATATTAAGTAAAGGAATGTTCTATCCTCAATTTATTTCAGAAGCAAATCAAATTTTGGAGGAATCCAGAAATTCCGGATTCAGAAATATTGAGGCAAGAATGTTTAGCCTCATTGGCCAATACTATTTTACGATTGAAAGTAATTACAGACTGGCGTTTGAAAATCTGATTAAATCGAAAGAAATTTATCAAACCTTAAGTATTGTTGAATTTCCCGAAAAGGCGTATAGTTATTATGTGTTTGCGAGCAAGTATTATGAATTCAACGACTATGAATCGGCATTGATTATTTCAAAAGAGTTGGAAGCCCAGGATAAAGTTCAGTACGATATTCAGGTTTTAAATAATGATCTGATGGGCGAATGCTTTGTCAATCTGATGAAATTTGATTCAGCAAGAATCTGTTTTCAAAAAGCATTGAATTTGGCTTCAGTCTCCAAGTATAATACGATTTCCTGGATCGGAATTGCAAATGGAAAAATAGGAGAAACCTGGTTTTATCAAAATGATTTTCTAAAAGCGGAACCCTTGTTATTAAAAGGATTGGATACCTGTATGAAACCTGAAATTGCACTTTGGGATAATATTACCGTTTTTGCAGCGAAGCTTTCAAAAATTTATCTTGATAAAAGAATGATGGCACTTGCTTATAAATATGCAGATATTTCAAGGATGAGTGCAATGGAATATGAAAAAGGCAGATCTGTTTATAAGAATTTGAAATCGTTTAAATTCAGAATGAATTATTACAAAGCTTTTGGAGATTACTACAAGGTGAAAGGGGACTATGCACAGGCAGTAAAATATCAGGATTCTTTTTTAATTTATAAAGTTCAGATTCAAAAACAGATTGATGTCAACCAGAAGTATTATGCTCAAATTGCCATAGACAAGGAAAAAGAAGCAAAAAAAGAACAAATTGCACTAAAAGAAAAGCAACAGGAATCATTGATTCGCAACAGTTTAATCGGATTGCTAATAATGTTATTTCTTGTTTTTTTATTATTTTACAAATGGTTAATGCAAAAGCAAAAAAATAAAGATCTGAAATTTATTGCCGAGAATATACTTAAGGAAAAACAATTAGAACTGGAGCTTCAGTCCAAGAATAATGAAATTGAGCAGCGGAAATTATTGGAAATTAAAAATGCAGTGATTGAAAAATCTTTACTCGAAAAAGATTTGTTGCTAAATGAAATTCACCATAGAGTAAAAAATAATTTACAGATTATAAGTTCACTGCTGGAATTACAAAGTAATCGTTTGAATGATGAAAATGCTAAAGCTGCTATCGAAGAAGGCAAAGGACGTGTGTTAAGTATAGCATTGGTTCATCAGCAATTGTATCAGAAGGGAGATTTCAGTTTTGTTGAAATTAAACCTTTTATTCGTGAGCTGGTAACGCAGGTAAGTGGAAGCCTCAAATCCGATGAAATGAAATTTGATGTGATTTATAATCTGGATTCTGCAATAATACCAATTGATTCTGCCATTCCCCTGGGATTGATTCTGAATGAACTATTAACCAATTCGTTTAAGTATGCTTTTCAGGGTAAGCAAGAGGGCCGCATTGAAATCAATCTTAAAGTCAAAGAGGTTAAAGAAGATTCCAGTACCGGAATTGAGCAGAAAGTCTTTGATACGCTGGATACCTTTATGTATAAAGATAATGGACCAGGATTACCGGGTACGATCAACATCAAAAAATCAGAAAGTCTGGGCTTAAAGCTCATTAATCAATTGAGTAAACAGATTAAAGGCAATGTTGAATACCATTACGAAAATGGAGCCTGCTTTGTAATCATATTTTAAACATAAAAAGAGTTTGGCTTGTACTTAATCCTGTATAAAATGGTGTAATACTTGAAGGTCATCAAGGTAGAAATGAAGAGACAATGTCTTTGGTTTGTATCTAATTTCATTTGATTCCTATCCTGCGATATAGAATGGTCATTCTTCAGAAATATTCTTCTTATTTTTACATCTCATTAATTATTTTCTTTGGGTGAAAGCAAAATTCAAAATAGGAATTGTGGAAGATGAAGTGATCATTGCTCAGAATTTGTTCGAATTGCTTTCAGAGCTTGGCTATGATGTTGCTGAGCCGGCATGTAATTATGAGGATGGGCTTGAGTTGATAAAAAGCACAACCCTGGATCTGGTGATTCTGGATATTCGACTGGGCAAGGGCCCTGATGGAATAGCACTTGGGAAGTATTTGAAAGAGGAACTTAACATTCCATTCATTTATTTGACTGCCAACGCGGATGGGGATACAGTTTACATCGCTAATAAAACATCTCCGGTAGCTTATCTAACCAAGCCATTTTCAAAGAATGATTTAATTGCAGCTATCGAAATTGCAAGTTATAAATTCGTAAGTCGGCCGGTACCGGTTATGGAAGCCGGATTTGTTCATATTAAAAATGGAGATTCAGTACATAAAATAAGTATCGACGATATTTTATATGTGGAGAGCGATCATGTACATGTAAAGATATACACCGATCAAAATAGTTACGTACACCGTTCCAGCCTTCAACAGTTTCTAACAGATTTAAATAGTGCCGACTTTGTGCGGACACATCGTTCGTATCTGGTAAACCTGCAACACGTAACAGGGTTTGCCAAACAACATGTTAAAGTTGGGAATTATTTTGTTCCGCTATCAAGAAGTTACAATTCGATTATTCAATATTATCATTCTAAAAAGGATTAGTACCTGCGTCTGTTATAGATAAGAAAAGTTGGGCTTATAAGCACGCCTTCCTTATAATTCAAACAGAGGCTATCAATAGATTTCCGGTTAAAGAAAAATATTCGACCGGGATTCAATAATTTTATCGAATGGAAGTATTTGGCGAATGTAATAGTAGCGTTAATAGTTATTCTTTGGTTGTTATTATTCATTCAAAAAAAAAATTCTGAGGGTGAAATAAGGTCACGATCTGAATTTTGTAATGCTATTAATCTGAGAAAATTTCTAATTAATTTAACCTTGTTTTTTTCTGATTCAAATCCTTATTTTTGCAAAAAAATCATCTGTATGAACTATTACTTAAGCATATTATCCGGATTCTTGCTATTGTCATCCTGTGTGAATAAAACCGATATTCAAAATGAAATTGCGACCTATCATGCCTGCGTTACAAAATGTGAAGACATTGAAAGCAAAAATACCTTTAACTTTTATGTTTGCAGTCAGCAATGCATTGATTTATATGAGGAGAAACTAAAACTGTGTAATACGGTTGTACCACCAGAGTTAAGAGATAAAGGCAGGGTAGATCTGCAGGAAACGAGGAGAATATGTTTAGAAGATTGCCAACAAAAAGTCGTTTCGGTCAGGGCAGAAATCAAAGCTGAAATAAACAGGTGTAAAGATATCTGCATTTATCATTTGAAAAAATAAAGCATTCTGAAACCTTAGGTTTTTTTTATAATCAAAAATCCATAATTGGAATCTAAGCAAGAGGAGCTCAATTTATTTCATTTTATTGTTTCATGATACTTGAATCAGCGAAGAATAGATTTATTATAAATTACGTCAAGATTGATCAAATAAAAAAGGGGCTTTTCGCCCCTTTCAATTCTAAAAGTAGTTTTAATCTCTACATCTTATTAAAATTGGAAAGTCCTTTTTTCAGTTCATCGGCATTCATCACTGGTTGCATTTCAACTTTACCACCGAGGTTAATCCACATCAGTTCTCCGATTGGAGGCATGTCAGCAGATTCTTTCATGTCAAAGAAAACATAAAGTGTTCGGGTTCCTCCGTCCGCTGTGAAATAAGCAGCTTCTGGTTTGGTAATTCCCATTAATTTTTCAATAATGCCGGGAAGTGTCCCGTTTAGCAGAGCTTGATTACTGACATTTACATCTAAAGAGCATTTTAACATGGTACGCATAAGAAATAGATTATAAATTAAGAAAAAATTTTGACTGATTAAATGATTTCATTCCGCTTGTATTTATCTCTTACTTTTTGGCCTTTTTATTCAGCTGATTTTGAAGTGTGGCAGAGTCAAATTCAATCCAGCCATTTTCTATTTTGCCATCTGGTTTTAGATGAAATAAACCCAACATGGATATTCGTATAGTGTTATTTGTAGCCGGCTTACCCATAAAGCTTCCTTTGTTGGTTCCGGATAACGTTCCTCTGACGGTCACTTTGTTTCCTGTGATAATGATTTCATCTGCTGAGCGCTTAATATCAGGGAATCCACTTTTAAACATCTTAATCCGGTTTTTAAATTCTTCGCGTGTATTTTCATTTCCCAGGATATAAGGATGTGAATGTTCTGACCAGAAGCTTAGAAATTTATCTGCATCACCATTGTCTGCAGCTTCAAACATCGTCCTGATATTTGACTCTATGACTTGATTTGGATTAATGCCTGCCATTAATTGGGTTTCAAAGGATTTGGAATCAAATTGTACATTTCTCATTTTGATTTTACCATTGACGTCCATTTCATCCAGGACCAGAAAAGGGAGCTCAACTTTGTTTCCGGTTGGTGGATTTCCCATCATGGGCCCGGTGTTGGTTCCAATGAATATTCCCCGGGTTGTTACAAACTTACCATCGCTGATCATTTCAACTACTTTGTGTTTCAAATCGGGAAATCCAGTTTTTTGGGCTTTGAGAATTCCCTGAAAAGCAGAAAGTGGAGAAGGAGCGGATAGAAACGGATTGCTGATGGTAAAATCAGGACTGCAGTAGTTGGAAAAAGAATCCGTTGCACCGGAATCCATTGCCGCAAATAAATCCATAACTGTTTTCTCGGCTGTTTTTTTTGCGTCCGGAATACCGGCCATCATTTGGGATTCTATGGCTTTGTTATCAAACTGAACCTGAATGGATTTGATTTTTCCATTTCCATCCAATTCGTACAGCGTGTTAAAGGGAAGGATAACTTTATTATGTGTTGGTGGATTTCCCATCATGGGCCCCGTGTTGGTGCCTCTGAAAATACCCTGAACGGCAACTTTATTTTCATCAGCAAACCAATTTACAATTTCATGGTGCATATCCGGAAATGCAGATTTAAATCCCATGCACATTCCGATGAATCCTTTTTTATCAAATGGAACAGGAGAGACAGGTACTGATGCTTTCATGTTTTCAGTCAAAAGTGCACTTGCCTTTTCTGCATTTCCATCATCAATTGCTCCGTATAAATCGGTCATTATTTTTCCTGCTTTCTTTTCTTGTGCATGTGCATTTGCGAGGCTTATTAAAGCAAAAAATATCAATGTCATTAATTTTATTTTCATGATGTATGCTTAAGTAGTTTTAAGAATCAGAATGGATATAAAGTCTAACTTGTTTTGAGTGAAAGTGGGTTAAAGTGATTTTGGAAAATCAGAGACACCTTTAAAGTTCGTGATTTTACCATTCACCACTTTAAAGTAATGTTCGTAATTGGCTGAGAAGTTTTTGCCGGAGGAATTTTGTTTGAATTCGGCATTGACCAATATAGTTATATCATCTCCATCTGCAAGAAAGCGGGATGGTTGAAATTTTGAATAGGTTACTTTGGAAGCAAGATCCTGGAAAAATTTAGTGACTCCTTCTTTTCCTTTATAAATGTTAGCTTTGGAATCAAGCGAAATGTCATGGACTTCAAATACCACATCGTCGCTGCATAAATTCAATACACCGGGAAGGTCTTTTTTGCCAAAGGCTTCATAAGCTGTCAGGATTACACCGGTTGTCGGATTGGTCATAGAGCCATATCCTATAGTACTCAATACTCCGTTTGGATTTGCAATCCAATGTGAAATGGCTTTTCCTGCATCATTGAGTTCGACAATATCCATATTCCATAGATCAATATGTTTGGCTGTTGGTGGTAAATTCATAAAACTTCCGGTATTGGTTCCTGTCAAATGCACTTTAATAAAATAGTGATTTTTTTCGGCAGGAGCAATTTCTGTAATTTCAGCTTTGAAATCAGGAAATGCATCAAAAAACATTTTGTACTGATTGATGGCATTTTGAACACCTTTAATCGGCTGAGGACTTAAACTGAGTTCGGTAAAGTCATCAGTACAAAGACTGGCAAACGTTTTGAAATCCTTTTTAGAAAGGGCTTCATAAGCTTTATGAATGGTTGCTTTTTCAGCTTCATGCATGTTACCTGCATTGCAACCAATGAATCCAAATGAAATGGAAATCAATAAAAAGAGAGCGTTAATTAGATTTTTCATGTTTAAATTTTTTAAGTACACCATATCTACGGAATGGAATTGAAATTGGTTTTTGGACGGATAATTTTTTTTAAGTGTGGAGATTCTAAGATCGAAGTATATGATCTGGGATCAGTCATGTGTTCCGATAAGGGCAACTGGTAAAATGGGCCGAGAGCAAAGCCTTTGCAGGTCTATTACAATACATCGAAGGCTCGAAAGAATGATGAATTTTAGAATCGCAGATCAGTCGGGCCGGGAAATTTTCTAAGTAAATTTGAATATGCTCGACCGGAGGGGTTTTCAATTTTCGTCTTTATCGGCAAGGGGTGAACTATACCAAAACCTCAAAGAAACAGCATCAATTTGTTACAAATAAAGTTATTTTTGCATATGAATGGCTTAATCCATGGCTGCTGAACCCAATCCTTCAATTCAACCGGAATACCTAAGTTTTAAAGAACTGGTCGAAAACCTTAGATCTTACGTCCGGGAGATCCGTTTGCATAAAAAAATAGTATTTGCCTCTCTGGCAATATGTCTGGCGTATGGTATCTATCACCGGTGGATGTCCCAAAAAGTGTATGAAGCGGAGGTCAGTTTTATGATCAATGAGGAACAAAATGCAATGTCCGGCCTGGGAGGAGCATTCAGTCAGTTTACCGGTTTGTTGGGACTGGGAAATGATATCAATCTGCAGAAAATTCTTGAACTGGCTAAATCCAGGCGTATCGCGGGAAAAGTATTTGCTGTGAAATGCAGGATTGATGATCATGAAGATTTTCTGGCCAATCACCTGATCAGTGAATTGGAAAAAGACGGGAAGTGGGCAAATTCAGGATATTTAATGACTGAGCCTGCTTTGAAAGGCTATCGCTTTAAAGAGTTTGTTTTGGGGCAGTTTGGTTCATTGGATAATAGAGCTTTAATCAGACTTCATGAATTGTTTCTTGAAATGTTGAGTACGGAGGTAAGCGAAAAAACCGCCATCATGAAATTGAAGGTGGAGTACACCAATGAAAAAATAGCCTTTGAATTGGCGACCAGGCTTTATAATGAAATGAGTAACTTCTACATCGATAAGATGATTGAAAAACAAAAGGAGACCTTCTCTGATTTAAATCTCAAGACAGATTCGCTCAAAACCCTGATCGATCATAAACAATATAAGCTGGCCGGGATCAAAGACACCTACAGATCAACCTGGTTGTATAAGGAGGATGTACCTAAAACGATACTCGATCAGGAAATCCGTATGTTGCAGATAGTCTATGGAGAGGCACTTAAAAATAAGGAGATCGCCTCTTTTGCACTCGAGACAAGAACACCGTTTATTCAGGCTATCGACTTACCCATCATTCCATTAAAATATAAACAACTGGGTTGGGTCAAATCCATTTTACTTGCTTTGATAATCGGATTTATAATAGGAGCCGGATTTATTTCCATCAGAAAATTCATTCGGGATCAGTTGATTTGAAACAGCGAAAATTGAGAACGGTCAAGAATGTCTGTATTCAGGTCAAAATAACTTGTGAATGCCGGATTCAATTTGACCTACAGGTCCGCTGCCTGATTCGGTTGTAGGAGATCTCAGCCCTTTGAACGAATCCGTGACCGATAGAAAAACCAGGGCCATATTTTCTGATTTTCTTTGAAAACGAGTAATTTTGTTACTCAATTATGATTGAGACGCTGATTTCATCAAAAACCCGGATAAAACTGCTTCTTAAGTTTTTTCTCAATAGTAAGACGACTGCTTATTTAAGAAGTCTTGAAACGGAATTCGGCGATTCTTCAAACAGTATAAGGGTGGAGCTCAACAGGCTGGAAAAAGCCGGTATGTTATCCACTGAAATTAAGGGAAACCGTAAATACTTTAAAGCCAACACGGAGCATCCATTGTATGAAGAAGTTCACAATATTCTTTTAAAACAATTGGGGATAGACCAGATTATTGAAAAAGTCATTGAGAGATTGGGCCAGGTGGATGAAGTTTATCTGACCGGTGATTTTAGCAGGGGAAAGGATAGTGAGATTATTGATCTCATTTTTGTAGGGCATTTAAATCAGGAATATTTATTAAATCTGATTGGGAAAGCGGAACAACTCATACAGCGAAAAATCCGTTTTCTTCTCTTTGAAAATAGTAACGAGAAAAGCATCGTAAAAATATTTAAAGAACAGGAACCATTGTTGTTATGGTCCAATAAGGAGTAGTATTATGTATGATCAATTAGTTAGTAAAGAAAAAAAACTAGCAGTCGTCGGATTAGGTTATGTTGGATTGCCATTAGCGCTTGCATTTGCAAGAAAATTTAAAGTAATTGGTTTTGATATCAATGCAGCAAGGATTGAAATGATGAGCAGGCAGCAAGATCCTTCAAGAGAATTGAGCAAAGAGGATTTTGCAGGCACTGATATCGAATTTACCACACAGCTGGAAAAATTAAAGGAAGCTCATTTTTTTATAGTGGCGGTGCCTACTCCGGTTGATGAGCACAAAGTACCTGATTTAAAGCCTATCTTATCTGCTTCTAAGACCATAGGGAAAGTCATTAAAAAAGGAGATTATGTGGTTTATGAATCCACAGTATATCCGGGTTGTACAGAAGAGGATTGTCTACCTTTGATTCAGGAAGGGTCTGGATTAAAACCGGGAAGCGATTTTAAAATAGGCTATTCACCTGAGCGGATTAATCCCGGCGACAAATCCAAGCCACTGGAAAGTATTTTGAAAATTGTTTCCGGAAATGATGCGGAAGCCCTGGAACAAATTGCAAAAGTATATAGTGCGATAATTCATGCAGGTGTGTATCAGGCTGCAAGTATAAAAGTGGCTGAAGCCGCAAAAGTTATTGAAAACAGCCAAAGGGATTTGAACATCTCCTTCATGAATGAATTGGCAATCATCTTTGACCGGATGGGAATTGATACCAATGAAGTATTGGAAGCAGCAGGAACCAAGTGGAATTTTTTGAAATTTTCACCAGGCCTGGTTGGAGGTCATTGCATTGGTGTGGATCCTTATTATTTATTACATAAATCGAAGAAGTTGGGTTATGATCCTGAAGTCATATTGAGTGGACGTAGGATCAATGACAGAATGCCCGCTTTCATCGCAAAAAAATTAGTTCAGTTGCTGATTGGTAAAGGAAAAAATCCAAGTGAATGCAAGGTCCTTATTAACGGGATCACATTTAAAGAAAATGTTTCTGATATCAGAAACTCCAAAGTGGCTGAATTGTATCAGGAGCTCAGAGGATATTCTGTTCAGGTTGATGTAAGCGATCCAAGAGCTGACCGGGAAGAAGTCATGCATGAATATTCGATTCAGATGAAGGAAATTCCGGATCATGATTATGATGCAGTAATTGTAGCTGTGGCGCACGATGAATTTAAAAGTTTAGGAACGGAACATTTCTTAAAGATGATGAAGAAAGAACCGGTTCTGATTGATTTAAAGGGTTTATACAAAAGACCTGAAAACGGTATTACCTATTGGAGATTATAGGATTTAATGGATGGTCAGTTCTAAATTGTAAATTCTGGCTATTGACAACAGACCATGAAATGCACAAATTAAAATCGGAATTAGTTTAAAATGAAAATTACAATAATTGGGACCGGATATGTAGGATTGGTAACAGGCACTTGTTTTGCTGAAACGGGAAATGATGTACTCTGCCTTGATATCAACAAAGGAAAAATTGAGCAATTGCAATCCGGCGTTATTCCCATTTTCGAACCTGGGCTCGATTTATTGTTTGAAAGAAATGTGAAAGAGTCTCGCCTGAGTTTTACGACTGATCTTGAAAAAGCGGTGGCTCATGCCGAAATCATTTTCCTGGCTTTGCCAACTCCATCAGGTGAAGATGGTTCAGCAGATTTAAGTTATGTTTTGGATGTGGCAGAAAAAATTTCCCATCTGATAAAGAAATATACACTCGTAGTAAATAAAAGCACAGTTCCAATTGGAACTGCTGAAAAAGTGGAGTTCATACTTTCTAAACAACTGGATCATAAATTATTTGATGTAGTTTCAAACCCCGAATTTTTAAGAGAAGGAGTCGCGGTTGAAGATTTTATGAAACCGGACCGCGTTGTCATTGGAAGCAATTCTGAAAGGGCCAGCGAAAAAATGACCGAACTGTATGAGCCGTTTGTAAGACAGGGAAACCCGATTTATATAATGGACCTCCGGAGCGCTGAACTAACTAAATATGCTGCCAATGCATATCTCGCGGCCCGCATAAGTTTTATGAATGAAATTTCGAATCTCTGCGAAGCCACAGGTGCAAATGTGGACATGGTTAGAGTGGGCATGGGTAGTGACAGCAGGATTGGAAAGCGATTCTTATTTCCCGGAGTCGGCTATGGTGGATCCTGTTTTCCAAAAGACGTAAAGGCATTATCACACACTTCCATTCAGCATGATTATGAATTTAATATTCTGAATGCTGTAATGAGGGTAAACGAAAAGCAAAAGAAGCGGCTCAGCCAAAAAATACAAAACTATTTTGAACAAGGTTTGAATTCGAAAAAAATAGCCATCTGGGGATTGGCATTTAAACCCAATACAGATGATATACGCGAAGCCCCGGCCTTGGAGATCATACAGGAATTGCTGGATCAGGGTGCCCAGGTCAGTGTCTATGATCCTGAAGCAATGAAAAATGCAAAAACTATTTTCGGAGATAAGGTTCAATTTTCCAAAGATATGTATGAGGCTTTGGAGAATGCGGATGCGCTTGCCTTGATTACTGAATGGAATGTATTCCGCTCACCTGATTTTACAAAAATGAAATTGCTGATGAAACAGCATTTGATTTTTGATGGAAGAAATGTCTTCGAACATTCAAAAATGAAAGAACTGGGATTCGATTATATCAGTATGGGTAGAAACTAATTCAATTATTAATTACCAATTACTAATTACTCAGTTGCTGGTATAATTTTGAAAATATTAAATGGCGCAAAAAATTAAGCCCGAAGGGGTGAATTAATTCTAGATAAAAATTTAAAATAGTCCGATATGAAATTACACATGGTAGATCTGGGTGGGCAATATGCCAGAATTAAATCTGAAATCGATGAGAGCATTCAGGAAGTTTTGAATTCAACTGTTTTTATAGGAGGACCTGTAGTAAATGCTTTTAAAGAAAATCTTCAAACATATCTCAACGTAAAGCATGTCATCCCTTGTGCAAACGGCACCGATTCTTTACAAATGGCACTAATGGCTATGGATCTGCAGCCCGGTGATGAAGTTATTCTTCCGGCATTTACTTATGTCGCAACTGCGGAAGTGATCGCACTTTTGAAATTGAAACCGGTCATGATCGATGTTAATCCGGATGATTTTAATATCAGAGTAGAAGATATTAAATCAAATATCTCGTCAAAAACAAAAGCGATTGTGCCGGTGCATTTATTCGGCCAGTGTGCAAATATGGAAGAAATCATGAAGATTGCCAAAGAGCATCATTTATATGTTATTGAAGACAATGCCCAGGCAATCGGTTCAGATTATCTTTTTTCAAACGGAACATCATGTAAATCGGGAACAATTTCACATGTCGGCAGTACCTCATTTTTTCCTTCCAAAAATCTGGGTTGTTATGGGGATGGTGGTGCACTGTTTACCAATGATGATGAAATGGCAAATAAACTCAGAATGATTGCCAATCATGGTCAGGGTTCTGTACGGTATTATCATGATGTGGTCGGTGTGAATTCAAGATTGGACGCCATACAGGCAGCCATATTAAATGTCAAGCTGAAATACCTGGATGATTATGCCGCAAAAAGAAGACAAGCTGCAGATTATTATGATCAGGCATTTAGCACATTATCATCGTTGATTACTCCTTTTCGCAATAAACAGTCCACGCATGTATTTCATCAATATACCCTGAGAGTTACCGATGGACGAAGAGATGCATTAAAAGCTCATCTGGATCAAAAGGGAATTCCGAATGCGATTTATTATCCGGTTCCATTGTATAAACAAAAGGCATATAAAAAATACAGCGACGAACACTTCATCCTTCCGGTTACCGAACAATTAAGCGATGAAGTAATTTCATTGCCAATTCATACTGAATTGAATCCTGAAATTCAGGATGTCATTATTGGAGAAGTTCGTTCATTTTTTAATTCATAAATGCAATTATGGCTTCCTATTTTTCTCATCCCACCGCAGTGATTGATGAAGGTTGCACGATCGGAAAAGATACTAAAATCTGGCATTTCAGCCATATCATGCCCAATGCTGTCATAGGCGAGCAATGCAACATCGGTCAGAACGTCGTCATTTCTCCTGATGTCGTATTAGGAAGGAATGTCAAGGTACAAAACAATGTATCCATTTATACCGGGGTTATTTGTGAGGATGATGTTTTTTTAGGACCTTCAATGGTCTTTACCAATGTGATTAATCCAAGATCTGCTGTAAACCGTAAAAATGAGTATGCAAAGACACGCGTCAGAAAGGGTGCAAGTATCGGAGCAAATGCCACCATTGTGTGCGGTAATGATATCGGCGAATATGCATTCATAGGTGCAGGTGCAGTAGTGACAAAAGAAGTACCTGCGTATGCATTGGTCATCGGTAACCCGGCTAAGCAAACCGGTTGGATGAGTGAGTATGGGCATAAATTGAAATTTAACGAAAAAGGTATAGCGACCTGCCCTGAGTCAGGTGAGACCTATCAATTACTAAATTCAAAAGTTACGAAATTAACATGAGCAAACGATTTGCTTTGGTAGGAGCAGGAGGATACATAGCTCCAAGACACATGAAGGCCATTAAGGAAACCGGAAATGATTTGGTTGCAGCTCTGGATAAAAATGATTCTGTTGGAATTATGGATAATTATTTTCCAACCGCGGATTTTTTTACAGAGTTCGAACGCTTCGACCGGCATCTGGAAAAACTGAAACGCAAAGGCACCGGCATTGATTATTTAAGTGTATGTTCTCCAAATTATCTGCATGATGCGCATATTCGTTTTGGATTGCGCCTTGGAGCAGATGTCATTTGTGAAAAACCATTAGTATTGAATCCCTGGAATATTGATGCATTGCGGGAAATGGAGGAAGAAACCGGAAAAAAAGTCTATAATATATTACAGCTTAGAGTGCATCCGAAAGTAATTGAACTCCGGAATCGCTTAGTAGCGGAAAATAAAAAATCAAAATACGAAGTCGATCTGGTGTATATCACATCCAGGGGTAAATGGTATTACAGTTCATGGAAGGGAGACATCAGTAAATCCGGTGGAATTGCCACAAATATTGGTGTTCATTTTTATGATTTATTGGGTTGGTTATTCGGTAATGTGCAAAATAACGTAGTACACGTGCGCGAGGTTGATCGGGTTGCCGGATTTCTGGAGTACGAAAGAGCGAGAGTAAGATATTTTCTGAGTATTAACGAAGAGACATTACCCAAAGAGATTGCTGCAGCAGGAAAAAAAACGTACCGGCGTTTACTCATTGATGGTAGCGAATTTGAATTCAGTGAAGGATTTACAGATTTACATACCGTCTCCTACCACGAGATTTTAAGTGGAAAGGGATTCGGATTGGAAGAAGCAAGGCTGTCCATTCAGACTGTTCATGATATCAGAAATGCGAATGCAGTTGGATTAACGGAAGATGCTCATCCGTTGGCAAGATAATTGGCTCTTGCAAAATATAGTTTGATGAAAATTATTCAAGTCGTTGGTGCCAGACCTAATTTTATGAAGGTCGCTCCTTTGCATCGCGCTTTCAGTAAATATGCGGGAGTTCAATCATTGATCGTTCATACAGGTCAACATTCAGATCCTAACATGAGTACTGTTTTTCTGGAGCAGCTTGATTTGCCAAAACCCGATTTCTATTTAGGTGTTTCGGGTCAATCATATGATCAACTAATAGCTGAAATTCAGAGGGAATCAGAAAAAATACTTAGAGCTGAAAAACCGGATTTGGTCATTGTAGTTGGAGATGTTAACTCTACGCTGGCAGGTGCAAGAGCTGCTTCTGCAGTAAATATTAAATTAGCCCATGTAGAGGCCGGTCTCAGAAGTTTTGACAATAGCATGCAGGAAGAATATAATCGCATTGCAGTTGATCATATAAGCGATTTTTTATTTACTACGGAAATGGAGGCAAACGCAAACCTCCAAAAAGAAGGCATAGCAGATTCTAAAATGCATTTTGCAGGAAATTGCATGATTGATTCACTGATTCATTATCTGCCAAAGGCTGATTTGCAAACCATCCGGGAAGAATTGAAATTGCAACATAAAAATTATGCATTGATGACAATGCACAGGCCATCGAACGTAGATACAAAACAAGGATTGCAGAATATTTTATCTTTATGTGAATCGGTTACAGACAAAGTGCATGTTGTATTTCCGGTACATCCCAGGACCCGGAATAAAATGATTGAGTTTGATTTCTGGAATAAATTACATGCAATATCAAATATCACATTAACTGAGCCTTTGGGATACCTCGGATTTTTAAGTTTGTTGAAACAGGCCAGCCTGGTGTTGACTGATTCCGGGGGAGTCCAGGAAGAAACCACTTACCTGAATATCCCTTGTCTGACGTTTCGCAAATCAACGGAACGACCGGTTACTATTTCCAAAGGAAGTAATGTATTGATGAATGAATTCGATATGGATCAAACCTTGGCTTATATAATGCAAATTTTGAATGGTAATTGGAAGAAATCGGAAATACCTGAACTCTGGGATGGACGGGCCGCCGAACGCATAGCTCAAATCATAATGAATACTACAATCTGAACATGAAATTAATTTTATATAGTTCCTGCTGTAGAAAAAATAGAATAGCAAATTGATTGCAGAAAACAGACCTATGTCATTATATCGCTCCGATAAAAATAGTTTGTGTGTTCAAAAATTTGAAGTCAGAGTATCTTTAATCTTAAAATATTATCCGGTTAAAATTTAAAGGTGCATGAAAATAGTCCGGCTGTATTATAATACGATATGTCATCTTAGATTTCGGCAAATCGTTTATTTGATCTGGTATAAAATGAAATGGACTTATCTTAAATATAACTATACTAATACGGACATTGGGAATATAGGTTGCACGGGAATTGATTGGGATATGCCGTCGATTCTAAATGATACTCATTCTGATGGCAAACTGAGCTTTACTTTTCTGAATAAGGAAAAGACTTTCCAAAAAAGAATTGATTGGACTTATAAAGAGTACGGGAAGCTTTGGAATTATCATCTTCAATATCTGGACTGTCTTTTAGATGAAAGATTAAAATACGAAGATAGGCTGGATATTTTAATTCAGATTACTGCTGAGCTTTTATCCGGGAGGCTAAAGCTTGAGTCCTATCCGGTTTCCAAGCGTTTGATCAATACACTGATATTTATTCATAAGTATTCCATAAGACATAATGATATAAATCAATCTGTTGGTTTACAGATTTTATTTCTGAAAAACAATCTGGAATACCATTTACTGGCAAATCATTTACTCGAAAATTTAATAGCTCTATCTTTTGCGTATTGTGCAATTGATCATACTGATAGCGGACAAAAGTACGTGAATCAATTAATGCATCAGTTGGATGAGCAGATATTAACGGACGGAGCACATTATGAACGGACACCTGCATATCATGCGCAGATTTTAACACACTTGCTTCAGCTTATTTATCTCCTGGATAAATTAGATCAGCATTCGGATATCCGAATTAAAATCAGGGAGGTCTCTTCAAAAATGTTGGGCTGGTATAAAAAAATGTGTTCAGCAGGAATGCCTTTGCCATTATTGAATGATTCTGCAGAATCCAATATGCCGGCTTATTTGGAATTGAAGGAAATCGCTGATAAATGTGATGTTACAGCTAATGAAATTGTTTGGGGACAATGTGGTTACAGAATGCTTAAAAACGAGCGATTAACAGTAATTGTGAATTGCGGGAACATGAGTCCATCTTATCAACCTGGGCATGCTCATTCTGATATGATGCATTTTGTTTTGTATGATAACCAAAGACCTGTTTTTGTGGATGCGGGTATTTCAACTTATGAAAAGAACGAAAGGCGATTATTGGAAAGAACAACGGGAATGCATAATACGGTTTCTTATACACATGAAAACCAATCACAATTATGGGCATCTTTCAGAGTTGGAAAAAGAGCTGTCCTAAGAATTATTGAAGAACGGGAAAATGAACTAAAGGCTGAGGTAAAATGGCACAATGGAATGATTCATCAGCGGTATATGGTCCTGAATGAAAATGCGCTGATTATTGAAGATAAATTCCTGTATCCAAAATTTTCGGGGAGCTTTCCTAAATCAAATTTCCATATGGATCACACGGTTAAGGACAATGTTCAGGTACACAAGGACAGTGTGCAAGTAGATACGTTAAAAATGCAATTCTATAATCACAGAAATATAGCTCAGGAAAACTATTTGCAAAGCAGGGATTTCAACAAACAGTTCGATGCAATAAGAATATCTGCTTATTTTACGGACGAATTAAAAACGGTTATTTCCTGGACTCAGTAAAAAACATATTATATCTTTCCTATCATTATCAACCGGATCTTAGTGCCGGATCGTTCAGGAATACGTCGCTATCGGTAGAATTATGCAAAAAACTCAGTGCGAATACTATGATTCACCTGATTTGCACGCAACCAAACCGTTATGCAGGTATTGCTGAAAAACGTCCATTTATTCAACAGGAGGGAAATTTGATCATTTATCGGGTGAATGTTCCCCAGCATAGCAATCAGTTCTATAAACAATTGATTTCTTTTTATTATTATCAGAAAGAAGTTTTGAAAATCAGCAGACAGTTAAAGCTGGATTTTATCTTCGTTTCAACTTCTAAATTATTTACGGGATATTTAGCGTGTAAAATTGCCCGAAGGAATAAAATTGGATATTACCTTGATTTGCGTGATTTATTTGCAGATAATCTCAGAGAGCTCATTAAAATTCCGATTGTCAATAACCTGGTTTCATCGTTTATAAAACGATTCTTTCAAAGACCAACGATGCTGAATGCAAGGCATATCAATGTAAATTCAGAAGGATTCAAAAACAGTATTCCGTTAAGCTATAAGGGAAGTTTGAGTTTTTTCCCCAATGGGATCGACGAAATTTTCAGTACCTGGAAGCAGGATATGGAAGTGCAGGAATCTGTTAAAACAATTTGTTATGCTGGTAATATAGGGGAAGGGCAGGGACTGGAAAAAATAATACCTCCATTGGCTGTAGCTTTGAAAAACACGCATCGTTTTGTAATTATTGGTGATGGATCTTCAAGACAAAAATTGGCAAACCGCATCAAAGAGGGGGATCTTTCAAATGTCATTTTGATTCCTGTGATGAAGCGGGAAAATATTCTCAGTCATTATAAAAAAGCACATTATTTGTTTTTACATCTGAATGATTATAAGTCATTTGAAAAAGTGTTGCCTTCTAAACTATTTGAGTATGGAAGTGGGAATATACCTATACTTGCAGGTGTGAAAGGTTATGCCAGGGAATTTATTGAAAATGAATTAAGAGATAATGTATTTGTATTCGAACCCTGTGATGTTGAAGCGGTAAGTAATTATCTCCGGAATCATACCTATCAATTAAAGGCCCGTGAGGATTTTGTAAAGAAATACAATAGAAAGGAAATTACAGCCAGGTTGGCAGATTCAATCATTGAAGTGATGAAGTTAAATCATGCGTAAACTCAAAATTGCGATTGTCGCGAATTCCTGTTGGAATATTTATAATTTCAGGAAAGAATTGATACGTCATCTCAATATGGCTGGTCATCAGCTTATTGTGATTGCTCCGGTTGATGAGTATATTCATTATTTAAATGACAATTATTTCACGCGGCATATTGCTTTAAATCATCTTAATCCGAAGAAAATTTCATGGTTTAAGGATGTTTTATTGCTTAGAGAATTATACGCAATTTACAAAAGGGAAAAGCCTGATCTCATATTTCATTATACAATCAAACCTAATATTATAGGTAGTCTCGCAGCAGGAATGTTGGGAATAAAATCTGTTTCTACTTTAACGGGATTAGGTTATGCGTTTTCCAAATGGAAATACCGCATCATTTTTAATACATTATACAAATGGGCACTACGCCAAAATGTAAAAGTGGTTTTTCAAAATGCAGAGGATTTGAAATTGTTTGTAGCTAATAAATGGATAGATGAACAAAAGGCCAGGTTAATTCCCGGTAGCGGTGTCGACACAAATAAATTCAGATTGCATCAGGTCCAAAAGGATAATGCCAATTTTGTATACCTTTTTGTTGGTCGTTTACTTAAAAGTAAGGGGCTCTCTGAATTTGTTCATGCAGCGATGGAAACAAGGTCTATAGTAAAACAGGTTGAATTTTGGGTTATCGGGGAATTAGATAGTTCCAACCCGGATTCAATTGCTGAAATGGATCTGTTGCATTGGACAAATACGCGTATTATTAAATATTTTGGACATCAAAATGATGTGAGAAAATATCTCAGCAAAGCCGATGTCATTGTATTACCTTCTTACCGGGAAGGCTTGTCCAGGGCTATATTGGAAGCACTTTCCATGGAAAAACCGGTAATTACAACGAATGTGGCCGGATGCATGGAGCTGGTGAAGCAAAACTGGAATGGATTTCTGGTTCCACCTAAAGAAATTCCACTGCTTGCACAAGCTATGGTAAACATGTATAATCTCAGTGACGATGCGCGGTTAAAAATGGGAAAAAATAGCCGGCAGCTTGCTTTGGATAAATATGATTTGAATATTGTTCTTCACGCATACGATGATTTAATTGACGAATTGATTTTTGAAGAAGTATTAACCCATCAGAAACAAAGGGATTCCCTGTCATGAATATTGCAGTTAAAGATATTCTTAGAAACAGGAGCTATTATAAGAACAGACTAAAATGCATTTTGCCTTACCTGGATGTCTATGGCTCGTCCATACTTGATTTGGGATGTGGTGAAATGTTGCTGAAGGAATTGGTGACCGCTCAGAATACCAGTTATTTGGGCATTGATCATTACAAGTTTTCAGATTCCTGTGATTTTATCATAGGTGATATTTCAGATAAAACCACCTTAGAGAATAAATCGGCAGATTTTGTTTTTTTACTTGGGATATTGGATCACTTTCCCCAGGAGAAAAAGGAAAGTTTGCTGCAGTGGTGCAAAGGTTGTTATACTAAATCCTTAATTATCAGTCAGAGAAATCCGGCTTGTGTTTTAAATTTATTTCAGGTAAGTTTATCACCTGCGATGAATCTGGATGACTATTTTCGGAATACTCACATCAGAAAGTTGCATTTACTTAAATTGCCGTTATTCCAATTCGTAATTGATTTGACCAATTTTCAGGGTTGGATGAAAAGATTAAGTACTGAAATTATTTATATTGTTTCAAGGGAAAGATAAAAATGGAGACATTTTTTCTCATGTTGATACTCATGAGTAATGCTTTCATATTAGAATTCTTTTCACTTAGGTGCAAAAAAACAATGTAAAGCTTAAACCTTATTTGCTTTTCTTGAGCGGCTCGAGAATAAAATCCTCAACAATATCTCCGATAATTTTTTCTGTAAACTCGAGTTTGTCATTGGAGATGACATAATCAAAATGTTTGGTGTATTCCAGTTCCTCAGTGGCTTTATCTAATCTTTTTTTTATGCTGCCGGGAGTTTCAGTTCCGCGAAGCACTAATCGTTGTTTCAGTATATCAAGGCTTGGAGCCTTCACATAAATGGAAACGATATTTTTTTCGACACTGGTTTTTACGACGTATGCACCTTTGACATCAATATCAAACAATGCGATTTTATTTTCAGTCCAGATCCGCTTTAATTCACTAACCAGCGTTCCATAAAACTGTCCGGTATAGACTTCCTGGTATTCCAGCAATTCATGTTTTTGAATCGCTTTTTGAAATTGAGCCTGATCTAAAAAAAAATAATTCACTCCATTTATTTCTCCTTCGCGGGGAGCACGGGTCGTCGCAGACACCGAGAATGATAATTCTTTAAATCGCTCCAGTAAGTTTTTCGCTATAGTGGTTTTTCCCGAACCCGAAGGGCCGGTAATAATGATGATCTTTCCATTGAGTTTATCAATCATAGGACGTTTGCCATTTGTTCTTTAATTTTTTCGAGATCATCTTTCATGCTCACCACCAGTTTTTGAATGGGGGAGTATTGCGCTTTAGATCCAAGCGTATTGATTTCCCTTCCGATTTCCTGACTGATGAAATTTAGTTTTCTGGATTTAATGATCCCTTCTTTTCTTAATTCATCCAGGAAGTAATCGCAATGTTGTTTAAGTCTGACTTTTTCTTCAGTTATATCAAGACGTTCAAGATAATAAAGGAGTTCTTGTTCAAAACGGTTTCGGTCAATATTTTCCCCGTCAAAATTTGCATTCAGGGATTTCAGCAATTTTTCTTTCAGAAGCACAGTTCGGTTTGGATCATCGATTTCTATTTTTTTAAGATGATCCTGAATGCTTTCGATGCGCAGTGCCATGTCATTGGCGATGATTGTACCTTCTATGGAGCGGAAATCATTCAATTTTTCTATGGCTTCTTCCATGAGATCAACCGTATAATTGTATTCTTCAACAGAGATTAAGGTATCCTGTGAAACTATTACATTCGGAAATTTCAATATGGCATTGAGGATATCTGAAGAGCTTAAATCGATATCACCTGATAATGATTTGATCTGGTCGTAGAAAGCCATGAAGAGCTTCCTGTTTAAGCTAAATTCTTCTTCCCCTCCGGTATTATCCACGGTAATGGTTAAATCCATTTTACCCCGAATGACTTTGTCATTCAGAATTTTGCGCAGATCTAATTCCTTTTGCCGGTAACTGTTTGGAATCTTTAGTCTGAAATCATTGACCTTTGAATTCACACACCGGATTTCAATGACGATTTCTTTTCCCTGGAAATGGCCTTTGGAATTCCCAAATCCGGTCATGGACAATAGCATACTCAAAAAAATTGAATCGCAAAGGTAACTATATATTGCTTAACCAGCCCAAATACAGGCTTTACAGAAATCTATCTGCCTGATATAGAAAATGTTACAGCCCTTTTTTTTAATAAAAAGTCATAGAAATGTTTTGATACACCGCGAAAATTGCGAAATTTGCCACGCTCTTTAAGGGCCTCAATTCATAACTGTCTAAATATCAAGCAAATGAGAAAAGCTGACTTAGTAGCATTAATCTCAGAAAAATCAGGCGTTCCCAAGGTTGACGTTCTCGTTTCCCTGGAAATGTTTTTTAAAGAGGTAAAACAATCCTTGGCTTCGGGTGAAAATGTGTACATCCGGGGTTTCGGTTCTTTTGTAGTTAAAAAAAGAGCTAAAAAAATTGGAAGGCATATTAAAAAGAATGTCGCTATCGAAATTCCGGAGCATTACATTCCTTCTTTTAAGCCGGCTAAGATTTTTACAGACCACGTAAAGCTGGGTAAAGAGCCCGTCGGAGCAGAATACGAGGAAGAAGAAGAGTCTGAAGATCAATAATGTTCAATACACCTCTCAGACTGGCTTTCCTTTGTGCAGGTCTTCTGTTGATTGTGTATTTTGGGTTTAATACGGTATCTCCGGATATCAATCAGGCCACAAAAACCAGGATGAAAAGTCTGGAAATAACAGGTCTGGAAAATCTGGAGGAAGAATATTATTCCAAATTAACTCCAACTCAGAAAGCTGAATTGGCTCAGTTAAATAAGGAGCTTAAAATGGCAGGCTCCGAATCGGATAAGTCCACTAAAATGAAATCCATTTCCGGATTTTGGTTTAAGCTTGGGCATTATTCGATTGCAGGGTCCTATGCCAGAAAAGTGGCAGAAATCGATAAAAGTGAAGACGCCTGGCAAATTGCAGGTACAACTTTTTTGTACGGTCTGGAAAATGAATCTGATCTGAAACACAAAAAGTTTTGTCAGCAAGGTGCAGTTTATTGTTTGGAACAAGCCATATCATTAAACACTTCAGAGCCGTCTCACCAATTGAATCTGGCCATGGCTTATGTGAAATTGCCGGGTGAAGAACCAATGAAAGGCATTAAAATGATGCTCGGTATGGAGTCCAAATATCCGGATTACCTGCCACTGCAAATTCAATTAGCAGAATTGGGAATTCAAACAGGGCAATTTGAGAAGGCGCAAAACAGATTGGAAAAAGTGTTGTTGAAAGATCCGGAGAATGTAGATGCGAATTGTTTAATGGTCCGGTTGATGGAAAAGACAAATCAGGCTGAAGCAGCCAAAAAATATCAATTACATTGTAAATAAAAATTTATGCCTTGCGGTAAAAAAAGAAAAAGACATAAAATCGCTACGCACAAGCGCAAAAAGCGATTAAGAAAAAACAGGCACAAGAAGAAGAACAGGTAGAACAATTATTCTGCGGAACTTAGGCTATATCAGCTTGAGAAAGATTTCCGCTATGAATCTCATTCCTGAAAGGACAAGAATCACTTCTGCAACATCCATTTATGGATTTTCATAGAAGTACCTGTTTCTAAATTCCCATGAACCGAAAATTATTACTGTTGCTTATGATCAAATTATAAGAAGATTTTGAATTAAACCCGGGATCTGATCGTGTCCCCGTAAAGCAACAGAATATGAGATTCGGCTTGTAGCATTTCTTTCTACTGTTTTTAGCTTAAACTCCGCATCATATATATAGATGCATGGAAAAAGAACTCATTATCTCTGCCCAACAGGGTTCGGTAGAGATTGCTTTGCTTGAAGACAAAAAGCTGGTCGAACTTCACAAGCAAAAGTCCAATACCCAATTTAATGTAGGGGATATCTTCCTCGGGCAGGTTAAAAAACTGATGCCCGGTCTGAATGCAGCATTTGTCGATATCGGCCATAAAAAAGAATCCTTTTTACATTATACGGATATGGGACCTCTGTTTAATTCAGATGTCCGATACACCAGGGATACACTGGAAGGAAAATATACATCAAGCCTTTTAGAGCATTTTGAAATTCAGCCTGAAATACCTAAAAATGGAAAAGTAAGTCAGATAACGGATAAAAGAACTGCTTTACTGGTCCAGATTCTGAAAGAACCAATCTCAACTAAAGGACACAGACTTACCTGTGAGATCACGATTCCGGGTCGATTTCTCGTTTTGACCCCATTTAACAATTCAATTGCCATTTCTAAAAAGATTGCCAATACCGATGAGCGCAACAGGCTTTTTCACGTGATCGAATCGATTCGTCCGAAAAACTTTGGCATCGTAGTCCGCACTGCTGCAGAAGGTAAAAAAGTAGCTGAGATGCATGAGGAAATCAACATGCTTTGTGAAAAATGGAAAATGCTGCATTCTCAATTGTTCAAAGCAAAGCCTCCCATGAAGCTGCTGAGCGAACTTGATAAAACATCCAGCATCATTCGGGACTTACTGAATCCAACGTTCACAAGAATTACCGTCAACGATAAAGAGATCTACGAAGGAATTAAAAGTTATCTGGAAAACAATCTTCCCGAAAAAGCAAATATCGTTCAATTGTATAAAGGGCATAAGCCCATTTTTGAACATTATGCGATTAAACGACAAATCAAAGCTTCTTTCGGCCAGACAGCAACGTTAAGCAGTGGTGCTTATATCGTCATAGAGCACACCGAAGCCATGCATGTCATTGATGTCAATAGTGGACCGAAATCTCAGCGACTCGATCAGGAAAATGCGGCAATTCAAGTCAACAAGGAAGCAGCAGAAGAAATTGCAAGACAACTCAGACTAAGAGATATCGGCGGTCTCATTATTATTGATTTCATCGACATGAAAAGCAACGAGAACAAGTTGGAGTTGTATAATGCTATGAAAGGATTTATGGAGCAGGACCGGTCACAGCATACCATTCTTCCACTAAGTAAATTCGGCTTAATGCAGATCACCCGTCAACGCGAAAAGCAGGAATTAAAATTGGACACTTCTGAAATTTGTCCTTCCTGTTCGGGCACAGGAAAAGTCAATGCATCTATCTTTCTGGTTGACACCATTGAAAAGGATTTGGATTTTGTCTTGTCCACTCGAAATGCCAGAAAGCTTACCCTGGAAGTACATCCTTATATCGCTGCCTATTTGAAAAAAGGCTTTTTCAATTATCCCTGGAAGTGGTATTTCAAATACTACAAAAAAATCAAGATCCGTGAGAATGAAGACCTCCCTTTGATTGACTTCAAATTTTTTGAAGGCAATGATGAGGAAATCAGGCTGAAGGGCTAGATGAGATTCTTGCACTCTGTGTTTTAATACGTCTTAATGCAACCCATGGTTGATTTGTATGGGAAATTGAATCGGGTTATCCATTGTTTACCTGTGTCTTATATTAAATTTGAATGAATTCTCAGACATCGGTTAGATTTGTTGGAATTTGAAGATATTTTTACATCGTGCAAATCTGTTATTTTTAGGCATTATTTATCGTGATCAATGTCGGGTAGAAAAAAAGTCTTGATCTGTCCTCAGCACTGGGGCCTAGGCCATGTAACCAGAACAATACCCGTTATTCAATATTTCCTCCGCAAAAATGATGATGTAATTCTCGCATGCTCTGGTGCGGGTAGTGAATTATTGCGCAGGGAGTTTCCTGATCTTAAATTATATGAGCTTCCGGATTATGGGATTAAATATCCATATAAGTCAATGATGGTAAACATGACTCTTCAATTGTTGAAAATGCATCTGGCTATTTTCAAAGAGCATTTTGCCATTAAAAAAATTTGCAGGAAAGAAAAAATTGATTTGATCGTTTCAGATGCAAGGTTAGGAGCTTCTCAAAAATCCATTCCATCCGTTATTATAGCTCATCATCTGCATTTCAGACTACGAATGAAAATCATTGAATGGATTAGTGATACCTGGATGAAATTGTTTTATCTGACTTTTGATCAGTTGTGGATCCCCGATCTTGAAGGGCCTGAAAATTTATCCGGTGATCTCGCGCATTTATATAAATCGAAGAAAAAATATTTTGTCGGTATATTAAGTCGATTTAAAAAATTGGATGTTCAATTGAAATACGACTATTGCATTATGCTCTCCGGACCTGAGCCTCCAAGAACTATTTTGGAGGAAATTCTTTTGGATCAATTAAATACCATAATGCCGGCCAAATGTATTCTTATCAGGGGTGTATTGAATGGTAAGAATCTGAATGCATATATTGAAAAGTATAAATCAAATTTAGTTATTAAAGATTTCGTAGTGGGAAATGAGCTCAATGAAATCATGTGTGCATCAAAATACATTATTTGCCGTTCAGGATATTCAACTTTGCTCGATCTGGCGATTATTCAAAAACCAGCATTACTTATTCCAACACCGGGGCAGCCTGAACAGGAATATCTTGCAGAGGAACTTGAGCAAAAGAAATTATTTCACGCTGTAGAGCAAACAAAGATTAATCTTAAAGCAGATTTAGAAGTAGTAAAAACCATGATGGCATATGCACATTTGAATGAAGCACAAAGCCTGGATGAGCGGCTTAATATATTAGTAGCTAAACTATCGGTTAAATATGGTTGGTGAATTCATTTAAGAAAATAAAGTTGAGGATATAAATCAAATGTGTAATAATTAAATTGTTTAAAATCATCACCCTTCACCCATCACCCATCACCCATCACTTATCACTCATCTCTCATCTCTCATCTCTCATCTCTCAGCTTCCGTTCTCGTAACATTTCTGCATAGCTTAGTTTGTTGATCATGGCATTGATGGTGGAGGCTAATCGTTCATGTCTTGTGGTCGTGGTTTTAGCACTTTCGATCCATTTGGAGAAATAATTCTGATGAGAAACAGGTAAGGAGTAGAAATGAGCATGGGCTTTAGGTTCGGCATCAAGTAATTCGGTTAATTCAGAATTGAGTTTATATTTACTGCGATCCAACTCAATCTTTACATTCAATTGATCGCCCTGCTTTTTTCGTATAGCCTTCCTGACGTCTCCGTTCAATGCCAGGATAAAGTCTCCTTCTCCCATTGGCAATAAATTCATTCCGGAGAATTTAAAATGATCCAGTTGGCCTTTAATGCGATATGATTTTTTTACACCCGGATTTATTTTTTGAGCCAAAGCAGCCGGAATGACAATGTAGGTCCAGCCGGTCTTTTCCCCTTGGTTGTTGAATTTTTCGATTAGTGCATTAAATGAAATCATTGAAATACCGCATGAATTAAAAACAATAATACGGTATTTCAGAAACTCCTATATGCTATGGGCTATAAATAATAATTACGTAGATTCACAAATCTTCAGAAAGGATTTTAAACGCAAGGCAGTCTTCATTCAGTACTACTTTAATTGTAAAATCGATGTGCAATTACCTAGCCCTTTAATACATCTTATTTTGAAATCGACTTAATGAGCTGATCCTGAAATTCTTTAACTTTAGCTATGTTTATAGCCCGTTCTTGTTTAATCAAAGGTTGTTTAAGAGGATTCTTAAATTTTGTTGGTTTTATTTTTTTACAGTTGATCAGCAATATCTGTTCATTTTCAATAAGTAAATAACCAAAGTCGTAACATATTTTAAAGATCTGACCTTTGGTGTTTTCGTAATAATGTGTAAAATATTTAAAATCAAATGCAAGCTCCAGCAATTTGCTTTTGTCAATTTTAGATCTTCCATGAGAGGGTATGAGTGAAGCTAGTATCCTGCGGTTTCTACGCAAAATATAATTAATGTTGCGCATGACGCTGCTCACATCACTATTGAGTTGGTTGTTAAATTGACTCCGGCATTGGTCATCGCAAAATTTTTTGTCGAGTCTGCCATGAAGGGTTTGCCCGCATTGAAGGCATGTTTTTGTAGGTGTCATAGTAGTGTATTTGATTATGTTATTTATTTGAATGAGGTATTGGTTTGTTGAATTGAGTTACATGGGTCAGTAATTTAGCCGTCCTGAATTTTATCTTCAGGGCAATGATAAGGCATAATTCCTGTATGTAAATGGGGATTCCGGAATTAATGATTGAGTGACTATATTTTTTTATTTAATACTGAGAATGAATTATTGATTCAGGTAATTCTTTGCCACTTGAGCCATGAAAATTGAAATGGTAGTGGACACCGGTTTGCGTATCCCTTAATGGATTAAATGAAAAAGCCTTCTCTTTTTTATTCCTACAAGACTATCCGTTTGTAATTGAATTAAATCAAATGGTTCTGTTAGTATACGTTTAAAATGGAGATATAAATTTTTCCACGTCCCATCTTTGTGTTACCGGAGAAGGCCGGTAAATAACACAACAATTGTAATTATTATTAACCTCTAATTTTATTAAATTATGAACAACCTGAAAAACAGTGTAAGACTGATTGGATTTCTCGGAGCCGATCCGGAAGTAAAATCTCTTGAAAAAGGGAACAAGGTGGCCAAGTTTACATTGGCTACACATGATACGTATACGGACAAAGAAGGAAAGAAAATTACGGATACCCAATGGCATCATGTCGTAGCATGGGGAAAGACAGCGGAGATCATTGAGGAATTTTTGTCAAAAGGAAGCGAAGTGGCAGTCGAAGGCAGACTGACCTCCAGATCCTATGATGGCAAGGATGGTGACAAAAAGTATGTAACTGAAGTCGTCGTCGGAGAAGTACTTATGCTTGGTAAGAAGCAGCAGAATTAATACTGCTTACGGGATACATTCATTTTAAATTGTGATGATCACTCCTGGTTTGCGATTCAACTATTTGCAATGGTTGGATGCCGGGAGCAAAGCCTAACTCAGTGTATTTTGAATGCGTAATTTAGTCATTATTTTTAGCCATCTCTAAAGTTGAACTGACCGGCTTATTAATCAAAGGATTATCCTAAATCTGAATCACAACAATTGTAGTTAAAGATTATATATGCGATCAACTGAAGAGTAAGAATAAATTTATATAACGGGTATATTCCATTTATAGATTATGGTTAGCGAATATCGTCTTAATATAGACGTAAGACAAGTTGGGTTTGAAATGTGCTTTTTCATACAAATTGTATTATTGTTTTAAGTCTTTGGATTATTGATTGGTTTTGTTGCAATGAGACACCAGGAATACCCAAAGCGTGTGTATTATTTCTTTCATAGTAACGATAGCCACTGAATTTATTTAGTGGCTATTTGTTTTACGCAGATTACGCAGATTACGCAGATTACGCAGATTACGCAGATTACGCAGATTATGCAGATAACGCAGATTATCCTGATTGTACTGATTTCACAGAATGCACAGATTACGAAGATTACACGCATTCTACAGAATGCGCAGTTAGAATGGATTGCACGTAATAAATAAATTACACGAATGAAGCAGATTCAACAGGGAATAAGTTAATATTATATTGCCTCAGATAGAAAGAATTAAACAATATGTTTGGATGGCGTTAATAGATTCTGGTAAATGGATTGATCAATATCAAAAAAATCTCTCGCTGCCATTTTTTAGAATGCAGAAATGTTGGATAAGTCAAATATCCTGGAATATTAATAAACTAAAGTGAAATAAAATTTGTTAATCGATTTTTATTTTAGAGATGTCCAATTCGAAATTGTTTAATCCTTTTACGATGGAATCCCGGCCGTACTGAATGATGGACAATTCATAATCTCCCTGAAACTGGAACTTTGTTTTTGGAAGTAGGGATATTTCAGTTGTGCAACCGGAGCCGGAACATTTTCCGAAAGGTTTTCCGGTTTCATCAAATAATTCAAGACTTAATATTTGTTCTTTTTGGCTATGATCCGGAAAAAGGGTAAGGCATTTTACATAAAGGTTTCGGTAATTCAGATTTGATGCATGATCAATTTTTAACATCATGCGATACCAATCGGCTGTATCTTTTACAGTCCATTTAAATAACATTGCATTGTTATAACTCCATGTTTGATTCTCCAATTCATTTTTTTGATGATAGATACTATTGGAATTACAAGCGAAAACAAATAACAATGAGGCAATAAAGCTGTATTTGATCATTTGTTGATTCATCTGGATGAAATCGGATTAGCTGAAATACTCTTTCATCCGTTCAAAAAATCCTTTTTCTCCTTTGCCTGGATGAGGTTGAAAATTGGGCATATTGCGCATTTTTTCGAGCATGGACTTTTCTTCAGAACTAAGAGTTCGGGGAGTCCAGATATTGACATGAATGAGTTGATCTCCTTTTTCATAAGATTGAACAGAGGGTAGCCCTAGATCTTTCAATCTGAATATTTTGCCGGCTTGAGTTCCGGCAGGAACTTTAATCTTAGCCGCACTTTGTAAAGTCGGTACTTCCATTTGACAACCGAGAGCTGCATCAGCAAAATTCAGATATAGATCGTAATGTATATTTATTCCTTCGCGGCTGAATTGTTCATGGGGTTTTTGTTCGATGCTGATTAGTAAGTCTCCGGGAGGTCCACCATGACTGCCTGCATTGCCTTTTCCTCTCATGGAAAGTTGCATTCCGTCTTCTACACCTGCAGGAATTTGAATTTCTATAGTTTCTTCACCCACTTCCATACCTGAACCTCGGCAGGAAAGACATGATGCTGATACCATTTGACCGGTTCCATTACAGCTTGGACATGCAGTAGTTGTTTGCATTTGGCCTAAGAATGTTGAACGCACCTGTCTGACATAGCCCTGCCCATTGCAAGTCGTACATGTTTTCACCGATTTGCTGTCCTTCGCGCCTGAGCCATGACAGGTTTTACACGTGATTTGTTTTTTGACCTTTATCTTTTTGGTAATCCCGGTGGCAATTTCTTCAAGTGTCATACTCACTTTAATTCGAAGATTGCTTCCTTTCGCTCCACCCTGGCTTCTTCCACCACCGCTCCTTCCAAAAAATGATTCAAAAGGAGATCCGGAATCTCCAAATATGTCTCCGAAGTGACTGAATATGTCATCCATAGTCATGCCATCACCACCTCTTCCTCCGCTAAATCCGGCATTAGGATCTACTCCTGCATGTCCATAGCGGTCATACCTGGCTTTTTTATCCGCATCGCTGAGTACTTCATATGCCTCAGCAGCTTCTTTAAATTTTTCCTCTGAAGCTTTGTCGCCCGGATTCCTGTCAGGGTGATATTGCATCGCAACTTTGCGGTATGCTTTTTTAATTGCATCCGCATCGCTGGATTTGTTCACGCCTAATATTTCGTAATAATCTCTTTTTGTCATGTTTTAACTCGAATAGCAGTAATTTTTTTTATCATTGAACGATTACTACTGTTTTTATTCTGAAATGCAATCCATTTAAAACCTGGAATTATTTAGCCACTACCACTTTTGCGAATCGAATGATTTTATGATTTAAAAGATATCCTTTTTCAATAGTATCAAAAATTTTACCTTTCATTTCTGCATTCGGTGCTTCAATTTCAGTTATGGCTTCATGGAATTGGGGATCAAAAACCTTGTCTTTGGTATCCATCACTTCAAGGCCTTTTGACTGGAGCAACCCTAAAAGTTTATGATGCACCAGTCGCATTCCTTCGGGAAAAATTTGTTCATTATTTTGATCTTCTGAAATTCGCTTGGCACGATCGAAATCATCCAACACGACCAATAACTCCTGAATTAATTCCTGAGAGGCATTCCGGATCAGCTCGATGCGCTCCTTTACGGTTCGCTTTTTGTAATTATCAAATTCTGCAACCAGACGCAGGTATTTATCCTTCTGTTCTGCTAATTCTTTCTTCATTTCTTCCGTTTCTGAAATCCCTTTTTCGGCAGGCTCTGAATTTTGCTTATTTTCCTGAGAGTCAGCCACTATGGGTTCCTGATCCACCATGTCTGTTTTCTGCTCTTCTGTCATCATATTTTCTTCTATTAAATGAGAATTGCATAGTCAATTATTTTGCCAGTCAAGAAATCTGGCCAAAATGTCAGTTTTTGAGCACCTGATAGGCCAAAAAATCATCCAAATCGTGAATATTCGGATTGGAAAGCATGATTATCTGATCTGGCCCGATCAGGTATTTCATAGGAATAAAACTAACATTATAAAGTTTAGCAAGCTGGCTATTTAACTGATTATGTTCAATAATGTGATTCGGCCAGATCAATCCGTCCTGTTCTATTGCGGTTAAGGCTTCTTCATTACTCACGTCGAGGGCTACGCTAAGAAATTCGATCCCGGCAGCAGTTTTAAATGGTTTGTTTTTGTATTTTTCATACATCATTACCATGAGTTGGTTTTCTTTTCTGCAGGGTAGGCACCAGGATCCCCAAAAATCAATCAATAGATATTTCCCTTTAAATTGATTCAAATCAATAGCTTGACCATGCATGTCAACACTTTGAAAATAGGGTGCAGGTTGACCAAGTACCAACATTGTTTTGAAGAAAAAATAATAGATGACATATCCTAAAATAAGCAATCCGCCAATCCACAACAAATATTTATTCATCTCATATTATTAAGACTGCAATATTACTCTAAATTTAGGCCATCGGGAAAACCTCGGTCATCTATTTCGTGTTGCTCTGTATATTTGAATGCAATTTTATTTTAAAACCGTAGTCAGGTATTTAAATATTTGAACAGACAGAATAAATAAGCAAAACATCCGGAATAGAGTTCATTAATTCTTTATTTAAACAGCAATCTTTTACTTCATCCAATCAATTATGAAACGAGTTATTGTACCAGGCACGATTCCAACAGGAGATTTACACCAGTATTTATTAGGATCAGTGGCGCCACGACCTATCGCATTTGTCAGTACCATAGACGATCAGGGACATACTAATCTTGCTCCGTTTAGTTTTTTTAATGCATTCAGCAGCAATCCGCCAATATTGGTATTTTCTTCAAACAGGAGAGTTGAAAATAATACCACAAAAGACACATTGCATAACATTATGAAGAATATGGAATGTGTGATTAATGTGGTCAGTTATCCGATTGTGCGTCAAATGATGGTTTGTTCAGTTGATTTTCCAAATGGAGTAAGTGAATTCGAACAAGCGGGACTTACGCCTGTTCCGGCTATTCATGTGAAACCACCAATGGTGAAAGAATCTCCGGTGAATATGGAATGCAAAGTGCAGGAGATAATAACGCTCGGAGATAAAGGCGGGGCTGGGCATTTGATTGTCTGCCATGTATTGTGCATGCACGTAAAGGAAGAAATTCTCGATGAGAATCAAAGAATCGATCCTAACAAAATTGATCTGATGGGCAGAATGGGAAGAGCTTTTTATGTGCGTGCCAGTGGGGAAGCTTTGATGATGATGCCACAATCCCAGCACTTGCCAATTGTAGGCTATCCGAATTTACCTGAGCATATTAAAAGCAGTCCGATTTTAACAGGAAATGTGATTGGCGCAATAGCCGGATTGAAAAAGCTGCCGACCAAGGAAGAAGCAGAGCAATTTTTGCTGCAAGATTCAGAAATGAAATCTCTGATAAATCAAAGTATGGAAATCAAACATCAAAAAGCAATTGATTACTTTAATCAAAATCAATTGGAAAAAGTAGCTGCATTGCTGATGAGTGTTTAAGCCTTCATTAGTTCAAATGTTGCAAGTTGCAAACTTGCAACAACGGATTGCAACAACGGATTGCAACAACGGATTGCAACAACGGATTGCAACAACGGATTGCAACAACGGATTGCAACAACGGATTGCAACAACGGATTGCAACAACGGATTGCAACAACGGATTGCAACAACGGATGGCAACAACGGATGGCAACAACGGATTGCAACAACGGATTGCAACAACGGATTGCAACAACGGATTGCAACAACGGATATTTTAATTCTAATCAATTGAAAAAAAGTTGCTGCAATCGGGAGGAGCGTTTAAAAGCAACCTTACATTAAATCATAGCCAGTGGCACATTGATAACAACAGATTCAAAAAAAGGATTAGTTTAATTGGTTATTTATCTTGAGCGATAACTAAATCACAAGTACTCCGTTTATACTTTATGTTGATTAAACTTATTTCTTATTTCTGATCGCGATTTCCTGTTTGATCATTTTCACCAACCAGGGCCCTTCATAAATAAAACCGGAATAGATCTGAATCCATTTTGCACCGGATTGCATTCGTGCTATCGCGTCGTTTGCATTCATGATTCCGCCAACACCAATATACATCATTTTGTCGCCAGTTTTCGAATGAAGATACTGCAGAATTCGATTTGCTTTTTCGGTTAGTGCCTTTCCGCTTAATCCGCCGGTTTCAGTTGCTGTCGCTTTTTCTTGTAAAGTTTGCGGACGTTCCAAAGTCGTGTTGCTTACAATGATTCCTGAAAATTGATTATTCAAAACAACTTCCAGAACATCATCTAATGCAGATTCTTCGAGATCCGGGGCAATTTTCAAAAATAAGGGTTTGGGATTTACATTTTTTTTGTTTTCCGATTGTAGGGACGACAGCAATAGCTGCAATGGTTCTTTATCTTGTAATTGACGAAGACCCGGCGTGTTTGGCGAACTCACATTAATTGCAAAATAATCAACATGATCAAATAAAATTTTAAAACAATACAAGTAATCGTCAATTGCTTTTTCCGGAGGAGTTATTTTGTTTTTTCCAAGATTACCACCTATAATCAAACCTTCCGGTTTTTTAAATTGACTCAATCGTTTGGCTAATGCATCAACTCCTTCATTATTGAAACCCATCCGGTTAATAATCGATTTATCTTTTTTCAGTCGGAATAACCTTGGTTTTGGATTTCCGGCCTGGGCCAAAGGTGTAACCGTACCCACTTCAATATGGCCAAATCCCAAAACTGCAAGTACATCCAGCCATCTGCCATCTTTATCAAATCCGGCGGCGAGACCTATGGGATTGACTGACTTCATTCCACAGAGCTCAGTATTTAAATTTTGATGTTTATACTGAAATGATTTCCGCAATAAATAATTGAGGACCGGGATTTTTAAACTAAACGAAAAAAGATTCATAGAAAGATAATGAGCCTTTTCTGCGTCAAATAAAAAAAAGAAAAAACGTAAAAAACCCCACATAAGAATTAAGCTGGTTAATGGATGAAATAAACCCGTTTCCGGTCTTCCATATTCAAATCTTGTGCAAATTCATATAATGCCACTGGAATGTCGAATTTAGTCCTCATCTACTTTCAATTGCAATTTGTCTCTAAACTCTGCAAGCTTTGGATTGGCAGAAATCATTAAATCCCATTTTTCCTTGGCTGTATACATTTTAACGACTTTCTTTTCGTCAATGGCCGCCATTGCGGGATCGATCTCAATCGAATACTTAATATTTTTTTCCTGAAAAGTCTGACGAATTCGCTCATCGAGTTTTAACTCGGCGCGTATAGCTTCTCTTGCTATAACATTACCAACCAGAATTTTAAAGGAGTTTTCATCTGTAATAATTTGAGCATTGTTGAGAAATGCTTTAAGGGAATTCGATTTTTCTTCTTCCATGCATTTGCTCCAGAATGCTTTTACATTGTTCTCATTAAATTCAATCAGACTTTCTTTACGTGCTTTTTCCTCCTGTGTTATTTTTTCTTTGATTTGATCAATCTTACCTAGCCTGGGTATAGCCAGAGGGTCTTTTAAAATCTGAGTAGGTGTAATAATCACTTTTTTAACAGTGGTTGTCTCCGATTTGATTTCTGGATTTGCTTTATCAGGAGTTGGATTTAGGTTACCGGCCGGAGTTTTTTTTTGAATCTCTTCAACCGGAGTAGAAACCGGGTTCCATTGTTTACGTGAAAAATGACAAAGTTTAATCAAAAGAATTTCAGTATGCAAACGCTTATTGCGGGCCCGGACCAGATTAACATCGGCTTCATTGATCATATCCAACCAGGTCACAATATGTGATGTGGTGCAGGCTTCGGCTTGTTGTGAATATTTTTTCTTAAGATTTTCGCTTCCTTCAAACAAGGTAAGCATAGCAGGATCTTTGACAATGAGTAAATTTCTAAGGTGACCGGCAAGGCCTTCCAGTAAAATTTCAGAATCAAATCCGAAATTAAATACCTGGTCCAATTGATTCATTACTGTGCGGACATCCTCAGCTAAAAATGCATCGATAAACCTGAAGAAATAATCCTGATCGAGTACGTTTAGATTTTCAGCAACCTCTTTATAACTGATACTGGTTCCTGTAAAACTTTTTATCCGGTCAAACATGGACAGTGCATCCCGTAAAGCACCATCCGCTTTTTGTGCAATTAAATGCAGCGCTTCATCTTCTACCGTGAGATTTTCCTGCTTTGATATTTTCTCTAACTGAAACACAATGTCTTTTTCTCTGATCCTTCTGAAGTCGTAAATCTGACAACGGCTTAAGATGGTTGGAATAATTTTGTGTTTCTCTGTAGTAGCAAGAATAAATTTGGCGAATGGAGGTGGCTCTTCAAGTGTTTTTAAAAATGCATTGAATGCCGCCGTAGATAACATATGAACCTCGTCGACGATATAGATTTTGTATTTGCCGGTTTGAGGTTGATAGCGTACCTGGTCGACCAATTCACGGATATCCTCAACAGAATTATTGGAAGCAGCATCAAGTTCGAAAATATTGAAAGAAGCATTTTCCATAAATGCTTTGCAGGAATCGCATTCATTGCAGGGCTCCCAATCTGAACTTGGATTCGTGCAATTCAGTACTTTGGCAAGTATACGTGCGCAGGTGGTTTTACCTACTCCTCTGGGACCGCAAAACAGGAAAGCATGTGCTATTTGACCTTTGGCCAGGGCATTCTTTAAGGTTTGTGCAACGTGTTCTTGTCCAATGACATCCGCCCATTTTAAAGGTCGGTATTTCCTGGCTGATACAATAAATGAATCCATGAGTGTTGAGGCTGGCAAAAGTACTATGAGTTCGCCTTTAAAGGAAATTTATTTCTTTTAAAATCGGAGAAAAGATTCGTTGAAATTAACAAATCAGCTATTGGTTTCTTTAGCTCCAGGCAGATTAAATCAATTGGTATGTAACAGTATCAACTAAAGAAATTCAGAAAGTTTCTACGCCACGAATCAATAACATTCCATTCTAAAGTTTGAAAAACTTCTTCACAAGCTGTTTTTGTTTTGTAAAAAATTTACAAAAATAAAGACCCGAAGCTAAGTCATTTGTATTCAGGATAAGTTTGGGACTAGTTGCAGGAATTGTTTTGACATACGTTCCATCAATAGTATACAATTCTATTTTTTCCGGAATAATGTGGTTTTCGAATTCGATAGTTAATTCTTCGCTACAGGGATTTGGATATACCATTGATAAATCAGAAGACTGATTGATTGAATTCGTTAATGGATTGGATAATTTTAGAATGAATGCTCTTTCTGGTCCGGTGTAATCTGCCAATCCTGCTGAACCTGTAATAATAATATTTTGATCATCATCAAATAAGAAATCGCTTCCTTCACTGCCTCCTTCTTGTTTAATATTTACGAGTTTCTCCCAGATTAATTGACCATTCGCATTTACTTTGACGATATTCACATCAGCACCCAGGTTAGTGATAATGTTCGCTCCAACCAATACAAAATCTCCTTCATGCGTTTCCCGAATTCTTCTTAAAATGATAGAAAAATTTTCATCCGGATAGATAGGAACCGGACTAAATACTTTTTTCCATAAACTATCAGCATTCTCATTTAGCGCAATCAATATAGCTGAAGTAATAAATTGATAAAGGGTTTTTTGTGTCGTTATATTGCCTAATATAAGTATTTTTTGATCAGTTGTTACAATAAAATCGTTAAAAGAAAAATTGGCGATACCTAAAGTTTTAATCCATACTATTTGAGAAAGGGCATTTGTTTTTCGGATGGTGATCATGTCCTTATTGCTTAAATACTCTATCATGGATGAATCGGGTGTAAACGCAATAGCGTATCGTACACTGGAGTCCTGACTTACTTGCTGTGATATGATTTTTAAGCTGGTCGTGTTGATCCGGCTCAGGACATTTCCATATAGTTTAGAATTGATTTTGTAGTAGCTTAAAATGATGAGTTCGTCATTTCTATATAAAGCATTTAGTATTGATCCGGATGAGGGCAATTTTGATTTGATATTAATTGCGGTGTCTGATTGAATTCCGGCAGAATCAGTAACAAATATATAAAAGGCCCTTGTTAAAAATAACAATCTCCGGTCTGCAAGTTCTGTGGAGAATATAATTTCCGGATTTACATTACAGCTATTGCATAATTTTGGATCGAAAACTTTATTTCCATTCTTATCATAGGAAGCGATCAGCGTTTTATTGTCTGTATAATCAATGCCTCCAATAATAAAGTTTTTAGCTTTAGTCATGGAAATGGTATTTCCTAAAGATTCTTTGTCTACCATTTTTTTCCAGAAGACCTGCTGACCAATGGAAGTAAATCCGCCAAGCAGTAAACATGTGAAGATTACAAAATAGCTTTTAGGTTTCATGATTTGTGCTTTCTATTGCAAGATACGATTTTGGATAGAGGAAAAGAAATCTGTTAAAAAAAAGATATTAGCAAAAATAGTTGTAGTTTTATAGGGTCGATGATTCGACCGGTGGCCGTTGGCAAATTCGTTGCAGGTCTCTAGAGTAAAGCCGCTGGTTTTATGTGTGTAGCTCCCGGGCTATCAGAATATTGTTATTCCATTTCCAATAACTGATTAAGTCTTCCCTTGCCGAAGTTTCTAAATTCATTTTGTTTAACTAAAGTGTTGACTATGAAAAACCTTCCTGGTACAATTATTCTTCCTAAGTTGGCCATAACCATATTGATAATTTGGTGTGGTGTTAAACTTCAGGCGCAATTCCAAACAGCAATTGGTTATCCTTTTCCTGCCAATGAACGGGGTGTTCGTGGGGTGATGACAAATTCTGGTAATTTTCTGATTTTCTGCGAAAACTGGAATCATCCATTGGGCATTGCAAACACAATGGGCGATTTGCAGGTAGTACAGCTGAATTCTCAGGGCCATATTGTCAATCCATCCATCATGATTGGAAACACCGGACTGGAATCTGCAGCCTGGTTGGAAAAAACAGTGTGTGGAAATGGTGGCTATATCATTGCCGGACATTCAAATCATGGATCAGGCAACGATATGATTGTCACGCGTACAGATCTTAATTTAATTCCTGTTTGGTCAAAATCTATCGGAGCGAGCGGTAGCAATGAAACAAGTGCTTGCATTAAGGAGGATGGCAATGGCGATTTTATATTATTAGGGACGACGGATGTAAATGGCGATTATGCTGTACGTGCCGTTAAATTGGATTGCACCGGAAAGCAGATCTGGAATAAAACCTACTCATTATTGGGATCTTTTATCTCCATGGTGCCTACATCAATCACGGAATTCGCAACGCTTTCAACGGGTTGTTCCAATTTGCAAAATGAATATTTTATCACGGGTTCTACGGTAGATAATTCGGGAACGGTAAATGTTTTTATCCTGAGTATTAATGTTGCCAATGGGAATCTTTCCTGGATGAATACCTATGATATTGCTCCGAATACCATTGATTACCCTACTTGCATTCAGGGTAGCTGCACTTATAATTCACAATTAAATGGAGAGCTTTGGGTATCCGGGTATTCACAAAATACCACCAATAATGCGATTGAGATTTTTATGATGAAGACCAGCACCAGTGGAAATCTCCTCTGGGCAAATAATTATTATATCGTTGGCGATGTAGAATTGCCAACTCATTTCCGGTTTAATGCTGCAGGAGATATTCTTCTCACAGGAAGGGCAGAGGGATTGGTTTCACCACCAAGACCCGCAACGCGATCGGGCCAGTGTTTTCTTATGAAAATCAGGAATGACGGCAATCAAATTTATTGGACGCATATTTATGAACAGGGTTTTGCCTCGCAGGGAGAGAATTTGGAAACCCTGCTGAACAATGAATATTTTATCACAGGGTATTCATATAAATCGGATCCGCCGGCAGCTTTTGATTTTAATATACTGGCTATAAAAACGGATTCCCTGGGTCAAACAGCTTCAAACTGTTTTCATAATCCGATTACGGATATCGTTAAACGCACTCCCGTTGTTAGCAAAGTATCGCCTGTCGTAACCTCCAATACAGATACTACTACAATCAGCCTGCTGACCAAAACGGTTCAGGATTCTCAAATTTTCTGTGTAGTAACTCCTAAACAGAAATGTGATTCGTTGTTCACTTTTTTGGATAGGCTGCACACCCTGCCATCGGTTTGTTGCTTTAATCTAGTTGCATATAACCCAAATCCAAATTGTTTTACAAAAATTCAGTTGACTCTGAGCTCAGGAAGTTTTAATAATGTAAATCCAAATGTGGGTTGGACACTCACAGGTGGACCAAGCCAATTTGAATTTAACCCGTCTTCAGGTTTTGTTCCAACCGGATCGGTTAATCCGGGAAGTTTTTGCGTAGGGGGAACAAGTAATCCATTCACTTTAGTGATCAGTTATTTGTATGCAAGTAATGGAGCAATCGGAAAATGTGAGGAGCGATATATTTTAAATTGTCCGGCAGCAGCATTTGAAGCTTGTGATTGTCCGAATGGTAGTATACCTGGACCGAATCTGGTCGTCAATGGCGACTTTTTAAATGGGAATACCGGATTTACTACAGGTTATCCTTATGTACCGCCTCCAACAGCATTTGGATTTGCACAATATTCTATACGCAATTCAACAAATCTCATCAACAGTGCATGGGCATGTACAGATCATACGTCGGGTTTGCCTTTGGGTGAATTTTTAGCAGTCGATGGTAGTACGCTGACATTTGTACCTTGCTGGCAAGAGTATGTTTATGTGGATCAAGGTAAACAGTATTCGTTTTGTGCCTACGTGAATAATATGGTGAACCCGCTCAATAGTTTTAATGATCCAATTGTACAGCTTTGGATAAATAACACATTACAGGCAACGGTTACACTACCAGAAATTCCGGATGTTTGGGTAAAATTGAGTGCAGGATGGACGAGCAATGTCACTGGTTTTATTCCAATTGAAATCCGGCCGGGTACACCGACAACTGCTATTGGTTGTGATTTTGCAGTAGATGATATTGCTTTTCATGAATGCGTACCAGACATTGTTTGTGATTCGAATGCCTGTAGGAAAAACTTGGTTTCCAATCCCGGATTTTTTCAAGGAGCCATATTGGGTAACTTTCTGGGAATAAATGCAAATTCAAACAATTGGTCAACGGCAACACAGAGTCCTCAGGTTGTAAATGACAGTTGTTGTGATCCGGTTGCCATTGAAATGTGGGGAAACAGGGACAAAGGAGAATCCATTTGCCAAAATTTAAACTTCAAGTCAGGTCATACCTACACGATCCATTTTTGCGGTCGTTTTTTGAATCAGCCAACCTTGTCTACTAAATACATACGGTTTGGATTCTCTGCAACAAATGGGTGTAACTCCACATATAGTTGCAGTACTCCGAATTGCGAAAAAATAGGGGAGAGCGGAATGATTACAAATCAGAGCTGGAACACATATTCACTTTCAAATTGGACGGCAAGTTCTAATTGGACTAACCTCGTGGTGAGGGCATTCAATAATAATAAAGACATTCAGGGAATTGATACCACTGTTTCATGGGGTCTGATTGATGATATTTGCATTGAAGATTTGACTACAACCACTGAAAATCTTTCATCAGGCACTTTTTCCGTTTATCCAAATCCGGCCAATTCAAATTTAATCATTGAGTTAAACCAATCTGCTGGTTTTGGTTATTCTATTTCTGCTTTTGATATGGTTGGAAAAAAAGTAATCAATAAAGTACTGACAAAAGGGGAGAAACGCATTACACTAGATTTGAGTCAGATTCCGAACGGACTTTACCTGGTTGAGTTGAGAGATAATCATTTTAAGAGTTGGTATAGAAAAATCGTGAAAGAATAAATGGGAGATCCTTCTAAAAGTTGGAATAAGCATAAAGTGGTTTAGAAGCAAATAGCCGATCGCATTTAAACTCAATACTATTTCAATCCTTTAAATCTGAGTAATCTGAGCAATCTGCGTAATCTGTGTAATCAGTGTAATCTGCGTAATCTGTGATCCATTTTATGTGAACAATTGTTTTACTTTGTTCCTTATTACTGCTTATGAAAATCGCACTCGCCCAGCTCAACTACCACATCGGTAACTTTGAAGGAAATCTTTCTATAATGAAAGATGCCGTTTTGAAAGCCAAAATAGAAAAAGCAGATTTAATTTGTTTTAGTGAACTCGCAGTTTGCGGTTATCCTCCAAGGGATTTTCTTGAGTTCAGAGATTTTATAAAGCAATCCATTCATGTGGTTGATCAATTGTGTGAATTGACGGAGGACATTGCCATTGTTGTAGGTGCACCAACTGTCAATCCTGAAATTGAAGGAAAAGATCTTTATAATTCTGCATTTTTTCTCTCCGGTAAGAAGGTGCAATACATTGCTAAAAAGGCATTGCTTCCCAATTACGATATTTTTGATGAATACCGGTATTTCGAGCCCAACCGAAGTTTTGATACCCTGAGTTTTAAAGGAAAAAAAATTGCACTGACTATTTGTGAAGACATCTGGAATTTGGGTAATCAGAATCCAATGTACACCATTTGTCCATTGGATGAGATGATCAGTCAGAAGCCCGACTTTATTCTCAATCTTTCAGCTTCGCCATTCAGCTATGAGCATGCAAGCAGTCGACTGGAAGTCATTCGGGCAAATGTATTGAAATATAAAGTTCCCATGTTTTATGTCAATTGCTTTGGTGCACAAACGGATATTCTGTTTGATGGAGGATCAGCCGTTTTGTCACCTGATGGTTCATGTTATGATGAAATGCCTTTTTTCGAATCTTGTTTGCGCTATTATGATTTAGATGAAGTATGTAATGGAGGTGTTTCTAAAGAACAGGAGAAAGGAGAAATTGAATTGATTTATAAAGCGTTGGTCCTTGGGATCAGGGATTATTTTTCAAAAATGGGATTTTCAAAAGCCATACTCGGATTATCCGGTGGAATCGATTCAGCATTAACCTGTGTTTTAGCTGTTCACGCTTTAGGTAAAGAAAATGTCAAGGTATTGCTGATGCCTTCAGAATATTCTTCCGGTGAATCGGTAACCGATGCATTAGCACTTGTAAAAAATCTTGATATAAGTCATGAAATAATTCCGATCAAATCTGTTTTTGACCAATACAAGGCAACATTGCAAGACTATTTTAAAGGGCTGCCAGAAAATGTAACAGAAGAAAACATTCAGGCCAGGGTAAGAGGAATGCTATTAATGGCTTTTTCCAATAAATTTTCTTATATCTTGTTGAATACGACGAATAAAAGTGAGATGGCTGTTGGTTATGGAACCTTATACGGTGATTTGTGCGGTGGAATCGCAGTGCTGGCAGATGTTTATAAAACGCAAGTGTACCAGTTATCCAATTACATCAACAGAGCAGGCGAAATAATTCCGTGGAATTCAATTTCAAAACCTCCTTCTGCTGAATTGCGACCCGGGCAAAAGGATTCAGATACCTTACCAGAATACGATGTGTTGGATAAAATTCTATATCAATACATCGAATGCCATCAGGGACCAAATGAAATCATAGCAATGGGCTTTGATGAAGCAACTGTAATGCGTTCATTAAAAATGGTGAACAAAGCAGAATTCAAAAGATACCAGGCAGCACCTGTTTTGCGTGTTTCTTCAAAATCATTTGGCCTGGGTCGAAGAATGCCCATAGAAGGGAAGTATTTAAATTAAGCCGGAAATTTGGTGATTCAGCTTTGAAGGTTCAATTGGTTACATTAATTTAAAATAAGAGCAAAAAATATAGCCCATAACTTAAGTCATGGGCTATATTTTGAAATCTATTTTTAAAATAAATTAAGTTATGAAATTTTCCGGTTTACTTAACGGAAATGAATCTGTCCGGTTCATAGTTCAATCAACACGTTTAATCCTTCTAATCCGCTTCGGCAACAACTTCAGTTACCTCAGGCACCATTCGTTTTAAAAGTCCTTCGATTCCGGCTTTAAGAGTTACAGTAGATGATGGACAACCGCTGCAGGAACCGTGCATGGTAACGGTTACTATTCCTTCCCGAAAAGATTTGAATTCAATATTTCCACCATCCATTTCGACAGCAGGTTTGACGTACATATTAATCATGTCCTTGATCCGCTTCACGAGTTCGACATCTTTTTCATCAAAGTTTCCATCTGCAGAAGCGACTTCCTGATCAAAAAGAAAAGACTCAAACCCGTCATTTACAATGACCGTTTCATTTTCAATCAATGATTTCAATAAATCTTTTGCAGGAATCATGATATCCTGCCATTCTCTGTCGGCTTTTTTTGTGATCGTGACAAAATTATTGGAAATGTATACGGATTGCACGTAATCCTGTTCATATAATTTCGCGGCAAGCGGAGACCATTTTTCAGCTAATTCGCGATCCTTAAAATCTGCAATACCGGTAAAAAGCATTTGGTTACATACAAATTTTAATGATTCCGGATTTGGAGTCTGCTCTGTATAAAGCAGTATATTGGTTTTAGTCAGATTTTCAGTGGCCATACGGTACGTTATTAGACAAGTTAATACAAATTATTCGAAATAAGGTTCATTTTAATAACGGTTGAAAAAGGTTAAATAACCAAATATCCTTATTTAAGTTAAGCTGGAATTTAATCTTAACTCTTAATCCTGGTTTGTTAGTTCCTTCCTGCACTTTAAAGATCATAATGTGCTTCAAGAGGACAATGATCCGAGAATCGAAGTTCTCTGTGATGAATAAAATTCTTAACCTTCGGACTTAATGCCTTTGCCACCGACTGGTAATCGATTCTCCATCCCTTATCCTTGAAATAAGAACCCGCTCTGTAGCTCCACCAACTAAATTCTTTTTTATTTGGATGAATTATTCTGAAGCTATCATCAAACAGCTCAGTAAACCATTTATCCAACCATGCTCTTTCTTCCGGTCTATATCCTGAAGGATTATCTTTTCGCTCCGGATTATGAATATCAAGTTCTTTATGCACAATATTGTAATCGCCTACCACAATTAAATTTTTCTTTTCCTTTAGCAGTTTTTTAAAAACAGGATAAACATCTTTAAGGAACTGCATTTTAAATTCATGTCTTTCTTCACCTGCAGAGCCGGAAGGAAAATAGCAATTCGCAAGGCTAAACCCGGGATAATCTGCAACGATCAGCCTTCCTTCGCGATCATATACCGGCATACCGGTACCCAAACTTACGTTTAAAGGGATTTCTTTTGTCATGATCAATACACCACTATATCCTTTCTTGTCGGCACAATGCCATATAGAATGGTAACCTAAAGATTTAAAATAATCCGGATCTGCATGTGAACTATCCATTTTCGTTTCCTGAAAACAAATCATGTCAAATTTATTTTCAGCAATCCAGTCTTGTAATCCCTTTTGAATAGCAGATCTTAAACCATTTGCATTTAAACAGATGATGCGTTTCATATTCTTTGGCAAGGTGATGGCGTCAAAGGTAAAAAGAAATTATTTTCTAATTACAAGCATTGGAATCACCGTGCATACCTGTAGCAACGGACCATTCATTATGGTTTGCATATAAATGACAAAAGAATGAAAGCAGATATTGAATGAAGGAAATAAAATGTATGCAACTGATTTACGGCTATTTGTTGAATGCTGCAATTCACATTCATTTTTTTGAGTATAAGAACCCTACTGTTAAAGTGGTATTTTATCAGAAAAGAAGCTGATCATATAGAAAGTAATTGTTCTTTGATTGGTTTAAACCTTGCAAAATGGATCATATTACTGCTTTTTGCAATGGTATAGTTTTTGAAACTATCCTGGTATACTTGATTAACCAGTCTTTAAATTCCAATTAAACCGATAGTAGAAAATCAATTGGCTTTTCAATAGGTATAAATGAATTTTAAATCATATTGATCTGACCAGCACCCTGTTAATGAACAAGGTTAAACTAATTTTCTCATAATACTAATTTCAGAAAGCGTATGAAGACAAACCAGACCCCAGCGGTGTTGTACAAGGATTTGCGTTTTTGGTTGGTAATCGTGTTGACGTTCCTGCTTATAGTGACGATGATTGCGACTTATCCTGCCTGAATTCAATTCTGTATCTTCAAGCTTAAATCGAGGCTTCCGGCACTGTGTGTCAAGGCTCCAATGGAAATAAAATCAACTCCCGTGAGTGCGATTTTTCTTACAGACTGGAGACTTACGCCCCCGGAAGCTTCGGTTTCATGTTTTTTACCAACCATTGCAACTCCTTCAGCCAGCAAGGCTAGTTCAAAATTATCCATCATAATGCGAGTCACATTTCCGCAACGGAGCACTTCTTCCAGTTCAACCAGATTTTTAACCTCAATCGTGATTCCTGCATCCTCAGGCCCATGTTTCTTTCGAAATTGATTTACAGCTTTGATTGCTTTGGAAATAGATCCGCAGGCTGCGATGTGATTATCCTTTATCATGAACCAATCATAAAGTCCATTGCGGTAATTATGGCATCCGCCCAGACGAACAGCCCATTTCTCCAGATAACGGTTTAAAGGGGTCGTCTTCCGGGTATCCAGTAAAGTAACCGGAAGGTCTGCAACTTCGACTGCAAATCGGTTGCTTAAAGTGGCAATTCCACTCATGTGTTGCATTGAATTTAAAACCAGGCGTTCTGCCTGCAGCAAATCACGGGTCTTTCCAATCACTTCAAAAGCAATTTCACCATAGTGTATATAACTTCCGTCCTGAATGTAAATACTCATTTTGATTTGCGGGTCGAGATAATGGAATATTGATTTTGCAAGTTCCACACCTGCAATCACGCCTTCTTCTTTAATCTTAAGAATGGCTTTGGATTCGTGATTTTCCGGGATGCAGGCTAAAGAAGTGATGTCACCAGTTAGCACATCTTCCTGCAATGCATCGTGAATAAACTGATCTAAATTAAAATTTATCATATACTTAAAATACAACGCCCACTCTGATATCTATACTGGATAAAATTCCCTTTGATTCTTCTTTACCTCCGGTAGTATACGTGCCGCTATCTACCGTAAGGTCCGTGAAGCTTTGGAAATATCTCAATCCTCCGGTTAAGGTTACATCATTTGATACTCTGTATTCCGTTCCGATTCCGAATCCATAAAACAGGGAGAAAAAATGGATCATCGGACGGATGTCTTCATCTTCAGTATCAGGTAAACCGCTGGCCTGAATATCTCCCCGTGCTTTTGTTCTCAGATTAATTGAAAACTCCGGAGCATGAACAAAGAATCTAAACTTTCCGAATTCATTTGTTCTGAGTTTCAATCCGAATACGATTTCCAGAAAATTCAAACTGTAATTGAGGTTTGCATTCGGAGGCAAACGGTGATATGCAGTATCGCTTAATTCGGCTTCCTTCCAGAGATCTCCGCCTTTTGTATATTCCATAGTACCCCCCTGGGAAAGTGAAAAACCCAAACCACCTGTAATCGCATATCTGTCGGTAAACCAATATTCACCCTGAACATGGGCTTTAAAAGCTAATTTGGTGCCTACTGAATTAATCTTATTATTATTGGCAGACATCCAACTGAATGAAGGGCCGATCAAAACATTATAACTTACTTTTTGAGAATGGATCAACAGGGGAAATGAAATAATCAAACAATAAAGCAGGTTTTTCATGAGATCAGATTGAAGTTAATAAAATACAGTGCTCCGGATAATTCAGTGTAAAGCTATAATAAATTGCAAAACTAGGTTTCAGCAAGAGGAAGGACTTTCTATTTATTGCTTTTCAGGGCATTCCACTTATTTTTGTGCTTAATAATCTGACATTTATCTATTAGCTTAATTTTTAACTTTTAATTGATCAAACTATAAACCGGACATCCATGATTCAGGAAGGACAAACAAATTCAATTTTCAGGTGCTCTAAAGCGATATCCTTGTTTTATTCCGGAATGATTTTAAGCCTCGGGTTTTATAGCTGCTCAGATAAACACAGAGAGCCTGTCCCTGATGTTTCCAAAATTCCGGTAGAATTTAAAGTGGTGCGATTTGAACAGGAAATTGCAAAACTGGACACAACCAGGTTGGAATCAGCCTTAAATGACCTGTTGAAACGGTATCCGGCTTTTGCTAAACTGTATTTTGAACATATTCTCTCCATTACTGAAAATGCAGATTCCTTAAGGCCCGGTTTTGTACAGTCTATAAATCAATTTCTGAGGGATTCAGAGACCGTAGAACTCAATAAAATGGTTCAAAGTGAATTTGGAGATGAACGCATATTGAGCAAAGATTTAAAGCGTTCCCTGCAATTTATGAAATACTATTTTCCAAATGAAAAAGAACCGGTTTTTTATACCTTAATTAGTAATTTTTCCTATGGCAATTTTATTTTTCAGGATTCAAAAGACCGGGATGGTATTGGTATTGGTCTTGATTTTTTCCTTGGGCAAGCATTTGATTACAAAAAAATTGATCCTAAAAATCCTGCATTTTCCAATTATTTAAACCGGTGTTTTAATAAAGACCATTTGCTTAAAAAAACCTGGGAAGCCTGGCTGGAGGATCGTCTGGGAACTCCGGAAAACGGGCGGTTTTTAGACTATCTGATGTTGCGAGGCAAAAAATTGTATACGCTAACTAAAATATTACCGGAAATTCCAGATACCGTTTTATTTGAATATACACCTACGCAACTGGAGTGGTGCAATCACAACAGAGTAGAAATGTGGGCACATTTCTTAAACAGTAATCTCTTGTATTCAACTGAAATGATGAAATTTAATAAACTGGTCAATCCAAGTCCTAATTCTCCTGGAATGCCCGAGCAGGCACCTGGTCAAACGGGAAGTTATATGGGCTATGAAATCATCAGATCGTATATGAAGCGTAATCCCCAAAAAACGCTGTTGGACTTGTGGAAAATTACAGACAATCAAACCCTTTTAAATGATTCAAAATTTAAACCCCGGAACGAATAAGGGGTCGAAGCTGTTATCTCTTGGATTAAAGAGAATGCCTTCATTATTCATTGATTTGAAAGCCACAAGGACAAAATGACCAGAGCAATTCCATTATTGGATCTGAATGCGTTCAGTTCGGGAGATGCAGGGCTAAAACCTCAATTTGTAAGGGATTTTGGCAATGCCTTTCATTATACCGGATTTGCAGGGATCATAAACCACGGAATCTCCGGGGACCTGATTGAAGAATTTTATAAGGCTTCAAAAGCTTTTTTCTCACTTCCTGAATCAGAAAAGCGCAAATATGAAATTCCGGGTCTTGCCGGGCAAAGAGGATATACTTCTTTTGGTAAAGAGCATGCCAAACAATCTCCGGTAGGTGATCTGAAAGAATTTTTTCAAATAGGACAGGAAGTAACGGACGGTGATCCCATAAAGGCAGACTATCCGGCAAATGTAATGGTTTCAAATCCAGCAGAATTCACCCAGCTGGGGATTCGCTTGTATAAGGCATTTGAATCGGTAGGTGCACAGCTTTTGAGAGCCATTGCATTATACCTGAAACTGGACGAACATTATTTTGATGCCAGAATTCACAATGGAAACAGTATTCTAAGAGCTATTCATTATCCACCGATTTTGCAGGATCCTGCTTCTGCCATCAGGGCTGAGCAGCACGAAGACATTAATTTAATTACGCTTTTAGCAGGTGCTTCTTCCGGCGGACTTCAGATCTTAACTAAATCCGGACATTGGCTCGATGTGGTGCCTGTAGACAATGAAATCGTGGTTAATGTCGGCGATATGCTTCAAAGACTGACCAACAATTACCTGGTTTCTACGACCCACCGGGTGGTCAACCCACCGAGAAAAGACTGGCATATTCCGAGGCTGTCCATCCCTTTTTTCCTGCATCCCAGGATGGAAATGGACCTGAGTTGTCTCGAAAATTGCATCAAACCGGGTGAATATTCTGCCTATGAACCGATCACGGCAGGGAATTATTTAGACCAACGACTTAAAGAAATCGGATTAAAAAAATAACTTTGACCTTCTAAATCATAAAAACATGGAAACTTTATTAATTGGAAACCTCGGAACTTCTGAAATCATAGTCATTTTGATTATTGTATTACTGTTATTCGGAGGCAAAAAAATACCAGAACTCATGCGCGGATTGGGTTCCGGAATTCGCGAATTCAATAATGCCAAAAACAATATTTCAAACGAAATTCGCGAAGGCATGAAAGATGCAGATCGCAAGAATCTCGATTCAGAACAGAAATAGTTTTCTCCAATTTCTTAAATAAAAATAATATAAATGAGAGTCATAACACTTTCGTATTGCATTTGTATATGTTTGTTTTCACTCCACTTATCTGCTCAGAAGGTTGGACATGTGAACACCGTTCAATTAATTGATTCACTGACTGAAGCTAAACAGGCTTCCGCAACCTTGAAACAATATGAAGCTTCTCTAAGTAAAACCGGAGAAGAGATGGTAAAAAAATATCAGGATAAAGTAAAGAATTACCAGACGAGTGTTAAGACTGGCAATATGACTGCTATTCAACAAAAGCAAATGGAGTCTGATCTAGAAGTGGATCAAAATGCAATCAATACCTACCGTCAGTCTGCTCAGGCATCACTTGAAAAAAGAAGGCAGGAACTCATTCAGCCGATACTCGATAAAATCAACAAAGCATTGCAGGAAATCGGTAAAGAAGAAAATTATACCTTCATTTTCGATAATTCAGTAGGCATACTCTATTTCAAAGACACCGAAGATGTCTCAGCCAAATTGTACAGGAAGTTAGGATATAAATGATCTTTTGAATAAACTTTTCTTCTCTCATAACTCATAACTCCTCACTCCTAACTCCAATTGTGACTATCGCGTCAAATACATATTCCGTTTGGAGTCGATTTCCCTGAAGTAAGGATCATACAGATCTTTGATAAAATGTATGGCTTCTCCTGTGGATTTCATTTCTGGTCCTAAACTGATATCGACACCTGGAAATTTGTTGAAAGAAAAGACAGGAATTTTGATCGCATATCCATTCATTTTGTTTTCCATTTTGAAATCTTTCAATTTCTTTTGGCCTAACATTATTTTGGTTGCAATATTCAAATAAGGGACATTATAAGCTTTAGCAATGAATGGAGTAGTACGCGAAGCTCTAGGATTGGCTTCGATCACGTACACATGATCGTCTTTGATTGCAAATTGAATATTAATCAATCCTTTAATTTCCAGTTGATGTGCCAAACGTTTTGCATATTCAATCATAGTTTGAATCGCAGTATCACTTAAGCTGTATGGTGGAAGTACTGCTGAACTATCTCCGGAATGAATTCCGGCTGGTTCAATATGTTCCATGATGCCCATGATCTGTACATCTTCACCATCACAAATGGCATCAATCTCTGCTTCTTTGGCACGTTCGAGGAATTGATCGATCAATACCTTGTTATCGGGCATGTGTTTGAAAATGGAAAGCACATGTCGTTCGAGTTCATCGTCATTGATCACAATGCGCATTCGTTGTCCGCCTAATACATAAGAAGGACGTACCAACACCGGATAGCCTATTTTCCTGGCCACTTCCAATGCTGAATCTGCATCGGTTGCAACACCGTATCTTGGATAGGGAATATCCATATCTTTCAACATATCCGAAAAGCGTCCGCGATCTTCCGCAATGTCCATGTTGTTGTAGGAAGTGCCGATAATTTTAATTCCTTTCTGATGAATTTTTTCTGCAAGTTTTAAAGCAGTTTGTCCGCCGAGTTGCACGATGATACCTTCCGGTTTTTCATGATCAATAATTTCTTCAATGTGTTCCCAGTAAATGGGTTCGAAATACAGTTTATCGGCAATGTCAAAATCAGTAGAAACTGTTTCCGGATTGCAATTCACCATGATCGCTTCCATACCTTCTTCGCGGATGGCCATTACACCGTGAACGCAACAATAATCAAACTCTATACCCTGACCAATTCGATTGGGTCCAGAACCAAGAACAATAATTTTTTTTGTGTCATGCGAAACACTTTCATTTTCATCATCAAAACTGGAATAGTAATACGGCGTCCTGGCTTCAAACTCTGCTGCACAGGTGTCGACTAATTTATATACTCTGCGGATTCCCAATTTCTTTCTTTGCTTAATGACATCTCTCTCATCGACCCGCATCAACCAGGCAATCTGATTATCGCTGTATCCATTTTGTTTGAGCTCGACAAAAAATTCACGTGGAATATCTTCCGGAATATTGTATTTCATCAACTGATCTTCGAGCAATACCAGTTTGCGAATTTCTTTGATAAACCAGGGATCGATTCCAGTAAGCTTATACACGGTCTTTTCAGGAACACCAAGACGCAAAGCATCTTTCAACCGGTAAATTCTGTCATCACTTACAATTTCCAATCGTTCAAGAATATCCTGAGTATTAATCCATTCTTTTTTATCTGCACCTAATCCGTGTCTGTCATTTTCCTGTGACTGACAAGCTTTTTGCAGTGCTTCTGTAAAACTTCTTCCGATAGCCATAACCTCTCCGACAGATTTCATCTGAAGTCCCAGACGCTGATCTGCTCCAAGGAATTTTTCAAAATTCCACCGTGGCATTTTCACAATGACATAATCCAAAGCCGGTTCGAATAATGCAGAAGTTGTACCGGTAATTTGATTTTTTAATTCATCGAGGGAATAACCGATGGACAGCTTTGCGGCAACTTTAGCAATCGGGTATCCTGTGGCTTTGCTGGCTAATGCAGACGAACGGGACACTCTCGGATTGATTTCAACAGCAATGATGTCTTCATTTTCCGGATTCATTGCAAATTGAACATTGCAGCCACCGGCAAAATTTCCAAGCGAACGCATCATCATTATGGCATGATCTCTCATTTTTTGAAATCCGGAATCCGATAAGGTCATTGCAGGTGCAACCGTAATACTGTCACCGGTGTGAATGCCCATAGGATCGACATTTTCAACGGTACAGATAATAACGACATTGTCCTTTTGGTCGCGTAGTAATTCCAATTCAAATTCTTTCCAACCCAAAACCGCTTTCTCGACTAATACTTCATGTGATGGCGAAGCATCCAATCCGCGGCGAAGACAATCATCAAATTCATTCGCTTTATGCACAAAGCTTCCTCCTGTACCTCCTAAAGTATAAGATGGACGAATGACAAGGGGGAATCCGATTTTTTGAGCGGCTTCCTTACCTTCAAGAAATGAATTTGCGATTTGAGAAGGTGCAACTTCTACTCCGATATCAATCATGTGTTTCCGAAACAATTCCCGGTTTTCTGTCAGTTCAATCGCATTAACATCAACCCCAATCATTCGCACGCCATATTTTTTCCAGACATTTTGTTTATCTGCTTCAATGGCCAGATTTAATGCGGTTTGTCCACCCATCGTAGGAAGCACAGCATCGATTTTTCGTTCTTCCAGAATTTTGATGATGCTTTCCACTGTCAGGGGCAACAAATAAATGTGATCTGCTGTAACCGGATCAGTCATTATAGTGGCGGGATTCGAATTAATCAGGCTCACTTCTATTCCTTCTTCCCGCAATGAGCGCGCGGCCTGTGTTCCGGAATAATCAAATTCGCAGGCTTGACCGATAATGATGGGTCCACTTCCTATGATTAATACGGAATGGATCGACTGGTCTTTTGGCATTAAATCGTTATTTTGCGCAAAGATAAGCGAAGCAGTAAGAAAGTGTTAAGTGAATAATGAAGAACGGATTTTGATTGAGAAATGGTTACCGGATGATCAGACTTATGTGATTCATTCAGTTTCGTAGTATATGAATTGAAAACAGATTATGGGACAAAAAAAAGTACTGATAACAGATGATGTTCATCCTCTTTTATTGGAAGGTCTTTCCAAAAGGAATTGGGAAGTAGATTACAGGCCGGCGATTCGTTTAGAGGAGGCCAAAGAAATCCTGGGCGAATTCCATGGATTGGTCATAAACACCAAGATTAAGGCAGATGCTTCATTTCTTGAGGCTGCTGATCATTTACAGTGGATTGGTCGCCTGGGTTCCGGTATGGAAATCATTGATAAGGATGCTGCACAAAAAAAAGGGATCAGTTTAATAAGCACACCTGAAGCAAATTGCAATGCGGTAGCTGAACATGCACTGGGTATGATCTTGTCATTATTTAGAAATTTGAACAGGGCGGACCGGGAGCTGCGAAACAGGGTCTGGCAAAGGGAAAAGAACCGTGGAGAAGAATTATGGGGTAAAACCATAGGGATCATTGGATATGGGCATACCGGTCAGCGATTTGAGGAGTTATTACGCGGATTCAACGTTAAAGTTTTGGTTTACGATAAGTACAAGCAGCTTTCGAACAGAGCAGGTCGTTATGACGTCGTTCAGGATGTAAACGAAATCAAAGAATCGGCCGATTTGATTAGTTTACATGTTCCTTTAACTTCAGAAACGAAGTATATGGTAGATAAGGAATTTATTGCGAGCTGTAAAAATTCATTTTATCTGGTGAATACTTCTCGGGGACAAGTGGTTAAAACCCCGGATTTATTGGAAGCCCTGCACTCCGGTAAAGTCATGGGAGCTTGTCTTGATGTTTTCGAAAATGAAAAGCCGTCCGGATTTTCATTTTCTGAAAACAGCATGTATGATGATTTGTATAAATTGGACCAGGTTGTGCTCAGCCCTCACATTGCAGGATGGACCCACCAGTCGAAACTAAGGATTGCCGAAACAATGCTGGAAAAATTAGATAAATTGCAGGAAATTAGCTAATCGTACCAAATTGTAAGTCAGTCATTTAGTTATATTTTATTGTTTATATACGTTAAGACAGCTCAAAAAACGGCAATTTGGAATTGGTGGGTTATGAAATGGATTTAGAAATTCTTAACATTGCAAAATTTTTTATAGAAAGATTTCTCAACTTCACATTATGTTCAAACGATTATGGTTATTGTTCAGTCTGTCATTCCTTTGTGGATTATCAGCCTTCAGCCAAACTACATTAACAGGAAGGGTAACAGACAATGAAAATGGAGAACCCATTATTCAATGTGGTCTTATCATTTACAAAAGTGGAATCCAGGTAACTACCATAGTTACTGATTTCGATGGAAACTATAGTGTTCAGCTCGATCCCGGAAAGTATGAAGTAGAAGCCCGCTATGTCGGTTATCAGTCTAAAAGAGTGGCTGGTATCAACGTACTGGGTGGTAAAGCCAATACTTTAAATATCAAAATAAGCGCCGGAATCGAATTGGAAGCAGTCGAAGTGGTTCAATACCGGGCTCCTTTGATAGAAAAGGACAACACGACTCAAGGTCAGGTCATAACCGCTGAAAAAATTAAGAATCTTCCGGTGAAAAACGTGCTGGGTGTAGCTTCTACTGCTGCCGGTCTTTCCAGCGTAGATGGTGGTGATGCTACTATCCGCGGATCCCGGACAGGTGCTACAGTTTATTATCTGGACGGATTGCGGATTACAGGTCGTCAGATTCCAACTTCAGAACTGGAGCAGCTTCAGGTGGTTACGGGAGGTATGGAAGCGCAATACGGAGATGTCACCGGCGGTATTATCGCATTAACCAGTAAAGGTCCTTCAGCTAAATTTTCTGGTGGTGTGGAAGCTGAAACTTCTCAGTTAACTGACCAATATGGATACAATTTACTTAGTGCCAATTTCAGCGGACCTATTATCAGAAAAAAATTGACAGATTCAACTTACGGACGTACCCTTTTGGGTTTTCGTATTGCCGGACAATACAATTACTTAAAGGATGATGATCCACCGGCTTATGAAACCGTTGTAGCAAAACAATCAACCATCGATCGGTTGAGTAATAATCCGTTCCGTCTTTTTGGGACTACACCAGCTGTCGCCAGTCAATTTCTTTCTGCTGATGATGTAGAGAAATTGAAATACAGACCTAATCAACAAAATACAGCTTATGACTTAACTGCCAAACTGGACTTCAGACCAATTGACAATATTGATATTTCTTTGTCAGGAAACTATTCCAATGTAAATGATCGGTTCAATCCGGAGGATAACAATACCATTGGACAAGGATCATGGGGACTATTTAACTGGGTGAACAATCCGGTCTCAGATGAAGATATCTATCGTGTCAATGTCAGACTAAGACACAGATTGGGTAAATTGGTTGATCTTAATGCTAAACACGAAGATGGTGAAGTGCAAAAAGTGTCCAATATTCAAAATGCATTTTATACCATTCAGGCCGGTTGGCAAAAAAATAAAAAAATAACAGAGGACTGGACTCATAAAGACAAGTTTTTCGATTACGGATACATCGGACGTTTCCCGGGTACGTTTATCCCAATCCAGCGATTTAATAACGACGTAGGAAAATTAAGACACTCCGGATGGAATTTACAAATAGATGATTTTATTCCGGACAATAGCCCGAATCCTGCTTATGCAGCCTGGAATTCTCTGCCATACCGTACAGATGATTTTCAAAATCCGGTAAATCCAATTAGTGGAAAGCCGGTAAATCTCGAAGGATACAGAGCGTTTAATGGATTTGTCAGTTCATCATTTGATAATACCTGGGGTACGATTTACAACAATGTCGGTGCCATGTATAACCGATTTGAAAAGGTTAATAATGATCTTATTACCTTACAGGTAACCAGTGGATTTGACTTTTTACCCGGAGGTTCAAAAAGCGGACGGCACAACATTCAATTCGGATTGGTTTATGAACAACGCATCAACCGTACCTACACCTTATTACCATTCGATCTGTGGAAATTAGCCAGATTGTATACCAATAACCATATCGTAGGTATTGATTACACCAAACCTATTGCTTATAATATAGGAGGTGTTGATACCATATTCCAATCTTTAATTACCCCTGTAGCGGGAGCTAAATTTTACCGCAGCGTCAGATCAAAATTATTTCCAGGAATTCCTATTGATTCTGCTGTCTATATCTCCGGAAATGTCAATCAATTGACCAATAATGATTTGACTTTGGACATGTTTGCTCCTCAGGAATTGTCCGATCAGAATGTTATCAATTTTGAAGGATATGATTATCTGGGTCATGAATTATCTAGCAATGTAAAATTTGAAGACTTCTTTACAAAAGTGGATGCTAATGGAAATAGGTTATTTGTCGTAGCACCTTACTCCCCGGTATATGTAGGGGGTTATATACAAGATAAATTTACCTTCAAAGACATCATTTTCCGTCTTGGTTTGAGAGCAGATTATTTTGATGCCAATACAAAAGTGCTGAAAGATCCCTATTCACTTTATGGTATTATAGGTGCAAAAGCATTTCACGAATCAGTTGGTTCAGCTAAACCCGGTTCTATCGGTGATGATTACAAAGTGTATGTTACCGGAGAAGGATCGACAGCTGTAAAAGCATATCGCAATGGCGATCAGTGGTATAATTCTCAAGGTACTCCTGTAAACTCTTCCGGTGAGATTTTTTCGAGTAATCTCGTTTTCCCCAGATACATAGAGCCTGTTGAAAGCAAAAGATCCATTAAGGGAAATGAATTTAAAATAGATGAATCTTTTGAAGATTTTAAACCTGAAATTAACTGGATGCCCCGTTTGGCATTTTCATTTCCAATTTCTGATAATTCCAATTTCTTTGCTCATTATGATATTCTCGTTCAAAGACCAAATTCGAATTCCAGTGTAAATGCACTTGAGTATTATTATTTCAATGATTTGGGTAGAGCAACCAATAACCTTAGAAATAATGGAAACCTGAAACCCAGCAAAACAGTAGATTATGAAGTGGGCTTCCAGCAAAAAATTTCAAATTCATCAGCTATTAAACTATCTGCTTATTATAAGGAATTGAGAAATGAAATTAACAGAGTGACCATAAGCAGAGTAGCTACGATTGGTTCTTATGATAGTTATGGAAACGTAGATTTTGGAACAGTTAAAGGATTTAACTTCTCCTATGATTTAAGAAGAACCAGCAATTTTGAATTTACTGCGGCATATACCCTGCAATTTGCTGATGGTACCGGTTCTGATCCTGAATCACAAAGAGGTTTAACACAAAAGGGTATTAATATCAGAAACATCTTCCCTTTTAATTATGACGAGCGTCATCGTTTTGCATTCACCGCTGATTACAGATACGAATCCGGAAAAAAATACAATGGTCCAAGAATCGGAGGATTAGACGTTCTTGCCAATACAGGATTAAATGTTCAGATTGTCACAGCATCAGGAAGACCGTATTCACCGGGAACTCAGATTGTTCGTTACGATGGATCCGGTTACCGCGGAGACATTAACGGTTCCCGTTTGCCATGGAATTTCAATGTAGATATGCGATTGGATAAAAACTTCTCTATCGCCAAGGGCAAAAATCCATTGGACCTGAATATTTATTTAAGGATTCAGAATTTATTTGATACTAAAAATGTCATTGGTGTATACAGAGGCTCCGGAGATGCTAAGGATGATGGATATTTGAGATCGGAGAAAGGTGCAGCAGAAATCAGCAACGTCATCACCTCTTATGGTCAGGAGTATGTCGATTATTTTATCAATCAATACAACTATCGTGTAATTAATCCGGATCATTACACGCAACCCAGAAGAATATTTATAGGCGCTATTTTGGAATTCTAATTTATTAAATTATCAACATCGAATCATGAGATATTTTATTTTTATCATATTTATATTATCGGCCGGATTCAATAAATCCTTTGCAAATAAGCCGACCAACAGAGTGATCAGGGAAACCGAATCGAAGAAACAAGCTTTGAATCGAAGAGGTGCCCCTTGTAATGTTGCATCTATGCAATTAGACATGGATATCAACAACGTTCGCGCCAGGCTTCTAAACGGCGGTGATTGCTGGTGGGATAAATCCAAAGGACGTTACATCGTACCTAAAGTAGAGCCACCCAAAAAAGAAGTTTCCGCCATTTTTGACGGCGCAGTTTGGGTTGGTGGTTACGATGCATCAAACAATCTCCACGTCATGGCACAGGATTATGCAAGTGCAACAAAAACAGATTGCTGGCCTGGACCTCTGACTCCAAATCTTGGAGAAACAGATAAAGAAGATTGTTTAAACTGGGATAGGTTCTTCATGGTAAGCGGAGACAGTATACGTCAGTTTCAAAAGAGATACAGAGCAGTTAAGGGTATCCGCAATTTAAATCCGGATGAAATCCCAACAGATATTTTGTACTATCCTGCAAGAGGAAATAAGTATTTTTCGCAGAAATACAATTTTGAATTGCCTAATCTTCCTCAGGGTTTGGGATTGTTTTATGAAGAACCCAATAGTGCTTCAGATAATAATATTTATGAACCAGAAATGGGAGATTTTCCGATCATCGACATCAGGGGATGTGCTGATCCCGTATTTCCGGATCAGATGTTTTTCTGGATTTATAATGATAACGGAGGTATTCATACGAATTCAAACGGAGATCCTATCCGCATGGAAGTGCAGGTACAGGCTTTTGCATTTAAAACTGCAGATCAGATCAATGACATGACTTTTCAACGGTATAAGTTGATTAACAGAGCTCCGCAGGATTTGGTCAATTGTTATTTTGCAATGTGGATTGATCCGGATCTGGGATGTTATACGGATGATTACATCGGATGTAACATTGAGAGAAGTTTGATGTACATCTATAACCACGATGCGACTGATGGTAGCAATGGTAGTAATTGTGACCAGGGTATTGAAACATATGGAGTTCATATACCAATGCTTGGAGTGGATTATTTCCGTGGACCGATCATTCCTATTAAGTCAGTTGTTGGTGGAAAAGACACTGTTATTAATGGCAGGGATACGATTATCGGAGGTAGAGATACTACAATTTATAAGGAAGGGGGAATGTCTTCATTCATGTATTACAACAATCCATCCAGTAATAATCCACCTGCTGCGACCGGTGATCCGGGTACTACAGTCGAATATTACCGATATCTTACGGGTTCCTGGAAGGATGGTACTCCATTAACCAGGCATGGATCCGGATACAATCCGGGGGCCGCGGATTCTACAAGATATGCCTTCAGCGGCGATCCGAATGATCTTTCCGGCTGGAGCATGTGTTCGGCAAATCTGGCGGACGGAGACCGGCGAACATTACAGGCGACAGGACCAATGTTGCTGACCCCGGGCGCTATCAATGAATTGATCATTGGAGTTGTTTTTGTTCCTGACCAGACGTATCCATGTCCGGATCCTCAGGAATTATATGCAGCCGATAAACTGGCACAGGATTTATTTGATAATTGTTTCAAGATTCAGGATTGTCCTGATGCACCTGATGTGGATATTATTGAATTGGATCAGGAATTGATATTAGTACTTACTAATGATATTGCATCAAATAATTACAATGAAAAATATGCAGAGGCAGGTATCGGTTTACCAGCAGGTGTTGATAGTATTTACAGATTTGAAGGATACCGGATATTTCAGGTAGCTGATCCATCCATTGGAATCAATGACGATAATCTGGCCGATCCTTCAAAAATCAGAGAAATATTTACCGTTGATTTAAAAAATAAAATAAGCAAAGTATATAACTGGGTGGGTGTGAAAAATCCTACTCCGGATCCATTACATCCTATTATTTATACACCCGTTGAAAAGGTAAGTGGTCCCAATCAGGGCATTAGACATACCTTCAGAGTTACAGAAGATCAATTTGCAAAAGGTGACAGAAGATTAATCAATCACAAAAAATATTACTTCACCGTGATTGCTTATGGATATAATAACTACATGAGTTATGACCTGGTATCCAATTTAGGACAGCGACTTACCTATTGCCCGGGTCGTTTAAATATCGGACCCAATGGAGACGGTAAGCCTTATACGGCTGTGCCAAGACCGCAAGTGTATGAGAAATTAAATTCTAAATATGGCAATGGAGTTGAAATAACCAGGCATGATGGCATTGGAATGGGAGGAGTGGATTTGTTATTGAAGCCGGAAATGTATGAAAAAATGCTCAGTCCTAATTTCGATGGATTGATTGATTATCAGGCGGGAAGAGGACCGGTGGATGTAAAAGTGTATGATCCGTTGCGGGTAAAAGATGGAGTTTACGAATTGAGGTTTATGGACTCTCTGATGAACAATACCAAGCTGGATGATCCCGTAAATTGGGTATTAATAAACCTGACTACTAATGATTCTATCCGTTCGGAATTTAGTCTTGGAAGGTTCAATGAACAAATTCTGAATAAATTCGGAATTTCTGTATCCATTGGACAAAGCGGTGAAGCAGGAAGTGATTCAACAGGTAGCTGTGGAGTTATCGGAGAAGGACTTTATTATGATTATAAAGATCCAAGTGGCTCGAGATGGTATATAGCTCAATCTGATATGAATATTGCCAATGTCAATGATTTCATTTTTAATAGTTTAGGTCAGGCATTGTATACCATTGATCCACAGGAATGCTTTACGCATCTGGGTTTTGGTTCAATACAGGAAGGCGGTATAGAAGGTACCTGGTATCCATTTAGAATGACAGCGGATACAGCCAATCTGACTCCGGCCTGGATCGATCCACGCTGGAAAGCAGTAAGCAATCCAAAACTCTTAAATGAATTAAACAACGTGGATATTGTATTCACCAAAGACAAATCAAAATGGAGTCGTTGTCTTGTTGTGGAGACCTGGAATCCAAATGTTGGCGGGGCTCTGACTTCACCTGTTAGTGGTCTGAAGAATTTTGCCATTAAAAAGAAACATTCTGTTACCAAAGATGATCTTAATGGCGATGGATTGCCGGATCCTGATACAAATACTAAGGGAGAAGATACTACAGGCTTGGGCTGGTTCCCTGGTTATGTAGTGGATGTGGAATCCGGTAAACGTTTGAATATTTTGTTTGGAGAGAATTCTTTCTATTCTAATGATAATGTCTTATTGACCGGTTGTAATAAAAAGCCATTGACCGGGGATGATATGATGTACAATCCTACAGATGAGTATTTCTTCAATGATCCATTATGCCCCTTATCACAAACGCCTTTTGCGATTGCTTTGGGCGGGCATCACTATATCTATGTGACGAAAACTCCATATGATTCCTGTAAATCATTCAGGACAGCGCTAACAACAATGAACATTGCATCCATCAATCAATTGTTCAAGAACTTTACTTGGTGCAGTATGTCGGCGATATTACCTGGTGCGAAACTGCTTTCATACAATGATGGAATTGTCCCGAATGATTTAATTATTCGTTTGCGGGTAGATAATCCTTATCAGTATAGCAAAGGTACCGGTGAAAACAGAGGGCATAATATGTATTCATTCAAAGTTATAGGACAGCAGGCATCAGCAATTGCAGCGAAACATCAGGTGGACAGCACACTGGATAATATCAATGTGGTACCGAATCCATATTATGGTTTCTCATCCTATGAAACAGGACAATTCAGCAATGTGGTAAAGATTACTAATATTCCTGCAGCTTGTACAGTGACGATCTATTCAATGGATGGAAAATTTATCAAGCAATACAAACGGGATGAAACTCCTGTGAAACGTACAGGATCTAACCCGGGAGCATTGGATAAGCAAATCACTCCGGATATCGAATGGGATTTAACCAATTTTAAAGGGATACCTGTTTCAAGTGGAGCTTATCTTATTCATATAAAAGATAAGAAAACCGGTGCAGAAAAAATTGTGAAGTGGTTTGGTGTCGCCAGAAAATTTGATCCATCTGGTTTATAATCGTAAAATTTAAATGGGCAGTTTCTTCAAGGAACTGTCCATTTTTAACAATCTTTAAATTTAAAAGTATGCAAAAAATAATTTCTACATTCCTTGCTTGTATAACGATTTGTTTTGCTGCTATTGCAGGAAATCCGGACCGGCAGGGTGAAGCTGGTGCTTATGAATTATTGATGAATCCATGGGCTCGCAGCGGCGCATTGAATAGTTTGAATGCATCTTGCGTGGGCGGTATTGAGGCGATGTTTGTCAATGTGGCTGGAATTTCCAGAATTACAAATTGGGAATTGGGATTTGGTCAGACCAAATGGCTGCAGCCAAGTGGTATTACAATCAATACCCTCGGATTTGCGGTAAAAATGGGTAAAAACGGGACACTTGGCCTTTCATTAATGAATCTGAATTTCGGAGATATAAAAGTGACTACAACCAATTCTCCGGAAGGAACCGGAGCATTGTATTCGCCTAGTTTCAGCAATATTGGTATTGGATATTCTCATACGTTTGGCAATAAAGTTTCTGTAGGAGTACTTTTCAGAGGAATCTCCGAAGCAATCCAGGATTTGGACGCATTCGGTTTTTCAATTGATGCCGGAATCCAGTATGTGACCGGACCACAGGACAATTTTAAATTCGGCATCTCGCTACGAAATACGGGAGGACCAATGAGTTTTAGCGGGGATGGATTGTCAACGCAGTTAAACAGTCCTGAGAATACCGCCATCACATATGATGTCAGATTATCTCATTTTGAACTTCCATCACAGCTTCATATAGGTATTTCGTACGATTTCATTTCGTCTGATGAGTTTACGATAACTCCCATTCTGAATTTCACTTCAAATTCATTTGGAAGAGATGAACTTGGCGCAGGTTTCGAATGCAAGTTTGCACAATACTTCGCTTTGAGAGGTTCATATAAACAAGAAATCGGTGCTCCATTCAGGCTATTCAACTGGAGTACTTCAGCCTTAAACAATGATGATGCGAATGTTTCTGCTCATAATGGTCTAGCATTTGGAGCCAGTATTGCCGTACCTTTAAGTAAGAAATCAGAAAGTAAGTTATCCATAGATTATGGTTACAAGCTTTCCAATCCATTTAATGGAACCCATCAAATCGGTGCTAGATTAAGTTTTTAATTCCCTGATGAACCAAATAAAGCTATAATGTTGTTATAAGCTTTAACGATCTAAATTTTAAGAACGTTTCCTGATTGATTCAATGGAAGCGTTCTTTTGTTTTTTAATACCTTAAGATCAAAGAATATGAGTACTCAAAATTACATGACTCAGGAAGGCTATGACAGGCTGAAGGCTGAACTAGAATTTTTAAAGTCAGCAGGCAGGTCGGAAGCTTCCAGGGCTATTGCGGAAGCAAGGGAAAAAGGGGATCTGTCAGAAAATGCAGAATATCATGCTGCCAAGGATGCACAGGGTATGCTTGAACTCAAAATCAATGAGTTAGAAAAAAAATTGATGAACGTACGGATCATCGATGAAAATGATATTGATACCTCCCAGGTGGTTATGCTTGCAAATGTTCGAATTAAAAATCACAAAATCAATAAAGAGGTAACATATAAAATCGTGTCAGAAGCAGAAGCCGACATAAAGGTTAACAGGATCTCTGTTACCTCTCCAATCGGCCATGGGTTGTTGGGTAAGAAAGTGGGGGAAAAAGCAATTATTGTAACTCCGGGTGGTGAAATGATTCTTGAAATCCTTGAAATTACTGCCTGATGCCCAGTTTATTTACACGGATAATCCAGGGCGAAATACCTTGTTATAAATTAGCAGAGAACGAATTTTGTTTCTCCTTTTTGGATATCAAACCCTTGGCACGGGGGCATTCATTGGTGATTCCGAAGATGGAAGTCGACAATTTCTTTGAATTACCGGATGAGGTGTTATGTGAGATGATTACCTTTTCCAAAAAAGTAGCAAGCGCTATTAAACAAGTAGTGCCGTGTACCAAAGTTGGAATGAGCGTAATCGGTTTGGAAGTGCCGCATGCACATATTCATTTGGTGCCCATACACGCAGTTTATGATCTGAATTTTAGCAATGCCAGAATGCATTTTACCGAAGAAGAATATCAGTTTACGGCAGCTGAAATCTCAAAAAGATTAACGTCATTGATCTAAAGAATCCGCTCTGGATTTTGCGCAATGAATTTTTTCCAGCTATTTCCTGATTTGGTCTCCTTCGTGTGACCGGATGATTGGTAGTGCAGACATAATGCTGCTGCCAATGCATCGGTTGCGTCATGATATTTGGTTTCTATTTTGAAATTGAGAATGGTCTTAAGCATCATAGCAACTTGTTCCTTGGTAGCATTCCCATTTCCGGTGATTGATTTTTTTATTGTTTTTGGTGAGAATTCAAATATTTCCACACCCATTACCATGGCGGCGGCAATGGCTACGCCCTGCGCTCGTCCAAGTTTGTGCATGCTTTGTGCATTCTTTCCAAAAAACGGGCTTTCTATGGACATAGATTCCGGCTGATAAGTTTCGATAATTTCCTGAACACGGAGGAAGATTTCTCTGAGCTTACTTTGATGATCTGCATAGCTTTTTAAATGCAATACATTCAATTCCAATACAGTAGGTTTGTTATCTTTGAGTTCTATAATGCCAAATCCCAAAATGGTAGTACCTGGATCTATTCCTAGTATACGTCGTGTTTTTATCATTTGATTGCAATGATCATAAGGCTGTACAAAATTAGATGAATTCGAATTGTAATTAGTATTTATGTTTAATTCATTTACAAGTAGTTTTAATTTCAATAAGCAGGCTTTTAAAAAATTTGGCAGGTCACGTCATTGCAATTTGATGCTGCTGATTCCGGTAATTTTCTTTTATGTGTCCTATTCTTCATATGAAAATAGTTGTGCATTAAACGGCCCTTTTATTATGCTTGCCATAGTATTAATGCCACTAAATTTGTTATGCGAAAGTTTAAAGTTATATTATAAACTACATGCAGAATTAAAATTGTCGCAGCTTGTATGTCAGGTTTGCAAAGGGTTCGCCGTAAATCTATTCTTTCCCTTTGGCTTAGGTTCATATATAGGCAGATCAATGAATGTAGAAAAAAAGTGCAGAGAACAAATAATTACAGTTACTACGATATCGTCTTTATGTCAAACGGTACTCAATCTATTGTTTGGAGCTATTTTGGGACGTTCTTTATTTATGAAATTGCTTCCGGTTGATAAAATGCAATTTCAAAATTCCTGGTGGATAAGCTTGTCCATTATTTTTTTCTGTGTTTTTGGAGTGTCTGTATTTACGAAGACAAAAAATCCCCAAGTAATGGAACTGATGGCCTGGATTAAGAAAAAGAGTCAATTCGATATGATACCATTATCAGGAATGGATTGGTTGGTTTATGGTGGTTTGTCTTTTCTTAGATATGTAATTTATTTAGCACAAGGCGTATTGATCGTCATTTCTTTTCCTGGTATAGCTTGGAGTGATGCCGTTTGTTCGATGGCTTTGTTTTTCATGATATTGTCATTGTTTTATTTACCGGGATTATTAACTGTCTTAAGCAGATCTGCTATCGCATGTCTTGTGTTCTCCCTTATTGGTCTCAATAACGAGCAATCATTGCATTTTTCGTGGTTTATTTTTTTGTTAAATGTTGTTTTGCCGGCAATGTTCGGGATTTATTATATGTTTGAAGATACTATACAAACAAAATGGGAAAATTTACGCCGATAATATCTATTCTGCTCGCCTTCTTTTTAGTTTCGTTTAATACTGAAAAGGAAGAGACTGACTTTGTTTTTAATTCCGGAGAAAAACTGGTTTATAGAATATACTATAACTGGAATTTTGTCTGGCTTCCGGCAGGAGAGATCAATCTGGAAATAAAGGACGAAAAAGATACCTATCACATTGAGGTTACCGGAAGGACTTATTCTTCCTATGAATGGTTTTATAAGGTGCGAGATAAATATCATTCTTATATTGACAAACAGACCGGATTGCCTAAATTATATTTTCGGGATGTGGAAGAAGGAGATTACAGACATTTTGAAAAAATTGTATTTGATTATGAGAATCATAAAGCCATAAGTTATACGGGTAAAACCAGGGATGACGTAAAGACTACTGAATTAAATCTAGAAAAAAATTATTACGACATGATTTCCAGTTTGTATTACCTGCGCAATATGAATGTGGACAATTTCCGAAAGCATGGCGGCAAGGGATTTAATCTGATATTGGATAATGAAAAGTACGAACTTTCGCTTCGGTTTTCTGGCGACAATAATGAACTCAAAATAAAGGACAGTGGTACATATAATGCGTTTAAAGCCATCGCTGATGTTATTGAAGGTAACGTATTCAAGAGTGGAGTTCAGATGAATTTCTGGATTGCAAATGACTCAAATAATTTACCTGTATTATTAGAGTCTCCATTAATTGTTGGTTCGGTAAAAGGAATACTCATATCAGCATCAAATTTAAAGTACCCATTCACAGCTAAAATCAAGTGATGCAATGAAATGGTTGTGTATTGTGCTCTGTTGTCTGTTATTTATTGCAGGTATTTTTGTTGGCAAGGGTATTTATTCCTCCTCTTCAAAAGTAAAAACAGAATCATCTGTATTACTGGAACGGTTTAAGGAAGTATTCAAATTGGTTTTTGTCGAGGCCAGCTTCAGTGAATTGTATAACCAAAAAGATTATTATTGGTTAGATATCAGTCCGTTTAGAAAATCTGCAATCATTCGGATTCAGGCCAAAGTAACAGCAGGAGTGAACATGGATTCATCTAAAATATCTCTTGATGAACTAAATAAAACCATTCGTTTGCAATTTGATCCGCAGCCCGTGATTCTGTATATGGAGCATTCTTTGGATTATTATGATTTGCAACAAGGTACATTTAATTCGTTCTCGTCTTCTGAATTAACAGATCTTGAAGGTAGAGCCAAAGAATTAATCCGGGTGAAAGCCGCACAAAGCGACTTGCTTTTGAGAGCAGCATCAAAAAGAGATGAAATGATTAAAATACTCAATCAGTTTGTACAATCCATTGGATGGAAACTAGTGGTCATAGATTCAGTTAAAAATGTGGAATTGCAAACGTTAAAGCAATAAAGGAATAGTTCTAATTAAAAATCAGACTCCGTTTTACACTGCTTCATTTTACAATATACATTTGCTGGTACATCCGTAATTTTTAATTTTTTTTAAAAATGCTAAGCTTGTATTGTAGATTATATGTTTAAAATCAAATAGAAGCATAATGAAAAGACAGAAATTTAAAATTCATTTTTATTCCTAACCTTTCTTATAGATGTGATTTAATAGATCATGAAATATTTAAATGAAAAAGCCCATGATGTAATTCATGGGCTTTTTTAACGGCATTTGACCTTTTTATTCTTTAGTTGCTATTCTATACAAAATGAAAGCGAGCAAAGCAAAAAACAAGACTCCCAGAATTTGATAAATTCCTCCACCTAATGTGTCGGTAATCCCATGTTCTAGGGAGATAGAGTTCAGACTGTTAGCAATGCCTTCATTGACGTTTAACAAGGCGACAATGACTCCTGCTAATGCACCACCTGCAACCAGGCCCGTTGCAAACAATGCACCTTTGCCCAATTCATCATCTTCAACTGCTTTGTTTTTGCGTTTATTCATCCAATCTGCAATTCCTTTTACAGCGCCTCCAACAAATATGGGAAGTGTGGTGGAAAGTGGAAGATAGGCTCCTACAGCAAAAGAGAGTGCTTTAATTTCGCAAAGTTCCATTACGATTGCCAGGAATACCCCTACGATTACAAATTGCCAATCCAGATTAAAAGATAGAATTCCCTTGATTAGTGTTGCCATCAATGTAGCCTGAGGGGCATTGTATTTTTCTCCGATTGCATGTTGTATCCCTTGAGAGATCATCGTTGAATCAGGAGTGTCCAATAGTTTTACAGTCCAGCCAATCACTATAGACGAAAAAACAGCACCTATAAACAATGCAAGCTGTTGATATTTAGGAGTGGCACCAACTATATAACCGGTTTTGAGATCCTGTGATGTAGCACCTGCATTTGCCGCAGCAATACAGATCATTCCACCTACAACAAGAGCCATAGGCTCAAATAATTTTCCGGTCCATCCTACACCGATAAAAACTAAACAGGTTGCCATGATTGTGGCAATTGTCATACCTGATATTGGATTATTAGAAGATCCGATAATTCCTACAATTCTGGAAGATACGGTTACGAAGAATGCACCAAAAATGACGACAAGAAGGCCTACTAATAGTTTTGAAAAAATTCCTTGTCCGGGTATGATCGGCAGTAAAGCAACTAATAATATTAGACCGATACTACCAAATAAAACCACTTTAATATTTAAATCTCTTTCTGTACGGATGACACTACTTTCAGTTGCTGATTTTACACCGCCAATGGACTCTTTAAAAGAGCTGATAATCGTTGGTATAGTTTTCATCAAGGTTATAAAACCTCCTGCTGCAACTGCGCCTGCACCGATTTGACGGACATAAGCTCTGTAGATGGCTTCTGCAGAATTTGCAAAAACATGCGTATTGGCATCCCAGCCAAATCGCGTTGGATTATAACCTAATTTCATAACCTGGGCATAGATAATATCACCGGGCACTAAAGTCGCCAGTAAGGGTATCAATACAAATGAACTCAGGATACCACCTGCAACCAAAACTCCGGAAATCCTCGGTCCAATGATATATCCGACACCAAGATATTCCGGTGTGATTTCTCCTGCAATTCTTCCGGCTGGCCAAAATTTATTGGTCAGATTGGTTACAAATGTGGGCACTTCAGAGATAAGATGAATCACTCTTTGCAACATGGCGTACAATATCGAAACCCCTAATCCCATAAATGCCGTTTTTGCAAAATCACCTCCTTTTTCTCCGGCGATCAAGACGCTGGCACATGCGGTACCTTCCGGATAAGGCAAAGTACCATGCTCTTTTACAATCAGTGACTTTCTCAACGGGATCATCATTAAAGTACCCAATACTCCGCCAAGCACAGCCAATGTGAATATGGTCCAGTAATTAAATGAACTGACACCATTGCTTTCGGTAGATAGAAATAAAAATCCTGGTAAAGTAAATACGACTCCTGCGGCTATGGATTCACCTGCTGACCCGGTAGTTTGAATGATGTTGTTTTCAAGAATACTTGTTTTAAAAAATTTTCTTCCCAATGATATTGCCAATACAGCAATAGGAATAGATGCAGAAACCGTTAATCCGGCTTTAAGCGCAAGATATACAGTAGCAGCACCAAACAGGATTCCAAAGAATATTCCCAGAATTATAGCTTTTAATGAAAACTCGGCAATGTTGGTAATTTCCGCCGCTATATATGGTTTGAATTCCTTTTGTGGTGTTGGTTCCATAATAAATAAATTGGTTTGTTTGAATAATAATAATGCAGCATTATTTAATACCGTGCATTAGTTTTTTAAATGGTTTGTTTAACAAAAAGAGAATACCGGATGCGATACCTGCAAGAACTACAAATAGCATAAAGAAGTGATATAGATTTGCAATCTCGAATCCCAGAAAATGTTTTGCAGGCTTTCCGGCTTCCGGATACAAGGCACTTAACATTCCGGCGAATTTATTTGCAGTGGCATTTGCTAAAAACCAAACCCCCATTAATAAACTTGCAAATCGTGCAGGAGCTAGTTTATTGACCATGGACAATCCGATAGGAGATAGGCACAATTCACCAAAGGTGTGTAATAAATACAAAACAATCAACCAGATCATACTCACTTTGACTCCTTCATGAAGGCCATTCACACCAAATGAGATCCATAAATATCCTAATGCAAGTAACAGTAATCCAATAGCTTGTTTCTTTAAGGAAGGAGGTTCCATTCCTTTATCGTGTAATTTCAACCATAACCATGATAAGACGGGTGCAAAGATTACGACAAATGCAGCGTTCACACTTTGGAAAGCAGATGCAGGAATGACAAAACCCAATAGAGACCGGTCTGTTTGTTCATCTGCGAAATAAGTCAATGAGGCACCGGCCTGTTCAAATGCAGCCCAGAAAAAAATGACAAAAAAGGCAGAACAGAAAATAACCCAAATCCTGTCTTTTTCAATGGAGTTTAAGGACTTGTCTGTAATTATGGTGGCCGGTATACTAATTGCACATCCAAAAATAACCGAACCAACCCAATCAAAACCTGCTATTAAATGAAAGGCACAAATAAAGGCAAGACTACCCAAAGTAATGATGGCCATTTGAATGTTGTCAAATTTTGCGGCTATGGTAGATTCTCCAACTTTCAAATTTGCTTTATTGGGTTGTTCGCCAATCTGTGCACCTTCCGGTGTGATCAGGTATTTATTTTTGAACAAATAGAAAGATAAAGTTCCTAAAATCATCCCCACTCCGGCAGCCATAAATCCCCACTTAAAAGCAATTTCTTCTCCAAGGTAACCGCATACAATCGGAGCAATGAATGCACCGACATTGATACCCATATAGAAAATCGTATAGGCGCTGTCAATCCTGTGATCATTTTCAGGATACAAGGATCCAACCATAGTGGAAATATTAGGTTTAAAAAAACCATTTCCAAAAACGAGGACTCCCAGACCAGCATACATCATAAAATGACTTGTAAAATGACCTGAAAAGAACAACATAAACTGGCCTAATGCCATGAGCAAACCTCCTATTATAATAGATTTCCTGTTTCCCCAATACCGGTCAGCCATGTAACCACCTAACAATGGGGTCAGGTAAACCAGTCCGGTAAAGCTTCCATACAACTGGTCTGATGCGAAAGCCTTATCAAAGAGCAATTGTTTCGTTAAAAATAATACCAGGATGGCCCGCATGCCATAGTAACTAAAGCGCTCCCACATCTCCGTGAAAAATAAAAGATAGAGTCCAATTGGATGGCCTTTCTGCTGATTCATGTTTGTTTTTTTGGTAAGTAATGGTTTTTCTAAGCCTAAATATAATTGGAATCTGTCAATTGCACTTGGCGCAATTTTTCTTTAACGAAAATGAAGGCTAATGAAGAATTTTATATTGTAATAGAGGTGAAATTGTAATTTCACCAAAACAATATTTTGAAATAAAATCGATTACGGAGTGTGATTGATTTTTTGTTCCCTGTTGGCCAATTCCCAGGTTAAAAGGAAGATATGTCTGGCAATTTTTTCAGCTTTTCCAAACATGATTTTCTCAGGATCATCGGTAACCCGGTGATAGTCTTCATGGACCCCGCTGAAAAAGAATATGGCTGGAATTCCTTTTTCAGCAAAATTATAATGATCAGAGCGGTAATAGAATCGATTAGGATCAGCCTCGCTGTTAAACGTATGATCCAATTTTAATTGTGAATACTTTTGGTTTACACTGAGATTGATTTGATGTAAATCTCCACTGATTCGGTCTGATCCGATGACATAGATGTAATTCGTATCCGATTTGTATTTATCATCTGTTCTTCCGATCATGTCGACATTTATATCAGCGATGGTATTCTTCAGCGGAAATACAGGATTATTTACATAATACATTGAACCCAGCAAACCTTTTTCTTCTCCGGTTACGAGCATACATAATATCGACCTTCTCGGACGTTTACCTGACTCTTTTAATTGCTGCAGGGTATGCGCGATTTCAATAACGGCAGAACTTCCTGACGCGTTGTCATCGGCACCATTATAAACTTCAGTACCGCGTTTACCAATATGATCGTAATGCGCAGAAACAATAATTAATTCATCTTTTTTATCAGTTCCTTCAAAATAGGCTAAAATATTTCTGCCATCTATTGATTTGATATTTCTCTTTTGTGAAATTTCCAAATTTGATTTGATCAGCAGGTTATGTGCTTTTCCACTCTTATTAATTTTATCTCTTGCCTTTAAAACCTTGCTGATAGATTCTGACATCAATATCGAAGCTGTAGTAGACGACAGGTATAAACTATTTGTTTTATAAGCAGACGAACTGGTTGAATTTTTAAAATTGATTACCGGAGATATTACGGATTGACGGTTTGCATCCACAAATTCTTTAAATTTATCTTCAATCACAAGAATCAATTTAGCACCATGCCTGGCAGCGGCATCTATTTTTAAATTGAAATCTGAACTCCAGGTTGATGGTATCGTGGTACCAGTGATATAAAAATTTCCTGCTTTGTTTTTAGGTTCGCCTTTATAAATTAAAATTACTTTGCCCTTGACATCGATATCCTTATAGTCGCTGTACTTCGCATCATCAATGCCATAACCCATAAACAACACTTCATCTGTTTTTAATTCGAGATCTTCATTTTGATTGGGTATGGTCAGATAATCCCAGAGCTGTTTGTAATTGACCCCGTTAATTTTGAAACTGAGTTTATCCCAATTCACCCAGGTGAAACCCACTTGTTGAAAATAGGAATTCTGATTTTTAAGTTTTGGAATAGCATATTTTTCAAAGAGACCGCCAATATAATCTCCTGCACGATCATTTCCTTTTGTACCTAACTCCCGGCCTTCGCAGGAATCGGAAGCGAGATAATAAATAATCTCTTTTAAATTTTCCGATTGAATCAATTTAGCATACTGACTGGCTTCATCACTGACCAGTGAAATGCTGGTATCGGGAATAACTACTGCATGAAAAAAATCCTTCTGTCCAAAACAAGTCAGGCTAAGGATGGTGAAATATAAAATGGCAAATGATTTCATGCACAAGCAATTTTATCTACTCTTCTTTGATGTCTGCCACCTTCAAATGGAGATTTCAAAAAAAGCGCTATCATCTGAATGGCTAAGTCTTTAGAAACAAACCGTGCAGGAATACTAATTGCATTAGCATCATTGTGTGCCCTGGCTAAAACAGCAAGCTCTTCTGTCCAGCATAATGCACAACGTACAGATTTGTGTTTGTTTGCAGCCATGGCAGCGCCATTTCCACTTCCACAAATCACAATACCATAATCGACCCTCCCTTCATCAAGATCATTTCCGACCGGATGAACGAAATCAGGATAATCTACGGAATCCAGATTATAGGTACCATGATCGTAGACTTCGTATTCCTGGTTTATCAAATAGGCTTTGATATACTCTTTATATTCAAAGCCGGCGTGATCAGATCCAATGGCGATTTTCATACACGTGCTTTAATTGGGTAACGTAGGAGTAACGGCGTTGTATTTGTTTAAAAGAGTTTCCATCTCTTTCAGGAATTCCGGATCCTTCATCATTCTGCAACGCTCTATAACTTCGCGTACACCTGACATGGCAAGGCTTTTATCCTGTGCAAATCCTTTGTTCATGTCATCTGGGGAAAGGGTATCAAAAAACTCCAGCATGTCAACAATTTCAGTCGCCAGTGTACGCAATTGTTTTTTAGCAGATTCAATATCTCCTGCATCAATCAGAACTTGAATAAACGGCATAATGCGGACATCATACTGGAAATTCATGTTTGGAAATGCTTCAAAATATTTATTCGCCATTTTAATAGCACGTTCTTTATCGCCGATACTTTGCAAGCCTATTGCAGTTCGCATCATGATCATGCGCATCGCCTGAATGCTGGGTGCATAACTATGATCAACAAATTGTTGAACTTTATCAAAATTACCCCAACGGAATCGATTCATCACTGCATCATAGGTTTTATCCAGGTCATCTTTTCCGGCGCCATAGATATATAAGCTTGGATCACTTTTTGAACGAACCGGTACAATGCGAAGTGCCATTCCTTCGAGATTGGTATAGTCATCCATGCCCATTAATTTTTCTCCATTACAGGTTACAGAAAAATAAATTGGACGATCATACATATTGGAGTTAATGATATCCAGTACCGCGATATCATCTTTAGTCACATAACCTGAATTTATTGAAACCGGAATTTTATCAACAAATGTAGAATCGGATGGAGAGCACATTCCGGCAGCAATGGCTTTATCCCTGTCTACACTGATATACACATTCTTGGTTGGCATATGTGTTTCAAATCGTCTTCCGTTTCCGGCTTCAACAGGATGATCTTCACCAATAAATTTAAGGAACTCTGTTGCACTCATTGGACGATCGACACCTTTGCCATCCGGATTTTCCGGATTATAATAAAAGACCTGGTTTCTCAAACTACCGCGGAGTTTTTCTGAAGGAATAGACATTTTTACCGGTGCGGAGTCATTTATTCTGCGTCGCTGACTTTCAATATACCAATCCACCGCAATCAAACTAAGATTTATAACTCGGACATCGCGACGTATTCCTTCAACTTCCTGTGCATACCATACCGGGTACGTATCATTGTCACCATAGGTAAACAGAATTGCATTCTTCTGACAGGATTCGAGAATATTGGACGCATAATCTCTTGCAGCATGACTTTGCATCCTGCTGTGATCATTAAAGTTTTGCGTAACCAATACTAACGGGATGGCTAAACCAAGAACTGTGGAACTAATTCCTGCAAGATTGGAAGAAAGTTTTAATTTTTCACTGAGGAAATTGGATATGAAAATGACTCCCATTCCAATCCACATACAAAAAGCAAGGAAAGATCCTTCATCCACATAATCTCTTTCACGTGGTTCATTAGGAGGTGAATTATTAAACACTGCTAACGCAATTCCGGTCAAAACGAAAAAACACAATAATGCGAGAAAATCATTCCTGTTTTTGGTGACATGAAAAATAACACCCAGTAATCCCAGGATCAAGGGTAAAAAGTAATAGCTATTTCTTCCCGGATCTTCTCTTATGACTCTAGGCAATCTGTCCTGATTATAAAGTCGTGCACCATCCACTGCTTTTACGCCTGAATACCAGTTGCCATCTTTGTTCACCCATGGATAGAATCCTTGTTCGCCATTTTGTCTACCGACAAAATTCCACATGAAATATCTCCAGTACATCCATCCAAACTGATAAGACCACATGAATTTCATATTGAAAGCCATGTTGGGTTTTCCGTTTTTATTTCCGAGTAGATATTCCATCCACATTCGATAAAGTTGTGGTCTTCCCTGGTCGCTATGACTTATCCTTGGAAATAATATTTTATCTTTTTCCTGATAGATGTAATCGAATTTCTGATCAACCACTTTGTACTCATTTCCAACGCGACCCCAGCGGTCTTCCGATTTCATATCAACAGGCCGTGCATCAAATACTGGTCCTTTCAGTAAGCTGCGGTCTCCATATTGTTCGCGGTTCAGATAGGGGATTAAGCGCATCACATCATATGGATCATTCATATTAATGGGTGGCTTTGCGTTGGCCCGTATGATTACTATGCCTGTGGTGGAATAAGAAATGGCAAGTAGTATAAATGTAAATACTACTTTATGCATGAGATCATTTCCTTTATTTTTGAAATAACTCAGACCATAGTATCCGGCCAGGCAAATGGTGATAATAGTTGGTACTAAACCACTATGAAATGGAAGACCAAATGAATTGACGCAAATTTTTTCATAAAAACTCCATAAGTTGGGAATACCGGTAATGATCAGGACTTGAAATAAAAAGATGGCTACTACTCCTAAAAAAGAAGCAATAGTAATTCCCAGCCAGGTATGCTTTTCATATTTTTTGAAATAATACAACAACGCTATGGTCGGAAATGCCAACAAACTTAAGAGGTGAACTCCTGTGGATAAGCCAACGGCAAACAATGCAAAAACAAGCCATTTGTCATTTTTGGTATTGTCTTCCAGGTAATACCATTTCATGGCAGCCCAGAAGGTCATGGTTGTAAACATGGTGGACATTGAATAAACCTCCCCTTCAACAGCTGAAAACCAGGTGGTTGTAATATATCCTGTCGATAATCCGGCAATAAGACCTGCACCCAGTATGGTCCAGCTTTCATTATTTTCATTGTTATAATCTCTTCCATACAAACTAAGCCTGCCAAACATCATGGTAATCCAGCAAACGAAGGTTGCCGCAAGGGCTGAACATATACAAGACATGAGGTTTACTCCAAAGGCGATATACGATGGATTATCGGAAAAAATGGTTGCCAGCCAGGCAAACATGCGTCCGACCAATAAAAATAGCGGGGCTCCCGGCGGGTGTACAACTTGTAATTTATACGCTCCGAGTACGAATTCACCGCAATCCCAAAGGCTGCCATTCCTTTCCGCTGAAAAATAATATACGATGAATACAAGTATAAATACGATCCATCCAACAATATTAGTCTTGCTTAGTTTGGTATTCATTTTATTTTCAATAAATTATAGATATGAAAAATTAATATAATTAAATTTGTGCATGTAAAAATAGGAAATCTCCATCACTTGAATCTGATAAAGCTAAAGGTCCGGAAAACAACCTGTCCATAACGCTGTTATGCACTAGCTTTGTATGATTAACCCCAATTTTGAATTAGAGCTATTTTAAAACCCCAACTTATGACTCGCATCATCATATTCGGACTAGCCATTTATGCACTGTATGTGCTTTTTCTGAAAGACAAGATTATCATTATCGCACCCAAGGATACCAACAGGAAAAAAAAGGATGGTTATTCGGATTATGAAGAAATTAAGTAAGAAGAAGGCCTTTAGACTATTCGCTTTTTAGACTGTTAGTTTATTTGGACATTAGGCTGATAAGCTTTTAGACTTCGAGAGAAAAATTAGATTTTAAATTAGAAATAAAAAAATGTATTTTATAAAGTTTAATAATCCGCATTTTTATTTTGACTTTTAAAATATCTTCCTAACAGTCTGACAGCCTAAAAAGCGAACAACCTTTTTTATCAACAAATAAACAATCTCTTCATTGATTTCCATTCGAGAATACATACTCTTCCAGGATCATCACCTGGTCGTTTGCAATAAACCGGCCGGACTTCCTGTTCAGGAGGACCTGAGTAAAGATGCATCTCTTCACCGACTGGTTCAATCTTATTGCAAACAGGATCTTTATCTGTGTCATCGCATTGATCGACCGGTCTCCGGTTTAGTGATTATGGCGAAGAATACTGAGTCTGCTGCTAATATTAATGAACAGTTGTCAAAGCATCAGTTTGTTAAAGAATACCTGGCCATTGTAGAAAAAAAAGAAATTCCGCCAGAGGGTGTCCTGAATAATAAATTAGTTAAGGCATCAAAACTTAAAAAGGCATATGTCAATGAAAATTCGGATGGAAAAGAATCCAGTTTAACTTATCAGCTTATTCAAACGCTTGATAAATATTTAGTTTTAAGCATCAAATTGTCAACCGGGCGTTTTCATCAAATTCGGTCACAATTATCTTATGCTGGAATTCCAGTAAAAGGTGATGTAAAATATGGAGCCCGCCGTGGCAATAAAGACCGCTCTATAGGATTGCATTCGTGGAAAGCGAATTTCATCCATCCTTCTACTAAACAAGCTGTAGCATTTGAAGCTCCTTTGCCTGCTAATGATATCTGGCCGGTCATTCAACAATTAATTACAACCTCATGAGTGCAGAACAAGAAATACCTAAGCGAACCGAAATTTCAGAATTGGGAGAATTCGCATTAATAGATCAACTTACCAAAGATTTCAAAATTCATCATTCATCCACACTGAAAGGTATTGGTGATGATGCTGCGGTTATCAGACAAGAAGATCAGTGTACATTGATAACCACGGACATGATGATCGAGGGTATCCATTTTGATCTTGCTTACTTTCCTCTAAAGCATTTAGGATATAAAAGCATTATCAGCAATTTGTCTGATATCTATGCAATGAATGGTATTCCGGAACAAGTCGTTGTTTCTATTGCTGTTTCCAATCGTTTTTCTGTGGAGGCTTTGGATGTTTTGTATGAAGGGATGAAGTTGGCCTGCGATGAATATAAAGTGGATCTTGTAGGGGGAGATACCACCGCGTCATTGCGTGGTTTGGTGATCTCAATTACAGCAATTGGTAAACAGCAGGAGCAGAAAATCAGCTATCGCAGTGGCGCAAAACCCGGTGATCACATTTTTGTAAGCGGGCAATTGGGTGCTGCCTATCTGGGTTTGCAATTGTTGGAACGCGAAAAACAGGTTTATCTATCAACTCCTGGAATTCAACCAAATCTGGAGGATCAAAAATATCTCGTTGGTAAATTTTTAAAGCCGGAAGCAAAGAAGGAAACTATTTATTGGTTTGATAAAGCCGGGATCGTGCCGACTTCGATGATTGATCTTTCCGACGGATTGTCCTCAGATCTCATGCACATTTGCAAACAAAGCAAAGTGGGCGCTGAACTAGTTGAGCAATTAATTCCTATGCATATTGATGTCAAGATGATGGCATTGAAGTTTCACATGGACCCACTGACTTGCGCCTTGAATGGTGGAGAAGATTATGAGCTACTGATGACATTCAGTCCACACGATTCAGAAAAAGCAAGATTACTCCCTGAACTCTATTATATCGGAGAAATCAAAGAAGCTTCTTTTGGAGTGCAGTTAAAAGGAACATCCGGTAAATTACATGAATTGAAAGCACAAGGGTGGAAGCATTTCTGAAAAATTCATGTTTAGATGAGTCTTGATTATTTAGGTGTATTTTCCTAATACCGGGGCATTCCATTCGGTTGTTAATTCAGATTGGTGAATGATGCCTGGTGAGATTTCATGACCGGGCTATTTCCTTCTTAAAATGTGATTTTACGGGTAATGAAAATCACTATAATAAAAGTATTTATTATCCTTCCACTTATTTAAGATTGTTTTAGAAGGAATTAATTTCTTGAAAATTTAGATTGAATTATATGAATGGTAATTGATTAATATATACATCAAATATCCTGATACCATTTTAAAGTCACAAGTAGTTATAATGTGGAATTATTCTATTTTATTCAATAAATTCTAAAATAAGTTTTAATTAATTTCATTTTAATAGGTATATTATCTATCTTTAATATAAACAGTATGATTAATCATATTACCCAAAGATTTAATGCTGCCGCAAAAAAATTAATTCTGCTGGATTATGATGGAACGCTGGTTGATTTTGAATGCAATCCACAAAATGCGCTACCTTCAGCACAAGTCTTGAGTGTATTGGCTGGATTATTGAATATTTCTGATACAGAAGTATTCATTATTACTGGCAGAAGTCAAGCAGATATGGATATTATTTTTAAAGAACTGCCAATAAATATTATTGCAGAACATGGATCAAAGATCAAAAAATATGGAATATGGGAAGTGGAAAGCGAAGATGACGGTTTATGGAAGAAATCAATAACCCGGATATTCAAGGAAATAGCATTGAGTTGTCCGGGTGCATTTATTGAAGAGAAAATGTTTTCAGTTACTTGGAATTACCGTAGTTCCGATCAGATGATCGGCAATATGCAATCCAGAAAATTAATCAAAAGGCTTCAGGAAAACGCAGATTGTAGGAGTTTACGAATTATTGATGGAAATAAAATCGTCGAAGTAATGAATGATAAAATTAACAAAGGAATTGCTGTCAATAAATTGCTTGCGAACAATTATTATGATTATATATTATCGATCGGAGATGATCAGACTGATGAAGATATGTTTAACTCATTGCTTAACATTAAATTTGCCGATACTATAAAGGTTGGAGAAGGTGAGACGTTAGCCAGGTATGCATTGAAATCTTACAGAGAAGTAGTGACTTTGCTGGAAGAACTGGTAATGAGTATTAAATAGAATAGATTTTACATAATGTAATTAACGAGTCGAATTGATGAAAACAATTATTTATAAAAGAGATTACCAGGATTGTTTGGACTACATTAATAGGTATTGGGAAAAATTAATCTGTTTTCATCCCAAAGATAGAATGATTAATTTGGGATTGCCGAATCCTTATGTGAGTCCAAGTGCTGGTATCTTTAAAAAAGATCAATTTTACTGGGATACTTATTTTATCATACTGGGTTTAGTTAAGTGTGACAGGGTCAAACTTGCCAAAGGTATGGTTGACAATTTGTGTTTTTTGTTTCGTAGATTTAATATTGTTCCCATGCGAAATCGATATTATAACATCGGAATTTCTCAAATACCATTTTTGACATCCATGGCACTTGAGATTTATGAAAAATATAAAAACAACAAATGGTTATTGAAAACCGGAGAAGTTGCTGAAGATGAGCTTGCAAATTATTGGATGAATTCCAAATTAACTGAAAAGCATATAGTCCATAAAGGTTTATCCAGGTATTGTGATCATTTTATTACCCATTTAGGAGCAGAGCATGAGTCGGGGTGGGATATGACATCGCGGTTCAAGGACAATTGCTTAAATTACTTGCCTGTGGACTTAAATACCTGTTTATACAAATATGAATTAGATATATCCGCGATTCAAAAAATAAATCAAAATAGTATAAAAGAGAAAAATTATTTAGACAATGCTAGAAGAAGGAAGAAAATAATTACTCAATTGATGTGGAATGAAAGAAAAGGTTTTTTTTTCGACTATAATTGCAAAACCAAAAAACAAAGTAATTTTTATTCATTGGCAGGGTATTATCCACTTTGGGCCGGATTGGCAACTAAGAGTCAGGCTGAAAAGGTAAAAGATCAATTAGCTTTGTTTGAATATAAGGGTGGTTTATCAAACACGCAATCAGAAAATCTCTCTGAAGAATTTAAGCAACATGATTATCCAAATGGATGGGCCCAGCAGCATTATATTGTAATACAGGGTTTGTTGAATTATGGATACGAAGAAGAGGCAAAAAGAATTGCAAAAAAATGGCTTGAATTGAATAAAAAAGTATTTATTAAGACTGGAAATTTCTGGGAAAAATACAATGTAGTAAAGTGTACAGTTGGTAAAAGCAATCAAGATCGTTATCCAATACAAAGTGGCTTTGGTTGGACGAATGCAATTTTTGTCAAGCTGATTGAAGAGTTGAGTGAGTAAAATGATAAATCTATGAAAATAAATCTTGCACTAATATTATCGATCATTATTGCGGTTGGCATTGTGGCATTTTGTTTTACTTATTTTCAGATACTGAATGAAAAAGAGCGATTGGCCAATGAATTGGAGGAAAAAGTCAGAATCAGTGCAGGAAGATTTTCAGATTCTAATTTGTTGATGATTGAGAAAAATTCAGGCCTTGCTGATTCGGATTATATAAATAAAACGCTTTTGCAATATCGATTGCTCGCAGTGGCTATATACTATCGGTCGGATAGCATCATTTATTTTGGAAAATCAGCAGAGTCATTAGTGAAATTATCAAACGACTATGTGCTACAAGCTGAAAATGGAAATACGGCACTCCATAATTTTTTTACTGTTGGAAACCAGTATATTTATCAGCTCATAATGCCAGTAAAATCTAATGAAGAAACAGATAAAGTGATCATTTGTTATTCGGAAGCAAATTATATTAAAAACATTATAAATAAAATCTGGTTAGGAAATTTTTTCAGATGGTTTATGCAGGCTTTAATCATTTCATTTGTAACCGTGCTTGTTGTGAGATGGGGAGTATTCAGCCCTTTAAGAAAAATTGTAGAATGGATTAAAGCAGCACGAATTGGAAATATAGAGGAGCTGAAAAAACCGCCTGCCAATTTTCTTAAATCTCTACATAACGAAATAACAGGAATTGCGAAAGCCATGCAGGATGCGAAGCTTTCGGCTGAAGAGGAAGCCAGATTGAGAGCTAACGCGGAGGCTGTGTGGACACCTGAAAGATTAAAAGTTGAGGTTAAAAGCTTATTGCATGATAAAAAGTTGGTTGTAGTTTCGAATCGGGAGCCTTATATGCATATTCATTCTGGTAAGGAAATCAAATGTATTGTACCGGCAAGCGGCATGATAACTGCTATGGAGCCTATTCTTAAGGCCTGTGGTGGCTTGTGGATTGCTTCCGGCAGCGGAGATGCTGATCGGGAGACCGTAAATAGTAATGATTCGATTCAGGTTCCTCCTGAAGACCCAAAATATACATTAAGAAGATTATGGCTTACAAAAGAAGAAGAAGATCATTATTATTATGGATTTTCTAATGAAGGTCTTTGGCCGTTATGCCATATAGCTCATACACGTCCGGTATTTCGCGAATTAGACTGGGACTATTACAAAAAAGTAAATCAGCATTTTGCAGATGCGGTCATTGAAGAAACAAAGAATGATGCTCAACCAATCATCCTGATACAGGATTATCATTTTGCGCTTTTGCCTGAATTAATTAAAAAAAGGAAACCTTCTGCGCGAATTGCGATTTTTTGGCATATACCTTGGCCAAACCCGGAGTCTTTCGGAATTTGCCCATGGCAAAATGAGATTCTAAAAGGAATGCTGGGTGCGGATTTAATTGGATTTCACACGCAATATCATTGCAATCATTTTCTAGAAACGGTGAATAATTCACTCGAGTCCCGAGTATTGTGGGAGAATTTTACAATTAAAATTGGGTGGCATACAACTCTGGTTAAGCCTTTTCCAATCAGCATTGCATTTACAAGGAAAGCAGTTGAATCGCAATCTGAGCAAATCAATCCTGCAAGACTCTTCAATGAATATGGTATTGTGACCAGTCTTTTTGGAATCGGCGTCGATCGCATTGACTATACGAAAGGGATTATTGAAAAATTTCTTGCATTAGAAAGATTTTTCGAAAAAAATACGGAGTATATCGGAAAATTTACATTCGTTCAGATTGGAGCGCCGAGTCGCACTTTAATAAAAAATTATGCAGACATGGCTAATGCCATTGAAAAGGAAGCCGATAGAATTAACTGGAGGTTTAAATCAAAAAACTGGAAAGCTATTTTACTTCTAAAAAGACATCACAGTCATGAGGAAATAAAACCTTTTTATCAGGGAGCTGAATTGTGTCTGGTTACTTCTTTACACGATGGAATGAATCTTGTAGCAAAGGAGTTTGTTTCGGAGCAAACCCAAAAATCTGGAGTCCTGATATTAAGTCGTTTTGCCGGTGCATCCCAGCAAATGAAAGGAGCCATAATTATAAATCCGTATGATATAGAAAAAACATCTCAGGCAATAAAAATGGCCCTCGAAATGCCGCAGGAAGAAAGGGATTCCCGGATTGAAATGATGAGAAATGATATCATTGCCAATAATATATATGCATGGGCTGCAAATTTGTTACAAACAATGTCTAAATTAAATACATCATCCACTTGATAGAAAATCGTTAGTCTTCAATAAGCATGATTTTAGAAAATAAATTATAGGGGTATATAATTTCTATAACATAGGGGTTTTAATGATAAATCCAAAAGGAGTAAAAGGGTGTATCGTAAAAAAGTTTTGAAATAATCTAAAAATCAGTCAAAAGTAAAACCAAATATACATAATTAATTTGCTCGGGTTGACAAAATTTATATATGTGGTGCTGAAATGACGAATGAATTGCGGGATATTAAATGCATTTACGTGTGAACTATTGTCTTCGTCTACGCATTTTAAAGGATAACTGCAAAAAGCAATATTCAGTTAGAATTTATTTGAGGTAATAGCCTGAAAATTGAATAGGTTGGCTCGGCACTTAGAATTTTATTAAACACATAATGCATAAAATATAATAAATAATTTAATAATAATATCAAATGATTAATATTGATCGAATGAAACAAGCCTTAAATCGTTTTCATTTTTATTCAGGAATTAAAATTGGATTATTTTCGAATGATGAGTTGGAATTTATTGACAAACATACGAGTACGATTACTTTAGAAAGAAAAGCATTATTGTTTAAACAAGGAAGTTATCCGGGAGGTGTTTATATACTGAACAAAGGAAAATTAAAGGTTTATCAATTAAATTATGACAACTCTCTTCAGATTCTTTTTATTTACTCCCAGGGTGAAGTCTTTGGATACAGGCCAATATTAAGTAATGAGTATCAACCGGTGAGTATTGCTGCAATAGAATATTGTGAATTACTATATATGGAACGATCTCACTTTCTGGAATTGTTAAGTAAATCGGTGTCCCTGTCAAATCAATTATTGGCGAGCTTAAGTCATGAATTTACGGTTCTAACGAATCGTATGAATGTATTTGCACAGCGAAAAATTAAGGAAAAATTGGCATTAGCGTTGCTTATTTTAAATGAAAAATTCAGAACTTCAAATGGAGAATTTACGGCTTCGGAGATTAAGTTAAATCGAACTGACCTTGCGAATTTTGTAGGTACATCGCTTGAAAATTTGGTGCGAACTTTAAATTATTTTAAAGAAAAAGGTTTAATTAAAACCAAGGGAAAAAGCATTTTCATTGAAAATTTTGAAAATTTATTCATTCTTTCCGCAATTGAATAGTTAAAAATTTTAAAATTATTAAAAACTTGACTTAAGTCAAGTTTTTGTCTGTTTAGGCATTGTAATTTTGAGTAATTATTTGGTGAATGAATATTAAGAGCATCTGGCAACCTCTAAAGACCATTCTCATTCTAATTATCGTTTTTTAGGTAAGTGAGTGAACAAAATACAGAGATTAGTAATGATTGAATAAGAATGGAATTTAGAGGTACCCATGCTATTCTTCATTTATATAAAAAGGAAATATGAATTAGTTACAGGATTGTGTATATAAATAATGAACCATCCATTTTGACTAGTAAAACTGATTGAGATTACAGGTATTATTTAAGCCATCTGGTTACTTCCTGAATAAATGCTGATGTTTTTTAATAATTAAAATAGAGTATAAATAATCGTTTTTTTTGAGTAATGGATAATGTGAGGATCCTTAAAAAATTTAGCTTCAGAAGTCATGTTGTAATGAGTTTTGGTTAATCGAATGATGGAATAAATAAAGTATCGTCTTGAATGGATTCACTTTATGAATAATTTTAAAAGGATTAAACATTAAACATTATTCAAAGAAAATATTCTCCATCTGACTGGGAGATTTGTAGTCATGCTGCATACCTTGCATTTGTTACGTATGTTTTGGAAATGAATCGGATATCGCAAAGCCAAGTATGTAGGCATGGCTGCAAATAGATTCTTTAATAATTCTATGAGAACATTTAATTAAGATGGTCATTTTTAACACATTTGGCGAGTCCGAACAAAAGTGTAAGAATATATTTTAAACAAATAACAGATTTTAAAAGTATGTTCTTTTGATTTGTTATAATTAAATACAATGTTGATATAACTAACCAAATTGAATGAATGACAATGATGGCTGAAATTCCAAGGATATCTAATCTTAAATTGGGCAAAAAGAGTTTCAATATTAAAACGATTTTGGTGCCGACTGATTTTTCAGAAACTGCAAATCATGCTTTAATTCAGGCTGTTGAAATTGCTAAGCATTCAAATGCAAAATTAGTATTAATGCATGTTGTAGAATTGACAGCATTTACTGTGCCAACAGAACTTCTAACACTTGGATTGATAACTTCTCAATTGGCCGAGGAAACTAAAGAAAAGTTAAAGGAGTTGGCGTCATCAATTAAGGAGGAAAAGTCAATAAAAGTTGAATTCAGAATTTTATTCGGAAGCGTATATGAAAATATTATCAGAGCAGCTTATTTGCAAGATGCAGATTTGATAATAATGGGGACTCATGGCAAGTCAGGTCTTAAAGGTTGGTTATTTGGTAGTAACGCGTACATTGTAGTTAATAATACTACCATTCCGGTATTAACTATACATCATCATACGCAGTCGCATTCTTATAAAAGAATCGTTTTTCCATTCAACGAGAATCTTTTAACACTCAGAAAGGTAAATAATGTGATTAATCTGGCAAAACTTTTTGAGTCTATAATATTACTTTTTGGATATTCAGAGAGTGATTCTGAAATTGCAATGATTTCATTGCGAATTAAGAGCGAAGAACTTACCAGATTGTTTAAAAATGAAAATATACCAAGTACAATTTCCTTAATGGCTGGAAACGATTATGCACAGGATATTATGAAATTTGCAGTTGAGTCCAAGGCAGATCTGATTACTGTGGCAACAAATGGAAGTCATAATGTCAACAATATATTAGAGTCAAAGCCGTATAGGAAACTAATACATAAATCTCTTATTCCGGTGTTAAGTGTACCAGTTGAATAATCAGGTTGTTTTGAATTTAGGTTTAGCCTTCCCGCCGCATTAATTTAAGTAGAACAGGGTTTAATTTTATTAATTGTGGTATTAGCGGCGGGAATTTTAATTAAACGAATGAAGATAAAGTAATACCCAACTTTTATAGATGGATGCGACCCGGAAATGAAAAGTTTCAAAACCTTCCGTTTCTAAATTTCGGAGTACTTCAGAAATTGGTATTGGTTCAGTAATATGTCATTCCCAAATGGATTAATATGATAATAAGGGATCAAATAAGATTTTTTATCGAGTGAAAGAAACGTAAAAAATAATCATTTCAGAATTTAATGAGTAGAGCTAAAGCTATAATGCACCAATTGTTTGCTTTGCTTAATAGAAGTAATTAATCACAAATTAATGGATAGTAATTATTTCACCGCCCTGCAATAAAAATCCAATTGGGTACCATCCATTTCTTTTAAGTAATAATTGGCGGTGGATATTTTTGAAACGAGTTCATCATGTTGTCCTTTCAATTTGTTTCTGTTCATGCGATTGAGAATATCATAGGGAACCTGAAACCATTTACCAGGTAAATTTTCTTCCAGATTGAAAATATCCCACTTTTTCCATTTTGCAATACTCGCTTTGTTTTTTTCCTGGTATTGCATAATTTGTTCATCACCGTATACTCCACCGAAATAAATCTTGTCGGGTTGAAAATAAAAACTGATTAACTTCCTGAATTCCTCCGTTGTGTATTCTCTCATGTGGTATGGATTCCGGGTGAGAGACATGGTTTTGTTTGGTGTGGTAAGAAGTAATTTTCCACCGGGCTTCAATACCCTGTAAATTTCTTTTAAAAGAGTTTTATCATCCTGGATATGTTCTATGAGCTGGAAGCAAATGACAACGTCAAAAAATTGATCTTCCAGACCATTCAACCAGGGAACTTCCATTTGAATGAATTCGACGCTTTTAAAATTATCGGTGTTAACCGGTTTGAATTTATCAATGGCAATATATCTGCTGGAATGAGGTGCTAATAGTTTTATACCGTAGCCTTCACCACTGCCGATTTCAAGTACAGTTCCATTTATTTCTTTTGCCGCTTGTTCATATGCAAACAATTGCCTCATGAAAACCGGGTTGTCTGAAACGGCTTGCTCCGTCGCTCGTTCTGCAGTATGGATGTTTTTAAAAATGCTCATGGAAGTAAATTGGTATTGCGCAAAGGTAAAGAATAAGTCTGTGGGGAGGAAGTCTATAGTGAAGAAGGCTGTAGGCTGTAGGTTTTTAGAAGGATAGGCTGTTAGGTGGTTAGGTAAGAAAACATTATAAGCTATTTGCTCATTAAACTTGTGAACAACTATTAAAAAAAACAAATTTACCTAAAACCCTAAAACCTAACGCCCTAAAAACCTAATAGTCTTCTTCCCTAATAGTCTTCTTCCCTATAGACTTCTTCCCTTTTCTGACTTACTTTTGTTTCCAGCTATGTCTTTATTTTCATCTATTAATATAAAGTCTCTGAGTACTGAGTTTTTCATTTTCTTATTCAGCTTTATTATTTTATTTAATCTTGGATTTCACATACTGATTTATTTTCCACTGAAAGCCAGTCCGGATATGCAGAATTATCTCGCAATGGCTCATCTCGATTTTGATCAAAGTCCAATTCGAAAATACAGAATCATCATTCCGCTGTTGGCATTTCTCATCAATTCAGTTTTTGGCTGGAGTTTTAATTTATTTCATCCCTGGACCTTTGATGGAGACTTCTCCATGTCTATGAGTTTTTTAATGGTAAATACGACGATCATGTCGTGGGTAATACTGATGATTTTTAAATTGTGTTCCAGTTTTCAAATTGGATTCTGGTATTCTTTGCTGGCCATGGTAGCTGTAATATCGAGTCGGTGGACAGCGGAGCTATCGGGCTTGCCGTTGGTGGATAGCTTGTATTTATTGAGCCTGGTTTTGGCATTGTTCGGATTAAAAACAAGGCGGTGGGAATATGTTATTGCTTCAATATGGATTGGTCCCTGGGCTAAAGAAGCATTTATTTTTATGGCTCCGGTTATTTTGATTTTTGCAAAAACAACGAGAACAAAAATGTTTATTCACTTACTATTCTCCGGAATAGTCGTCTTTGGTTTTAGATATCTTTTTGACATTTATTCAAATCACGAATGGTTGCATAGTTTCAAAGAAGATGTGGATACGTTCTCCAGCATTCCTGTTTCGCTACAACGTATCTTTAGCATCCATGGAGTTTACGATGTGTTTTCGATAATTGGTTTTTGGATCGTCCTGCCACTATTTGCATATTTGAAATACAAACCGGCATTTATCGGAATGACTGCAGATACTACTATGCTATTTGTGGTTTACTTGTGTATTGTTTTATTTCAAGCGATGTTGTCGACCGATATTCCAAGGATGCTCTATTTATCCATACCTGTTATCGCCGTTTGGATCGCTATTAGTTTTCAGTTGTTAGGGGAAGAACTTAAGATAGTTAGTAGTTAGCAGTTAGTAGTTAGTAGTTGGCAGTTGGCAGTTGGCAGTTGGCAGTTGGCAATAATTTGGGATACCAATTTACACCAAGAATTATTTCCACAAGGATTATAGAACAGTTAAAAGCTATTACTTAAAGCTTATAGCCTTTTCACCTAAAAGCCTTTAATAAGCCTGTATCAATTGCAATTCAAATCTTTTCTGGATATAGGATCATTATTTGGAAAACACATGAATGATAAAACGTGATCCGGAAGGTATTTTTCAAGAGTTGGATCGTATAAACCATTTTCGAGGAATTCTGTAAGATCGGTTACTTCCTGTGATGTCAGGTTGAGCGGCTTGAAAAAAGCAGCAATCCTCGATGGACTTACTAGTGGATTTTCCGGAATGCCGGCATTAAAATATTCCACTACTTCGCGCAATGTCAACTTGCTAGCACCATGGAAATAAAAGCCAACCGGTTTCAAGTTATATAATTGCGGAACTTTAAATTTATAAAGATCTTCGTCTTTACCGGTAAAACCACCTCTGCCCTTGACGCGCTTGTCATTGGGACCTGTGCGGAATACTTCTCCAACTTTGTTTTGATATAAATCGTAAACGCCGAGTGCGAAGAAGTTAAAACTATTTAATGATGGACTATTATGGCAACGCACGCAACCTGCTTTTCCAAAGAATAAACCAGCTCCCTTCTTTTGTTGCTCTGTCATTGCATTTACATCTCCCTTCAGCCATTTTTGAAATGGTGCTTCGTGAGTCGTAATTGTTCTGAAATAAGCTGCAATCGCAAAAGAAGTAGTGGTCAGTGAGTATCTGGTACTATCTGGAAATTCAGGAAAGGCTTCATCGAATAAGGCCTTATATCCATAATTCTCTGCAATCGTTTTATTCATCATCATGCGATGGACCTGAAGCGCTCTGATGTTGTTGGCTTCTAATCCTTCAAAATATTTGAAATTCACTTCGGTCAGGGTGTCCTGATGCCATGCAGATTCAGTTCCTGTATTCAGACTAAAAGAACCAAAAGATCCGGCCCACAAGGCATTTCTTACATAAGCGAGATTAATGGTTGGAAGAGGTCTTGCTCCTTGTGCATCCACTTCATCTCCAGTATAATTTGGGTTTTTAGAACGGCCCTCACCTGAGGAGCCAAATCCGATAGCGCCATCTGCCACTCCCTGAATCCGGCCTGCTGTAAATGATTTGCTGGCAATATGGCAGGAAGCACAGGAAAAGCCATTCATGCCTTCCTGTTTATTTGGTAAAACACTGATTCCAGGCTCATGAAATAGCATTCTGCCCAATTTTACTTTAGTTGGGTTTAAAATATTTTTAGGGTCCTGATTAGGTATTTCACTTAGGTTTTCACCGCTTACCAGTATAAAATCGCGGATATCTCCATTGGGTGCGGCTGCTTTTATGGTTTTAATCAATTGATCATCAGCACTTGTAGGGTCTTTAGCTTCTTCCCTTGCACAGGTAGAAAAAATATAAGTGACTAACAAAAATGTCAGAAACTGAAGGAATATAGTCTTTCGTCGTAGGCTTGGTTTTGAGGGGAATATTTTCATTAGTCGAGGATTAATCAAACAAAGTTAGAAAATCTCATTAATTGAGAGACAATTTTTTTATTTTATTGAAAAATATTCGATTCTAATGTCTTATTTTTCAAAATTTTATGTCAAAATTCAGTTAGATGGGCTAAAAATTAATTGAAGGTGAAAGCTGATTCCAGGGGGAGTATTTTGAGGCTTCTTTCCCGTATCTTAAAACGGTCTCCTGAGGCCAATATATGAGTAGTCAGGTTACTCAGAGACATTGGTGTGCCGGCTTCAAGATCTTCATACCGGTTATGGTTTAAGTTTCTTGGGTCAAATAGAACCACCATCCCAGAGCCAATCACTTCACAGTCGTTTCCTTTTCGAACGATCAGGCCTGTATCTTCGGCAAGCCCAATGCCCAGAAGTTTGGGAAATCTGGCTACAGCTTCTGCCAATCGGCCAAAACGGCCCCGCTGAATAAAATGAGAATCGATTATGACCTGATCCAGGAAGCCCATTCCTCTGGTAATCTTTACATTCCCTTTCTGCATAGAATCCACATTGCTCACACCTGCGATCATTTGTGTAGACATGGACATTGCTCCCGCGCTGGTACCTGCAATCACGATTCTGGTTTCTTCCAGCATTTTTTTGATGATCTTATGTGCCGCTGTATCCCCGATGCATTTCACGATCTTGGATTGGTCACCTCCTGAGAACATAATGCAATTAGCGCTTTCAATCAGCTTGATGGAGGACTGTGCCTGAGCTTCAGACCGCTTCCTGATATCTAATATTTCAATATGTCTGCAGCCCAATGAATTGAATGCATTCAGATAATTTTCTCCAACTTCTTTCGGAATACTGGAAGCAGTCGTGATAACCACAATTTTGGCATCCGGTCCACCGCTTTCTCTTACGATTCTGGATAAAATCCCTGATTTTATGAAGTCAAGACAATAGGTCTCTTTTAATCCAATGCCTTTGTCTTCATTCCCACCCACTGGGATTAGTGTTCCTTTGTATTCCATGACCAGATCTTGAAAATAGTATGCAAATTTAAAAGATTGAATCCAATAGACTGAGAATATGTTGTCAAACAGACCATTTGAACTATGACAAATTAAATCTTGAACAAGTAAATCAGACCTGGTTTTTAACTTTTAGAACCCAACATTCAGCGCTAATATTTAAACGTTATTCGCATGAATTAGTAAAACGGAAATCTGATTTCATTTTTATATCGTATTTTACTTTGTTATCAAAATATCTTTCTCAAACAAAAATCTATTGTCTATGAAAAATGAAAAATTAATTCAAACAGTTCAGCAAGTCTATTCTGATTTTGGAAAACAGAATCTGGAAGGGGTATTAAATGCTTTGACTGATGATGTTGTATGGAGCGATCCCGGTTATCCGGATGTTCCTTATGCCAAAAAGCGCACAGGGAAACACGAAGTGATGAATTTTTTTATTGAGATGGGGAGTACAGTTACATTTACAGAGTTTATACCTCAGGAATTTTATGCTGATGGAGAAGTGGTTATTGTCAAAGGTTTTTTTGCAGGTAAGGCATTGAAAACAGATAAATTATTTGAATCAGAATGGGTCATGATCTGGAAATTCCGTGGCGATAAAATATACAGCTACCAGGCATTTGTTGATACCAGCAAGATGGCTAATGCCATAAACTAATTTTGTTGGATGACACTTCGTTGCAGGCTAATTCAATTCAGGAACATCATGCAAAAATTATATCAATAAGGCCGTTTGTAATTTTATGTTGGTCAAATAAATCATATGGAAATAACATGTTTGAAGAATAATTAATATATCGCTTCATTTTAGGGGTCAATGCCGGGAATGACTTCAATAGATACAAATTTATTACCTTGAAGCCCTAATTCTACAAAAATGCAAATTCGGGAAATCAATGTAATGCGTGGACCAAATTATTGGTCCGTAAGAAGACACAAGTTAATTGTCATGGTTCTTGATTTGCAAGAGATGGAAGAACGGCCCACTAATACCATTGATGGTTTTATTGACCGCTTAAAAGAGTTACTCCCCGGTATGTATGAGCACAGATGCTCAGTAGGGACACCAGGAGGTTTCTTTCAGCGGGTTAGGGAAGGCACCTGGATGGGGCACGTCATTGAGCATATTGCATTGGAAATTCAATCAATGGCAGGGATGGAAGTTGGTTTTGGCCGAACCAGAAGTTATGGAGAGGCAGGTGTATATCATGTCGTTTTTGATTATTTGGAAGAAAAAGTTGGCATTTATGCCGCGAAAGCATCTGTGGTTATTGCGAAGGCACTGATCAACGGTGAGCACTATGATCTTACGGAGGATATTCAGAAAATGAGAGAACTCCGCGAAGAGCAACGATTAGGCCCAAGTACCGCAAGCATCGTGGATGAAGCCATTGCAAGAGGTATTCCCTGGATTCGCTTAAATAAATATTCACTTTGTCAGTTAGGCTATGGAAATAATCAGGTGAGAATACAAGCTACCGTGACCAGCCAGACATCGAGCATCGGAGTCGACATTGCCAAAGACAAGGAAGACACCAAGTTTTTGCTGGAGCAGGCGGAAATTCCAGTACCCAAAGGGGAAATAATTAAAACAGAAGCCGGCTTATTGGATGCTGTTGAATATTTAAAATACCCATTGGTCATTAAACCCATAGATGGTAACCACGGCAGGGGAGTAACGACAAATGTTACCAATTGGGAACAAGCTTTGGAGGGATTTCAAAATGCAAAAAGGATTTCTTCTGCGGTGATTGTAGAGCAATATATCCGGGGCGAAGATTATCGCTTGCTGGTAATCAATCATAAGTTGGTAGCGGCTGCAAAGCGTTTACCAGCTCAAATTACAGGAGACGGCAAATCGACCATTCAGCAATTAATCGATCAGACCAATGCTGATCCCCGCAGAGGATATGGACATGAAAAAGTGTTGACTTATATCACTATTGATGATATTACCAGAAAGCTCATTGAATTAAATAACTACCATTTGGATACCGTTTTGCAAAAGCAAGAAATTCTTGTTTTAAAAGATACGGCCAATCTATCCACCGGTGGCACTTCAGTCGATGTAACCGATATGGTGCATCCGCACACTGTTTTTATGGCAGAGCGCATTTCGCGCATTGTAGGACTTGATATTTGTGGAATTGATTTTCTGACCAGGGATATCAGCAGACCAATTTCAGATGTTGGCGGAGCAGTAATTGAAGTCAATGCAGGACCGGGTTTCAGAATGCATCTTGCACCTGCGGAAGGACTACCCAGAAATGTAGCGGCTCCCGTTATCGACATGCTGTATCCACCTGGAAAGAATAGCAGAATTCCCATAGTTGCCGTTACGGGCACAAATGGAAAAACGACGACTACCAGGCTAATAGCACATATGGCAAAAATGATGGGATACACCGTGGGCTATACGACTACGGATGGTATTTACATTCAAAATCATTTGATGATGCAGGGAGATTGTAGCGGGCCCGGCAGCGCAGAATTTGTGCTCAAGGATCCTACTGTAAACTTCGCTGTTTTTGAAACTGCCCGTGGCGGAATTCTAAGAGCGGGATTGGGATTTAAAAATTGTAACTACGGAATTGTAACTAATGTAGCACCTGATCATCTTGGGTTAAAAGGAATTCATACCCTGGAGCAATTGGCAAAAGTAAAAGGCGTTGTCGTCGAGTCTATTTTGCCGGAAGGATATGCCATTCTGAACGCAGATGATGATCTCGTTTATGAAATGAGAAAAGAAGTCCATTGCAACATTGCTTTGTTTTCCATGGATGAAGATAATCCGAGAATTAAAAAGCACATGCGCGACAATGGCATCTGTGCAATTTATGAAAATGGATTTATCACGATTTGCAAAGGCGAATGGAAATTGAGAATTGTAAAAGCGGTGAATGTACCATTGACATACGGCGGCAAAGCAAGTTTTATGATTCAAAATGTTTTGCCTGCAGTATTGACGGGATATTTTAACGGCTTCGAATTGGATGATATCAAAGTAGCCCTGGAAACATTCATTCCTTCACCCGCACAGACTCCCGGACGATTGAACATGTTTGAATTTAAACATTTCTCCGTGTTACTCGATTACGCCCATAATCCTGCAGGTCTGCATGCTTTGAAAAATTTCATTGATAAAATTGATGCAACGTATAAAGTGGGAATTATTGCAGGCATCGGAGACAGAAGGCAGGAAGACAATGAAGGAATTGGCAAAGTCGCTGCAGAGATGTTTGATGAAATTATAGTCAGACAAGACAAACATCTGCGCGGTAAAACAGATCAGGAAATTATTGATATGCTGACCGCCGGCATTAAGCAATTTGATATCCATAAACCCTTTCAGGTCATACCCAGTGAAAAGCAAGCCATCGCCTATGCTATAGAGCATGCCAAAGAAGGCTCACTCATTGTAGTATGCAGCGATGTCGTTCCTGATGCTCTGGAGTTGGTACAAAAGTATAAGGAGGAAGAGGCTAAAAGTTTATATCGATTCAAAAAAGAGGACATTCCGAATATGGGTTAATAGACTTCGTTTTGGGCATATTAAAAGAATGGGGGTAAAATAAAATTCTAATAAATTTTTAATATCTTTATTTTAGTTATATAAAAAATTTTGACTGGAAGCAATTTAATTTAAAATCAGGGTATTACAAGGCCTATCTTTAGATCCTCTTTCGTAATTTTTTTCTAAGCAATATTAGAGAATCCTTAATTTTGCAGAAATAGGCCTAAGGGTTTATTTAAAACTAACTTTTAACTAATTAATCCCATTTTTATGTTTTCAATGTCCAGATGGCTATTGGGTTTCCTATTTCTTGGAGTTATAGTCTTAAACTCCTGTAATAAGGCAGAGGTTAAGGAAGAAGGCAACACGCTGATGAAGTCCCAGGAAAACGACGTTTATCACGAATGGAATAACGTCTTCATGCAAATCGAACGTTATGCCGCATTTTACAGACCAGGACCGGCACCCAGAGCACTCGCTTACCTTGGCTATAGTGCTTATGAAGCATGCCTTGGAGGAATGCCTGAATATCAAACTTTACAATACCGCTATGGAATAAATGATATGCCTCCTGTTCAGACTAATTTATACTGGCCGGAAGTGATCAATGCCTCTTACGCCTATCTCATGAATAAATTTTTCAGTGATGTTACTTTTAAGGATAAGGCAGGAAATGTGCTGGATCGAAACCAGTTCCTTAAAATGATTGAATTGAAGGAAATTGAATTAAAGAAGCAGTATAGTCAGAAGACCAATGATATTATTCTAAATAAATCTGAAGCTCATGGACAGGAAGTAGCTGCCGCCATCTGGCGATTTGCTGTTTCGGATCAGGTAGGTCATGATGCCCATTTAAATCCATTTCCAAATCCGGTTAATTCTCAAGGTTGTGATTGGGTTCCGACAGACCATGTTGCAGACAGGGGCCTATATCCTCAATGGGGAAAAGTAAGGCGTTTTGCTTTGAGTCAGGATGATCTCGACGCATTGGTTTCACCTTTTGAATGCGATGCTGACACGAATTCGGTCATTTATGCACAGGCTTATGAAATGTATGTGTTGGCTAAAATTGCAAGAAAAGATCCTAAAGGGGAGATGGAACACATCGCAGAATTCTGGAGTGATGATCGAGTAGGTTGGACATTCAGTCCGGCATCCCGTTTAGTTGCCATTGCGGATCAGATTGTTGCAAAAGAAAAGTTTGATCTCCAAAAAACCTGTGTGCTTTATGCTCAATTAGGTATGGCTTTAAATGAAGCAGCTGTGATTGCCTGGTATAATAAATACAAGTTTAATGTTGAAAGACCAATAACCTATATTCATCGCAATATCGATGCAAATTTTGATATTCCCTGGTTAGGATTCACGCCACCTTTTCCTGCTTATCCTTCCGGCCATTCTACTTTTGGATTCTCCGGGGTTGCTATATTGGAAGCATTTGTTGGTGGTAGTTATGAGTTTACAGATCATTGCCATGAATTGCGTACTGATTTTAACGGGCAACCAAGAAGTTTTAATACCTTGAGAGATCTTGCCAATGAAAATGCATTAAGCAGATTGCCTTTAGGTGTGCATTACAGAATGGATTACGATAGCGGTAACTTTTGTGGAACAAGAGCCGCTAAAAGGGTGTTGGATTTACCATGGAAGAAATAACAAGCAAATAAAAGATTTACTTTATCAGGGGACCTTTAATAAAGGTCCCCTTTTTTATTAATAGTAAGATCTTTGCAGAAAGAAATAACATGGATAATTGGATTACATTAATGAAGCAATCAGTGTGCACTGGAATTGCTGTTTTGTTTTTCGTAGTAGCCATCGGTTCATGTAAAAACCGAAATCAAGCTGAGACAAATGCAATTCCTGAAACATATATTAACCGGGATAAACGAATCGGGCTACCGAACGAGCCGGATGAATCCGCTTCTTTACCCTTTTGTCAGGATTCGGTAGAAATCCCTAAATACAAAAAGCGTTTTTGTTCTCTTAAAATATTAAGCTTAAAATTGATTGATGATCATCCGGAATGGAAATCCGCGGTGGGCGTGGTTTATTTGAAGTTAACTATTGATTCAGACAGCACATTGGCTGAAGTAAAACTATCTGAAGATTTTACCGGAGCTAAAATCGGAGAAGCCGTTGCAAAGGGTTGTTACGATTATTTGAAAAATTTCAAATGCATTCCGGCTAAAAAGAAAGGATTGCGCATCAAAAGCAATCTGATCATTCCTATCTATTTTGGATTGGATTTACTGGGAAAGGATTTTGTGCAATGAATGATTAAAGGAGGCGATTTAGGTTATAGGCTATAGGATTTTAGGTAAGAAATATGACCATAAAATTGAACCTATAAATTCCAATTTGGAAAACATTACTATTCTCTTTTGAAATTTGCAGTCTATTAATCGTACTCAATTAATTGTATAAACCGCAGATAAAAACTTATTTCTACAGTCGTGTTGATTGCGGAAGTTTCATAGCCGGGTTCTAGTACACGGGTAAATGGGTTGTATCTTCTGATGGATGCAGGAACATAAATTTGCTTTGATAAATCAGGTGCGATGTTTAGTTCGATTCCACCATTCACGAGTTTTTGAATTTTAAATTCAGTTCCAACTTTTAAACTAAATCCATAATTCCAGTAATTGGTCCATTCCTTGAGTTCTTCGTAAATTTCAAATTTCGTGCTTAGTGTATATTCTCCTCGTAGTCCAATGGCATAATAGGATTTCCAGGCGCCGGTAGTAAAAAATCGTTTAAGGCCGATATCCAGACTTAGATTGTGAAACTCCATGGCATAAGTTCCACCGGGTACCCGGTTTCCATTCAAATCATAAAAATAAGGGAAGCGGATTCCTCCCCCTTTGATGTGATATCCCAGTTGACCGTAAATGACATTTTTAGAATCTGAGCTTTCAGAATCCATAAAGGCAGCAATATGCAATCTGAGTAAAGGGTCCCGTTTATTCCCACCACCCCAGTTCTGAAAGCCCAGGCTCGGTCCTAATTTGATTCCATAGCCATTGGTTTGAGCATTTAATAGTTGGCCTAGAATCGAAAATAAAAGGATTTGTAGAATGGATTTAGTCATTTTAAACAGTTGAAAAAACAGTGTGATTTCTTGCTTATTGATAATATCAGATGCAAAATTAAGGCAATTAATCTGCAAAAACTTTGCAATAAAAAAGACATAATGGCAGGCATTTTTCAAATCAAATGACATAATGGCATAATAATTTAGCTCATAACTGCCAATACGTTTATTTTTTTGCAATGGAACGACAATTGATCTACCGGTTTCTATAAAAATAAAAACATGATGTACTCAAACTATTATTTCGCCGCTCCCAAAGTCTGTCGCACTAATTCTAAAAGTGCCGAGACACCGGTTCAAAAGTCTTATAGACCCAAAATGAATGTTCTTCATAAGGAAGATCAGATTTTACTGGAGTTTTCACTTCCAGGTGTGATGAAAGAAGATGTCAAAATGAGTTTTAATGAACAGATTTTGACATTAGAAGCCATTCGCAAAGTAAACCAGGACGATAAAAATTACAAATACCGCGAATTTGGTCCGGTTGATTTTAAAACAAACGTTCGGTTTGCAGATGATATCGATGAAGACAAAGTCGAAGCTGAATTTCAGAATGGCATTTTAAAAGTGGTGTTGAATAAAATCAAAAAGCAAAACATTCAGGTTGAGATTAAGTAAATGAAGTCTGGAGATGAATGTAAGAGACATTCATAGCCAGGTATGAGTGTACCAAAGACCGATAATCAATAAGCTAATTCGTAACCAATTAAATTTTTTAAAAATGAGAAATAATCAATTCAATTCATTAGTACCATTTGTTCAGATCGTAGATGATCTTTTGACTAAAACATTTCACGATGTATCCGGTGGACAATTATTCAAGTACAATACTCCGGCATTAAATGTATTGGATCTTGAGAAAGAAGTCAAGCTGGAAGTCGCTGCTCCGGGCCTTGAGAAAGGCGATTTTAAAATCAATGTAGAAAATAATTACCTGATTATTTCTGCAGATAAGAAGCAGGAGACTTCTGAGAACAAGGAAAATTATTCCAGGAAAGAATTCAGTTATCATTCGTTTAAACGGATGTATGAACTTCCTGAAAATACCAATGGAGAGGGAATAACAGCTAAGTACGAAAATGGAATTCTAAACATCAGCATTCCAAAAGTAATTCCAGCTGCTAAACAAGTAAAAACGATTGAGATTAAATAAAGAGATTTTACTTACGGGGATTAGTTGAAGAAGGGGGTCATGCCATTACAGGTGTGGCCCTCTTTTTTTGTTGTCATAATTCGAAGTCTAACTTTAATATTCATTAGTCAATACTGGCTACTGCACTAAATTTTATTCAAAACAGAATTATACTTCGCGCACTTTGCGAAACCTTAGCGTCTTTGCGGTTAAGGGGATTCTTCTGGTAAAGTTCGGTACTATTCAGATAGAATACAAAATCACGTCCGGATCAGTAAATGGAGTAAAGTCAAAACCGCAAAGTAGCAAAGGGATTCCGATAGTAATCGGAACGCAAAGGGCGCAAATAAAAAAAGATTTAAACCTGGCGAGCTTTGCGAAACCTTAGCGTCTTTGCAGTTAAGCGGATTCTTCTAGTAAAGTTCGGTACAATACTGATAGAAGACAAAATCACGTCCGGATCAGTAAATGGAGTAAAGTCAAAACCGCAAAGTAGCAAAGGGATTCCGATAGTAATCGGAACGCAAAGGGCGCAAATACAGAAGAATTAAACCTGGCGTACTTTGCGAAACCTTAGCGTCTTTGCGGTTAGGCGGATTCTTCTAGTAAAGTTCGGTACTATTCAGATAGAAGACAAAATCACGTCTGGATCAGTAAATGGAGTAAAGTCAAAACCGCAAAGTAGCAAAGGGATTCCGATAGTAATCGGAACGCAAAGAGCGCAAATAAAAAAAGATTTAAACTTGGCGAGCTTTGCGAAACCTTAGCGTCTTTGCGGTTAAGCGGATTCTTCTAGTAAAGTTCGGTACTATTCAGATAGAAGACAAAATCACGTCCGGATTAGTAAATGGAGTAAAGTCAAAACCGCAAAGTAGCAAAGGGATTCCGATAGTAATCGGAACGCAAAGAGCGCAAATAAAAAAAGATTTAAACTTGGCGAGCTTTGCGAAACCTTAGCGTCTTTGCGGTTAACAGAATTCCAATTCACATATATAAATAAATCATTTCAATTTTGGTGTTAAGAGCATGCCCGATAATCTGATGCAATCCAAACTCTAGTTCCTGAAACCTAAAGCCTACATTCATCAGTCTGCAGTCGACCGCTCTAAAATAGATGAGTGAAATGGATTCTTAATTTTTAATTCTTAAAACTGTTCCGCTTTTCAATTTTTGATTTGGATCAATCTGATTTAAAGCGATGAGATCTTCGATTTCAACCTTAAAGTTTTCAGCGATTTCTGAAATGGATTCTCTGGATTGAACTATGTGAAATTTAAAATCCGTATCCAGTACTGTATTCAGTTTAGGCAGGGTAGTAATCTTCTTTGCAGGTTTCAATTGTAAGTCCAGTTGAATATCAGCTGCCTGATGCAATGCTATATTATCCGGTGCAAAAAGAAAAGGCCGGTTGAATGAAATAATTTCATGATCGGATAGCGATTCGCCGGGCATCAGCATCCGTGCATCATCCATCGTTTTATTTTTAATATTATTGAACATATAATAATCCACAAACTCAACCATCAGACTATCCGGCAAGCTGACATAAGCACCTGAGCTCATGGAAGGGATAGTCCATTTTTTATAGGATGGATTCAGACTATTAAAAATTTCTTTATTGATATTGGTTTTCTTGAACAGATCTTTAAGACTTACTTCTTTATGAATTTTTGCAAAAGTTATTTTTTCCTTTTTTAAAATTTCAATTTCCGGAATGATATCGTGCTCTGTATAATACTGCATCATATAGCTGGCTCCGATAAATGCGGGAATAAATAATTGCGTTTGTCTGGGCAGGTATTTTTTAATTTCCCAGAAATCATGAGCATCAGTACTTTCAATAATTTCCTTCACTTTGTATTCACCACAATTGTATGCGGCTATGGCCAGCGACCAATCATTAAACATGCCATATAAAGTTTGAAAATATCTTGCAGCAGCATGAGTGGCAAGTACAGGATCCAAACGCTGATCAACCTTGTCGTTAATCGTCAGTTTCAGTATCCTTGCCGTAGAAGGCATCAATTGCCAGATTCCTGCTGCACCTACTGTGGATTTTACATCCAGTTGTAATGCGGATTCCACAATCGTAAGATACTTCAGTTCTACGGGAAGGTTGTATTCCGTAAATATTTTATCAATTAATGGAAAATAGATTTCTGTGCGCTTTAATATTTCCAGTGTGGTGGATTTATTTCTGCCGACAAAGCGCTTTACCTGGTCAAGCACATCATCGTCTACCCGTGGTACAATCAGGCAATCCATAGTTTCAAGACGGGCACGAACTTCTTCTTCGTAAGATGCAATCTTTCCTATGAATTCGGGAAACAGAAAATCAGATCTCAGACTTTGTCTGGAGCTGGCATTCTGACTGATGAATGCAAAAACAAGAATAGTGAAAATGGAAATTAGCTTGTTCATGGCCAGAGATTATCTTTTAATTATGGTCTCTGTTAACCTGTCGCTTGGGTTGACAAATTTAAATATTAAAACTTAAATAGATGCCTAAAAGCGAAAGGATGACAAAGATACACATTTAAAGTCAAAATAAAAAGTTAACAGCCTAAATATTATGTTAATACATATTATAATAAAATATAATATGATTTTTGGCTGCCAGGTATAACGTCTAAAGGCCTGAAAACAAGTATGATAGAAAGTGGTCGTTTAGATCAAATTAACATATGTGTCGTTCAATTTCTGCAGCATTAACTTTTAGCTGCTGACCCGTTTTCTGATTTTTGATGTTGACCTGGCCACTTTGTCGCTCCTCTTCGCCAATAATGATGGCAAATGGAATGGAAAGGTTTTCGGCATGGGTAAATTGCTTTTTGATTTTTGCAGCCTCCGGATAAACGTCAACTGCGATTCCTTTTTTCCTGAGTTGAGATGCCAGTTGAAAGGACCAATGTAGGCTATTCTCGTCAAGACTTATGAAAAGCGCCTGAACTGCTTTGTTCAGATCATCGGGAAATAATTTTAATTCCTCCATGACATCATAAATCCGGTCTGCGCCAAAAGATATGCCTACACCGGAAACTCCATTTAAGCCAAACACACCGGTAAGATTATCATAACGTCCGCCTCCACCCAAACTTCCCATTGCAATGGATGTAGGAATGATTTCAAAAATACATCCGGTATAATAACTCAGGCCTCTGGCCAGTGATGCATCAAATTGAAGTTCATTCAAAAACGAATAGCCTGAATTGAAATGAAATGCTTGTTGAATTTCCTTCACACCGGCTTTAGCCATTTCATTGAATTCAAATGCATTCAATTCTTTGGATTGAATAATCTGCAGAATCCAGGCTGCTTTTGATTCTTCAATTCCCAACCGGATCAAGGATTGTTTTACCTCTTCAGAACTGGTTTTATCAAGTTTGTCCAATTCAAGGGTCATGGCCATAAATTGATTTTCACAACCGGCCTGTATGGCAATTCCTTCCAGGATTTTGCGGTGATTTATTACAATCCGCACAGGAATTCCAAGCCTTGCAAATACCTGATCGTAAATTTGAAGGAGTTCGGCTTCATACAGCAAGGAAGTAGAACCCACGACATCCGCATCGCACTGATAAAATTCCCTATAACGCCCTCTTTGCGGTCTGTCTGCCCTCCATACCGGTTGGATCTGGTAGCGTTTAAATGGAAAGGACAAAAGATGCTGGTTCATTGCAACAACTCTTGCAAACGGAACGGTCAAATCGTATCGCAATCCTTTTTCCGAAATTTGCGGAATTAATTTGGTTGCATTTTTTTCTTTTAGTAACTGTTCATCGGCGGATTTCAAATAGTCACCGCTATTCAGAATTTTGAATAAAAGTTTATCACCTTCATCGCCATATTTTCCGGTAAGCGTATCCAGATTTTCCATGGCAGGAGTTTCCAAAGCCTGGTATCCAAAATGAATAAATGTTTGTTCGATGGTTTCGAAAATGTATTTACGCTTTCTGGCTTGTGCAGGTAAAAAATCTCTGGTTCCTTTAGCTAATGATGGTTTTTTCATCTGGGTTCAATTGCAAATTTCAAATAAAAACAGTCAATTAAAACTGCTTCAGGAAGCGGATGTCATTTTCAAAATAATAACGGATGTCGGGAATTTTATAAAGTAACATAGCTTGTCTTTCAATTCCCATTCCAAACGCAAAGCCGGAATATGTTTTTGAATCAATTCCGCAATTATCCAATACTGCCGGATCCACCATACCACAACCCAATATTTCCAACCAACCGGTACCTTTCGTAATGCGGTGATCTGTTTCATCCTTAAGTCCCCAATAGATATCCATTTCTGCGGATGGTTCAGTAAATGGGAAATAAGAAGGTCTCAACCGAATTTTTACATCAGGACCAAACATTTCTTTTGCAAAAAAAAGTAAAGTTTGTTTCAGATCAGCCATTGAGATATGCTTGTCAATATACAATCCTTCCACCTGATGAAACTGACAATGAGAGCGGGCAGAAATTGTTTCATTTCTGTACACTTTACCGGGAGCCAGTATCCTGATCGGAGGTTGATTTTTGGTCATAAATCTCGATTGCACAGAAGACGTATGTGTTCTCAGCAATAAGTCGGAAAAATCTCTTAAGTAATACGTATCCTGCATATCACGAGCGGGATGATCCGCCGGAGTATTGAGTGCAGTAAAATTATGCCATTCATCTTCAATTTCTAGATCCTCCACCACTTCAAATCCTATTTTGGTAAAAATAGAAACAATCCGGTCGAGAACAATAGAAATCGGATGTCTTGTCCCATTGGCTTTTTCAATCGGAGGCAAGCTATAATCTGAAATTTTTTGAGCTGTTTTTTTCTCTGATTGTTTGAAGTGCGTGTGATTTTCAAATTTTAATTCAGCTATCGTTTTGGCTTCATTGACCAATTGACCATATTCTTTTTTCTGTTCGTTTGGCACTTTGGCTATTTGGGCAAAATACCCTTTGATTTGATTTTTGGTTCCGAGATATTTCAGACGGAAATCTTCCAATGCAGCAGCATCTGTTATTTGAAAAGAATTTATTTCTTCAATCAATCGTTTAATTTCTGCAAACCAGTCTTGCGACATTGTATTTCAATTTAAAGTGCGAAAATACAACCGATTAAACAGAATTTAAAGAATTGGCGGTATTCAAATCAGGATAGGCCGGATCCAGGCAATAAGGCTAGTGATAAAAGGCAGCCGGTCAAAAGAACCTGTTCGTATTAGAGTTAATTGATTGAATTTATCGAATTCGACTAAATTTGTGTAGCTTATCTGGTGCGCAATTATAAGCTGATTTCGTTTTCCGTTTACTTTCGTATTTCAAAGAGTCAAATTCATTCATGCTGAGCAAAAATCTATTTTACAGAAATCCCCATTTGATTTCCTATTTATTTTGTTTTGGTTTGATCTTGTTTGCATTTGGTATTCCCTGGTCTGTCTATCTGGTTTCGAATAGTGTGATTATTCTCAGCTTGCTGATCTTGTTTAAATTTGATCTACAAAAATCGCATTGGACATTCAACCGTACCATTGCACAGGATATTCAGGGAGTAATTGAAACGCCTTTGTTACTTTTTATGATGCTGGCTTTCTTTTCGGTTCTGATATCCGGATTGTGGTCTGAGGAAACCAGGTATTGGATCTGGTTTTCCAGAATGAAGCTGCCTTTTTTACTTTTACCCGTGGTGTTTTTTATTCACGGACAACTTTCAATGAAGCAGTGGAAGTTGATTTTGTATGTATTCATCGCCACCACGTTTTGTTTTTCATCTTACATACTTGTAGAATACCTGAAAAATTATCAGGAATTGAATCTCCAATTGCTGAAAGGCAAGCCGATCGTTACGCATATTTCGCATATCCGCTTTAGCATGATAGTTGCCATCGCAGGAATTTTATCTCTGCATTATGCAATGGTAAACCGTCATGTACACAGTCAGATAGAGAGATGGATTTTTGTTCCACTGGTGATTTTTTTCTTTTTTTTTAATCATTTGTTGTCGGTTAAAACTGGTATCATGGGGATGGACTTGGGCTTATTGGCATATATAAGCATCGAATTGTTCCGAAGAAAAAAATACAAAACCTGGTTGATTGCAATCAGCAGTATTTTGCTTTTGATTTGTTTAGCATTTATCTGTCTTCCCAGTTTACAAAATAAATTTTATTATACCATTTGGCAATTTGGAGAATGGCAACGTGGCAAATGGTTATATTATTCTGATATTGAACGCTGGGTTTCTATTCAGATGGGGATTGAAATGATCAAACACCATCCGGTGCTTGGCTGTGGGATGGGTGATCTCTACCAAATGACTAAAGAAACTTATCTGGAGTGTTTGAATCACAACGAACCCAAACTTCCGCATAATCAATTTATTTATACCTGGGCATTTACTGGTTTGCCGGGAATTGCAGCACTTGCCGGAATGATTTATTATTCGGCTTTTCAAAAAAGATGGTTGCAGGATCCTTTGATTTCAGCTATTCAGGTGGTTCTGTTGATTTCATTGTTATTTGAATACACGTTTGAAACGCAGATCGGTGCCAGCCTTTATGTCTATTTTACTTTATTGTGTTGGGTTTACTTAAGAACTAAAAGTAAGTCCTTGTAAACGGGTAGGGTATGCATTAAGCAAATGTAAGTCTTGATGTGTGCTGAAATTTTTTATTCAGTTTTAGAATGATATGAGTGTATATAGGCAATTATAATAGAAATAGCGCTATTGCCCTTTACCTTTCTCTTACGCCCATTTATTTGATATTGTATAACATACGGATAAATTCCGGGATCATCTTGATGTCTTTTGATTTGCCAGCCCTGACATAGTAATGACACCTATTCAGGCTTTGATTTATGATCTTCACGCATTTTACAATCATTTCACCCCTTCGGGGTTAGATGTATCGCTGCAATTGTGATTCCGTTGCTACAATCATGCTACCCCTACAATCATGTCACCCCCTTCAGGGTTGGATTGACGATTATGAATTAGAATTATTATTTCCAATCAGTTTATTCAACCTCGAAGAGGTGACATTTTTGTAGCACATCATCACATTCATGTTGAACCCTGAAAGGGTGACATTATTTTCTCAACATTTATTTCAATCCCTCGGGGTTGGATTGACGGTTATGAATTAGAATTATTACTTTCAAACCGTTTATTCAACCTCGAAGAGGTGACATTTTTGTAGCACATCATCACATTCATGTTGAACCCTGAAAGGGTGACATTGCTTTTTCAACATTTATTTCCCCCTCTTGATTTTTTAGTATTATCTTATCAATGTCACATCACCTGCTTTTACTTTCTTCTCTGAACCATGTATTTGATATTGTAGCAAATACGGATATACCCCTGGATTCATCTGGATATTTTGTGATTTGCCATCCCATCCATTGTCTTTGTTTGTTGATTCAAACAATAAATTTCCCCAGCGATCGAAAATCTGAAGATCGTAAGAATCAATTTGATCACAATTAAATCCCGGTAGAAATACATCATTGATGTTATCGCCATTTGGTGAAAATGCATTCGGCAAATAAATGTCGGTTTGAATTTGCGATACGGATAAATTTAAGTTGGCCGGCACGGCACAAGGTCCATCGGTACTTATTGTAAATCGCGTATTAGCCGTTGATTTAAGAATGACTCTGCTGCATGGCGGATCAAGACATTCAATGTATGAAGATGGAGTCCAGATATAATTGGTTCCACCGGAAGCAGTGAAACTAAGTTCCTTACATGGATTAACCAGTGTATCGCCGGTCACTTGTACGACTTGTTTTGGCAGTACATGAATGTCTAAACTGTCCAACCATTGCTTGCAGTCATCTGATGCCTGCAGATAGATGCGATCATTCCCTATTGAAGTGGAATAATAATGCGTGCTCTGATTATGAGGATTATCCAGCATT
>JAKOVW010000036.1 GCA_029781865.1 Bacteroidota bacterium
GGTTCAAGTCGATGGTTAGGTCGACAAAGTCCAACGCCGGCGACGGGAACCCTGCCGAAATGCCACCATCCACAAACGGCAACGCAAGTTCCGATTCGGTATCCGCCGAATAGATATCAATAATGCTACCGGTATGTAGTTTTAAACTCATCTTTTCTTGTTTATTTCCATTAATTCATATATATGGTCAATCAATTCTGACCTTTTTTTCTGATTATTCTCATCTTTAAGCAACTTACTTAATGCGATAAATTTGTTGATCGGCTCTTTATATTCTTCTGTATCCATAAAATTTGTGAGCCAATCGAGATAGGGTTGAGTCGTTACTTTTTTGCAATCCTCAATCATTGATTTTGCAAAATTAAGGATATCATATCCACGTTCGTACATATCAATTTGACTTACCTCTCTGTTAATTAGTAAACCATGCAGATAGATATTTTGAAAAGCAGTATCAATTGTATAAATTTTTGTCTCAGCTATTTTACCAAGTTCAAAATAGGCAATAGCCCAATTCAGAGATAGTAACGGTCCTCCAATATCATCCGGGAAGTTTTTATCAAACCATTTTTTGTATGTAATCGCTCCCTTATAATCCGCAATCCGCATGTATAAATCGGCAATATAGTAACGTCTGCCTGCACCATCATGAAATCCGCCATATAATCGTTTCTCAGCCGTCAATGCAGCTCGGTGTTTCTTAATCGATAATCTTATTTTCTCAATCTGTTTTTCTGTCATAATTATCAATATTTTCGGGGGTTCGTACTATGACCAATATTTCATTTATGGAGCAAAAATACAACAAAAATAACTAGGATTTATAGGATTAAAGGATTTTGACTAAGATTTTTAGGATTAAAGGATTATAGGACATAAAAAGGCGAAAGGCGGAAGGCGGAATGAATTCGACTTTCGACTTTCGACTTTCGACTTCCCTCGACGGGCTACATGATTCCTCGTTTTTTGAGTTCCCAGAAGCATTTTGCGGTTGCGTTGATATCTACTGCTGCATTGTGTGCTTCTTCAAAGCCCGTACCGAAAAGTTTTCTGTGTAACTCGTCGAGTTTCGGCCACTTATAACCATAAGGTCCTTCGATCGCACAAAAATTTGTCGAGCTTTCCTTGGTGCAGATTTTCTTAATGCTCTCAACGCTGTTTGGCATACCGTTTCGTAAAAACTCTGCCCCAATAATTTTTTCGTCAAATGACATATTATGCGCCACCAGATAACTTGCTTGTTCAATTAACGATTGAAAATGCTGCAAAACATCCTTAATGGGTTGCCCTTCACGAAGCGCTCTCTCCGTTGAAATACGGTGGATTCTTGAAGCCTCCACCGGAATCGTAAATCCTTCCGGTTTAATGATAAAATCTCCGCTTGAAATCTGATTCCCATCGCTATCGTAGTACAAATAGGCAAGTTGAACCAATCTTGGCCAATTATCCAGATCTGAAACAGGCGCTCTCCATCTTTTGGGTAATCCTGTCGTTTCGGTGTCAAAAAATAGATACATATTCTTTTTTTATGTTTCCGGTTAGCTTTTTATTTTATTTTTATTTGTTCCAAACCAACAATAAATGTCAACGTTTTTCTCTCATCAAATGAACCAAATTCAATTGTCAACTCAGGCCGTAGCGCGTTATTATTATTCCACTGAATCGCTTTCGGACTATAGAAATCTCCTACTACAAATACCTTTTGATTGGGATATTCATCAAATTCGGAGACCGCAAAATACAACTTATGGGTTACTTCTCCACTTTCGAAGCCGGCACTACCAGACTCATTGCCAAGCATATAGACCCTAATTGAAAGGTCCTCAGTTTTATTTTCAGAGAAAGATTCCAGGTTATTCAGAAGTTTGACAATGTCAACATTTTCAACAGATTGTATGTCAACTACCTGCCCAAATGACAGGTTACAGATAAAAAATGCGATGATAAAAATCAGGTTTTTCATTTACTCAAAATAATAGATAGTTACTTTATTTTCTTTACATTAAAAACCGGCAGTTATTCTGTGCGATTGCTTTTACTCTTTTCTGCAATATTTTGAATTTTTAAATTGTTTTTCTAATTCGTCAGCAATATCATTCGGGTTAGTCAATGGCATATTTTTGTCAAACATTTCATATCCGAGAAGTTCTGCTTTTTTCAACTTCTCTATTTTCGGCAATTCCGTTCTGTTGGTAGTTTCAATATGTCTCCCTTCATTGTCAACAATAATTAGATTTGGGACAAACGCACCTTTTCTACCAATAAATTTATCCATGATTTTAACTCCATTTTCAAATTCATCTTTAGAAGTCCTGCCAAGAGCTTCATATCTGAACATTGTTTTACTATCCCAAGTATTTATTGTTGCAAAGCTTTCAGAAATCTTATCATCAATATTTGTTTCGACATTCATAGTATCATGTCCTGATGGCATTAAGAGCACTTTACCACCACCACCTTCAACATTTGCGGCATATCTTGGAACCGTTACACCTGAAATCCAACCTTGCAAGTGCTTCATATATATTTTCCCAATCTGAATAGGAGTAATAAAATGAACAATTCCTTTTTCTTTATGGCATTGTAATAAATAATATGGATGAACGCCAATCCAAAACATTCTTCTAAAAGTTTCTGCCAAGGTTTCATAATAGTCATTAACATGATTTAACAAAACGGTTTGATTTCTAATCGTAAAACCATGTTTGCGTATCTTTTTCACAGCTGTTTCTAAATCTTCTGTTATCTCTTGATAGTGATTAATATGAGTCATGAAATAAACATACTTGTCAACCCCTTTGTTATATTTGTTTGCTGACACATTGATTAACTCTAACAAATCATCTGTAATTCCCATTGGCATTACCACAGGAACTCGGGTTGCAATTCTTATTGCCCGAAGATGTGGTATCCTGCTTAATTCTTCCAGCACATATTGCAAACGAGATCTGCTTATCATCAATGCATCTCCTCCGGTAACCAAAACTTCATTAATATTTTTATTGTATCCGATATAAAACAACCCCTTATCTATTTCAGTGCCATTTACATCAGCAGAACAATCTAACGACTTTGCCCTTTGACAATGAACACAATATGAAGCACAGCTTGTATTTTCAGCAACAAAAAGAGCAACTCTGTTAGGATACCGTTGATAAACAGCCCCATAGCTTCGTGAGTTTTCATTCATAGCCCCTTCAAGACCGGTATCCGGAAACAGTAAATTGGCAGGTGTGGGTACGCTTTGCCAAAAAATAGGGTCAAGTCGTTTTTCTGATTTTTCGTCCGGTAACATTGTAGGGTGGAATGGGTCTTCTTGCATAAGTGAAGCATAATAAGGTGTAATCCGTAAAGCTTCTTTCCCCTCGTTTTTTAATGCCGTCAAAGTTCTTTCGATTTCACTTGCCTGAAAGTCATTAAGTTTTATAATTTTTTTTAACTGTGCAACACTTCGTATTGAGTTTCTTCTCTGCCAATTAACGTCATTCCATTGCTCTTCTTTAACATCCTTCCATAATTCGATTGTGTTGTATTTTCTAGGTTTGTAAAAAATGTTGTCTATTGTCTGCATAAGATTATCATTTTCTCTGTCAAAGTTTTCTTTAATAGCTTAATTGGTAATATTTGATTTGCAGAGCAAAAATACAAAAAAAAGACTAGGATTTATAGGATTAAAGGATTTCGACTAAGATTTTTAGGATTAAAGGACCTAAGAAAAAATAATCTGACACTCAATTATACATTATTTCGAATTTTTTCTTTCTTTTTTCTTTTTGGAAATAAAAATAAAAGGGGGCAGAACATCCGCCCCTTTTTTGATATCCTACTCCCCCACTCGGCAATATTACGCATTTAGGACCTGATGCCAATTACGAATTACAAAATTTATCCCTCTGTCTTCTTTCTTTGATTAAAATCCAAAATAACTAACCACGATTAAGGCAAACATTCCAATATAATGAAATGGGAATTTGAACTTTTTTTTATAATCAATCAAAACTATATCACTATTAGATGGAATGTTTTCGTTGGATGTGATTTCATATTTTACTGAATATTTACCCGGATCACTATATCGATATTGCATTACAATTTCATTTCTCACTTTATCTGTCGGATAAGGTTCAGAAAATATGAAGTTTCGTGCCTCATCAATTTTGAAAAATGCTTCTCCGGTTTGATATGAGATATTGATATCATACGTAAAAGCTGAATTAACAAAATAGCCATTAATCTGCGGTGCC
>JAKOVW010000037.1 GCA_029781865.1 Bacteroidota bacterium
ATGTTCGCTTAAACCTAGTTGCTTGGTTTGTTCTTCGTATGTTAAGAAAAAACCTCCATCCTCAGTTAGCATTCCTCTATCCCGAAAATATTTGTACTTGTCTACTAAGTTCGTAATGTATGCAGCCTTAATTATCCCAACCTTTTGAATCAGTTTTTTGTTGACTGCTAGGAAAGCATCTGTTCGGAGTATCTCCAATGCGATTTTAATAATCATCTCATTGTCATTGTAACTGGTTTCATTAGTTCCACTAGTTCTTTTCATCTAAAAACTTCCCTCCCTTCCATGTCTCATTCGCTTATCGGGCAAACTCCCACCCGTTTTCTTCAAGGAATTGTGAGTATTTTTCCAAATTGAATTTCCCCGGAGTATCTGTCCATATCCAGAATGAGCCTTTGATTCTCTTGGTCTTTTTGTCCCGGTAACGCATTTTCTTCATAAGCCCAAACCGCTGTAGCTCTTTTATTGCTGAGTCAATCGCGTTTTCTCCTTCTTTCATCATTGAGCAAATCGCGGTTTTATGACTTTTCCACCCATCTTGGTTAGACAATCCGATGAATAATAATACCTTCGCTTTTGAACTTATGTTAGGGTTTCGCAATATATCATTCGGTATTATCGTAAAATTTCCTTGACGGATGCCTTTGTATACAAGGTCCGGAATGGCGACTTTTTTCTTTTCGTTGTAACTGGTTTCATTAGTTCCTTTGGTTCTTTTCATCTAAAAACTCCTCTCCCCTCTGCGTCTCATTCGCTTATCGGGCAAACTCCCACCCGTTTTTTTTTCAAGGAATTGTGAGTATTTTTCCAAATTGAATTTCCCCGGAGTATCTGTGCATATCCAGAATGAACCTTTGATTCTCTTGGTCTTTTTGTCACGGTAACGCACCCGTGCAAAATATCCTGCTTCTTCGAGTTCTATCAATCCTGATTGGATTGAATTATATCCCTCCTTACAGATTGAGTGGAGCGTCTCCAAATTATTAACACTAACCAATCCATTAACTTGATTGGAAAGGAGAATGCACAGTATACCTTTGGCTTTACACGAAATTTTAGGGTCCCTCAGCATATCGTTTCGTATTTGAGTGAAGCCG
>JAKOVW010000056.1 GCA_029781865.1 Bacteroidota bacterium
CGAAAAGAATTTTAAGGGTTTGTTTGATGATATAGATGTGAATAGCAATAAACTGGGCAATACTGTTGAAGAACGAAACAAAAAGTTGGTAAGGCTGTTAAATGCTATAGGAGATATGCAGCTTGGGGATTATCAGAACAACTCAATTGATGCTTTTGGGGATGCCTATGAGTTTTTGATGACTATGTATGCCTCTAGTGCCGGCAAAAGCGGAGGAGAATTTTTTACCCCCCAAGAAGTATCAGAGTTATTGGCACGTATTACTGTTGTAGGAAAAAAAGATGTGAACAAAGTATATGACCCGGCTTGCGGAAGTGGTTCATTACTACTACAATTCGCCAAGATTTTGGGCAAAGAAAATGTTCGTCTAGGATTTTTTGGACAAGAGATAAATTTAACGACTTACAACCTTTGCCGAATCAATATGTGGTTACATGATATTGACTATGATAAGTTTGATATAGCATTGGGAGATACATTAACAAACCCCAAACATTGGGATGACGAACCTTTTGAAGCAATAGTATCTAATCCACCCTACTCTGTAAAGTGGGAAGGAGATAGCAACCCAATTTTAATTAATGATCCGCGTTTTGCGCCAGCCGGAGTGTTGGCACCAAAATCTAAGGCTGATCTGGCTTTTGTTATGCATTGCCTTTCATGGTTAGCGCCAAATGGAACGGCAGCTATTGTTTGTTTCCCTGGTATCTTATATCGTGGGGGCGCGGAAAAGAAAATTCGCCAATATTTGGTTGATAATAATTTTATCGATGCTATCATACAATTACCCGAAAATCTATTCTTTGGAACCGGTATTGCCACGTGTATTATGGTATTAAAGCGGTCCAAAAGCGATAATGATATTTTGTTCATTGATGCTTCAAAAGAATTTGTTAAATCGGGTAACAAAAATAAACTTTCAAGAGAAAATATTCAAACCATCCTTAATGCATACATTGAGCGAGAGAATAAAAACCATTTTGTAAAAGTTGTACCTCGTACTGACGTTGAGAACCTGGATTACAATTTAACAGTTTCTGCCTATGTAGAACCGGAGGATACAAGGGAGAAAATTGATATTATAAAGCTTAATGCTGAAATCAAAGAGATTGTAGCTAGGCAGAGAGTTCTGCGTGAAGAGATTGATAAGATTATTGAAGAGATAGAGGTGGAGGCATGAGTAGGTTGCAACAGTTAATAAAAGAGTTATGCCCGAATGGAGTGGAGTATAAACGGCTTGATGAAGTAGCAGATATAACCATGGGGACATCTCCGAAAGGTGATACAATATCTTCTGACCCATCAGCAGGTATTGAGTTTCACCAAGGAAAGACTCATTTTGGTGATTTAGTGCTTAATTGTTCTGGAATGTATACATCAGCGCCTGTAAAGATGGCTGAACCAGGTAGTATTGTTATGAGTGTTCGTGCACCCGTAGGTGATACAAATATTACAGATAGAAAAATTGCAATAGGACGGGGTTTATGTGCAATATTTGCAAAAAGTATAGTGGAGACAAAGTTTATTTATTATTGTCTTAATTCATATATTAATAATATCAAAAGAATGGCTACCGGTGCAACTTTCGAAGCAATAAATACGAATGATGTAAAATCTATAAAAATTCCTTTTCCTCCGCTTCCAATCCAACAAGAAATTGTTCGAATTCTAGATTCTTTTACAGAATTAATAAAAGAATTGAATGCAGAATTGGATGCAAGAAGAAAGCAGTATGAGTATTATAGAGAACTGTTATTAACATTTGATAATAATGTAGAGTAGGAAACACTAGGAGAAATATCAAAAAGCATATGCTCTGGCGGTACGCCATTAAGGTCCAGACCTGAGTATTATGGTGGTAATATTCCCTGGTTAAGAACACAAGAAGTTCAATTTAATGAAATTACTGAAACAGAAAACTACATTACTGAATTAGGGCTCAAAAATTCATCAGCAAAGTGGATTCCTACCAATTGTGTTATAG
>JAKOVW010000058.1 GCA_029781865.1 Bacteroidota bacterium
ATATTTGAATTTACCGGAAACAACCATTTTGGAAGCTGTTGATATTCTTCACCCGGTTCAATATCCCATTCAATGAATCTTTCTTCATTATTGAACTTCAAAATTGAATATGAATTTCTGCTTCCAACTTTAATATCAGCAGTCAATCCAATAGCAAGCTTTTTCTTGGTTCCATTCTTATCAACACCATTATTTTTGAAAAGGAAATGCTTGCCCCTGGTTGTTTGATAAACCCTACAATTTAGTTGTTTTTCTTCAACTATATCCATGAGTATTTCCGCTTCTTCAGCATCATCAATATCAATTAGAATAACATCATCTGCAAGTATCCCAGCAAATTCAGGAAGTGCTTGAACCTGTTCATAGGTTTTTAAGTCAGTTCTATCCTTGAACTTTTCTATGCACTTTTTGTTTCTTGTTTCCACATACCCTTTGAACAATTCCAAATTCAAACACCCCCTTTAACTTCAATATAGGTGACATCATAATTTCACCCCGTAATCCCTTAATCTTTTTATTGCCAAGTCAACATACCAGTCTTTATCAAGCTTTGATGGTATTTCATGATTGTTTATATCACCATTGATAATGAAACAATTTTCAGGTGTATTGGCAAACTTTTCAGGGTTCTTATCAAGACTTTTAACCTTATATATTCCACCATCTGAAGGTGAATTTGAAGCAAATACCCTGAAGCATTTTTCATGTTGAATTTCTCCACCTTTGAAAACTTTAATGGTCTTTAACCTTCCATCAGCATCCCTTATTTTTTCTTCAGTGATTTTTGGATTATAAAGGGCATGTGAATATTTATCAGTGACCTTTATAATCTTTTGGAACTTTCGTAAATCATTACATTCTTCAATTGTTTTCTTTGGATGAATCCCATGAACAAAGTAATTTACCAATGCTTCCCGTAAAATTACACAATCATAATCCAGCAGGTCATCAACTTCATTTTTGTTTTCATCTTTTTTAGTCCATTTCTTCACATAAGCACCTTTGGATTTAAACCCACCATCAAAGTCAACTATTACATAGTTGTTTACATCCTTTTGGAATATCTTCTTATAAGATTCAAATTCAAGCTGCATCCTGGTTCTTTTTTCCCACTCATAACAGATGTCATCAATTAAGTCATAATCTTCATCTTTAAACAACTTAACAATCAACCCATCTGTGTTTGACTGAATTAATTGACAATGACCTTCCAGCATTTCAATCAAATCAAGTAATAAAAGCTGCCCACCAACACAAACATTATTGGCTTGCCTTGGGTCATAAAGTGCATTATTTTTATCCTTCATTGCACCATAAGTGGAATTTAATACGATTTTATAAGGCAATTGCATTGGATTCCCTTCTGCTTTAAGTCGAAGCCTTTCATCCCTGATTTCTCTATACTTTGCAGGGTTTGCAATATTTCTACTGATAAAGTTATATTCAATCATCAATGCTGGATAATATGAAGCAACATCAATGACAAGAAAATGACCTTCACCATAGTATTTATCAATAGCACCATGCAACCCACCCCAGGCAAACACATGGGGAACCCCAGCAACTTCAATTTTAAGTGTTTTATTGTAATCTCTGTTTAATGGGTTTTTATACCAGTTCAAAACCTCTTTATACTTTTTAATTCTCAAAGTGTCAGGGAATTCTATTTCAAATTCATCATTCCAGTTTCTTTGAGTTGCCCCCAGGATAATGGCTGCAAGCTGTGCTTTAGTCTTTGATATATAATCTAATGGAAGTTTGAAAGCTTTAATAAGTGATAAATGGCTTTCAAATTCTTCTTTTCTTTGGATAAATACTTCAATGGTCTGTTCCACATCATGCCTGCAATATTTCACTGTTTCTTCAATTTCTTCAGGGGTAAGCTTCCTGTCTATGTTAAAAGGAACACTGGATTCTTTGATGTTATTCCCCATGAAGCCTTCAAGCTGTTTCAAACTGTGGAAGCTGGTCATGACATCATAGTTATTTAGTGGAACCTGATTTAATAAGCTTGAAAATTTCCAGCCTGGTTTATTTTTAACTATGATGTAATCATTGATTTCTTTAGGATTAAAACCACATAACAAGCCTTTTAAGAT
>JAKOVW010000063.1 GCA_029781865.1 Bacteroidota bacterium
AATGATGATATCACCTGGCCAGGAAACTGTACAGGTCAGGCAACAACAATACCAGGTTGTGGAGCAGCAGACGTAAGTCCGGACAATCCACAATTGGGCAGACCAGTAGTTGAAAACAATGCAGATGATCTTTGCGCATTGATCAGTATTGAGTATGTAGATGAAATCTTCACAATTGAACCGGATGCATGCTTCAAGATCTTACGTCATTGGACAGTAATTGACTGGTGCCAGTACGATCCAAGTATCGATCCAACAAAAGGAAGATGGGAATATCTGCAAATCATAAAAGTACATGATACAGATAAACCAGTAATCAGCATCAATGTAGGTCCATGTGAACCAGCAGTTAAAAATGCAACAGACAACATTTGTTACGGTCATTTGAGTTTAACAGCAGATGCAACTGATAACTGTAGCCCATTGGATTGGTTATTCTACGATTACAAAATTGACTTGTTCAATGATGGAATAGGAATCTATTCAGGCTTTGATGTAAAATCAGGTCCATTGACCAGAAAAGACTTCGCAGCAGGAAAGACACCGCAATTCCATGATAATCCATTTGCAGATGATGAAAACAATCCGTTTGATGCAAGTGGAACCTATCCGGTAGGTGTACATAAGATCTGTTGGTATGTAGAAGATGGTTGCGGAAACATTGCAGCACAATGTCAGTTATTTGAAATCAAAGACTGTAAAGCACCAACACCGTATTGTTATACTGGTGTAATTACAGTTCCAATGCCAGTAAATGGATGTATCACAATTTGGGCGAAGGATCTTGACAAAGGAAGCTTTGACAATTGTACAGATGCAGCGAATTTGAAATTCTACTTCAATGGCGACCCAACGAAAACAAGCATTACAATTTGTTGTGATGACTTCGTAGCAGCAGGTGCAAATGACGAATTAATCGTTGATGTGCAAATGTGGGTTGAAGACGAAGAAGGAAATACGGACTACTGTAAAACGGTTATTATTGTTCAGGACAATCAGGATGTATGTCCAAATACCGGATCTGCTAAAGGACGTGTAACCGGAGAGCTTAAAACAGAAAATGGAGATCCTACGGAATTAGCTGAAGCACAAATATTCCAATCCTCTACGCAGATGAAACATCTGACTACCAATGGAACAGGAGGCTATTTGTTTGGAGATCTAATTCCCGGAGATTATAATGTAAAAATGGAACGTACAGATAATCCGGTAAATGGAGTAAGTACTGCAGATATTGTCAGAATTCAAAGACATATTCTTGGTCTTGAATCATTGACAAGTCCTTATAAATTAATTGCAGCAGATGTAAACGCAACAAAAAATATTACCGCATCTGATATTTCTGAGATCAGAAAATTGGTCTTAGGTATTATTGGCAAATTCAGCAAAGTTGATTCATGGACATTTGTTCCTAAATCTTATCAATTCTCCAATCCTGCATCTCCCTGGAATGCACCAAGAGAAGTGAACATAAGTATTTTGGATAAATCAGATTTGAAGGAAGACTTTGTTGCTATAAAAATGGGAGATGTCAATGATAATGCCAGGGCACATAACATGAATGCAACAACAGTGAGAAGCAATGGCAAATTGCATTTTGAAATTGATAACAATCCATTAATCGCCGGTGAATCCTACAAAATGGAATTCAAAGCAGGCGACTTCAAAAACATTACAGGTTATCAGTTTACGTTGAAGTTTGATCAGCAAGCATTAAGTTTTGTCGATGTGCAATCAGGAATTTTGGAACTCGACGAATCCAATTTTGGAACGAATCGAATCAATGAGGGAATACTAACAACAAGCTGGAATGGAAAAACAGCTCAGAGTGTTGATGCTAATTCAACTTTATTTACAGTCACATTCCGTGCAAGCCGAAATGCAGCTATAAACGGATTGGTTGCAATTACAAGTGATGTAACATCAGCGGAAGCTTATGATGCCGGATTGAACATAAAAGAAGTTAGCCTTGGAATTCGCTCAGGAAAAGAAGTTGCTGAGACAAGCATCTTTGAATTATACCAGAATACACCAAATCCTTTTGATAAGGAATCCGAAATATCATTCAGATTGCCGGAAGCCGGAGCTTACAAACTTACTATTTACGACGCAACCGGAAAGGTCATCAGAGCTTTTGAAAAAGCAGGTCTTAAAGGATTGAATTCTATTAAGATATCAAAATCAGAGCTCAATGCATCCGGAGTGATGTATTATCAATTAGATGCAGCAGAACATACCGCTACTAAGCGAATGGTGGTAATAGAATAAACTAAACATCAAAACTCGAGGGGATGGAATTTATTTCATCCCCTTTTTTTTGGCATGATTTTAGTTTTACATATGTTGTTGAATCGAGCAGACCATTAGAATCTCACCATGCGGTCTGTATTACTATAAAGAGGTAGGTTGATATAATATCAATTTATTTAATTTCATCAATTTTCATATTTAAAATTTCTTAGGGGTTAAAATGTTTAATTAGCCCATTCCATCAGCGTTTAAATATCTCACATAAAAAAATGTATTTATTTTCTTGCAGCGCGCTTACAAATGAGTGATCATTGTGTGCTCAGAAAAACTCTACATGAATAATTAGTCATTCATATTATTCAATGAGGGCATGTTAAGAATCTAGCACTTCTTAACAAAACCAAACATTTAATACCAGTCTACTCATCACTCCTTCTTGGGGTCACAGCATTCTTTTGTCGATCCGGAGAAAGATGAAGCAATTATTGAATTTATCAAATAAATCCAAATTTCTATTGTATGAATAGACGATGCTTACTACGTATGAAGAGACGATTTGAATTAAATTGTCTAATGATTTTACTGGTATTGTTTTCGGCGAACTTAGGTAAAGCCGCTAACGAACCAAGAGAGATTGTCCTTGTAGGACAATTGGTGTGCCATGATTTGATTCAGATCAGTTTGGACGAACACTGTGTAGCCACAATAAGACCACAACACTTATTGGAGCAGGCAGGTCCTAATTATCTGTATGAAGTGATTGCGCGTGATTGGGTAACCAATGCTTTAGTGGATAATGATCCAAATCAACCATTTGTGCAGATCGGACAAGCGCAAATTGGAAAATGTTTAAAGATTACAATCAAGGAAATTTCTACAGGAAATTCTTGCTGGGGAAAAGTTTGTGTTGAAGATAAGCTTCCTCCAATCATGAAATGCCCTGAAGATATAACAATTGAGTGTTATCAGAGTACAGATCCGATTAAAACTGGGCAACCTAATGTAATCGAAGAGTGTGGTTTTTATTATCCTTCTTATTATGATGTCGTATCCAAAGGATCATGTGCATTAGGTTATGATAAAATCATTACCCGCTTCTTTATTGCAGTGGATGAATCAGGAAACAAAGATACCTGTTCTCAAAAGATTACTGTAAAACTTGGGGACTTAAATAGTCTGACTTATCCTTTAAACTGGGATGGTCTGAATCTACCGGGTCATACTCGTGCTTTGAAGTGTGATGAGAAGATTGATAGAAATCTGAATGTTGCATCTCACATATTGCCCTGGACCAATTGTGTAGATAATTGGATTCTCGATACTGCCATTTTTAATAATTTAGGGATAAGGCTGCCCAGAACATTAGGATGGAATTGTATTGATCAAGGAGAATACAGTGGTCACCCAAGTCCATATTCAATTTATTATCCTGCAAATTATCAATGTTGGGATGATAATCAAATCGTTTTATGGGAAGGTACAGGTACACCTGCGAGTGCTGGTTGTTCTAATATTGCAACTACATTTAGAGATATAAAAATTGATATTGCTAAACCAGGCTGCAATGCAGGACCGGTTGGTTGTTATAAAATACTCCGTATTTGGACTTTATTAAACTGGTGTACCGGTGAAGTAAAGGACACAAATCAAATTATTAAAGTGATGGATAACGTTCCACCACAAGTGCTTTACCCGGATAGTCTGATCGTTAATACTGATCCATGGAGATGCGAAGGTCGTTGGGATGTGGCTCCAGCATGGATAGTCGACAATTGCTCAGTAGAAGTACATTATTCAATTCGCGTTGATAATGGTACTGTGTTGGGCAGTGATGTTTCAGGTTATGTCGTGGTAAATCTTCCTCTTGGTATCCAAAACGCTTATATTGTTGCAGAGGACTGCTGCGGTAACATTACCGAAAAGCGGGTAATCCTCAATGTTCAAGATAATACTCCTCCAAATGCAGTTTGCGATCAAAAAACTGTTGTTACAATTACAGGAAGTCAAAGTCCTGGTCAGAATTCTGCAAAAGTGTATGCAGAAACTTTTGATGACGGTTCATTTGACAACTGTTCTTCACATTTATATTTCAAAGCAATCTGCATGGACGACTTATTGGGAACCAATAATGGAAGTACAAAAGATGGTAAAGCTTGCTGCAATGGATTGAATGGTGATGATGATTTATCCATTGATGGTAATCAGGTTTACTTCGATGATTATGTTCTGTTCTGTTGCGCAGATGTTGGTAAAACAGTTAGAGTAGTTTTCCGTGTCTTCGATAAAGATCCCGGAACTGGTCCAATCAGACCAAGATTTATGGATCAGGGCGGATACTTGTTCGGTCACTATAGCGATTGCATGGTGGAAGTTGAAGTTCAGGATAAAAGTATTCCTACTGTCGTTGCTCCTCCTGATATTGTTGTGAGCTGTGGATTCTGGTTTGATGTTAATAATTTAACAAACCCAGCAGATCCAACATTTGGTAAGGTAGTTAACGACCTTGCATGGAGATCTAAAGTAACAACTACAGACGTAGTATGTAATTACTATTGTGTAAAAAATAATATTACCGGCTATCCGGGATATCAAACTGGTTTGCCGCCACAGGCACAACCGGCAAACAATAAGGCTTGCGATTACTTCAATACTTTATTTGATGCCAGTCATCCGGATAAAACATTTAATCTGGTATGGGGATTTGATGGATATGTTCTGTCCTCCTGTTCTGCAACACCAACAATTAATGTTAGAGATCTAAGAGTTTGCGGTCAGGGACGTGTACTTAGAGATGTTACTGCCAAAGGACCTAATGGTGTTTTGGTAAGTGCAACTCAAACGATTTGGGTGGTCAATTGCGATCCATTCTATGTAAACAGAAATGACTATTGCGATCCGAATGATGATATCATTTGGCCTGATTGTGCAGGTAATGGAACACATATTGATGGTTGCGGAGCTGATGTAAGTCCTGACAATCCATTATTAGGCAGACCTCAGGTTGTCAATGGTGCAAGAAATCATTGTAATCTGATCGCTATTGAAAATTTCGATGAGATATTTACAATTGAACCTGATGCTTGTTATAAAATCCTGCGTAAATGGGTTGTGATTGACTGGTGTCAGTATGATCCAAATGTGAATGGCGAAATCGGAAGATGGGAATTTACTCAAGTTATTAAGGTCAGAGATTTGGTAAAACCAACAGTAACATGTAATGTTGGGGTTTGTGAGCCTGCAGTATTTAACAACACGTTGAATAGCTGTGTAGGTCATCTCAGATTAACCGTTACAGCTACTGATTCCTGTACGCCTACTGACTGGTTGTTGAGTGAATACAAAATTGATTTATTCAATAATGGTACGTTTGACTATAATGTGGGTAAACTTACTTTGAAGGAGTATTCACAGGGAATTAAACCAGCTATACATAACAATCCTTATGCAGACAATCCAAATAATCCTTTTGACGCCAGTGGAACTTATCCAATCGGTGTTCATAAGATTTGCTGGTATGTCGAAGATGGCTGCGGTAACCTGGGTCAATGCTGCACCTTGTTTGAAATCAAGGATTGCAAAGCACCTACACCATATTGTTTGACCGGAATCATTACCGTGCCAATGCCATCTTCAGGATGTGTCGATATCTGGGCAAAAGATCTCAATCTGGCCAGTTTTGATAATTGTACACCACAGAATAAACTGAAATACTATTTTAATGGAGATACCAGCAAGAAAAGTATTCGTGTTTGTTGTGATGATTTTGTAAAGAATCATATATCTGATGAATTGGTCGTAAATGTGCAAATGTGGGTTGAAGATGAAGAAGGAAATAAAGATTATTGCGCAACTACTATAATTGTTCAGGATAATCAAAATATCTGTCCTAATCCGGTTACAGTTACCAGTGGTAATGTGAATGGATTGGTTAAAACAGAAAATGGAGATTTAACTGCCAAGGCGGACGTAGAATTGTATTCCAATAACGCATTGTCTAGGCAAGTGACAACCGGAAATACCGGATACTATTTGTTTGGTGATTTGGTTTTAAACAAAGAATATGTTGTAAAATCAAAGAGAAATGATGATGCTATTAATGGCGTATCTACTGCGGATATTGTGAAGATTCAAAGACACATCCTGGGTATTGAAGAATTGTCCAGTCCATACAAATTATTAGCGGCTGATGTCAACAAAACCAATACGATTACCGCATCGGATGTTTCTGAAATCAGAAAACTCATCCTTGGCGTGAATGCTGAATTTACGAAGTCACCATCCTGGTTGATGGTTCCTGCTGATTATGTATTCTCAGATCCGAAAAAACCATGGGATTTTCAATCTGATAAAAATGTAATTGTTGTGAAAGAATCCAATAAGGCTGATTTCATTGCAGTGAAAATGGGAGACGTAAATAATTCAGCTAATGCGAGTGCGTTGAATAGCAATGTGAATTCAAGAACAGCACAAGCTTTAAACTTCTTTATTGATGAGGCTACATTGAAATCTGGTGATGTATATACCATGAAAGTAAAGGCTTCTGATTTTAAAGACGTAGCAGGATTCCAGTTTACCCTGAATTTTGATGCTCGTAATCTGGTGTTTGAAGGTGTAGAGGCCGGAGCACTTCAGGTGGATGAATCCAATTTTGGAATCAATAGAATCGACAAGGGTATCCTTACTATGAGCTGGAATGCAAAAGCAGGACTTACCTACACCGATCGTGATGTGCTGTTTAGTGTAAACTTCAGAGTGCAAAACAGTGGTGCTGCAAGCAAGTTGTTTGCGATCACCAGTGATGTAACTGCAGCTGAAGCATACCGCTCAGACTTACAGATAACTGACGTAAAATTGAATGTTCGTTCGAATAAAGTGGAAGAAGAAGCAGGTATATTTGAATTGTACCAGAATGCACCAAATCCATTTGAAAAGGAAACAGAAGTCAGTTTCAGATTAAGTCAGAATGCTAATGCTAAATTGAGCATTTATGATGTAACTGGAAAAGTAATCTATCTTACGACTATTCAGGCTAATAAAGGTTTGAATACGGTAAAAATAAAGAGAGATGACTTGCGCGGATCCGGAATGTATTTTTATCAGCTGGATTCAGGAGATCAAACTGCAACCAGAAGGATGATCATACTGGAATAGTTTTTCTGTTAGGTTTAATATAAATGATAAACAGTCTTCTCATTCATTTGGGAAGACTGTTTTTTTTATGATCAATTAATCGATATGATGCTGTGCGTGGAGGTTTACAGTAAATTATGTATCGGTTGTTTAAATCCTGCAATCCATAATCAACCTCATCTGAAGCCCCTGATTGTTACGGTAAAATTGTACTTGTTTATACCAGTTGTAATATGATCCCAGTTCACTTTTTAAGTACATTTCCTGAATCCTGCTGCTTTGGTCTTCTTTGTTGCCTTGCATCATGTCAAACAATTTTTGCAGAGGATCTTTTTGACTTGGGAATTCACTGGTTCTGTATTTGTCTACTGAAGCCATTCGGGCTGCACAAGAAATAGCATCTTGTAATGTGCCCGTTTTATTTACCAATCCTATTTCAATGGCTTTTTGCCCGGTCCAGATTCTTCCTTTGGCTATTTCTTTAACTTTTTCCTTATCTAAGTTTCTTCCGGTCGAAATCACAGAAATAAAACGATCATAAGTATGTTCTATGTTCTCCTGAAAAATATCAGATTCATCTTTGCCCCAGGGTAACATCACATTGAATTTATTGGCCATGGGTCCGGTTCCGACGGTATCCACATCAATGCCGATTTTATCTCCTGTCAGTTTATTGAAATTGGGAATCAGGGCAAATACACCGATTGATCCGGTTAAGGTATAAGGACTTGCAAAAATGCTGTCTGCATGACAGGCAATATAATATCCGCCGGAAGCAGCATATTCGCCCATGCTGACCACAACAGGTTTGCCTTGTGCTTTGATCAGGTCGACTTCTTTTAATATTTCATCGCTTAATAGTGCCGAACCTCCTGGCGAATTAATACGCAGCACGAGTCCTTTAATGCTTTTTGTCGTTTTAATATCTCTTAAAATTTTAAGATACTTTCTGCCGATTTCTCCTTCTTTTCCCGAACCTTCAGTGATATCTCCTTCTGCGAATAACACGGCAATCCGATTCGAACTGGAGTAATTTTCATTGAGCTCCTTGACTTTCTCATAATAATCTTCCATTCGTACAAAATTAATTTTGTCATTCTCGGGTAAAGAGAGGGAGTGCTGAATGCTTGCAAATGCATCGTCTTCATAACCGATGGAGTCAACCAGTTTATTTGATAACGCTCTTTCCGGTGAATGCGAAGCAAACTGATCGAAATCAGCTTTTAATGTTTCGTAAGGAATATGGCGGGATTCAGAAACTTCATCTATATAAAGATGATACTGACTGTCAATGTACTCTTTCAGTTGTAATCGGTTTTGAGGGCTCATTTTATTGAAACGGAATGGTTCTGTAGCACTCTTGAATTCTCCCGCATAATACACATTGAAGTCCAATCCGATTTTATCCAGGAATTCTTTAAAATAGGGAATGGCAATTCCAAATCCTTTTAAATCAATATAGCCTAGCGGATGTAAGTAAATTTTGTCGCTAGCTGAGGCAATGTAATAGTTTTTGTGATCCAAAAAATTGGTGTAACAGATTACAAATTTTCCATTGCTTTTAAATTCTTGTAATGCGTCGCGTATCACTTTTAAAGTAGCATAGCCATGATTGAAGGAGCTTCCTTTCAGATAAATTCCTTTTATTTTTGAATCTGTAGCTGCATGCTTAATTGTTTTAGCTAAATCGTGAAGACCGATTACTCCATTGTCAAATGAAAATTTTGAAAAATCAAGATCGGAATTATTGGTTTGCTCTGGCAGCAGGGCAGGTATTTCCAATTTCAAAACAGAATTATCCGAAATGTGAACTTCCGATTTGTTTTTGAGAACCATTCCGGAACCTATGGCTCCAAGAATGAAAATAATTAAGAATAATGCCAGGATGGTCCCCAGACAAGACGAAAAAATGGACGAAATAAAGTTTTTCATTTTAGTGATTTACAATTTTAATATGATGCAATCCGGGAGTGAATTGCGTGAATAGAATATGTTCAATTTCCTTAAACAGGGTGGGGTCTTTTGTAAAATCCTGATCATTGAGATCGGCGACTACAACAGGTATTACAAACTGGCTCTTGAAAAAATCAAAATAACTTTCCTGAATTTTAAAAAGATATTCATTAGTGATTTCATTTTCAAATAGCCGTCCTCTTTTCGAAATATTACTTTGTACGATTTCAGTTTCTCTGTGGAGATAAAGAATCAGATCAGGTTTTGGCAGATTTTGAGTTAGCGCCAGATAGATTTTATAAAACAATTTATATTCTTCAGGTGACAGGTTGGCTCTGGCGAATAACAAACTTTTTAAAATGCTATAATCAGAAACGATAAAGTTGTAGAACAAATCGGATTGTACCGCTTCCAGTTCTATTTGCTTTTGCCTTTCTGCCAAAAAAAACAATTCAACCGGGAAAGCATACCGGAGCGGATCCTTGTAAAAATATTCAAGAAAGGGATTTTCAGAAAATTCTTCAAGGATCAATTTGCAGTTGTATTCCAGAGCAATCATCTGGGAAAGAGTGGTTTTCCCGGCTCCAATATTGCCTTCAATACAGATATACCTGTTAGGGTTTGATTTCATGGGTCCTGAGTTTTTTTACAAAAGAAGAGTCTGTACATTTATTTAATAACTCTTTCATGCTTTGATTAAATACCGGATGAATGAGATCCGGTGCAATTTCCGTCATTGGGATTAATATGAATTTTCTTAAGTGCATTCTTGGGTGCGGAATGTGAATGCTTTCATTGAGGATGATTTTTGATCCATAGAGCAATATATCAATATCAATAATTCTTGGAGCATTTCGAACGGTGCGTATTCGTCCCATTTTCTTTTCTATTTCTAAAAAAAGATTTAACAGGATTGCAGGTTCATGTGGGCTTTCTACGGCGATGACTTGATTTAAAAATGGATCCTGTGCAAAAGTTCCCCAGGGTTCAGTTTCATACAGGGAAGAAGCTGAGCTCAGCGATCCGCATACGGATTGTATTTCAAGAATGGCTTTTTCAAGATTCTTAAACTGGTCTCCTATATTTGAACCAAGTGAAATATAGATCAAATCAGAATCCATGAATTAAAATTTTTTGGGTTTCTTTTCCATTCGGATAATGAATACTTAAAAAGTATAAGCCTGGTTCCAATTCGGAACATTTTAATCTGGAGATGGTATCTGAAAGTAAATTCATTTTCTCATGGCACACAGAATTGCCATTAATGTCAATCAAATCGATTTGAATATTTTGACGGTTCCCTTTTGATTTAATCAAAATATCATTGTGATCTGCAGTTGCATAAAAAGAATTTCTGTTTAAATTAGTTGTTAGTGTAGAAAGATCTAATTGAATTTCAGTAGAGCTTCCATGTTCAATACCTGCCAGATCAATCATAGTGGCTATAGTAGCTTTGGTAACATTTGCCATAAAATTAAAATTGAGGTAGCTAACTGAGTCTTTGGCGGTGTGGTAATTTTTATTTCTAAAGTTTGCACCATCTGTAATCATAACAGCTGGAATGTTTTTGTCCCAGAACACAGCATGATCACTTCTTCTTAGATCAGGAGCTATGGTGCCTGTGCCAAAAACTTCTAAAGAAATGACCTTGAGATCAGGAACATAAGTGGATGCATTCGTTTGAAAAGCTGTTTTCAACGCTGATGAACCTGTGCAACCTACGTTTGTGATAAAATCTCCGCGGTTGTTATTTGCAGCAACCGTATTATAAGCATCAGGAAATAAAAGATTAAAACCGGAAGGAAAGCTTTGAGAATTGGGTTGGTCAGAATAGAATCCGATCATTTCGAAGTTGAGAACTGCTTTGATACTGTCTCTTTTGTCAAGCTGGTAGCTAGTGTAAATAGAACTCCCAACAAGCCCCAGCTCTTCCAGGTCAAAGAACAAAAATCGAACTGACTTTTTAAAAGCGTATTCAGAAAGGATGCGGATTGCTTCAATGACACCAACGACCCCTGAGCCATTATCATCAGCTCCCGGAGAAATAGGAACGGAATCATAATGAGCGTCCATTATGATGATGTTGGATGGTTGTTCATGACCTAATTTGGTGGCTTCAAAATTAATGCAATTGGTTTGGTTGTATTTGTAGGATAAAGTTTTTATTGGAATATACTTTGCCGATTGATCAGTGATATAGGACCTCGAAGCATCATAATGAACCTGATCTGAGCTGTTTCTTTTGCCCTGGATCTGCCGAAGATTATTTTCTAAATTAACCGGATCTACTTGCGACAGAATAGCATTGATGTCTATAGGTTCTTTGTCAATAGCAGTTAAGACAATGATGAGATTCGATTGATTTACGGCTAAATCAAAATAAACACTAATCTGTTTATTGATTCCCTGTTTAACCGGGAAGCCAACATCGCCATCCAACTTTTGGGGTATTATTTCTTCATATTTTTTATCGACAGTCAAATTATATATTCTGCATTGTATATCCAGATCTTCATTGTCCGGATCCAAAACATCAAATGAAATATCAACGCGATTGTCATTCTTGTTTATTTGTATATTATTCCTGGTGATCTTTGGAATAGCATTCTGACTATACAGCGACAGAGTGGTAATTGAGACAAGTGCGATGCAGACGATTTTATTCATATAAAACATTTAAAATGAAAGTATTCGTTGATGGATAGGAAAATAATTTTTGATTCCGCTTCCACTTGATTTGAGCCAACCTAGTTTCGCCGACTTATATGCCGCAATCAACCACCTGGTTTGGGATTGAATTGGGTAGGAAGGAGTCATTGCTCTCAAATAGTCAAGTGCCTGTGCGGAATTCATTTGAAATTTATGGATTTCAGAATGAAGGCATATAGACTGACTTAATCCATGTGCAGGATAAAATTCTTTACCTTTTTGATTTCCAAGTGGAATTCCCAGGTAGCTTGTTGAAATGGATTGAACAATGTTTTGAAAAATAAAATAGTAATCCTGATGAATCGCATACCACTTGTCTTTAAAAGTAGTAGTAGCATAGTTATGATGATCGTTCAGCCAGTTTTCAGCATGGCATTCACCAATTGGTTTTAAGTTGCTCGGTTTATTAGCATTGTCAGGATTGATGGTTGCTGATCCTTCTTTTCTGAGTACACTTACAGTATATCCTTCGCCTGAAATTTTGTGTGGAAAAAAGCGGTAGGTATATGTTGGATTTTGTGTTTCTGTGATGTTAAAAGCTTGTTCGATCTTAACCGATTGATACTTGTTATCTTGAATATAAGATTCCAGAATCTGTTCATTTTCATTGCGATTCCAGGTGCATGTTGAATAAATTATATAGCCATTGTCTGCGCATAAACTGTCTGCAACATTCATAATATTATTTTGCAGGTTGCAACAATGATTGATTTTTTTTGTATTCCATTGTTTTAATGCATCCGCTTCTTTGCGAAACATGCCTTCTCCACTGCAGGGTGCATCAATCAGTATGAGATCATATTGATAGTCTAATCGTTCAAGTTGATGTAACGAACCATAGGTGATTATCACATTGGGATAACCCCAGCGTTCAATATTTTGTTTTAATATTCCCATTCTGAAAGGATCGAACTCATGACAATGAACAAATCCCTGGTTAGCAAGATGAGCTAATAACAAAGTGGACTTGCCGCCAGGTGCACTGCACAAATCCAGGATCCTCGGATTTTTCTTTAACTTGAGTTTTTTTAGAATGGTATCAATAAACATGGATGATGCTTCCTGTACATAATAATGCCCCGCATGAAAAAAAGGATCTAGAGTAAACACTGGTCTGCTTTCCAGGTAGTATCCGTCAGCACACCAAGGAACTTTTTGTGAAAGATTGAATTCGTTTTCAGTCTTGGATGGATTGATTCTTATACTTACAGAAGGTTGCTCGTGGAGGGATGCTTCGAAATCAGAATATTCTGATCCGAGTAAATTTTTCATTTGATTTATAAAGTCCGCGGGTAGCGTCATTGTATTATTTTTTTTAAAACGGGATTTTTAAAAACAATATCATCTACTTTTTTTACTGCATCCGGATCAGGTTCAAGCACAGGTGCATGATGCTGTTTTGTCCTTGCATCAATAATTAAACTGTGGCCACAGGACCAATGTTTGAATTGAACCTTTGACTGGACGCCATAGATATCATGCGATGGATTGCTTCTGGTAAAAGTGGTCCAGATAAAATTGGAAAAATCCGAAGCCAGAAAATTACTGTCATCACAAATCACGATCAATGGAAAATTCTGAAACCGTTCAGGTGTTAGATAATCAATTAATTCTTTCAATTGATTTTCTGATTGTCTATAGGATTCAAATCCGGGTCCTTGAATAGCAACTATTCCATTTTGAATCAATCTGACATTCGAGAATGAATCCGGAAGGTTTTGAAATTTAGTCAAATCACGGTCTAATTCTCTTAGTTTGTCCCGGTTGCATGCAATGACTACTTTGGAGCCTGCATTCCAATCGCTACCTGAATAATCAAGCGTGTCTATTGTTGTATTGGTGTAAAAATGTAAATCGAATCTCCAGTCGATTCGTTCCAATATATAATTGAAGAATGACGGAATGTTTTTTACGTCAAGTGTACCATTCGCTTCTTCAGCCGCGATGAAAAGATATTTCGCCAGTGAAGTTTGTCCTTTGCCTAATAGCAAATTAGCCGAGGTTAATATTTCTTCCGGCTTTCGCGATCTGAATGGCATATAGCGTTCACTTCCTACTGCAAGCAATAAGGGATGAACACCGGCAGCATCAACCGCATGCAATTGTTTAATACCTGGAAATTCAAATGAAGTGAGAGAGGAAACCATTTGGTGAATCAGATGTCCGAATGAGGAATCTTCCTGGGGTGGTCGACCCACAACGGTGAATTGCCAAATTGCATCTTTTTTATGATACACCTTTACCTGCTCCAGGAAAGGAAAAGGATGCGCCAGACTGTAATAGCCCAGGTGATCGCCAAAGGGCCCTTCGCTTTTCAATGTTTTGGTATTCACCAGGCCGGTAATGCAAAAGTCAACGTCCTGTGGTATAAAGTTTCCGTCACTTACTGAATAGTGATACCTCCTGTTGTTTAATAATCCGGTGAATAAGATTTCACTGAGGCCTTCAGGAAGAGGAAAAATGGAAGCTAAGGTGTTGGCAGGCGGTCCTCCGATTCCGATACTTATTCTAAAATCTTTATTTCGCCGTAAATATTCCAGATGATGAATGCCAATCCCTCGGTGTAGTTGATAATGCAATCCTATTTCTTCGTTCTGCTTGTATTCATTGCCATCGAGTTGTATGCGATACATTCCGACATTCGCCATTTTCGGATTCATTTGATCGGGAGGAAAGCTGATGACCTGCGGTAAGGTAACAAAGGATCCGCCATCCAATGGCCATGACTTAATGTGTGGCAGATCTAAAATCAGGCAATTTTGATTCAGTGTATTCTTATTCAATTTTTTGGGTAGGGCGGAAATAAGAAAGGAACTGTTTTTTAAACTTTGAATTGGACTTTTGACCAATTGCATCGGATCCATTTTTATTTGAATCAACCATTCCAATTTTTTTAAAACATCTTTAAAAAGGTATTCTGAACGTTGGGTGGTTCCGAACAAATTGGAAACTGCAGGAAATTTAGTTCCTATAATATTTTCAAAAAAGAGCGCCGGACCTTTTGAAGCATAAACTCTGCGGTGTATCTCGGGAATAATCAAATTCGGATCCAAAGGCTCTTTAAGCCTGATCAGCATTCCATTGCGCTCCAAATCCAGGCAGCATTCCTTGAGACTGAGGTAAGTCATTGAGTTTGATTCCGTGTAAAATTACGCCCTTTGGAACGAGTAAAGAAATTATTGGAAAAATTATATTATAAAAAATTAAATATGTTTCTTTGCGCTGAATTACAGCAATGCAGGCATATCTGGATTTACTGGAGAAAGTTTACAAGGAAGGCACTTTAAAGTCCGATCGGACCGGAGTCGGTACCCGAAGCCTGTTCGGCTATCAATTCAGGTTTGATCTGGCTGATTCTTTTCCTTTGCTGACCACGAAAAAGCTGCATATTAAATCCATTATTTACGAATTGCTTTGGTTTTTGAAAGGAGATACCAATACAAAGTATCTCAAGGAGCATGGAGTAAGCATTTGGGATGAATGGGCAGATTCCAACGGGAATCTCGGGCCTGTCTATGGGAAACAATGGAGAGCCTGGCAAACGGAAGACGGAAAAAGTATTGACCAGATCAGTCAGGTAATTGAAATGATTCGGAAAAATCCGGATTCCAGGAGACTGATCGTGTCCGCCTGGAATGTCGGCGAGTTGCCTAAAATGGCCCTAAATCCTTGTCATTGCCTGTTTCAATTTTATGTGGCTGATGGCAGGCTTAGCTGTCATTTATATCAGCGTTCAGCTGATGTTTTTCTTGGCGTACCATTTAATATAGCCTCGTATTCCCTGCTCACAATGATGATGGCCCAGGTTTGCAATTTGAAACCAGGCGAATTCATCCATAGCTTCGGAGATGTCCATTTGTATTTGAATCACATGGAGCAAGCTGCTCTGCAATTATCGAGAAATCCGTTACCCGGGCCCACAATAAGCCTGAATCCGGATGTAAAAGATTTGTTTTCCTTTCAGTTTGAAGATTTTCAACTTTTGAATTATCAATCTCATCCAGCAATCAAAGCCCCAATTGCCGTCTGATTTTTAATTGATATGGGAAATAACTTAACTCATTTTTAACGGCAAGAGGAATAGCGCAGATGAACTTTTTTCCGGATCATATAAAACTAATTGAAAAGATGTTTTGGAAAACGCGTTTCGTGGGTATTTTTGCAGGCAGAAAGCCAATGATTAAAGGTATATTATTTTTCAAAAACTATATTCAATTATCTTTCAATATTTTATGAGCTACAAAAGCTTAATTTGCTGCATTGTTTCTCTCCTGTTTACAGTTGGGACTCTCTCTTCCGCTCCGGATATTGAAGCTGGAAAAAACTCTTTTAAAAACAATTGTGCATCCTGCCATAATAAAAATATGAAGGATGCTCTGACGGGACCAGCTCTCGGAGGAGTTGGTGAACGCTGGGCTTCATTCCCAAAGGAAGATCTCTATTCCTGGATTCGCAATTCTCAGGGCCTTATAAAAGCAGGGCATCCACGAGCAACGGAATTATGGAATCAGTTCAAACCGACGGTCATGACTGCCTTCCCCAATCTGTCTAATGATGAGATTGAAAGCATACTGTTGTATGTGGATGGTGTTTATAAAGGCACCTACGGCCCCAAGGTTGCAGCAGGACCAAGTGGAGCCGCAGCCTCAAATGCCGGTCAGGAGAGTGGATTTTCATTTTGGCTCTATCTCATATTTGTCTTGTTGATCGTAATTGCTTTGTTCTTATGGAACCTGATGTCAGATCTGGATTTTCAGTTGAAGCGCAAAGCAGGCGATACCACTGCAGTCAGAACATCCATATGGAAATTACTGACCAGCAAAGCCATTGTAACCTTTATCATTTTTGCTTTGGTTTTATTCGGTGGATATACTACCGTAAATAATGCCATATCGTTGGGAAGACAGCAGAATTATGCTCCAGATCAACCAATCAAATTCAGCCATGCAACCCATGCCGGCCTCCATAAAATTGATTGTAATTATTGTCATGATGGTGCAAGAAGATCCAAACAATCCATCATTCCTGCGACAAACACCTGTATGAATTGTCATGCAGCCATTAAGAAAGGAAGTAAATACGGAACTGCTGAAATCACCAAAATCTATGCATCAATAGGCTTTAATCCGAATACCGACAAATACATTGAAAACTATGAGAGTCTTTCCGAATCAGAAATAGAAGCCATTTACAAGAAATGGATTGGAGATAATTATGTGAAAGATAATAAACTCGGTTCAGCAACCCAGGGTTCACAACAGGAAACCGACTCACAATGGAATATGATCAAGGAATCATTAACCAGTGATACTAAATCTGCTATTCCTGGTGCAATCGAATGGAAGCGGATTCATAACCTTCCGGATCATGTTTATTTTAATCATTCACAACACGTAACCATTGGTAAAATTGCATGTCAGCAATGTCATGGTAAAGTAGAAGAAATGCAGGTGGTTAAACAATATGCGCCGCTGTCAATGGGCTGGTGTATTAATTGTCACAGGCAGACCGATGTAAAATTTGCGGATAACAAATATTACGACAGTTATAAAACCTATCACGATGAAATTAAAAGTGGCCAAAGGCAGTCTGTGAAAGTAAGTGATATCGGTGGATTGGATTGTCAAAAATGTCATTATTGATTAAGCAGCAATGAAGAAACAAATGAAACAAAGTGAAACAACTTTCTGGATTGATGATCAGGATTTGACAAGAGATCCGGAATTTTTAGCGAAAGTTGAATCCGAATTATCTCCGGTCGCCATTGAATCCATATTGACTGATGAACGCGCAGGAGTCTTTGAAACCAACCGCAGGGATTTTTTAAAAGTCCTCGGTTTTGGTATAGGAGCTGCCACTTTAGCATCTTGCGAAATACCGGTTAAAAAAGCGATTCCCTATGTGATTAAGCCGGATACCATCGTGCCTGGAATAGCCAATTATTATGCATCCAGTTATGTAAATGGAGGGGATTATTGCTCTGTCCTGGTGAAAACCAGAGAAGGAAGACCTATAAAGATTGAAGGAAACGCGTCTTCTGCAATTACGAATGGAGGAACGAATGCCAGGGTTCAGGCAGCCGTTCTTAGTTTGTATGATTATAACCGGATCAAACAACCATCAAAAAATAATCAGGGTCAGTTAACTGCTTCCGATTGGAAGACAATAGATGAAGAAATAAAAGCTGCCCTCGGATCTGGAGGAAAAATCCGGATTTTAAGCAGCACGATGATGAGTCCTACTGCCCTTAAAGCGGTTAGTGAATTCACAACAAAATTTCCGGGTGCAAAACATGTAATGTATGATGCAGTATCATCATCTGCTTTACTGGATGCTGCACAGCAATGCTTTGGTGAACGCATGATTCCGGATTATCGATTCGATCTTGCCGATACAATTGTAAGCTTTAATGCAGATTTTCTGGGTACCTGGATTTCTCCAATAGAGTATGCAGGTCAATATGCAAAACGCAGAAGAATTCATATGGATTCTGTATCGATGTCGCATCATATTCAGATAGAATCCCATATGTCTTTGAGTGGATCAAATGCAGACAATAGAATTCTGGTAAAGCCTTCAGAGCAAAGTAGTGCCATTGCACAGTTATATAATGAAGTCAGTTCTAAAACCGGCGGAGCAACTATTTCCGTATCCGGAGTAAATGATAAAGCAAAGTCTGCAATTTCAAAAGTTGCAGAGTCTTTATTGAATCAAAAGGGAAAATCATTAGTGATTTGCGGCAACAATAATCTGGGTGACCAAATTCTTGTTTTTGCAATCAATAATTTATTGAATAATATTGGCTCAACGGTTCAATTTGACAGAGCTTCCAATCAACGCAAGGGTAGTGATGCCGATTTGAATCAGTTGATGACAGATATGAAGTCATCTAATGTAGATGCATTAATTATCTGGAATGCTAATCCTTGTTACGATACGCCATTTGCCGCTGATTTTGGACAAGCCATGGCGAATGTAAAAACTAAAATCAGTTTGAATACGACACTGGATGAAACATCCATGTTGTGCAATTACATCTGTCCTGATCATCACAATCTTGAATCATGGGGTGATGTTGAAGCGAAAAGAGGATCATTTAGTTTTATTCAACCTACAATCAATCCAATTTTTAATACCAGGCAAGTTCCTCATTCACTCCTCGTTTGGTGTGATAGTAAAAATTTAAATACTACGGCAGAACAACCCTATTATGAGTATTTAAAAAAATGCTGGCAGGACAAGCATGGCGAATTAAAATTATCGCCATCTGACTTTCAAACTTTCTGGGATGAAAATATACACAATGGCGTATTTGAAATGCCTGCTGCATCGAAATCAGTTGCATTCAAAGGAGATGTAAATATGGCAGCCGGAAAATTGACTAAACCTTCCAATGCTCCGGTAGAAATTGCGTTTTTTGAGCCGGTTGCAGTCGGAGGTGGCATGTATGCTTCCAATCCATGGTTGCAGGAAATGCCAGATCCGGTTACGCGTTGTTCCTGGGGCAATTACTTAGCTGTTCCAATTAGTTTTGATGGAGACCGCCGATTCATCAGTTTCAACAATATCAAAGAAAACGGTGAGGAAGTAGAATTAACCATAAGTGGAAATAAAACAAAAATAGGAGCTATAAAGCAATTTGGTCAAATGGCCGGAACGGTTGCCATAGCTCTTGGTTATGGTAGAAGAAATGCCGGAGATTGTGGTACGGGAATCGGTACTGATTTTAATTCCTCCTGTAAATGGGTGGATGGTTACATTCAGTATTTTAATACAGAAGTAGAAGTTTCAAATAGTTTAGGCAGTATAGAAAAGCACTTTGCCTGTGTACAGCATCACCATACCATGGGTGTGACTTCCATTGAAAAATCAACCGGAAAAAAATTCAACGCCGACGAAGCAGCTTTAGTAGATGATGCATTCAAAGGTCTGACCAAAGGATATCAGGGATCATTGACAGACAGATCAGTTATCCGTCATAGCCATTTAAATGAGGTTAAAGAAAAAGTTGAACTTCTAAAGGAAGAACGAAAAGATCATCAGAAATTAAATTCATATACGCTTTATCCCAGTCATGACTATAAATACAATGCTGGTCATCATTGGGGTATGCACATCGATTTGAATTCGTGTATTGGATGTGGAACCTGTACGATTGCCTGTATGGCCGAAAACAATGTTCCGGTAGTTGGTAAAAAGGAAGTTTCAAGGCATCATGAAATGTCGTGGTTGAGAATTGACCGCTATTATTATGGCGATGTAGAGAATCCGAATGTAGTTTATCAGCCGATGATGTGTCAGCATTGCAATAATGCACCTTGTGAAAATGTCTGTCCTGTAAATGCGACAAACCATTCTCAGGAAGGATTAAATCAGATGGCTTACAATCGTTGTGTTGGAACCCGTTATTGTGCAAACAATTGCCCTTATAAAGTAAGAAGATTTAACTGGTATGATTATACCACTGCGGATCTGTTCCCAATGAATCAGTATAATCTTGCAGCCGAAAAAACGCAACCATTTTATTCTGATAATCTGGTCAGAATGGTTTTGAATCCTGATGTAACCGTTCGTTCAAGAGGTGTTATCGAAAAATGTTCTTTCTGTGTACAACGGATACAGGAAGGTAAATTAACGGCAAAGAAAGAAGACAGAACATTGTCTGACAATGATGTTAAAACGGCTTGTCAGACGGCATGTCCTACCAATGCAATTACATTTGGAGATATGAATAATAAAGAAGGAAATCTTTTTAGAAAACTGGAGAACCCTCTGAATTATATTGTATTGGAAGAAATCAATGCGAAGTCTGTTGTGAATTATACTATGAAAGTGAACAACCGTAACGAAAATTTAGATGCCTAAACATTAAAATAAAAAGCATGTCAGGAGGAATTGTAGCACCGGTTAGAAAGCCACTTATAGAAGGACATAAAACCTATCATCAGATTACGGAAGATTTGTGTTCTCCAACGGAACGCACTCCGAGCAGGGCATGGATAATAGCTTTTATTGTAGCTTCTTCTACGCTTGCATTCGGTGTATTCTGTATTTTATGGACCATCTGGATGGGAATCGGATCCTGGAATCTTAACAGGACCATCGGTTGGGGTTATGATATAACCAATTTCGTTTGGTGGATCGGTATTGGACATGCCGGTACCCTCATTTCTGCCATCTTATTGTTATTCCGTCAGAGATGGCGTACCGGGGTGAATCGTGCCGCGGAAGCTATGACCATATTTGCGGTAATTTGTGCGGCATTATTTCCTGCTATTCACGTCGGAAGAATCTGGGTTGTTTTTTACTTTTTTCCATATCCAAATACCAGAGGTGCCCTTTGGCCAAATTTTAATTCACCATTGCTCTGGGACGTATTTGCGATATCTACCTATTTCTCTGTTTCACTGTTGTTTTGGTATACTGGTCTGGTACCTGATTTTGCTTCAGTACGAAACCGTGCAAGCGGATTCAGAAAAAAAATATATAATGCATTATCATTCGGATGGACAGGTTCTGCTAAACATTGGCAGAGATGGGAGTCTTTGTCTTTAGTTCTGGCCGGACTTTCGACACCTCTTGTACTCTCCGTTCACACCATAGTAAGTTTTGACTTTGCAACGTCTGTAATACCCGGATGGCATACGACTATTTTCCCTCCGTATTTCGTTGCAGGAGCTATTTTTTCAGGGTTTGCCATGGTGCAAACCTTAATGGTGATGACTCGCAAAATTTTAAAACTGGAACAGTATATAACATTAGAGCATATTGAATCAATGAATAAAGTTATTCTGGTTACCGGTACGGTAGTTGGGGTTGCTTACTTAACCGAGTTATTCATTGCCTGGTATTCTGGATATGTATATGAGCAATTTGCTTTTTTCAACAGAGCCATGGGTGTTTACTGGTGGTCCTATTTTGGAATGATGTCCTGTAATGTGATATCACCCCAGTTGTTTTGGGTTAAGAAATTAAGACGCAGCGTTTTCTTTACATTCTTCATGTCCATCTTTGTTAATATAGGAATGTGGTTTGAGCGATTCGTGATTATAGCCACAACTTTAGCGCGGGATTATCTTCCTTCTTCTTGGAGTTATTACAAGCCAACCTGGGTTGAGATTGGAATATTTGTAGGCACACTTGGTTTATTCTTTACTTTTTATCTGATTTTCGTCAGAGTTGCTCCTGTAGTTGCAATTGCCGAAGTAAAGCATATCTTAAAAGTTGGAGGTGATCAATACATAGGTGAGAATGCCATACACAGACACAAAGATGAACACGCAACTCATCACGATCATCATCAGCATCATTAAATAAGTAAGTTCAAAGGAATAGTCAATGAGACAGTTAAATAAAAATGTGATATACGGAATCTATTCGGATGAAGAATTACTGCTAAGTGCAGTAAGAAATGCTAAAAGCAAGCATCTCGAAGTTATGGATGTATTTACTCCTTTTCCGGTGCATGGAATGGATCAGGCTTTGGGTCTGGAAGAATCCCGTTTGCATCAGGCTGGATTCGTTTATGGTGCAATAGGTACCTTAACGGCATTCCTCGGAATGACCTGGATTATGACCAGTGACTGGCCGATTATTTTTGGAGGTAAGCCTTATTGGCCGGTACCTTCTTATATTCCAATTGTATTTGAATTGACTGTCCTGTTTGCATCCTGGGGAATGACTATTACATTTTATACCATTTGCGGATTATGGCCAGGGGTATCTAATCCTCAATTGGATTTGCGTACGACGGATGATAAATTTTGTCTGGCATTCGACAAAAATGATGTGTCAGAATCTGTTGCCAGGGCTTTTTTTAATGAAACCGGAGCAGAAGAAGTGAATACCAAAAGCATATGAAAATGAAAACCACACTTTATAGTATCGCTGTCATTTTTATTACACTGTTTTTCATTCAGTGCAGTCCGGCAGGAGGTAATGAAACAGGACATGAATATATGCCTGACATGTCTCATTCGATTGCATATGAAGCAAACGTGAATAGTTATTACTATTATCACTCCTGGGGCAGTAAAGAAGAAATAGACAGAATGTCTACGCCAAGAAAACCAGTCAAAGGAACTATAGCCAGGGGAAGTCTGCCATCTTCTGCAAATCATATGATGGATTCAATGATGAATGGTTCTTTAAATGGAAATGCCATTCGCATACCAATGAATGGATCAGTTGCTTATTATTATGGAAATACAGAAGATGAGCGCAACAGGGCGATGAAGGAAATTGTAGCCAATCCGGTAAAGCTTACTGACGCGGCTCTTGCTAAGGGTAAAAATTTATACACGATCAATTGTGCAATCTGTCATGGCGATTTAGGTGATGGTGCCGGTTATTTGGTAAGGGATGACGGAGGAAAGTATCCTGCACAACCTGCTAATTTCTTAAAAGATGATTTTATAGCAAGCAGTGAAGGCAGATTTTATCATTCCATCATGTATGGTAAAAACATGATGGGTTCTTATGCGGATAAACTTTCTTATGAAGAAAGATGGGATGTAATTCATTACATCAGATCCTTACAGGCCAATTCCAAAAAATTAAAATATAGCGAGAAAGAAAATACGTTTAGTGGTTCACAGGCTGTGCTTGACGCAAAGAAAGCAAGTAGCGCACCTGCGGCGCCAGTTGCTCCAAGCAGCAATGTGAAAAAATAATTATTTTTTGATTGAAGTAAAGATAAACGATAGATGAGCTCAATACAATTACCATCCCGCGACAAGACGATACTTGGAGTCATGGGATTCATTGGAATCATTTCCTTGGTTTCAATAATCAGAAGTGATGATCCTCTGTATACGAGGTTTTGGAGTAGCATACTTCACAATAGTGTATATTTTACACTCATCGCAATGATGGCTATCTTTTTTATATGTATCAACAGAACAGCTTATGCAGGCTGGGCTGTGGGATTCAAAAGAGTTTGGGAAGCCATGTCGCAATTTCTATGGGTTGGTTTTGCACTGATGTTCTTTATCGCATTAGGCGTTTATTTTGGATGGCATCATTTATATCATTGGTCTGATGCAGAAGTTGTGGCTAAAGATTCCGTTCTGAAAGGGAAATCTTCGTTCTTAAATAAAAATTTCTACGCTATTGTTGGTTTAGGTATTCTGGCTTCATGGATATTCTTTGCACACAAGATGAGATCATTGAGTATTGAAGAAGATTATCATGATGATCCGAAACATACTCGTTATGAAAAAATGAAATTTTGGGCAGCTATTTTTCTTCCTGTCGCAGGATTTTCAAGTGCTGTTGTAATATGGCTGTGGTTAATGTCAGTGGATCCTCATTGGTATAGTACCATGTTCGCATGGTATACCGGGGCAAGTTGCTTTGTTAGTATGATAGCCCTGACTATTTTATTTCTAATTTATTTGAAATCGAACGGACATTATCACAATGTCAATATGGAACACTTCCACGATTTAGGAAAATTTATGTTTGCATTTTCTGTATTCTGGACTTACCTGTGGTTTTCTCAGTATATGTTAATTTGGTATGGAAATATCGGAGAAGAAACCGTTTATTTTCAAACGCGAATCAGGGAGTATCCTGTTTTATTTTATGGGAACCTGGTATTGAATTTCGTGCTGCCATTTTTAATCCTGCTTAGAAATGATACAAAGAGAAAATATGGAACCTTAATCGTGGTTTCTATGATTGTTTTCTTCGGTCATTGGTGGGATACATTCCAAATGGTAAAACCCGGTACACTGCATACATCTCATGAGGTTATCATGGATTCAAATCATGCTTCAACAAGCAATGTCAAAGAAATAAAGCCTTCAGAAGGAAGTAGCGAACATTCAAAAACAGAACCGGCCTCGGAAGGGCACGAAGAAGCACATAATGACGGGGTTCCTGTGGTAGGCTATTTTATTCCCGGCCTTGCGGATATCGGAGTTATGTTGGGATTTCTCGCATTATTCTTTTCAACAACGCTGTTCTTTCTTTCCAGGGCAGCTTTGGTTCCTAAGAGTGATCCGTTTTTACAAGAGAGTTTACATCATCATGTGTAGTAATATTAAAAGTATCAACTAATGACAGCATTAATTACAATATTATCCATTATACTTCTATTTGTCGTCTTACTGCAAATAGCTAAGATAAATGAGATAACAGCAGAAATGAAAGGGGAGGAGGAGTATCTTACCAAATCTGCTGAATTAAATGGGAAATGGCTGATTATCTTTTGCGTCCTTTTCCTTGGATCTTTTGCATGGAGCGCCATGTATTACGCGAACCGCTTGATGGGTTACGGACCATTGAAGGCAGCTTCAGAACATGGAAGTGCAATAGATTCTATGTTCAATGTAACGTTGATTTTTACCGGAATCGTTTTTGTGATTTGTCACATTGTACTTTTCTGGTTTCCCTATAAATTCAGATATCAGAAAGGAAAGAAGGCGTTGTTTCTTCCTCATGACAACCGACTGGAGATTATCTGGACTGCATTACCGGCTCTGGTAATGACCATACTGGTGGTACAGGGACTGGTCACATGGAATAAAGTTATGTCTGATGTAAAGTCGGGCGATGAATACATGGAAATTGAAGCTACTGCATGGCAGTTTGCCTGGAATCTCAGATATCCCGGTGCAGATGGCAAATTGGGAGTTAAAGACTTCAGATTAATAAAACCAGGCATAAACGAATTGGGACAAGACTGGAATGATGAACGCAATCTAGACGATTATAATGCAGATGAATTGGTTTTGCCAAAAGGTAAAAAAGTCAGAGTGCGTATAATTGCCAGAGATGTTTTGCATAATTTCTATTTGCCGCATTTCAGAGTAAAGATGGATGCAGTTCCGGGCATTCCTACTTATTTTATTTTCACTCCTATTAAAACAACTGAAGAGTTTAGACAGGAATTGAGAAAATATCCGGAATATCAATTGCCTTCCGATCCAAATGATCCAAATAGCGAACCTAAATGGAAAGTCTTTAATTATGAACTGGCTTGTGCGGAATTATGCGGAAAGGGCCATTACAGTATGAGAAGATTGGTTAAGGTAGTTACACCTGAAGAGTGGGAAAAATGGAACAAGGCACAAAAGTCTTATTACTTTACTTCGATTCGAAATACAGATGATGATCCGTTCAAAGGCAAACCAATTAAAGCTGAATTGATGATGAAAGGCGAAGAGATGAAAAGCATGTTGAAAAAAGCGTTGGACACATCAAATACAAATACCGCAGATAAAACCTTGCGTTTGGATAATGTTTATTTTGAAACAGGATCATCCAAATTAAGCAGTGAGTCTGAGATCGCATTGGACATTTTAAAACAAACCTTTGATCAGTATCCTAAATTGCATGTAGAGATCGGCGGACATACGGATAATGTTGGTGATTTGCCGCTGAATTTGAAGCTATCACAAGACCGAGCCAATGCAGTTAAAGATTATTTAGTTAGCAAAGGAATTGCTGCAGATAAAATTGTATCCATCGGTTATGGTCCAAACAAACCGGTAGACTCTAACGACAGTGATGCAGGAAGAACTAAAAACAGAAGAATTGAATTTAAAATTTTATCTTTTTAATACATTAAATTATGTCAGATACTCATACCACTCATGTTGAAAAAGATAAACTGATCCAGGAATTGGGTTACGATGATCATTTTCATGAACATCATCATGGGGATAAATACCAAACCAACTTCCTGACTACGTATATTTTCTCACAGGACCATAAAATGATTGCCAGGCAATTTTTAATTACGGGTATTTTCTGGGCAGTCATAGGTGCTTCGATGTCTATTATTTTCAGATTGCAATTGGGATTTCCCGATGCAGATCTGTCCTGGCTAAAGCCATTGCTGGGGCAATGGATAACAATCAATGATGCAGGTATTGGAAGATTGGATCCTGAGTTTTACTATGCATTGGTCACGATGCATGGTACTATTATTGTATTTTTCGTTCTTACCGCTGGTCTGAGTGGAACATTCAGTAATTTACTGATTCCGCTTCAGGTTGGAGCAAGAGATATGGCGTCTCCTTTTCTGAATATGCTTTCCTATTGGTTCTTTTTCTTGTCTTCCGTTGTGATGTTTTACAGCTTGTTTATAAGCACTGGACCTTTTGCAGGAGGATGGACGGCTTACCCGCCTTTAAGTGCATTGCCACAGGCATCATCAGGAAGTGGAGCCGGTATGACTTTATGGACGGTTTCTCTGGTTTTGTTTGTAGTTTCTGTACTCCTTGGAGGAATGAATTATATTACGACTGTGTTGAATCTTCGCACCAAAGGAATGAGTATGTGGAGAATGCCTTTGACTATTTGGGCATTTTTAGTGACTGCTATTCTTGCATTGTTGTCTTTTCCGGTATTGGCATCTGGCTTCTTTTTGTTGTTGTTCGACAGAGGCTTAGGAACTAGTTTTTATTTATCTGATATTTTCATAAATGGACAGGCTTTGGATAGAATTGGCGGAAGTCCGATTTTATATCAGCACCTTTTCTGGTTTTTAGGTCATCCGGAAGTTTACATCATTATTCTCCCTGCAATGGGTATAGTATCTGAGGTACTTTCTGTACACGCCAGGAAACCAATTTTTGGCTATCGTGCAATGGTTTATTCCATTCTCGCCATCGGATTTTTATCATTTATCGTTTGGGCGCATCACATGTTTATGTCCGGAGTGAATCCATTCATATCAAACTTTTTTGTCGTATTCACTTTGATTATCGCAGTGCCTTCAGCGGTTAAGGTATTCAATTGGATAAGTACTTTGTATGGGGGTAATATCAGGATGAATACCGCAATGTTGTTTTGTATCGGCTTTGTATCCATGTTTATTTCCGGAGGTTTAACAGGAATATTTTTGGGGAACTCGTCCATTGACATTCAACAACACGATACGTATTTCGTCGTAGCGCATTTTCATATTGTAATGGGAGTGGCTGCTTTTTTTGGAATGTTTGCAGGAGTTTATAATTGGTTTCCGAAGATGTTCGGACGATTCATGAATGAAACATTAGGCAAAATTCATTTCTGGGTTACGATGATCGGGGCCTACGCAGTATTTGGTCCTATGCATTATATTGGAATGGCTGGAGTGCCAAGAAGGTATTACCGCTTTGATAATTTTGATGCATTTAAAGATTTTGATGATTTGAATAAATTCATCACGGTAGCTGCAATTATTACTTTTTTTGCACAGATATTGTTTGTAGTGAATTTTTTCTGGAGTATGTATAAAGGAAAGAAAATGACAGAGCAAAATCCATATGGTTCAAATTCACTCGAATGGACTACGCCAATTGAAACCGGACATGGTAACTGGCCAGGTAAAATCCCAACGGTGCAAAGATGGGCTTATGATTATGGCAAAGATGACAAAGAATTCATACCACAACATACACCACTTGCTGAAGGTGAAGAGCACAGCAGTCATTAAGATTTATTGTAAAAATTAATAATAGGAATCATTGAAATCAATTCATAAAACATCAATTCAGTATTCATTTATACACGACCTTGGTATATTGGTTAAGTTTAAGCTTAGCTTAATGGTTGTTATATCATCTGCATTGAGTTATATTATTCTTGCAAAGAGTCAATTTCAACTTCCTGTATTTCTATTGCTTTGCTCGGGTGGATTGTTTATCACATTTGCGGCTAACGCGATCAATCAATGTTTAGAACGCGACTATGATAAATTAATGAAAAGAACGGCGTTGCGACCGGTTGCAGATGGACGAATGACGGTGTCGTCTTCCGTTCTCATTTCAGGATTGTTATGTGCATTTGGTGTTATTTTGTTAGCGATGATTAACCAGGGTGCTGCATTACTTGGAATGCTTTCCTTTATATCTTATGCATTTATTTATACCCCATTAAAAAGATATTCAACTATCGCTATCCCGGTTGGTGCCATTCCTGGTGCATTGCCTACTTTAATTGCAGGTGTGGCAGCATCGCAAGGTTTAACCTGGGAAGGTTTGTGCTTATTTGGATTGCAATATTTATGGCAGTTTCCTCACTTTTGGTCTATTGCCTGGTTAGGACATGAAGATTATAAAAAAGCTGGATTTAAATTAATTAAAGATGTTGACGGCAAACCGGACCCCAAATACGGATTATATGCTTCTATCTATTCTTTGTTGAGCCTGGTCTTTCTTTTTATTTTCATTATTAACAATCAACTCAATTTCTTTGTTTCGATTGGTCTTGTACTCAGTATTCTTGGTTATACCATTCTTGGATTGAATTTATACCGGAGCAATAATGAAAGAGCAGCAAAGACGTTGATGTTCGGTTCAATTATTTATCTTCCAATTATCTTGTTTTTGTTTTTACTAAACAATTTTCTGATCTGATGCCAATCATACAAATGATCGATAAAAATCTGGAGCCAAGCCGTTATCAGGCTCTGCGATTCGCTTTGTGGATTGGTATGGGTACCATTGCCATGATGTTTGCTTCTCTTACGAGTGCTTATCTCGTAAGAAAGCCTGCAGGGAATTGGTATGAATTCAAATTGCCCTTTCAGTTTTTTATTAGTACGCTAATCATTATTGCGTCATCCATTACGATAGAATGGGCATATAAGAGTTTTAAGAAAGGGAATGAAAACAAATACAAATGGGGGATCTTTATTTCATTCTGTCTGGGGATGGCATTTATGGTTTCGCAAATTGCCGCATGGAAAATATTAAGTGCAAGTGGCGTTACCATTGATTTAACTGTATCTGGATCATTTTTATATGCACTTACCGGAATACATGCCGTGCATGTATTAGGAGGTATTGCCGTTTTAAGCGCAAGTTTGATTATTTCCTGGATGACCAAGTTCGAAGTAACATCTATGCGTATATTAAAATTAAATCTCGTACGCCAATATTGGCATTTTGTGGATATACTTTGGATATACTTACTTTTATTTTTAATACTACAATAGATAAAAACTAATGGCAGCTGAACATACTTTGCATGCACCTGAAATTCATGAAGGCGATTCCGTTTGGTCCGGTGGCAAGGAACCTTTCAAAGCGAGTTATGGTAAACTGATGATGTGGTATTTCTTATTATCAGATGCCTTTACATTTGCAGGCTTTTTAATTTCATATGGTACGTTGCGATTTAGCAGTCCAACCTGGCCCGTACCTGATTTCGTGTTTTCGAGTTTGCCAGGTGGTTTTACGCATAAGCCATTAATCTTTGTTACATTCATGACTTTTGTTTTGATTGTGAGTAGTGTAACGATGGTTCGTGCCGTACAGGAAGGACACCGTTACAATAAAAAAGGAGTAGTGTTTTGGATGTTGCTGACCATACTTGGCGGATTGTGTTTTCTGGGTTGTCAGGCCTGGGAATGGACCACCTTAATGGGTGGTGAGCACATGACCATTCGCAGGAATCCATTTGGAACCCATATTGAATCTGGCGTTTACCTGGAAGGAGATGGGCATGATATAAAGGCCGGTGACACATTTGAAAAAGGCCACACCTATCTGATTCATAAACATGAAGATGTATGGAAACCATTATCGTATAAAACAGAAACCGGCGAAATTAAGGAACAGCAATTCGGGCCGAAGGCATTTGGTGCTTTGTTCTTTTTTATTACTGGATTTCATGGTTTTCACGTACTCAGCGGAGTGATATTTCTTTTAATTATCATGTTAAATGTGGCTAGTGGTCTTTATTCACAGCGAAAAAATCATTATGAAATGGTAGAGAAAATAGGGCTCTATTGGCATTTCGTGGATCTTGTATGGGTATTTGTGTTTTTAGTTTTTTATCTACTTTAATTTAATAAACAACAGAGGAGTAAAATGGCACATTTAAATTACGAAGAAGGAAAAAAAGTCGTTTTTAAAGGTTTTGTAATCTTAGGTATTGTGACGATTGCCGAAGTTATGGTTGCATTGGTAGGTAAGGGATATATTATCGATGGATTTCATCTTCCCCGCTTTATCATGTATTCTCTAATGATTACAATGTCTTTTTACAAAGCTTTTTATATTGTTTTTGAATTTATGCACATGCGATATGAAGTGCCCGGTTTGGTAAGGAGTGTATTAATGCCTACTTTATTACTTATTTGGGCTGTAATTGCTTTTTTCTCCGAAGGAAACACCTGGTATCATTGGAGAAAGAAAGTCAATGACCGGCCAATATCTCAATTTTCAAGGGCGGCGTCATCGCACAGTGAAAATTCACTTTACCATATTATGGATACTAAAAATCAAGCTCAGGAGAAACCCATGCACGCCGAATCAGAAAAGAAAGACAGCACACTTGAAAAAACCCACAAATAGTATTTTATTGAAATTTGTAATTCGAATGGTCGGATTGCGATCTAATGCTTTCTATCTATAAGATCAAAATTGAAAAAGTATCTTAATTATTTATTTCTTTCTATAATATTGGTAGGCCTTCCTTTGTATGCATGGTATTATTTATCCAAAGGCACTCAAATGAGGAAAGAGGCTATGGCTGAATTACAGCCAAAGGCTGAAGTAGGACATTTTCAAAGCGTTACGGATGCTGATTCGATGTTCTATTCTGAAAGCTTTAAAGGAAAAAAATGGATCGTTGGTATCATCGGAGCGGATTCTGCGAGAATTAAGCATGTGACTGTACTCAAGAATATTTTTAAACAGGCTAAGGAAGAGTTTTCTGTGAATGTATTTACCATAATTGGCTTGTATTCCGGAGAGTTAATTGGTGATATGGGTAAGAAATTGGATATACCCAGAAATGGAAATTGGGTTAAAACCTATATGGCGGCACAGCATATTTTTATTTTTTCGGAAGATGCATTTGCCATTCCGGAGTTTTATAAAAATAAAAGTCTTGTTGTTTTGGTAGATGAGAATGAAAAAATCAGAAAATACTATTCGCTTGCCGATGAAAATGAAATTAAATTCATGGCTCGCCAGATACCCGTCTTCCTTAGTTTGAAACAATAGCAATGCCCTGGTCAGATAAATCGATTAAAAGAATAAATAATACCGCAACCGGGTTAAGTATCATTATTTTATTGTTTGTGGTGTTTATGCGTAAAATCCATTTGGATCTTTCAATGGATTTCTCATTCCTGCCAAAAGTATATTCTACCTTAAATACCATTTGTGCAATAGTTCTGATTTCTGCTTATATTCAAATCAGAAAAGGTAACATTCAGAATCACAAAAAACTAATGACTACGGCCATAATCATTTCTTTTGTTTTTCTACTTTGTTATGTGCTTTATCATATTACCAGCGAAGAAGTGAAGTTTTGTGGTACAGGAGCTATTAGGATATTTTATTTTGTTTTGCTGATCAGTCATATCGTCCTTTCCGGAATCAGTTTTCCGTTTATTTTATTTACCTATATCAGAGGACTGACAGATCAGGTTCAAAGGCATAAAAGGATGGCCAAAATAATTTTCCCTATCTGGTTGTATATTTGCATGAGCGGGCCGCTTTGTTATATTCTGATTTATCCGTGTATTGGAAAGTAAATGAAAACAGAGCAAATAACCGGGAGGCCTTAAAATCAGGTGTAAACTTTGAAAAAGTATAGCTACATATTCATTTTAGTTCTTATTGTCCTTCTCCTGTTGGACAATCAGGGGATTGCGCAATGTCCAATGTGTAAAATGGCTGCAGAATCAAATATGAAAGAGGGAGGTTCGGTTGGGAAGGGACTCAATACAGGAATTCTATACCTGTTGGCAATGCCTTATTTAGCCGTTTTTACACTCGCCATGCTCTACAAAAGACATCAAAAGAAAATCAATGCATAAAAAAAGCCGCTTCGAAGAGCGGCTTTTTAATTGAATGCTTTTATTTTTTACTTAAAGGTGTAACGAACTGCAATTCCACCATTCTCTCCTGTAAAGCCATCACCATATCCCGTTATCACAAAAGAGGGGATCCAGTCTACACTTAAATTGATAGGAGTATCCCTGAATTTATAATCCAAACCGAGGCAACCTGCAAGTCCGATATAAGTGGATGACTTGCTTCCTGAATAATAGTCATTAAAATGTCCGCCATAAAAACCGACGAAGGCACCACCACCATAATACCAGGTTAGTCCCTGGGCGGTAGATGAAAGGTCATTGTGCAATTCATAAAGGCCGGTAATCCTTAAATAATTATATCCTAAATCGAGGTAAGAGTAGTTCCTGTAATTTAAAATGCCTTCAATTGCTGCCCGGTCATTGGTAAAAAATTTACCTGTTAGTCCCCATCCCCAGGCCAATCTCAGACCTGCTGCAGCTTTGTAGCTTTGTGCATGGATGTTTACAGACAATGCTATAAAAGCGAGAATGATTAAATTTTTGAGTTTCATTGTTTGAATTATTTAAAGGTTTATAATGGCTCAAATATATTCGTTTTATTTCATATACGAAAATTATTCGGCAAGCTGCCAGTCAATCTGGCTTATTTGAAATTTAGCCAAATAGGAATTGCACTTCGAGAAATGGCCATTGCCAAAAAATCCGCCACCGGCCAAAGGAGATGGATGAGGGCTCTCCAAAATCAAATGTTTTTCCGGATTTATGAGGATTTTCTTGGACCTGGCAAAATTGCCCCAGAGCATAAATACCAAATGTTCTTTTTTGTCAGACAAAATGGAGATGACTTTGTCGGTAAACTGATGCCAACCAATGTGTTTGTGGGAATTGGGTGATTTTTGGAGCACCGTGAGGCTTGCATTTAACAACAGGACACCCTGGCGGGCCCATTTGGAGAGATCGCCGGATGCCGGTATCGGGTAGTCAAATTCGCGCTTTAATTCTTTGAATATATTGAGCAGGGAAGGAGGTATGGCAACACCTTTGGGTACAGAAAAGCTTAAACCCATTGCTTCTCCGGGGCCATGATATGGATCCTGACCTATTATGACTACCTTTGCATCATCGAAACTGGTAGAATTGAAAGCGTTAAAAATCAATGAACCTGGAGGATAGATTATTTTACCTGCTGATTTTTCAGCTTTGATTTGATCGATGATTTTCTTAAAGTATTCACTTTCAAACTCTTTACTCAGGATTTCTTTCCAGGATTCGTTTATTTTTACTTCAATCATGCTAATTTTGGCATAGTCTTTAATCTATAAATGCGAATTTAAGCTGTTTTCTATTCTTTAAATTTATGTGATCATGAAACCAATATATTTTCTTCTATCCATTCTGGTATTACAAATGACAGGTAATCCTGTTTTGTCTGCACAACCTAAGAAGTTGTGGAGCAAAATATATGGAGGCAATAATTCAGACGTCTGCAATTTCATAGCGCCTTATAACGACACTATGCTCATCTCAGTAGGTAAAAGTTCATCCACCAACATTGGAGGCAACAAGGGAGTGGATGATTATTTAATTTGTCAATTTAAGCCAAATGGAGATCTTATCCGGCTTAAGACCTTTGGAGGGCCTTCGTCGGATCAGGCAAATGCATTCACAACATTGCCGAATGGAAATATTCTTATTGGTGGTTTTGCAAGCGGAAAAGGCGGTGATGTCGCTAATATTTATGCATTATCCGATGCCTGGGTAGTTGGATACAATCCCAATAACGGGACTAAACTTTGGGAGAAGAATTACGGAGGTACAAATAGTGATTTGATCAATGATATATTTTTTCTGGAGAGCGGAAGAGTGTTTTTTGCAGGTTATACAAAATCTCTGGATAAGGATCTGGTGAGCACGCCTACCAAAGGCGGAAACGACGTTTTTATTTCTTCTATTGACGAAAATGGAGGCCTTATTAAAGCGTTTACTTTTGGCGGCACCAAAGATGAAACCGCTAAAAAAATCTTGCGTGCTGAATCATTTGGTGGTCAAATGCTGGTTTTTGGTGAGTCAGAATCCAATGATATGGATTTTAATGGATTGAACAATGGGAAAAAGGATGTTTTTATTTTAAAAATAAACCGTAACATCAACAAAGTGTTCCTTACAAACATTGGCGGACCTGGAGACGATCTGTTTGCAGATGCTATCAATCTGGGCGATAATGGAATTATCATTTTTGGTACTGTAAATACGGTTGGCGGGCAGGTGGATAGTCTTAAAGGTCAAAAAGATATCTGGATGGCCAAAGTAGATAAAAATGGGGTATTTCAGTGGTCAAAAAATATTGGCGGAAAGAATGATGAAACTGCAATCAAAGCTCATCTGAACGCAAATAATGAAATTATACTATTGGCAAACTCAAGTTCTAAAGATCAGGACATCACTGCAAATTATGGCAGTGCCGATGTCCTGGTAATGAAACTGGATACATCAGGAAATATCTTATGGCAAAAAAATTATGGCGGCACAGGAGGCGAAAATGCTGGAGCATTAAGTGTGTTGGATAATGGAAGTATTTATTTTGCTGCGCAAAGTTTCAGCACCAATAATGATTTGCCTTCGACAAATACGGCTGCTCCTGATTTCTGGACTGTTAAACTAGCCGATTGTTCTAATCTGGTTCCAACCAATGTGAATTTACAGGCCTGCACGGGAGATACGCTTTTGTTTAACGGAAAGAAATTATATGAAGGCCGAAATACAGATACGATAAGATATACAACCAGTGCTTGTGACAGCATCGTAATTATTACAGTTCAGTTTTCCGGTAAAACCAGTGAATTGATCAAAGACAGCTTATGCAATGAAGCAACGATGACAATTAACAATGTCATTTTTGATAAATCACATCCATCGGATACATTTCATTTGATTAATTATTTGGGTTGCGATAGTTTGCTGACCGTGGATTTGTTTTTTGCAACTCCTTTAGTCGTAAAAGACACGATGATTACAAAGGACAACGGAACCGGATCCGGTTGTATTCGAATTACGATGGAAGGTGGATGCAAGCCTTATGTTTATGAATGGAGTAATGGCGGCACAACCAGTGAGGTGTGCAATTTAACTACCGGCGTTTATAAAGTAGTAGTCAGTGATTGTCAGAATTGTTCAAAAGAATTTCAATTCATGGTTGGTACTACCGTTTCCACACAGAATGGTGCTTCAGATTTTAAACCGGTGATTGTTTATACTGAAAATGATATCATAATCAAATGGGAATCGGAAGAGATTACAGCTGCTTCATTATTTAATGTAGCCGGGCAAAAAGTGATGTCATTAAAACCAACTGCAAACCAGATTAAAATTCAAAAGAGTGCATTGCCGGGTGGAGTTTATTTTGGCGATCTGAGCAGAAAAAATGGTGATCATTACAGATTCCAGATTTCCAATTAAAGAAATTCAATCAGAATTTTATCTTTGCATTTTTTTATAAAGAAAGATACACACTCACAGACATACCCGCGCCAAACTGGTCCCGTAGCTCAATTGGATAGAGCAACTGCCTTCTAAGCAGTAGGTTACACGTTCGAACCGTGTCGGGATCACTAATACACCCTGTAACTCATTGATTTACTTGAGTTAATTAAATTGAGGTCTCAAATGGGTCTCAATTCCCTTAAACCTATAAAAACTTCAATGAACTTTAATCAAAGATAGATTCATCTTTATTAAAATACAATATAGCATTTGTTTTCACTGATCTTAGATTCTTATTCCAGATTTGGTTTGCAGTAGTTCTTAGTGACGTAAAATTAAATTTTAGCTATATTATATATGTGGCAAAATAGAGTAGGGAAGTGGGGTTTAAATGAGATTTATTTTGTGGGTATTTTCATTCCTCTTAAAATAAATTCCTCCTGGATATTTTACTTTGGTATAGGAAAGGCCTGTTTAATAAACCTTGGTCTAATTTAGAAATCCCTAACTCAAATCACCAATACCTGATCCATTAGCATTATTTTTTACTGATTCCACTCCTTTGTTCCTGGAGGATTCTTCATTGTGCAATTCACTAGTACCCACTATCTGCCCATTGGAGGCTTTCAGGTTAAAATAGAACTTTCCATTCTTAGCTGTTTTAAGCTCAAATCTGGAATCCACCTGAGAGTTCTTCTTTACAGATTCAATACCATTTAAACAGCTCTTTTTAGCCTTATATCCCTCACTGGTTAATATTACTTGACCATTAGAAGCCTTGAGGTTAAACTGGTATTCCCCATTCTTGCGCTTTGTGATTTCAAATTTACCCATAATAAATTAATTGCTTCAAAAATATAAACTTTATTATTGAAATCATAATTCTATTATTATTTTTATCAGTATTTGATAAATCTTATGCCTTCCAACTCATTTCTGGATTTCTTGATACTCTTAGAGGATGTAAATAAGCTAAGAGAAACTCATTTTAAATATAGTCAAGGTCAAAGAGGTAGAAAAAATTTGGGATTTTTAACAAGAAGTGCAATTGTAATGTTATGTGCAGCATGGGAAAGATATAACGAAAATTTACTATTAGAATGTTTAGATCTTATATTAGATACCAAAATTCAAGCGAAGCAACTTTCAAATCATATAAAAGAATATTTAAGTTTGAAAGTAAGGGAAAATAAGAATGTTATTTACCCAATAGAATTAGCTGATGAGGGTTGGAGGAATCTCTGGAAAGGATTAGCAACTAATGACACTGATTTATTAAACACTCCAAATTCGGAAAACTTAAATAAATTATTTAAAAGATATTTAGGTATACCTGACTACACAAGGATGTGGAAGTCAAATTCAATAAATAAAATAAATGATTTTATAAGAACAAGAGGGCATATTGCACATAATGGAACAAAAGCTAAATATGTGAGATTTCACATATTGTTAAAGCAAATTGACTTAATCATTGATAATTCAATAGAAATTGATTCTAATATTTCAAGATTTTTAGAATTAGAATATTCAATACTAAATTCATGGGAAACACGCTATTTCAGGAATATAAGATCTTACAAAAATAGATAAATTATTTTTTGATAAAGTAAAATATGATACTAGCTAATGGAAATCATTACAAAGTATATCTTTTAGATACCAATATAGTAAGTCAATTACTAAAGGACAAAACTAATATTGGAAGTAATGTGATTAATCATGTTTTAAATGACGGAGTATTTTGTTTTTCTCCCTATACAATTTGGGAATTAAAGGCAGCAGAAAATTTATATAAAGAATTTAAAGAAATATTTTTTGCTATACCATCCTTAATTATTTTGAACTATCCAGAAATAGTGAAATTGGAAAAGGGTAATTATAAAATGGGAAAGTTAAACCTAAAGGATGTTTTTGTATTTTTAAATAGAGGGTATTTTAACAAGGGAGGCATTAGTCTTGAAGATCTAATTGATAAATATGTTAAAGAAGATAAATTAAAAGAGTTTAGAAATTCACAAGATGAGGTTTATTCGCAATTTTCTAGACAAGATTCTATTGGATTCATGGAAAAGGCCAACTCCGCAACTATAAAAGATATTGATAATAGCGTCTTGTTAACCGCCTATCAACTAATTGCAGCACAAGAAATTGAATTTGCAAAAGAAATTAGAAATAAAAAAGAAGTGCTAGATGTATTCCAATTTCCATCAGTTATGTCATTAAGTTATTTGTATCATTATAAGTTTGGTACAAGAAGGAGGAAAGGAGAGGCTTCAGATATCTCTGACATTTTAATTTCATCTGCACTTCCATATGTTGATTGTTTCATAACTGAAAAAAATGTTGCATATCATTTAAAACAAATTGGAATAAAACACAACTACCTTAAGACTCTAGAAATATTCACAATGAAAGATTTTACTTAGTTAATAGTAAAATCTTTATTTGAACTAAAGTAAATAATAAGAACATTAATTCTCTTGTTAAATCACCCCCCCTGGTCAGCCATAGAATAATACCCATCACCAATAATCAAATGGTCCAACACCTGTATATCAAATAACCCTGCAGCTTCTATTATCTTCTTTGTTAACTCAATATCCTGTTCACTTGGTTTGGTGTTTCCAGAAGGATGATTGTGGACCAGGATAATATTACAGGCATTAACTTTAAGAGCAATTCCAATAACCTGTTTAACACTGACAACAGTACCAATATCAGAGCCAATGGAGTGAATATGATATCCTAGTACCCTGTTCGATCTGTTGAGATAAAGCAACATGAAAATCTCCTTGTATTGGAGTATATCTTCGTTATACAGAGGTTTTATTAGTTCATAGGCATCCTGACTGGAATTAATCAAAGGCTTATCACAGGTCTTTGGATGATAACTGACTTGAATTTCTGATAGTGTTTTCATATTGGAATGGTTTAATAAGGATAAGTGTCATCACTTTGAGAACTTTTATTAGGGAATGAAATGTGAATCTGGTGACAATCAAAAATCCCAGTGCTTCAATAAGTGGATCTAGGGCTTCAATCAGTCTTTACTGGTATTTTGATCTGTTTATAGAGGGTGATAAAATTCCAGTTACCTCAAATAATCCATGAGAATTTCCTAGTCCAAATGAAAAAAGCTATATTTGGATGGAAATTCGAGTATGGGATTAGGTGTTTCTCTGAGTATACAAAATCTTCTAGAATTTTCATTTAACAGGATGGAGCCATCAAAGGGTGGTCAATTTGCTCCAGCGAGGGTTGGTCAGTTTGAACGGAATTTGCAATAATGAAATAATGACTCTATTTGACGACTTACCGAGTAGAGTTTATTTATTAGAAATTAGAACTAAGAATAATACTAAGTTTAAGAAAATATGTATTATAAAATAGATAAATATTATTTGTTTATTTTTTTGTCTATTCAATTTTTTATTGACATAAATATTTATTCACAAGGGTTCTATGTTAAAAACTCAGTTTGTGGGTCGATTTCAGCTACAGATTATGCATTTGATAAAGAAGGAAATTTATTTTCTATAGTAAGATTGGATCTTCCAGATTCATTATGGTTGAACAATTCAAATTTTGATGTTTTGCCAATTAAGCCTAATAATAGCGATTTCAAAACAGCAGTTCTATCTAAATTCAACAAGAGAAATGACCTACTGAGTTCTCTTCAAATATATGGAACAACGTTGGAAGGGGTATCTATTAAATTAGATGAATTTGGATCATGTTATATTGTGTTTAGTTCTGGATCAGATTCATTATATATAAATAATAACCTAAAAACTGACAAGAATTTCAAAAATTCTTTAATATTAATGAAATTTGACTCTAATCTTAACTTTTTAAAATTAAAAGTAATCAAAAATGTATTTCCTCTCAAACCTGAAATTTTAGTATCAAATGATGCTGTTGTTATAGTATCTGCTTATCGCAGAGGAATTCTAAGAGTTGATAATGACTCTTTAGTGTGCCCTCCATTTTCGGAGTACGATTTTTTTATTTGTAATTTAAACTATAACTTTGACACAATTAATTACCTTAAATCAGTGGCTGGAAAAGGGTATGAATTTGTTTATGATGTAAAATTAGACGCAAGGGGTAATGTATATTTTTGTGGTGTATCCACTGGCAGTGCGTATTTAATAGTTGGATCTGATAGTTTTAAACAGTCTAATTCAAAATATCCAAGTAATTATTTTATTGGTAAATTAAACAAGACAGGAAGCCTTGATTGGCTTAATCAGAGCCCATGTGGGAATTTTGACAAGCTAACTTCTATTACAATATCAAAAGAAGAAAATTTAATAGTTACCGGAATATTTTCTAGTTCGGAAATAACTTTTGGTACTCAAGTTTTATACAATCCCTATATAAATGTAAATGGTAATTCATCTTTCTTATTAATATTAAACAAGAATGGAGAAATTACTAAAATAAATGAGTATTGGAAAAATGGAAGAATCGATCTTTATGAACTTAAAATTGATTACAATCAAAAAATTTGGGCATATTTTGTTGCGTGGGATTCACTTTACGATTCTAAAGGAAATAGTTACTATGGTGGTACTTATTTTTGTGAACTAGACAATAATTTTGATATTTCAAGTGCTAGTTATTTCAGTAGCTCTAAAGGATGTTCATTGTTAAATACATACTCAAATTGGAATAATGAATTATTCATGAGTATTTATTATTCCGATGAGGATACGTTATTATTTAATGGTTTAATTGCGGTTGATAAAAATGAAAGAAAATGGTTAAAAATTTTATTACTGGGTTTTGATACTTTGACTACTAATACAAGTAATCATAATAAAAAGATTGGTATTATAGACATCTATCCAAATCCATCTTCAGGGAAATTGGAATTATTTTTTAGTGAAGATCTAAATAAAGTTGATAATATAATTATTAAAGGATTGCTATCCGAATATATTCTTACAATACCTATAAATTTTCTGAATGAGATTTCAATACTCAACCTTAAATCACTAGATCAAGGAATTTATTTAATTTATTTTTATAGTGGAAGAAATGTGATTGCTGTTAAAAAATGGATAAAAATTAATTAAATATAAAAGTTGGAGAATTTTGCTTTAATGTTCTAGCACTAAAAGGCCTACTCAGCTTCCCATCAATCATTAGCTTCTAATAAATATGGTAATTTGCCAAATTAATATAATTTGCAACATCTATTTCCGGACAGCTTTCTTATTTGCTAAACAATACTGTCACCACTTTCACATCCTTTATTAGGGAATTAAACCTGAAAGTGATGACAAATTGATTACAGAGTTTCAACAGCTATTGAAATTACCCTGCAAAACACTTCCAGATCCAATTAAATTTCTTGTTCCAGAAACAATATGCTATATTTGAATGAAAATCCTGTTGTGATATTAAAATGTGTATGCTGAATTTTCTGGCTTCTTTTGATAGCATTGAGATGAGAAAGGTGAAGTCTGGTGATGTGACTTTGGTGAGGTAAGGGCTTGCGGATTCCAGAATTTATTATTTCAGTTAATAGAATCTTTATACTATGTTTGGTAAACAATTTGCTGAAGATTTACAATTCAAAGTCTATTTTAATTATTTCTTTAATTTTATTAACTTAGTTATAATTGGGATTAACTAAAATAATATCAACTATAAATTATGAAATATAAATCCAAAATGTCTTCAATTTTAAGTATTTTCATAATTTTAACTAATAACTTATGCTTATCCAGTCAAAAATTTGAAGTACTTTATCAATTAGAAACATTATGCAAATGCAATTACTATAAATATCCCGACTCTATAATCCAAAATGAAATATTAAGTAATTCAGAATTTTTTTTAGGTAATTCAAGGAATACCATCTTGACATTAAATTTTTATGTATTTAAAAGCAATAAAGAAAAAATAAAGATGTGCTTGGAAAAATTGTCTGAATTCGGATTTGAAATTGATAAATCTATTTTAAGTCGGTGTAACCATTTTATTAATTTTGATACTATAAACTATTCTCAGAAGAAATACGATTCAACAGATATTATAAAAATAACAAAAATGTTTGATACCGAACAAAATATCAGAACATTATATAAACCTATTTTTGGTTTCAACTCTATTAAGAACGTAATGATAACAATTGATTCTCTTAATATGAGATTTATTGATTCGATATATATTAAAACTAATATTTTTCCGAGTGAATCAAATATTTCATCAATAATCTTTTATAAGTTATTTCTAATTTTATTCCATAATGTTAATAATTTAAATGAATATAAATGGAATGAAATTCATAATTATTTATATTCATTGTTAGAGAAAGGCATATTAAATAACAATTTTTATTCTATGCTTGTAGATCGTTATTTAGAAAAAAATGGGCTTCAAGTTAATTACGGAGAAGGTATATCAAAAATTAATAATAATAGAATAGGTGAAATTAATAGTAACCGAGTTAAGATAGGTCTCAAGGAATTATATGTTGGATGTGATTAAATTCATATCTTATGGTTCTGATAATTTCAGAGAAATTTAATTTCACAACACAAGAATTAAGTCCAAAAATCACATCACCTTAATACAGCATTTCATTTGCGCCAAGAAACTGTCACCACTTTCACATCCTTTATTAGGGAATCAAGTCTGAAAGTGATGACAAATTCCGTTTTTGCATATTTACCTACATACCCAAAATGCAATTTTGGAATACCCCAGCGCAAGAGCGCAGAGCGCAATCCACATATATAGTAAATTGCGCTTGCGGTCATTATGTAATCTAATCAAGATACCAACTCTGTCTTCTGTATTCCATAGATCCTTTCAATTCTTCCATTATAAGCTCACCATTAGCAGCTCTATCCAGAAATCCATCTATATAAGAGCTCTTATTAGCATCAGTAATCAGGTTATACAGATTCCATAAACTGATCTCTGAATCTTTAGCTCCAAAATGTGTATCTGAATAATATCCCTTCACAACAGAATTAACCTGAGAATCAGTAATCATCAACTCCGGAATCTGTGCTTTATCTGGTAAATGCTGATACATCCTGCACCTACCAATAAAATGAGCAAATTGTGATTCTGATAAGCTGTAATTACCCAGATTCTCTAACCATCTCAAGTGTCGATCAGGAGAATAAGTCTCCACCATTAGCTTTATTTGCTGCGCTATCATGCTTAATGAAGTGGTTTTAAAATCCAATACAACACCATCACTGGATACACAGAGATTAGAACATACCCATACCTGA
>JAKOVW010000067.1 GCA_029781865.1 Bacteroidota bacterium
TTTGATAAATTAGAATAATCATATCAAATGTGAACATTAATGAACATTTAAGAAATAAATTTATATTTCACAGGCAACTTTTTTAAGCCTTAAGGTGTATAGTAAGCATAGGATTTAAAATCCAGATTGCTGGATTCATAAGTTAAAAACAGGAGGCAATCCTGATACCTTGAAAAAGGTTCTACCCATAAAGATTTTGCTCAATAAAAGGGCAAATTGGTCTTTCATCAACTTCTTGTCTGAAGTTGCATTTTCCTAAATTTTTTCATATCCGCTGCAGCGGAATTTTAAGCCATTGTCTGCTAGAATAATGGCCTGAATTTAAATCTGTAAAAAGATGGAAGATCAATTTGATCAAAGTAAATGGGTGACTTCTGCCCAGGCTCAGAAGTACTTAGGAGTAGGCCGCACAAAGATGTGGCAGCTTAGGAAAGATCATGAACTGAAGTATTCAGTTTGCGGTAGAAAGGTTTATGTGTTGCGTAAATCTTTGGATGAATACATTGAGAGAAACTCAGTGGATTTTGATTTTACTCAGAAGAAAGGAGGTTCACATGAGTAAAACGTATATCCAATGGACAAATTTTTCGTGGCATTTTATGAAGGGATGTTTAAAGGTTAGTCCTGGTTGTAAGTACTGTTACATGCATAGAATGATGGACAAAGACAATCCATCATTAGTAAGACTGATGCCACATAAGAGAATGTTAGAACCTTATGGACTTCCAGCAGGAACAAAAGTTTTTGTAACACCGTTCAGTGATTTTTTTATCATTGATGGAGATCCTTGGAGAAGTCAAGCTTGGATAGTTATGAAAAATTGTCCTGATATCATTTTTCAGATTCTCACTAAAAGACCAGAGAGAATATTGCAATGTTTACCTCCTGATTGGGGACCAACAGGTTATCCTAATGTTTGGCTTGGAGTTAGCATAGAATCTCAAGCTTATGTTGATAGGATGATAACCCTATCAAAATTGGATACTCCTGAAAGGCAATTCAAGTTCTGGATCTCTGCGGAGCCACTCATAGATGAGATTGATTTTTTGGCTACTCCACAATTGCAAACTGCATTTGAAAAGATGGATTGGCTTGTGGCTGGTGGAGAATCAGGGGATGCACCTGAGGGTACTCCAGGAGTTAAATACTGCTATAGACAATCTGATAGCAAATGGTTTAATCAAATCATGACTCAATGTGCTCAATGCAATGTACCGTTTTTTATGAAGCAACTAGGTAATGATGCTGCTAAAAAACTGAAGTTGCTTGATAAAAAAGGTGGAAATATTAATGAATGGCCTTCCAGGTATCAAATCAGAATGTGGCCATGATTTTTATTCATTTAACAGCGAATGCTGCTGTAAAATCTTTAAATAAGAATTTTAAAGCTACAACAGCAGTGGTGAAGATTCCTATTAATTTGGAAATAAGGGCACTCCTAAGGGAGTGTCCTATTCCAGTTGAATTTTGTGCTGATAACCTTAATCAACAGGCAGATAAGGCTTCAGTATTGCTTGCTCAAATTGTAGATAGTCATAGTTTAAAGAAAAACAGGAATCAGGCTATGGACTCCGGATATGTCAGATTAAACTCTGCTATTCTACAATCTATAGTAAGAGATTACAATATCTATTTAGCATGGATGGAACAAAATGGAATCATTGAATGTGATCACAGGTTTGCTCAGGGAATTCATTCTAAAGCATATAAATTAGGTACTGCTTATCGAGGATTTGGAATCAAAGATCATGTTGTTACTGATGGTGTATTAGTAAAGAAGTTGCAGGCTGGTAAAATAGATCCTGTAACTCAATCCAAATACCCTCCCCTATTCTCTGATTTAATGAGTTTG
>JAKOVW010000084.1 GCA_029781865.1 Bacteroidota bacterium
GAAAAAGCTCTTACGTAAACTTTTAATGCGCGAATATAGATTCACTCTCAGTAATGGTTTACCTTTAGTGGTCCGGGCGGTTTCTCGGCGGCAAGCTATACAGATCGCAATTGACAGAGAACGCGCGATTTATAAGCAAAAACAAGCTGAACTGGCGGTTCAACGGTTCGATGAAATCCGTAAAGCCATCGATATCCCAGACGAACTCGTTGAGAATGTCCTGGTGGGCATGAGTGCCAAATCGTCCCGACCGGCCTGCTGATTGGCAGGATCCGTATAGTGTCTCCCGATGAAGTTGTCGGGGCGGAGGGAGCCTATTACAAATTTGTTGGAGGTATGCCATATGATAACTCCGATCGCCACCGAACGTCATTACAAAATTGATTTAGAGTGTCCTAAATGCGGATTTCGATGGAAAGCCTGGATTACAGAGGAATACGGAATCCAAAATTATGACCGCGGTCAGGACTGCTATTGTCCCGAGCGCGGGGTGGAGGTAGAGGAATGATGTTTAGATTTATCGCATGGCTGAAACGTGTTTTTGATATTACTGATACGGTTGTGACAAAAGTTGAGTTGTATGAGCCAAGTTGCCAGGGGTGCAAGGTTTGGCTACAGCTTAAAAGCGGACTAGTTGCTTTGGATGAAAAAATGAGTGATGAACTCGGCATTGAGCCGGGCGATGAGGTTTTAATCGTAGTCAGGAAAGGGGCGGGGAGATAATGACCAAGTTATATGAGTTATCTGCGAATTATCAAAATCTTCTAGCACTAACAGAAGACGATTCAATTCCACAAGAAGTTGTTATTGAGGCTCTTAAAACCGTTGAAGGCGAAATCATCGATAAAGCACAAAATATCGCCAAATTACTCAAAAACATGGATGGAGATATAAAGGCTTTCAAGGATGAGGAAAACCGCTTAAAAACTAAGAGAGCCGCGTTGGAACGCAAATACGAATCACTAAAAATTTATCTTGAGGAAGAATTACGGAAAACTGGAATTCGGAAGGTTGATGGAGTGGTTCCGGTTGCATTTCGAAAAAGCCCGCCAAGCGTTGAAATCCAATATGAAGAGCTTATTCCCGAACGATTCCAGATTATTGAAAAGAAATTGGATAAGCGGAAAATCCTGGAGTCTCTGAAATCTGGCGAGACAGTACCCGGAGCGAGATTGGTTGAAGACCGCGAATATCTCAAAATCGGATAATGGAGGATTAAAATGAGTGATCAAGTTCAAGTTGTAAATAGTCTTTCGATTATTGAGTCGATTAACCCTAATCAAGTCCAAACGGTTATGCAAAAAATCTTGCAATTTCAAACAATTGTCCAGCAAAACCTCAAAGAAGAGCACGATTATGGGAAAATTCCAGGATGTGGGTCCAAACCGACATTGTTAAAACCAGGGGCTGAAAAAATTCTTATGCTTATGGGTGTAACTTCGGAATATCATCTCATCGAAAAGGTCCAGGACTACGAAAAAGGATTCTTTGCTTACACTGTTAAGTGTGTTTTATCGCGAAATGGACAAACAATTACTGAGGGTTTAGGACATTGTAACACCAAAGAAAAGAAATATCTTTCAGACAAACAAGACCCTTACACTTTATCAAACACCTGCTTAAAAATGGCCAAAAAACGCGCTCAAATTGACGCAACGTTAACTATTGCGAGTTTATCGCAGATATTTACTCAGGATCTCGAAGATTTAACGGACGAATTCGAAACTCAAAAACCTCTAAAAAGAAACGTTAAACAAGCAGAAGTTGTTTATCATTGCAAAGCGTGCGGCAAAGAAGTATCCGAAAAGGTATTTAATTACAAAAATCTTGGTTTGTGTATGGAATGTCAAAAAGAAGTTCAAAATCAAGCCGTCTCTCAATGAGGCGGCTTGAAAGAAGATGATTTTTTTGAATTATGAATTTACAGGTTCAGAGATTTACAATAATCCTTTTGGGTGTGCTATGGAAACCATTGAATTTATAAAATCGATGGCTGAAAAGAAGGTGGGTAAATGGCAAAAACACGCATGATCGACACATGTTTTTGGGATGACTCATACATCGTGTCACTAGACCCTATCGAGAAACTACTTTTCATCTACTTTTTAACCAATCCGCTCACTAATATTGCTGGCATCTACGAGATCACTTTGAAGCGAATTGCTTTCGATACCGGAATTGACAGAGATACAGTTTTAAAAATCCTTGACCGCTTCGAAGAAGCTGGGAAGATTTACTACCGCGACGGCTATGTTATCATTAAAAATTTCATTAAACACCAGGCAATAACAGAAAAATCCAAGATTAAAATGGGGGTTGAAAAGATATTAAATGAGTTGCCAGATAATATAAAAATATTCCTTCAAGGGTTATGCATACCCCTTGAAGGGCTATCTATACCATATATATATCCCTTGAACTATTCTAATTCTAATTCTAATTCTAATTCTAATTCTAAT
>JAKOVW010000086.1 GCA_029781865.1 Bacteroidota bacterium
GTTCCTCAACTGATTTTGATAGTTTAGAAATTTCACTGTCAGCCTTTACTTTAGCTTCAGATTGCTGCGATTTCCAAATCAATCCGCTACTTGCAAATCCATAATAAATAAACCTGGAAGCCGTACCGTCTTCTACCCCTTTCACCATACCATTAATTGTGCCTGGCGTCCCAGTTATCAAGATCGAGAGTTTAGGCTCCGCGATGTGAATCTCCAGATCATCAGCTCTACGGGAATGACTAATTGGTTCATGATGGAAAGCTTTTCTAAAGAGATCAGTTTTATTGAATGTCTCATTACTCATCGTTCGATTTACGGAGTCTATCTCAGTACTAAAAAGTAAATTGTATTGGGATTTAGACGCCAACTTATCCAACAATGATGCATGAGTAATATCTTCAGAAACAAATATGCCTTTGCAAGAAGGACTCTCTGGGGCTTTCGTGCAATCATCGCAAGAATCGAATTCCTTCTTAGCCAGTTTGTATCTTGCTTTGAGTTCACTGCAATCTTTAACCATTTTCATATGCAAAGGATCAAACATTTTAATAACATTGCTGACCTTTGATTTACCTTCTCCTGCGTTAGCCAGGATCATCGTGAATATATTCGGATAATGAATGTGATCATAAAATAGCTCCAGGTTGGGTAGTAAACTTGAAACACCGGTAATTGCAGCAAGCACAGCCAGATCTTGTTCGATTTGAGTTTCCCCAGTGGCTGCTACCTTTTTTAGTAATTCAGGCAGGTTATCGAATAGGGAACTAGGGAAAGTAGGAGCAGATTTAAAATCAAGCACCTTTTTGTATGAAATTGCCACGTTGCCGTCTTTGCCGTTCTTGCCGTTTGCCATTTCTGCTGCTGGAATTGGCTCAAAAAGTTCCGGAATTACTGGACCAAGGTCTTCAAGCTCAGGTATTTCATTTTTATAAGCTGAATTGACCGTCCTGGAAATCTCTTCCATTTCAAAATCCTTAGACTGAAGATACCGATTGGCATAAACTAATAGATCTGATTTTGAGATACCTTTCCGGTTGCAATTGTTGGCAAACAAGAATAACCATTTATTCCGGTTTCCAGGTTCGAATTTCTCTTTTTGATCAGTAAACTTCCTCTGAACTTGGATCAAAGCAAATACTGATTTTGGTAGAAGTTCAAATTCAATAGCATCCCAGTTGATAAAAGCTTCCGGATCATAAGAACTGAACCGTTGGTTATTGATGCCCTTTGAAGCCTTCCTGTCAATTTCTACCTTATAATTGACTTCGACATAATCACAGATTTGATCTACTGCTTCTGCATGTCGTGAAACATCACCGGAATGTTTAATCCATAACGCCATGCCATCTCCGGAACAAGTTAACTGCGCACAAATGAAATGTGGATCAAATGAAAGTCGGCGTTTAAAATCTTCTGCATTGATATTTTGATCCTTTAAATGGTCGATGTCAATTGCCAGTAATTGTGAGTACTCTATCGGCGGAGCTTTACCTTCGCGTGAAGTGAATATTCCATGAGGTAATACAGCCATGAGATTACGTTTGATATCATCGGCCTCTTTTGTCAAGCCTAATCTCTTTTTCTCATGGAGTAATTCAATTGTTTTTTTGAATTGGCCATTCTGAATGGCATTAACATACTGTTCTAATGTGATTGAAGGTCCAATTTTCACATGACCTGTTACTGTTGAAATTTTTATTTGATTCACTTGTTTCAATTTTAAATTTTTAAAATAAACCGGGGCAGAGCTTCTGGATTCCTCTAGGATGATGCATGTACTCCATCCCCGGTTACATATTATTTATTAATGCAGTTATACTTCAATTTTATGGCCACATTCTGATTTGATACCTAGGGTCCCACTCGGAAATATCTCCTCCCTTTTTATCCTTGAGTTGATATTTATTAGCCAAATGATTTCCTACTTGCTTTAAGAAAAATGGAATGTTTTGTAGTTTGCAATCCGCAATTATCTTATCAATCCATGCAAGATCGCATGGCCGATAATAGAATGTATAACCAGGAGTTCCTATTGGCGCATCTCCAGATTCCCCACCTACAATAACCCAATCCATTAACTTGAATGCATCTTCAAGTGTTTTATTCGCGATTAGATCAACAGGGCCCAACAGTGGTTCAATACTTAAGAACAGTTTGAATTTACTATCAACAGTCTTGAGCTTTGAAAGAGTAACCATCCGGTTAATCACACTTTGATCTTCTATCGAAGTACCTAAGATCACATTTGGATATCCATGAATTCCCCAATCCGGTGGAAGATGATTCTTAATCCTACCAACCCTTTTGGTTAAAATTAGGTAAGTGTGTTGTGGAGTGCTCTTGATGATTTTCCACGCATCAAGCCTCCAGGCATCTGCCTGGTCGATAAAAAAGTCTGACATACTACAAGTAAAAATCTTTTGGCTTCCTTGTATGCCAAATGGTTTGTTGAAGCCACCAGTGTTCTTAGTCACTACTGAAGAATTTTGTCCCTGCATCATACGGTGCATGTAGCAAAAATCACAGCCCGCTGACATCCTAACACATCCTAACCATGGATTCCAGGTGTAATCGGTCCATTGGATATGCGATGTTTGTAAATTTGATTGTCCTAAAGTTGACATAATTATTTTAATTAATTATTAAAAAACCCGGGGGTGGACAATGAATTCCATTTGGATGATGCATTTGTCCGCTCACCCCGGATTGTAACTTACTTTTTTATTTTATATATAAATTACCATTGGCGTACTGGTAACATTTGTTCCATCAAAATCCAAAACATTCACAATCATTTTCTTTTTGCGTTTACGTTTTGCTCTTGGAGGAGGCATCAAGTTGTTATTGTAAACATCATCAATCAATTTCATTGGCTCATCCAAATTGAAATTATTATTGTGACAGTACTCATTCACGAAATGGGTGATTTCCTCAATTGGTTGTCGATTCAATTTGCTTTTGTAAATAAATTTTAAAAAACCGGATAACATTTTATCATCCATTTTTCTTTGAATAAACATATTTAATCAATTTAAAATATTTTGGCAATATTGCCTTCCGGTTGTAAATGTACGTTCATGACAATGCGATCTACAAATCGGAGGGTTGCCAACCCAATCGCAAATCATTGATTTATGGCACTTTACTGAGTTTAAAAATTTCATCATTTTATTTTATTTATCATTTTTTTGAGCTCATTTTTTACGACATCCTTATCAGCCTGAGAAGGATTCGGAATCATTCTATTTGCAATCGAATCCTTTGAATAATGTTTTTGTTGATCAGTAATAAAGTTATTGGAAGCCATTTCTGCAACCTCCGATTTATGTCTTGCATCAAAAATTAGTGATTCTTTTAAGAGGAATAAGAAATAAGCAAATTGGTCAACGTTAAACTTAGTATTGATTTGAAGTTTAGTCAAGGTAGTTGCATCAAATGGTCCTACTACTTTTCCTGAATTCATTTGAAATCCGCCCATCATTAATGCAGAATTAAAAAAATTGAGTAAGAGCGGTTGGATTTGTAAATAAACATCATATGCTTTATCCAATTTTGAATGTGATGCAGGTTCTGGTCTATCATACATGTCATCAGTCCCGTCATTTTTGTGATCCGGAACTATGATATACGGATAAGAAGAAAGGTTGATTACAATTGGATTAAAGCCCACAATCTTGTCATGGATATCCTGCAAGAATTGAAGTTTGGTTTTTGGATCTACAACCTTAAGAATATCCAACATTAGTTCTCTCACCCGGCTGAGCTTTCGATTAACCAATTCAGAGTATTGTTCGTATGATAATTGGGCAGGAAGAAAACTTATGTTTTCCTCTATGTCAAATTGAAAGGTGAACGGTTCGAGTTCATCCACTAGTTCCTTGATTTTTTCAAATTCTATCATATAAATTTATTTAGTGTTTCAATTTCATGTAATGCTTGTTGTTTAATATCTGCAGCAGTGTCTACCCTTTGCTGGCTTATCCAGTTTTCCAAATCATCCGGATCAAATCTGATTGCTCCGGTTCCAAGTTTTAGATAAGGTATTGCTCTGGCAGAGATATACCGGTATAAGGTAGGGGTACTTATGCTAAGCATTGCGGCTGCTTCTTTGACTGTTAGTAATCTTTTCTTCATTTCAATTTTTCTTCATTTTTTTATTATATAAATTACGCCATCTGGGGCATGACTACGTCATGTCCATTCGAACTGTTTTTTTTTCATTGATTTTGGATTTTAAATCAGTGGCTGGGTGTTGCCACTTAATCTCGCGCTATGGAGATTTGTAATTACATGTTGGCTCATCTAAAGAGCCGTATTTCAAGTGTAAAGATAATTTTTAATGCAGACCCTAAAACATATATTTTTATATTATATTTTTAATACATTGTATTTCAATTATATATGTAAATTTTCGTATTATATTTAAGTGAATTTTCATTTGTGAAAATCCTCGAATACCTGACCTGTAAGACGACTGATCTCCTCAACTGGGAGTGACTTAGTATACAAAGTCGTGGTGAGTAAATTGGAATGCCCAAGGCTTTCCGAAATAAAAGACATAGGTACAGCCTTGTTATATGCCAACGTGGCCGCAGAGTGCCTGCATGTATAAGTACTGATACCGGGATCAATACCAAGTTCTTCAGCAATCATTTTAATATGTCGGTTAACCATTCTGATAAAGCTTTTAATCCTCGTCCTGATTTGCTTCTCTGTATAGTTACCCTGTAGATATCCAAACAGGTAATCATCTTTGGTTCCGCCGGATTGTCGATACTTCTTAATTATTTCATGGCTTTTAGGTGTCAGACTAACAATTATTGGTTTGACTGTATTACTACCGGCTTTTTCTGTTTTACGACGTATGAACGTTAATGTATCTTTTTTGATATCACCATTTTTAATGCGTAGCATATCACCAAAGTTGATTCCGAAGCAGAAAAAGGACAATAGCCAAAAGTCTTTTGCCTTTTCTAACTGCGAACCTGGTGGTGCTTCGTAGTCTATTATCTTCTGAATTTCGGTTCCAGTAATTGCTTTTTTAATATTGCGAACTTTGGGAATTTTAAACTTGGACTTGAACGGATTATTCTCAGGGAGACAAACTTCTTTTTGAATAGCCAAATTATACACCCGATGAAGACACCTGAGATACATGCTTATAGTAGTGATCGATCTGCCCAATCCTTTGTAATGGTTTACGAATCGTTCAAGATCCTGTTCCTTTATAGACTCGAAGGGTAAAATGCTTTTGCCTTTTCCATAGAACTCTTTTATCCATCGCAGGGAGTTTTGATATATCTCAGCAGTGCCAAAGCTATTCTTCGTATTGAAATCTTCTATTATCTCATTATAAACGGAGTAGATATCTTGTTTGCCGGGCGTGCTTTTATAAAATCTGTTTTCAAATTCTGATAGGCTAAATGCACCTAATTCCTTTTGTACCGATTTTGCTTTTTCCAAAATGGCATCAAGTGTGAAGCGGATATCCTGATACTTTCCCTTAGGATTCTTCCCAATCACTTTTTCATAATCATATTCATCCAGGAAAACATTGGTTTTATAATATTGGGTTTTTCGCTGGAATGTAACCCTAAGCTTGACCGGATACAGGCCATTTTTGTTTGGGCGCCGGGTGTCTAAATAAGTGTCAAAAATTACAATACTTCTCATGTTATCTTTATTTATACGTTTTACAAAATTTGCAAACATTTTGCAATTAAAATTGACCAAAATTAGCAAAAGGTGATCAAACATAAAAACACCACCACCACTTAAATGTTTGTATATGAGAATATTAAATAATTTTTATTAAATTTGATAAAGGATGATTAAGGTATTTCTTACGCCTTACAAGCAGGGGGTCACTGGTTCGAACCCAGTAACTCCCACATTGATAATCAAGGAGTTATGATAATAAAATCGTAGCTCCTTTTTTATTTTTACTAACAATTTCGCTAACAATTCCATTGCCTAACATTAATGAGATCTTTAAATATAGGTGTATTTTTTTGAGATTTTATTCTTTTTAAGGTCTAAATATAATCTACTCATATTGCTCTTTGTTCTGCTTCATCCATTGCTTTACCAGCATTTAATTCATCTGATTTATTATTGTCTGTTCTAGCCCAAAATTCTGATCTTGTTTAATGAAGTAGCTATAATCACCATCCTACTTAATGCCACTCGGATAGATAAGCTCTATTTCAGAGGGATCCTGGATCTTTCAAGCTCAAATTACAAGAGAGAATACCTTATATAATATACCGCTATTATCTGTAATAATTTAGAATGGCACTATATTAAATAGATTCAATAAAACTTCCGAAAACATTCCAAATTGGTATATTTAGGGAACCTTTCTAGCATGTATAAGCTAGTTAGTGGCTATTTTAGGAGGACACCCAATTAACGATAGAGACAAGAAAGTTGAAACAAAAAATTACATACGGACTTTTGACAATACTAATAATAGGCGGACTTTATTTTGGATTTCGTTCAACGTTTGGAATTTTTACACCATTCAACTTTTGGAGAGCGAAACAAGACATTAAAAACAACAAAATTCAAATAACTGTAATTGGAGAAATGCCAATGAATTTTGAGCAAAAACAAAAATTAGCAAACTCATCTGGCTTTAACTTTTATCTGATTGGTTGCAACGTAAAGACAGACATAATTAATAGGGCAAAATATTACAACAAGACAATCATTGAACACTTGGAAAGAAAATACGGAGTTGGTTGGTGGACAAAATTTCAAACTCAACTTGACAGCATTGACAATAGAATGATACGACAAATTACTAAAGACGACATTAAAGGAAATTGGTATCTTAACAAGTGGACTATGTATCACACTTTGTCCTTTGCTGACACAACTGTTTTTGTTGACAATCATATTGACAGCGTTTTTACCTTAAATTATTCGTTGTCAAACGACACGCTTATTTTGCACGATAATAAATTAAGAATAACATACAAGGAAAAAATAATAACTTTGACTCAAGATACTTTGATTATTAAAAGTTTTGGAAACAACCAAAACATTTTAGGTTATTCAAGGACAAAAAGAAAATGGATAAATGAATAAAAACAGCCACTAACATGGTATACACTCAGTCCCGCAAGAAAAATTAATGTTTCACTTTTAGCTTTTAATGTAAAACCTATTTTCTTATCTTTGGCTTCCTCCGTTTGGCGGGACTGCGTGTATACCAAGACCGTTATAGGCGATTTCATTAGTACTGATTATGCAAAATAAAAGAATAATTACTTTAACAAACTTGTTTATAAATAAACTAACAGTAACTCTATTAGTTATAAGCCAAATTTCTAATGCGCAAACTGATTCAGCTAAACATGCTCAAATATTAAGGGGAATAAAAGAAAAATGGTCCATGCTGCCAGATACTAAT
>JAKOVW010000074.1 GCA_029781865.1 Bacteroidota bacterium
AAGATTTGGAATTCAAATGATAGACCACTCCGTTTCATCGGACTGGTGGAAATCAATTATCAAGCATTTTTTCAAAGTCGGCGACAACTTTGAAATACGGTGTTGGAAAGAGGAAACTGAAGAAATTTTGCAAGCACAACAATACGGCACAGCAACAGATGAAGGTAACGAAATATCTATAAAAGGCGTGCTTACGGATAAATTGCTATTGGAACTAATGACGGATAATCCATCAGATAAAGATATCTATAATAAAATGACAAAGTATTTTACCATAAATGTAAAAAATGAACTTTGTGATATTTGCAGTGCTCACTACGGAACAGAGATGTATATAACAATTTACTCTGACAAGGACATATTGTTTTTTGAACAGGTAATGAGTAAATACTCCGACGATTATTTTAGCATCGGAGAATGGTAACGATAAGGCAATTTGAATTTGTGAAAGAGGGTGATTGTATGAGTGTTTGCAGATTTATCGCATCCGATTTTCCTTTGACAGAATTTGCATCATCACAGGATTATCCCATTGAGATTAATGTTGACAACGGCACAATATACGATGGCGGTGCTGATGATAACTATTTTCTAATTCCCTTTTTGAATGTCGCGGACTATACCGATAAAAAATATGGTGTTTATCTTGAATGGGACTATACTGATGGCAGAGCAAAACAATTCATTGAGTACATAAAAACTGCTCTACAAAAATCAGATGTTATTGAATTCTGGCATGTCTGGTTGATGGACTATTATGAATTTGAGGACAGACCTTTCATTCACAGAAAAGCAATCTCCATTGACGAACTGACCACAGAGCATATCAAAGAGATTGATAATGCTGTAATCTGGAATACTCCCGATAAAATGTATCCAGAAAGGCCATCGTTCTATTGCTTAACAATAACACGATAACAACTGACAAATTCCAGTTTTGTGGATATGTTCCCGCGAACGGTGGTTTCTGAAAAAACGGCCAAAAACCCATTGACATGTTCCCACGTACAGATGGTTTATAAAATCGCCAACAGACATCAATTCCATCAACTCGAGCCACGTTGAGTGCGTGACATTGATGTCAAGGGTTGAGAAGTAGGGGTATTCAAAACACTGATAAATAAAGGGTTTCCAGACATTAGGTTTTTCTCACGGTTACTTTGCCGGAAGAAATAATGTCAGAAAACCCTTATTTTTATTGATTGGGGAAACATATCAACTGCCATGAAAATAATAGGGTTGAGTTGACAGGTTAGATAACGTTTATTTTTGTAGGGGTTGAGGAGATGGAATAGATGTGATAAAATGAATAAATAGACTAATCATAATATCATATTATTGACACAATGTTAAATAGGCTTATTTTATAAAGGGGGATAAATAAATGATAAATATTACTAATATAAAAGGTATTTCAAGTAGTTATCCAGAAGAAATTGAAGGAACA
>JAKOVW010000042.1 GCA_029781865.1 Bacteroidota bacterium
ATTGGATAGCACCAAAGATTTTAACAGAGTTGCATATTATCTTGACATGGGGCTTGGTAAAACTTTTGTTGGTTCGGAAAAGATGAAAGAACTTGGAACTGACCTGAATATCTTGGTATGTCAAAAGTCATTAATTTCAACCTGGATTGAACACTTTAAAAAGTATTATCCACAGTATGAAGTCATTGACATGACAGTGAAAAAATCATCACAATATTTTCTTGAAAATCAAAATCAGATTGGAAAGTGTATCCTGGTTGTAAATTATGACCTGATATTCAGAAGAAAGTTCTTCCTTCAATTAAAAAATTACACCCTGATGTTGGATGAAAGTTCAATGATACAAAATGAAACTGCTAAAAGGTCAAAGTTTATTCTAAAAATGCAACCTAAAAATGTAATTTTGCTATCTGGAACACCAACAGCGGGTAAGTATGAAAATCTTTGGTCACAGCTTCGCTTGTTAGGTTGGAACATAAGTAAAGACCTATATTGGAAGCACTACATTGAAACTAAATGGGTTGAAGAAGATGGCGGTTTCTTCAGAAAGGAAGTAGTTGGTTATAAGAATGTTGACAGATTAAAAATGAAGCTTGCGCAGCATGGGGCAATATTCATGAAGTCAGAAGAAGTAGTTGACCTTCCTGAACAAATTGAAAATAAAATCATGGTTCCGACAACTAAAGAATACAGGAAATTCATGAGAAGTAGAATTATTACAATTCAAGATAAAGAAATGATTGGTGATACTGCCCTGACTAAAAGATTATATGCAAGGATGCTTTGTGGTCATTACAACAAATATAAGCTGGAAGCTTTTAAGGATTTAATTGATTCAACTGAAGATAGACTGGTTGTATTTTATAACTTCAATGAAGAATTGGTATATTTAACTGCCCTAGTTCAGGACAAGCCTATTTCCATAATAAATGGTTCCATCAAGGATTTAACAGCTTATGAAGAACATGAAAATTCAATAATCTTTGTCCAATATCAGGCTGGTGCTATGGGTTTAAATTTACAAAAAGCAAATAAAGCAATTTATTTTACACTTCCACAGTCATCAGAACTGTTTGAACAAAGTAAAAAACGAATTCACAGGATAGGTCAAAACAACAGATGCTTTTATTATTACATGATGTGTATTGACAGCGTGGAAGAAGATATTCTGTCAACCTTAAAAATGAGAAAGGATTATACAGATGAGTTATTCAAAGCCTATGAGAGTAAATTATAAAAGACTTTTGACAACCTGGATTATTAGCCTAATCATTACATCAGTAATTACAGCAGTCATAACAATTCTAATCACAAAAGATAAGGATGCTGAAGCAACGGAAGTGGATGCTATTTTTTATACCCCAAAAGTTCAAGAAACTGAACCAAGTATAAGCCCAATTCCAACAGAATCACCAATTGAAGATTTAATTGTTGAAGAACCAGCAATGACAGAATTAGGTGAATATACCATTACAGCTTATTGTCCTTGTGAAACCTGTTGTGGGATATGGGCAAAAAATAGACCAAATGGAATTGTTTATGGTGCTGCTGGGATTGAACTTCAGGAAGGTTATTCAGTAGCAGCCCCAGGGTTACCCTTCGGAACTATCTTATACATTGAAGGTTTAGATGAATATGTTGTTGAGGATAGACCTGTAAGCTGGGTTGCTGAAAAGTATGATGACAAAATTGTTGATATTTACTTTTTAAGTCATGATGATGCCCTGGAATTTGGGCTTCAGCATAGAACAGTATATTTGAAAGGAGAAATTCAAGATGATTAAATGTAAAAATTCATGCCCATTGGACAAGTTTGAAGGTTGCTGCTTTGAATGTGACTTAAAAGAAACTTGTGAAGAAGTTTGTGGGCTGAACCCATCCAAGTGTGGTGATTCCATTATGGATGAAGTTTCTGAAGAAACTGGACTGCAAGTATTCCAACAAGGTCAATTGGCGGTTCTTCAAAAGATTGCTGATATTGTAACAGCCAAAAAGAAGCTTGAAGAACAGGAAAAGGAACTGAAAGAAAAGTTAAAAGAAGCCATGGAAAAATGCAACATCAAGAAGTTTGAAAGTGACATTCTGAACATTACTTATGTTGCTGAAAGCACTAAAACCAGCATTGACAGTGCAAAGCTTAAAAAGAAATATCCTGAAATTGCTGCTGAATGTTCCAAGACTTCTAAAACATCAGCTTATGTAAAGGTGACGGTAAAGTAATGGCATCAGAAAAGAAGTTTGAAAACAAAGTTAAATCATGGCTTCGTCAATTGCAGAAGGAAGGGCAACCCATTAAGTTTATTAAGATTTGGGGAGGTGGTTATCAAAAGGCTGGTATTCCTGATTTGATATGCTGCATAAATGGTATTTATTTTGAAGTTGAATTGAAGTCATCCACTGGCAAACCAACAGAACTTCAAAAGCATAACATCAAATTGACCAATGCAGCAAATGGAATTGGGATAATCCTTTACCCTGAAGGATTTGAACAATTCAAGACCATAGTGAAAGGGGTGACCGGATGCAATTCTCACATTCAAAACTTGACTGCTTTGAAAGCTGCAAATTCAAATACAAAATGCGTTATATTGACAAAATAGAAGCTTTACCATCAACGGATGCAAATAATGCCTTAATAATTGGAACAGCAATGCACATTGGAATTGAAAAAGGTATTGAAGAAGCAATTAAGACTTATTACAACAGCTTTCCAATTATAACTGATGACCATGTAAATGAAGCCATAAAGCTGGAATATCTAATCCCCAAAGTGCAAGAAATTCTTCCTGAAGGTAAGTTTGAACTTCAAATAATAAATTCAGATTTTATTGGCTTCATAGATTTAACATCCAGGAATGAAGATGGTAGCTATGATATTTATGACTTCAAGTATTCCAACAATGTTAATAGCTACATGGATTCAAGACAGCTTCATTTATACAAATACTACTATGAAAAGCAGTTCAATAAAAAAATTCGTAACCTGAACTTCGTGTTCATCCCCAAGGTGAACATCAAGCAAAAGAAAACGGAAAATATTATAAGTTTCAGGAAGCGGATTTTAGAAGAACTGGAAGCTTCAGAAATCAAAGTGGTTCAGGTGCAATTTGACATTGAAAAAGTTATTGAATTTTACCAGGGAATTAAAAGAGTGTTGGAAACAAAAGA
>JAKOVW010000012.1 GCA_029781865.1 Bacteroidota bacterium
TCTTGGTATTCACACCAGTTACATAAGTAACTTGGTTCCTTGGGAAACTCTTTTGTTTCCAACACTCTTTTAATTCCCTGGTAAAATTCAATAACTTTTTCAATGTCAAATTGCACCTGAACCACTTTGATTTCTGAAGCTTCCAGTTCTTCTAAAATCCGCTTCCTGAAACTTATAATATTTTCCGTTTTCTTTTGCTTGATGTTCACTTTGGGAATGAACACGAAGTTCAGGTTACGGATTTTTTTCTTGAACTGCTTTTCATAGAAGTATTTGTATAAATGAAGCTGTCCTGAATCCATATAACCTTTGATATTATTAGAATATTTGAAGTCATAAATATCATAGCTGCCATCATCATTCTTGGATGTTAAATCAATAAAACCAACGAAGTCAGAATTCATTATTTGAAGCTCATATTCACCTTCAGGAAGGATTTCTTTCACTTTAGGAATCAAACATTCCAACTTAATAGCTTCATTTATATGTTCATCAGTTATAATTGGAAAGCTGTTGTAATAAGTCTTAATTGCTTCTTCAACACCTTTTTCAATTCCAGTGTGCATTGCTATTCCAATAATTAAAGCATTATTTGCATCCGTTGATGGTAAAGCTTCTATTTTGTCAATATAACGCATTTTGTATTTGAATTTGCAGCTTTCAAAGCAGTCAAGTCTTGAATGTGAGAATTGCATCTAGTCACCCCTTTCACTATGGTCTTGAATTGTTCAAATCCTTCAGGGTAAAGGATTATCCCAATTCCATTTGCTGCATTGGTCAATTTGATGTTATGCTTTTGAAGTTCTGTTGGTCTGCCAGTGGATGACTTTAATTCAACTTCAAAATAAATACCATTTATGCAGCATATCAAATCAGGAATACCAGCCTTCTGATAACCACCTCCCCAAATCTTAATAAACTTAATGGGTTGCCCTTCCTTCTGCAATTGACGAAGCCATGATTTAACTTTGTTTTCAAACTTCTTTTCTGATGCCATTACTTTACCGTCACCTTTACATAAGCTGATGTTTTAGAAGTCTTGGAACATTCAGCAGCAATTTCAGGATATTTCTTTTTAAGCTTTGCACTATCAATGCTGGTTTTAGTGCTTTCAGCAACATAAGTAATGTCCAGGATGTCACTTTCAAACTTCTTAATGTTGCATTTTTCCATGGCTTCTTTCAGCTTGTCTTTCAGTTCCTTTTCCTGTTCTTCAAGCTTCTTTTTGGCTGTTACAATATCAGCAATCTTTTGAAGAACCGCCAATTGACCTTGTTGGAATACTTGCAGTCCA